>NZ_BAAAPK010000001.1:1844290-2459053 GCF_039531105.1 Microbacterium lacus
CGCGCCCATCGTCCGGTGGCCCACCTCGGTGTGCACGGCGTAGGCGAAATCGACCGGGCTGGCGCCGGTGGGCAAACCGATCACGCGGCCCTTCGGGGTGAAGACGTAGACCTCTTTGGCTCCGATCTCGAAGCGCAGCGAGTCCAGGAACTCCCCGGGGTCAGCGGTCTCGGCCTGCCAGTCCGAAATGTGCGCGAGCCAGGCCATGTCCGCATCGACGGATTTCGCATCCGCCTTGCCGCCGGTCATCCGCTCCTTGTACTTCCAATGCGCGGCAACGCCGTACTCGGCCTGCTGATGCATCTCGTTCGTACGGATCTGGATCTCGACCGTGCGCCCGCCCGGACCGATCACCGTCGTGTGCAGCGACTGGTACAGGTTGAACTTCGGCGTCGCGATGTAGTCCTTGAACCGGCCCGGCAGTGGCGTCCAGCGCGCGTGGATCGCCCCGAGGACCGCGTAGCAGTCGCGCACGCTGCCGACGAGGATGCGGATGCCGATCAGATCGTAGATGTCGTCGAACTCGCGACCGCGCACCACCATCTTCTGGTACACCGAGTACAGCTGCTTGGGCCGCCCCATCACCCGCCCGCGGATCCGCAGATCGCGCAGGTCGCTGTCGACCGCGTCGATCACGTTGTGCACGTACTGCTCGCGCTGCGGAGTGCGCTGTTTGACGAGGCTCTCGATCTCGGCGTACAGCTTCGGGTGCAGTACGGCGAAGGACAGATCCTCGAGCTCGGACTTCACCGTCTGGATGCCGAGTCGATGAGCGAGCGGCGCGTAGATCTCGAGGGTCTCGGTCGCCTTCTTCCGCGCCTTCTCGGGCGGGACGAACCCCCACGTGCGGGCGTTGTGCAGCCGGTCGGCGAGCTTGATCAGGAGCACGCGGATGTCGCGTGACATCGCCACGATCATCTTGCGGACGGTTTCGGCCTGCGCGCTCTCGCCGTACTTGACCTTGTCGAGCTTCGTCACGCCGTCCACGAGCATCGCGACTTCGTCGCCGAACTCGGCGCTCAGCGCATCGAGCGAGTACTCCGTGTCTTCCACCGTGTCGTGCAGAAGTGCGGCGGCGATCGCCTTCGGACCGAGTCCGAGGTCGGCGAGGATCTGCGCGACGGCGAGCGGATGGGTGATGTACGGCTCGCCGCTCTGACGCGTCTGGCCCGTGTGGGCCTCATCGGCGACCGCGTACGCCCGTTCGATGATGGACAGGTCGCCCTTGGGGTGATGCGTTCGGACGGTGCGCAGAAGCTGCTCGACATCGTCGCGGCGCGCGGAACGCGAGAAGATCCGCGGGACGAGGCGGCGCAGCGACGAGGACTGGGCGGCGGGAACGGTCTCGGTCATCCGATCCCTCCCCTCCGCGAGGTGTCAATCCTATGCCCGTGCGGCGCGGCCATCCGCCGGTCGATCAGGCGGGCGTTCCGGCGAGCTCGCGGGCGGCGAGGATGCGCGCGTCCCGCTCCTTGAAGCGTTCCTCGCCCTCGCGCAGCAGCGAGTACAGGGGTGCTGCGACGAAGAGCGTCGAGTAGGCCGCGACGATCGTGCCGACGAAGATCGAGAGGGACAGATCGGTGAGCGTCTGCGCACCCAGCCACACCACACCGACGATCAGGATCGCACCGGTGGGCAGAACTGCGACGACGGTCGTGTTGATCGAGCGGATCAGGGTCTGATTGACGGCCAGGTTCACCGACTCGCCGAAGGTGCGCCCGGACACTTCGCCGTCCTCGCTCGTATTCTCCCTGATCTTGTCGAACACGACGGTCGTGTCGTACAGGGCGTACGAGAGGATCGTCAGGAAGCCGATCACCGCGGCGGGCGAGATCTCGAAGCCGAAGAGGGAGTACACGCCGACGGTGATGATGAGCACATCCAGCAGGCCGATGATCGCCGACACCGACATCTTCCAGGTGCGGAAGTACAGCGCGAGGATCAGGAAGGTCAGCGCGAGGAAGATCGCGAGGCCCCACAGCGACTGCCGGGTGACGTCCTGCCCCCAGCTGGGCCCGATGAACGATGCGCTCACCTCGGCCGGATCGACCTGGTACGCGTCCGCGAGCGCGGCGCTCACGTCGCGCGTCTGGGCGTCGGTGAGCTGATCGGTCTGGACCCGGATCCCGTCGTCGCCCACCGTCACGACTTTGGTCGTGGCGTCCGGCACGACCGACTGCACGGCATCCGTCGCCACCTGCTGGTCGGTGGTCGTGACACCGTTCACGGTGAACTGGGAGCCGCCGGTGAACTCGATCGAGAACTGGATGGGGCGGAACAGCGGCACCAGGGCCGCGCCGATCACGAGGATCGCCGCGATCAGGAACCACAGACGACGACGACCGACGAACGGGAATGAAGTCTTGCCCGTGTAGAGGTCGTTTCCGAGCTGGCTCATGGAGCGCATCAGGATTGTCCCCCCGTGTCGTTCTTGGTCGGTCTGCCGCTCTCGCCGGCGGCGGCGAGCTCGGCCTGCTTGCGCTCCGCGATCGTCTGGCGGCGCTCGGCTTCGCCGCGCGAGCGTGAGGCGCGCTTCTCGGCCTGCGTCTTGGGCGCCGCAGCCACCGGCGCGCGGAACTGCGCGCGCCCACGGTAGACCGCACCGAGGGCGGTGGGGTCCATGCCCGAAAGAGGGTGACCGGATCCGAAGAACTTCGTGCGGGCCAGCAGCTGCATCACCGGGTGGGTGAACAGGATGAAGATCAGGACGTCGATCGCCGTCGTGAGCCCCAGCGTGAACGCGAAGCCCTTCACGGTGGCGTCCGCGAGGATGTAGAGGACCACCGCGGCGAGGATGTTGATCGACTTCGAGATGTAGATCGTGCGCTTCGCGCGGCCCCAGCCGTCCTCGACGGCGCCGGTGATCGACTTGCCGTCGCGCAGTTCGTCGCGGATGCGCTCGAAGTAGACGATGAACGAGTCGGCCGTGAAGCCGATCGTCACGATCAGGCCCGCGACGCCGGCGAGCGACAGGCGGAAGCCCATGCGCCACGCCAGGATGCACAGCGTGATGTAGGTGAGGACCGCCATGACCGCGAGCGAGGCGATGATCACGAAGCCGAGCGCGCGGTAGACGATGAGCGAGTAGATCGCGACCAGGAGGAGGCCCACGAGGCCGGCGATCAGACCGACCTGCAGCTGCTGCGATCCCAGCGTGGCGGAGATGGACGCCGAGCTCTCGACGGTGAAGCTGAGCGGCAGAGCGCCGTACTTCAGCTGGTCGGCGAGCACTTTCGCGGTGTCCTGCGTGAAGCTTCCCGTGATGCTCGGGTTGCCCCCGAGGATCACGGCGTTCATCGACGGGGCGGAGAGCACCGTGCCGTCGAGGACGAAGGCGAACTGGTTCAGCGGGGGGTTCGCGCCGTACAGGCGCTGGCTGATCTCGCCGAAGGTCTTCGTCCCGGCGTCGTCGAACTTGAGGTTGACCGCCCACTGGCCGCTGGTCTGTTCGAGCCCGAACGTCGCGTCGCTGATCGACGTGCCGTCGAGTTCGACCGGTCCGAGGATGTACTTGACCGAACCGTCCGTCTCGCACGTGATGAGCGGCTGATCCTTCGGCGCACTGGCCGGGTCGTTGCTCGGGTTCGCGCAGTCGTACGCGAGGTACTCGGCCTGCAGCGCCGGGGTCACCCAGGAGATGTCGCTCCCGTTCGTCGGCTCCGCGGTCGGCGTGCTCGGCAGGGACGGATCCGGCGTCGGATACGGCGTCTCCTTGCCGTCATCGCCGACGAACGTCGTGGCCGGGGCGCCGGCCACCAGCACCGCACGCAGCTGGAGCTGAGCGGAGGCCTCGATGCGGTTCCGGGTCTCCTCGTCCGCCTGACCGGGGATCTGGACGACGATCTGGTCGGCGCCCTGACGTGCGACGTCGGCCTCGCCGACGCCCGAGGCGTCCACACGTTGCCGGATGATCGTGACGGCCTGGTCCATCTGCTCGTCCGACGGTGTCACGCCGTCGGCCGTCTCGGCCTGGAGGACGATCTGCGTGCCGCCCTGGAGATCCAACGCGAGCTCAGGCGTCCACGAACTCGCCTTGAAGACGTATACGCCGAGCGCGTTGATTCCGAAGAGCACCGCGGTGATGATCAGGAGGCCGGTCAGCGCACGCCAGGCATGCCGGACAGGAGTGGATGTCGCCACGAGGGGTCAGCTTTCTGGGAGCCCGGGAGGGCGAGCGGTCAGGCCTTGGGCTTGGAGTCCGTGTCGGCGTCGGGCTCAGCGGTCTTGCCCGCCTCCGCGGCGCGGGCGTGGTCGTCGCTGATGGAGCTGATCGCTCCGCTGGCCACGCCGTCGATGTAGCCGGCCTCATTGACCTCGGCCTCGATGAACTCGTCCTCGGTGACCGTGCCCTCGGCGGGATCGACGACGCGGAGGATCGCCTGGCTGTGGACCTTGATCTCGACGCCGGGCGCGATCTCGACGAGTGCGGGCTGGTCGAGGTTCTCGGGGTCGAACGCGACGATCGTGCCGTAGAGGCCACCCTGCAGGAGCACCTCCGCGCCCGGGACGGTCTGGCGAGCCTTCTGCTCCTGCTCGAGCTTCTGCTTCTGCATGCGTCGACGCGAGCTCCAGAACATGAAGCCGAGCAGGACGACCAGCAGGATGATCAGGCCGTAATTGGAGAGGAATTCCATGGAGGCGAGAGCCTTTCGAATCAGGCGTGCGCCGCGGCGGCACTGCCTTGCAGGAGATGGTGAGGCGAGAGCCTCCAGCGATTATAGATCATCGAATCTGAGCGCCGAATCGAGGTGGGATACGCCCAGGTGCGCGAAGGCGGGCGGCATCGCGATGCGTCCCCGCGGTGTCCGGCCGACGAATCCGATGCGCACCAGATAGGGCTCGACGACGGATTCGATCGTCTCCGCCTCTTCGCCGACCGCGACCGCCAGGGTGCTCAGCCCCACCGGGCCACCGCGGAATCTGCGCACGAGGGCGTCGAGGACAGCGCGGTCCAGACGGTCCAGGCCGATTCCGTCCACGTCGTACAGATCGAGAGCCGCGTCGACGGTGGTCGTATCGCCCCCTCCCCCGCGGACGACGATGAAGTCGCGAACGCGCCGGAGCAGGCGATTCGCGATGCGCGGCGTTCCGCGGGAGCGCCGGGCGATCTCGGCGCGCGATGCGGCAGGCAGGTCGACGCCGAGCATTGCGGCGGAGCGCTCGATGACGCGCTCGAGCTCTTCCGGCTCGTAGTACTCGAGGTGCGCGGTGAAGCCGAACCGATCGCGGAGCGGGTTCGGCAGCAGGCCCGAGCGCGTCGTCGCGCCGACGAGCGTGAACGGCGAGAGATCCAGCGGGATGCTGGTGGCACCGGCGCCCTTGCCGACCATGATGTCGATGCGGAAGTCCTCCATCGCGAGGTACAGCATCTCCTCCGCCGAGCGCGCCATGCGGTGCACTTCGTCGATGAAGAGCACTTCGCCCGGCGTGAGGCTGGACAGCAGTGCAGCCAGGTCGCCGGCGTGCTGGATCGCGGGCCCGCTGGACAGGCGCAGCGCCCGGCCGCTCTCGTGGGCCACGATCATCGCGAGCGTCGTCTTGCCGAGGCCCGGGGGCCCGGAGAGCAGGATGTGGTCGGCCGGCCGCTGCTGGATGCGCGCGGCATCGAGCAGGAGCTGAAGCTGGCCGCGGACCTTCTGCTGACCGACGAACTCAGCGAGCGACGCCGGGCGCAGTGCCCCTTCGATCGCGAGCTCGGTCTCATCCAGAGGCTCGTCCGCGTCGAGGACGTCAGCCACCGGCATGCTCCTTGCGTGCGGGGCCGAGTGCGGCCAGGGCTCGGCGCAGGAGAGACGGCACGGAGTCGCGCTCGGCGTCCGTCGCGTCCTCCATCACGACCGACACGGCCTCGGCGGCCGCACGCTCGTTCCAGCCGAGGCCCATGAGCGCCTGGGTCACCGAAGCGGCGACGTCCGGTGTCGCGGCCGCCCGTGCGGCGCCGGACGCGCGCGGGGCGATGATCTTGCCGGCGAGCTGCACGACGATGAGCTTCGCCGTCTTGGGTCCGATCCCCGAGACGCGCCGGAAGGGCGCGTCGTCGTCCTGCGCGACGGCGTCGGCGATCTGCGTGACGCTGAGAGCGGCGAGAACACCGAGCGCAGACTTGGGGCCGACGCCGGTCACGCCGAGCAGCTGCGTGAAGACGACGAGCTCTTCACGGCTCTCGAAGCCGAAGAGCGACAGGGCGTCCTCGCGCACGATCAGGTTCGTGTGCAGGTGCACGTCGTCGCCGACGTTCGTCGCGGCGGCGACGGGGGGTGTCACCGCGACGCTGAGTCCCACTCCCCCGACCTCGACGACGATCGAGTCCGTGTCCACGTGCGCCGCGCGCCCGCGCAGAGAAGAGATCATGCGGGCATCCTATGCCGCGCATTCGCAGTTTTGTTCGACCGACACACAGAAGTCAGCGGCGCGCCAGCCGCTCGGCATCCGCCCACGCCCTCTGCGCGGGCGTGAGCTGTGCGCCGGTCGTCGCCGCCTGCCCCCCGCCGCGCCACGCATGACACAACGCGAGGGCGAGGGCGTCCGCGGCGTCCGCGGGCTGCGGGATCTCGTCCAGCCGCAGGATCCGGGCAACCATGAGCTGGACCTGTCGCTTGTCAGCCGCCCCGTAGCCGGTGACCGCCGCCTTGACCTCGGTGGGCGTGTGGGTCGCAGCGGCGAGTCCGCGCTCGCCTGCGATCAGGAGCGCGATGCCGCTGGCCTGGGCGGTGCCCATGACCGACTGGCGGTTGTGCTGCGAGAACACGCGCTCGACGGCCACGACCGCCGGCGCATGCTCGTCGATCACCGCGCGGATGCCCGCTGCGATCGTCGCGAGCCGGCGCTCGATGGGTTCGCCCGGATCGGAGCGCACGACACCCACATGGACGAGCCGCGCTGACCGGTCGCTTGCGACGTCGACGACGCCGACCCCGCACCGGGTCAGGCCGGGGTCGATGCCGAGCACACGAAGAGCTGCCACCGTCCCACGCTATGCGCGGGGCGGTGGCAAGCGGACGCGGCGCGCCCTACTCGTCGTTCTCGAGCTCGGCCTGAACCTCGGCGGACAGATCGAAGTTGCTGTAGACGTTCTGGACGTCGTCGCTGTCCTCGAGCGCGTCGATCAGCCGGAAGACCTTCCGGGCCGTCTCGGCGTCGACCTCGACCTTGAGGGACGGGACGAACTCGACATCGGCCGACTCGTAGTCCAGTCCCGCGTCCTGCAGCGCCTGGCGCACGGTGACCAGGTCGGAGGCCTCCGTGATGACCTCGAATCCCTGGGCGTGCTCTTCGACGTTCTCGGCGCCGGCCTCCAGTGCCGCCAGCATCACGTCGTCCTCCTCGGCGCCCTCGCCGGAGACGACGATCACGCCTTTGCGGTGGAAGTTGTACGCAACCGACCCGGGGTCGGCGAGCGTGCCGCCGTTCCGGCTGAGTGCGGTGCGAACCTCGGCTGCCGCACGGTTCTTGTTGTCGGTGAGGCACTCGATCATGAGGGCCACGCCGTTGGGTCCGTAGCCTTCGTAGAGGATCGTCGTGTACTCGACGGCCTCGCCGCCGATGCCCGCACCGCGCTTGACCGCGCGGTCGATGTTGTCATTCGGGACCGAGGTCTTCTTCGCCTTCTGGATGGCGTCGTAGAGCGTCGGGTTGCCCGAGACGTCTGCGCCGCCCATCTTGGCGGCGACTTCGATGTTCTTGATGAGCTTGGCGAACGACTTGGCACGGCGCGAATCGATGATCGCCTTCTTGTGCTTCGTGGTCGCCCACTTGGAGTGGCCGGACATTCCTCCAGTTTACGCGGCGACGGCGCTCCTCACGGCGCGAGGATCCTTCCCAGCGTCCGAAGGTTCCGGTTCGTCGTCGAGGTGCGGTACGCCGCACGAGCGAGCAGCTTCGCGAACGGTGTGTCCGTCGTCGTGCCTTTCACCGGATTCCAGTAGAGGACGCCACGCCCCCGAGCGACCGGATCCACGTCCGCGTCGAGGGATGCCGCCGCGGTCGCGAGTTCGTCCAGCACGGCGTCGTCACTGCCGAACACCACCCACGGCTGCCGGGTCCCATCCGAAGCGTCGAACGGGAATCCGGTCCGGGCCTGCTCGACCTCGTCGCGGGTCTTCAGAACGATCCAGGCGTCGTAGCCGAACCGCTCGCGCAGGCCGGCTTCGATCCGACGCTTCAGATCGCCGCGCGCCCCGGGGGCGGCATCCGCGGTGAAGGCGGCATTGCCGCTCGCGAGGAACGTGCGGACATCCTCCAGGCCGAGGTCGCGCTGCATGAGCGAAACGAGGTCCGCATTGCGGATCGTCACTCCCCCGACGTTGACTCCGCGCAGCAGCGCCACCCAGGCGGTCATCCGCTCCTACAGCGCGAACTCGAAGCCGAAGCGGGAGGACAGCAGCGCCACGAGGTCGCGGGGCACTTTGGTGACGTACGCGGGTGCGGGCACGAGCGTGTCCGCCGAGCCGATGAACGGGAAGTAGACCGGCCCGTCCGTGAGGGCCTCTATCGAGTCGCGGATCGCGACGATGTCGGAGCCGATGCGTCGCAGGGCGGTCAGGGTGATCGGAGAGGCGAGGCGGAGCGTGTCGCTCACCGGCATGCGCCAGTGGGGCAGCTCTTCGCCGTGCCGGGCCGTCGTCTCCTCGCCGAGCGGCCCGAGCACGCGACCCCACGCGGCGATGCCGGGAACGGGGAGGGTCCGATCCCACACGAACAGGGTGTCGCCCGGCTCGGTGCAGCCGACGAGCTCGTGCGACCACTCGAAGCGCCGGTCGGGTGAGGCCTTCGGAGCACGCAGCGCGTCGCCGACGACGCCGCGGGACGGCGCGATCATCCAGTACCGCTCCTCGGGGCGGTCGTGCCACCACTTGTTCACGGTCATGCCAGAAACCTAGCCGGTGTGCGCCCGCCGGTCAGGCGGCACGCACGGTCTGCAGGAACAGCTCGTGGAACCGGTGCTCGCCGGTGACCTCCGGGTGAAAGCTCGTGCCCAGCAGCGCGTCGCGACGCACAGCGACGATCCGTCCGTCGTCCAGCCGCGCGAGCGTCTGCACCGACGGTCCCGCCGACTCCACCACCGGCGCCCTGATGAACACGGCGTGCACGGGCGGGTCTCCGAGTTCCGGCACCGCGAGATCCGTCTCGAAGGAGTCCAGCTGGCTTCCGAAGGCGTTGCGGCGGACCGCGATGTCCAGGCCGCCGAAGCTCTCCTGACCCGCGATGCCGTCGATGATCCGGTCGGCGAGCAGGATGAGTCCGGCGCACGTGCCGTACACCGGCATCCCCGCGGCGATCGCGGTGCGGATCGGGTCCTGCATTCCGAACGCGCGCGAGAGCTTGTCGATCACGCTGGACTCGCCGCCCGGGATGACCAGCCCGCGCACCGACGCCAGCTCCTCCGGTCGTCGGACCAGACCGACGTCGGCGCCGAGGCCCTCCAGCACGCGGACGTGCTCGCGCACGTCTCCCTGGAGGGCGAGGACGCCGACGCGCGGCCTGTTACCAGCCACGCTCGGCGAGCCGGTGCGGCGCCGGAAGGTCCGAAACGTTGATGCCGACCATCGCCTCGCCGAGTCCGCGCGACACGTCGGCGATGACCTTGGCGTCGTCGAAGAACGTCGTCGCCTTCACGATCGCCGCAGCGCGCTGCGCGGGGTTGCCCGACTTGAAGATGCCGGAGCCGACGAAGACCCCGTCCGCACCGAGCTGCATCATCATCGCGGCGTCGGCGGGGGTCGCGACGCCGCCGGCCACGAAGAGCACCACGGGAAGCGATCCGGTCTCGGCGACCTCGGCCACGAGTTCATACGGCGCCTGCAGCTCCTTGGCGGCGACGTAGAGCTCGTCCTTCGTCATCGAGCGGAGGACGTTGATCTCGCTGGAGATCTTGCGGATGTGCTTCGTGGCCTCCGACACGTCGCCCGTGCCTGCCTCGCCCTTCGACCGGATCATCGCGGCGCCCTCGTTGATGCGGCGAAGCGCCTCACCCAGATTCGTGGCTCCGCACACGAACGGCACCGTGAAGCCCCACTTGTCGATGTGGTTGACGTAGTCGGCGGGCGAGAGGACCTCGGATTCGTCGATGTAGTCGACGCCGAGCTCCTGGAGCACCTGCGCCTCGACGAAGTGGCCGATACGGGCCTTGGCCATCACCGGGATCGACACGGACGAGATGATGCTCTCGATCATGTCGGGGTCGCTCATGCGGGACACCCCGCCCTCGGCGCGGATGTCGGCGGGGACCCGCTCGAGGGCCATGACGGCGACGGCTCCGGCGTCCTCGGCGATCTTGGCCTGCTCGGCGGTCACGACGTCCATGATCACGCCGCCCTTCAGCATCTCGGCGAGACCGCGCTTGACGCGGCTGGTTCCGGACTGGGGTGTGCTCACGAGGGATCCTTTCGGCGGACGCGCAGAGGCGCGGGCGGCGCGGTCGAGTTTTGGCCTAGGCCAAAAGATATCATGTACCGCGACGTAGAATCGGGCCGATGGATGCCGAACTGATGGACCTGATCCGCGGGCGTTCCGCCGCCGACATCGCCGATGCGGTGCGGGCGCTGGTCGAGCGCGGCGCGCTGCGTGCCGGAGACGCTCTGCCGCCGGTGCGCACCCTCGCGGAGGGGCTCGGCGTCAACCGCAACACCGTCGCATCGGCCTACCGCCAGCTCGCGCAGGCCGGCCTCGTCGTGACCAAGGGACGAGGCGGAACGACGGTCGCAGATCCTCGGCCCGTCCCGCAGGAGGGTTTCGCCGGCGACAGTGTTCTGCGGGATGTCGCGACGGGCAATCCCGATCCGGAGTTCGTGCCCGACCCGGCGCGCGCGCTCGCGGCGATGGCGGGGCGTCCCGTGCTGTACGGCGAGCCGGTGATCGATCCCGACCTGGAGCGCTGGGCGGCGAAGTGGATGAGCGACGCCACTCCCCCGGGCGCCCCCGCGCGCCTGACGATCACGAGCGGCGCCGCGGACGCGATCGAGCGCCTGCTCGCGCAGGCGCTCACGCGCGATGACGCGGTCGGTCTGGAGGATCCCTGCTTCCTCGCCGCGATCCACACCGTGCGGGTCGGCGGCTACCGGCCGGTCGGCATCCCCGTGGACGACGAGGGCATGACCGTCGAAGGGTTGCGCGCGGCGCTCGAACGCGGGGTCCGGGCGATCATCTGCACGCCGCGCGCGCAGAACCCGACCGGGGCGAGCCTCACGGCCGCACGGGCCGCGGCCCTCCGCGACGAGCTGCGCGCCCATCCCTACGTCCTCGTGATCGAGGACGATCACTTCTCGATGCTCTCTCAGCGACCCCTGCATTCTCTGATCGGTCCGCATCAGCGGCGGTGGGCGGTGATCCGCTCGGTCTCGAAGTTCCTGGGGCCCGACATGTGCCTGGCCGTGACGGCGTCCGACCCCGACACCGCGGCCGGGCTGGCGACCCGTCTGACCCCCGGGACGACATGGGTGAGCCACTTGCTGCAGCGGCTCGTGCTCGCCCTCATGACGGACGCCGACGTGCGCGGGAAGATCGCTTCGGCCGCTGCGCACTACGCCGCCCGCAACGTCGCGTTCGCCGCCCGGCTCACCGCACACGGCGTTCCCACGATCGCGCGCGACGGTCTGAATCTGTGGGTGGAGCTGCCGGTCGCGGCCGATGACGTCGTCCACCGGCTCATGCGCCGCGGGTGGCTCGCCCGCAGCGGTGAGGAGTTCCGGCTGTCGCCGGGAGCGGCATCCGATCGGCTTCGTCTCACCGTTCACGACCTCGACGACGCGGATGCCGAGCACTTGGCGACCGACATCGCCGCCGCGGTCCGCGCGTCGGCTCAGCGACCCGGCACGCGCGAAGTGGCATGATCGAGCGGTGAAGATCCTCTCCATCCAGTCCGCGGTCGCATACGGCCACGTCGGCAACTCCGCCGCAGTGTTCCCGCTTCAGCGCATCGGCGTCGAGGTCCTGCCGGTGTACACGGTGAACTTCTCCAATCACACGGGGTACGGCGCGTGGCGCGGACCGCTCATCGCGCCCGAGGACGTGCGCGAGGTCATCGCCGGAATCGAGGACCGCGGCGTCTTCCCGCAGATCGACGTGATCCTCTCGGGCTACCAGGGCGGCGAGGGAATCGCCGACGTGATCCTGGATGCCGTGACCCGCGTGAAGGCTGCGAACCCGTCTGCGGTCTACGCGTGCGACCCCGTCATGGGGAATGCGAAGTCCGGCTGCTTCGTCGCACCCGCCATCCCGATCCTGCTGCGCGACCGGGTCGTGCCGGCCGCGGACATCCTGACGCCGAACCAGTTCGAACTCGGCTTCCTCACCGGGACGGAGCCGCGCACCCTCGCGGAGACCCTCGCGTCGGTCGACCTGATCCGCGCCACGGGCCCGCGTACGGTGCTCGTCACGAGCGTCGAGCAGCCGGACCGCCCCGACGGCACGATCGAGATGCTCGCGGTGACCGACGACGGCGCGTGGATCGTGCAGACGCCGCTCATCCCGATGAAGGCCAACGGATCGGGCGACGTCACGGCGGCCCTGTTCACCGCGCACCTGCGTGCCGGCGGGGACGCCGCGGATGCGCTGGCGCGGACCACCTCGAGCGTGTTCGACCTGCTGCAGCTCACGTACGATTCGGGCGAGCGCGAACTCCAGCTCGTCGAGGCGCAGGAGTCCTACGCCCGCCCGCGCCTGCAGTTCGCGGTCCGCCAGGTCCGCTGAGCAGGTTCAGGCTGTCGGCCAGGCCTCGGCGACCGCCCGGCGGACTTCGCCCAGCAACTGCGGCAGTGCCTTGGTCCTGGCGATGATCGGGAAGAAGTTCGCATCCGCGCTCCAGCGCGGCACGATGTGCTGATGCAGGTGCTCGTCCACGCCCGCGCCGGCGACGGCGCCCTGGTTCATGCCGATGTTGAACCCGTCGCAGCGGGAGACCTCGCGCAGCACCCGCATCCCGGTCTGCGTCAGCGCGCCGATCTCCGCGACCTCTTCGGCAGAGGCCTCGTCGTACTGGCCGATGTGCCGGTACGGGCAGACGAGAAGGTGGCCTGAGTTGTACGGGAACAGGTTCAGCAACACGTAGGCGGAGCGCCCACGGTGCACGATCAGCCCGTCCTCGTCCGATTTCTCGGGCGCCGCGCAAAAGGGACATGCGTCGCGCAGAGGCTGCGGACCCGCCTGGATGTAAGCCATCCGGTGCGGGGTCCACAGTCGCTGGAACTGGTCGGGGACTCCGGCGAGCCGGGCCGCCTCAACGAGTCCCTCGTCGCTCATGCCAGATCCTCGGCCGTGTCCACCAGCGTGCGGTCCTCGATCGCCCGCAGGATGCGCTGCACGGCATCCGCCACGGGGATGCCGTTCTGCTGCGTTCCGTCGCGGAACCGGAAGGACACGGTACCGCCGGCACGATCCTGCTCACCCGCGATCAGCTGCAGCGGGACCTTCTGGGTGGTGTGCGTGCGGATCTTCTTCTGCATGCGGTCATCGCTGTGGTCGACCTCGGCGCGCACGCCCTCGGCGACCAGACGCGCGATGATCTCGTCGAGGTACTCGCCGTACTGCTCGGCGACGGGGATGCCGACCACCTGCACCGGCGAGAGCCACACCGGGAACGCGCCGGCGTAGTGCTCGAGGAGGATCGCGAAGAAGCGCTCGATCGAACCCATCAGCGCCCGGTGGATCATGACCGGCCGCTTCTTCAGCCCGTCACGGTCGGTGAACTCCAGATCGAACCGCTCGGGAAGGTTGAAGTCCAGCTGGACGGTCGACAGCTGCCAGGTGCGCCCGATGGCATCCTTGACCTTCAGGTCGATCTTCGGTCCGTAGAAGGCCGCTTCGCCGGGGACTTCGGTGAGCTTCAGTCCGCTGGCCAGCGCGACGCGTCGCAGCGCATCCGTCGCCTCCGCCCAATGCGCCTCGTCACCGATCCACTTGGCCTTCTCGTCGTCGCGCATCGACAGCTCGAGCTCGAAGTCGCTCAGCCCGAAGTCGCGCAGAAGCGACAGCACGAACTCGAGGACCTTCGACACCTCACCCTCGAGCTGCTCCGGAGTCACGAACAGGTGCGCGTCGTCCTGGGTGAACCCGCGGACGCGAGTGAGGCCGTGCAGTGCGCCGGAGAGCTCGTTGCGGTACACCGTGCCGTTCTCGGCGAGGCGCATCGGCAGATCCCGATAGCTGCGCGCCCGCTCGCGGTAGATGAGGATGTGCATCGGGCAGTTCATGGGCTTGAGGTAGTAGTCCACGCCCTGCTTCGTGATCTCGCCGTTCTCGTCGCGCTCCTCGTCCATGCGGATCGGCGGGAACATTCCCTCCGCGTACGTGACGAGGTGATTGGACTCGATGAAGAGGTCCCGCTTGGTGATGTGAGGCGTGTACACGTACGTGTAGCCCGCCGCGCGGTGGCGGCGGAGCGCATGCTGCTCCATCTCCTGACGGACGATGCCGCCGCGCGGGTGCCAGACGGAGAGGCCCGAGCCGATCTCCTCCGGGAACGAGAACAGGTCCAGCTCCTTGCCGAGGCGCCGGTGGTCGCGCTTCGCGGCCTCCTCGAGACGCTGCTGGTACGCGCGCAGGTCATCTTTCGTGGGCCAGGCGGTGCCGTAGATGCGCTGCAGCTGGGGGTTCTTCTCGCTCCCGCGCCAGTAGGCCGCGGCGATGCGGGTGAGCGCCCACCCGTTGCCGATGAGCCGTGTGCTCGGCAGGTGGGGTCCGCGGCAGAGGTCCTTCCAGACGACCTCGCCGTCCCGGTCGACGTTGTCGTAGATCGTGAGCTCGCCGGCGCCCACCTCGACGGAGGCCCCCTCGGTCTTGTCCGCGCCGCCGCCCTTGAGCCCGATCAGTTCGAGCTTGAACGGCTCGGCGGCGAGCTCGGCACGCGCTTCGTCGTCGCTGACCACACGGCGGACGAAGCGCTGTCCCTCGCGGACGATGCGCTGCATCTCTTTCTCGATCGCCTTGAGAGCTTCGGGCGTGAACGGCTCGGCGACGCCGAAGTCGTAGTAGAAGCCGTCGGTGATGGGCGGACCGATGCCGAGGTTCGCCTGCGGGTCGATGCGCTGTACGGCCTGGGCGAGCACGTGCGCCGTGGAGTGTCGGAGGATCGAAAGCCCGTCCGCGCTGTCGATCGAGACCGGTTCGACGTCATCGCCGGGCTGGACGGTCGTGGCGAGGTCTTTCAGCTCGCCGTTGACGCGCAGAGCCACGACCGAGCGATCGGGGAAGAGGGCGAAGCCGTCGGCGGGCAGCGACACGTCCGACGGGAGGGTGACATCGGTCAAGGGAATTCTCCAGAGGTGACTCGGATGAAGGATGGCTCAGCTTCGGGCGCGGCGCGCCCTGCCCGCTCAGGCGCCGCGCGTTCGCGCGCCGAAGAGGGCGACAGTCGTCGCGGTCCCGTGGTGGCGCAGTCCCATCCCTCCAGTCTAGGGCCCGCGCTCCCGCGGACGCGGTGGGCCGATCGGTGCCGGTCGGGTCCGCCCGCGCCGCGCGCGGACGCGATGATGGATGCTGTGAAACTCGCCCTGGTCGGTGCCGGCCTTCTGCTGCTCGGTGGTGCGGCGGTGATCACCGGAGTGCTTCCGGCGGCTGACGCGCTCGCGATCGCCGACCGGGTCTGGCCGATCCTCGCGTTCGTCGTCGCGGTGACGATCGTGGCCGAGCTCGCCGCCGCGGCAGGCGTCTTCGACGTGGCGGCATTCGCCTTGGCCCGATGGGCGCGTGGACGCACGTGGGTGCTGTGGGCGCTGGTCGTCGTGCTGGCGATCCTCGCCACCGCCTTCCTGTCGCTGGACACGACCGCCGTCCTGTTGACACCCGTCGTCGTGGCCGTGGCCCGGGCCCACCGTCTGGACCCCCTGCCGTTCGCCTTCACGACCGTCGTGCTCGCCAACACCGCGTCGCTCGTGCTTCCGGTGTCGAACCTCACGAACCTGCTCGCCGTCGAGCGCCTCGGCATCGCCGGGCCGCTGGAGTTCCTCGCCCTCACGGGTCCGTCCGCGTTCGTCGCGATCGCCGTGTCGGTTCTCATCCTCTTGCTCGCGCAACGCCGCAGTCTGCGCGGACGCTATCTGCTGGCGACGCCTCCGCACGTCGAGGACCGCGTCCTCCTCATCACGGCCGCGGTCGTGGTGATCGCTCTGCTCCCGCTCCTCGTCTCGGGCATGCCCCCGTGGATACCGGCGACCGCCGCCGCGATCGCGCTGTCGATCGTCTTCGCGGTGCGCTCGCGTCGGACTCTCCGCCTCGGACTCGTGCCCTGGCAGCTTCTGGTCTTCGCGTCCGGCCTGTTCCTGGCGGTCGGGGCGATCGAGGCGCTCGGCTCTCAGCGGGTCCTGGAGGCGATCGTGGGGACGGGGACGTCGCCATCGGACCTCCTGCAGGTCGCCGCAGCGGGCCTGTTCGGCGCGAATGCGATCAACAACCTCCCCGCGTACCTCGCACTGGAGGCGGCTGCGGGAGCTCCGGAGCGGTTGGCGGCACTCCTGGTCGGGGTGAATGCCGGCCCGCTCATCGCCCCGTGGGCGTCGCTGGCGACGCTGTTGTGGCATCAGCGGCTGCACGCTGTCGGCGTCGATGTGCCGTGGCGGCGCTATGTCCTGCTCGGCCTCGCGATCGCTCCGGTGACCGTCCTGCTGGCCACTCTCCCGCTCGCTGTGCGCTGAGGGCTCTCGCGTCCGGGGTGGAAAAGCGAAAACCCCCGGCTGTCCGGGGGTTCTCATGTGTGCGCGATACTGGGATCGAACCAGTGACCTCTTCCGTGTCAGGGAAGCGCGCTACCGCTGCGCCAATCGCGCCCGTACGGGCATATTCAGTTGTCGGTGAGGTGGCGACGGGATTCGAACCCGTGTAAACGGCTTTGCAGGCCGGTGCCTAGCCGCTCGGCCACGCCACCGTGTGGATTGACCCCACGTGCGGTGGTCTTCCGTGAAGAAGACTCCTGCACTCGAGCGGATGACGAGACTCGAACTCGCGACCCCAACCTTGGCAAGGTTGTGCGCTACCAACTGCGCTACATCCGCGTGGCCCGGATTGCTCCGGGCGCTTGAACGACTTTAGCCGATGAATTCACACTCGCCAAACCAGGCGCGACCCGCGCGTGTCACCGGTCACCGACGGTTCGGGCAACCCTCCGGCATCGGGTAGGATCGAGTCTCGGCCCCGCAGGGCCACGGGCGATTGGCGCAGTTGGTAGCGCGCTTCCTTCACACGGAAGAGGTCATCAGTTCGAGTCTGGTATCGCCCACCACAGCCGCTCAGCCGGCGAACTCCCATCCGTACCGACGGCGCAGAGCCTCGGCCACGATCCGGAATCGGGCGGAATCCAGTGCGGCGGCCTCGCGGCGCATGCCGTCCGCGTGCACGCTGTAGAGCTGATCGATGTCCACCCACGACGGACGCCCTTGGGAATCCCACGCGCCGGGTCCGATCGGGAGGAAGTCACGCTCCCCGTCGTGAGCCTTGCTCGTGAGCTTCACGGCGAAGGCGCGATCGGTGCCATGCCGCCCGATGATCAGCACCGGCCGGTCCTTCCCGCGCCCGTCGTTCTCCGCGTACGGCACCCAGGTCCACACGACCTCTCCCGCGTCGGGCGCGCCGTCGCGTCGCGGCGCATAGCCGATGGCCACCGGTTCCACACGGCGGGGATCCAGCTCGACGGTGCCCGTCGCGCCGCCGGCCGTCGGTCGTAGTGCCGCGGGCGTCCGCGCCCGCGCGGGGCGGAACAGTCGCACGAGTGCACTCAGGAGGGTGTTTCGCGAGGCCATCCTCAGACGATAGCCCCGACACGCGGAACACCCCGCGACCGAGGTCGCGGGGTGTTCTGCGTGGTGAGCTTGTCGATCAGGCCTTCGTGTCGGCGAGGACGTAGCCCTCTTCGCCGTGGACGATCGTGTCGATGCCGGCGATCTCGTCCTCGTTCTTCACGCGGAAGCCGATCGTCTTCTGGATCGCGAAGCCGATGATCCAGGCCAGCACGAACGAGTACGCCATGACCGCGAAGGCGGCGATCGCCTGCACGAGGAGCTGCGTTCCGCTGCCGCTGTAGATCAGGCCCGTCCCGTTCGCGAAGAAGCCGAGGTACAGGGTTCCGATGAGGCCACCGACCAGGTGGATGCCGACCACATCGAGCGAGTCGTCGAAGCCGAGCTTGAACTTCAGCTCGATCGCCAGGGCGCAGACCGCTCCGGCGACGAGGCCGAGGACGATCGCCCAGATCGGAGTGAGCGAGGCACACGCCGGGGTGATCGCGACGAGGCCCGCGACGGCGCCGGAGGCGGCGCCGACCGAGGTGGGCTTGCCGTCCTTGATCTTCTCGACGATCAGCCAGGCCAGCAGTGCCGCAGCGGGTGCGGCGATCGTGTTGACGAAGGCGATCGCCGCGGTGTTGTCGGCGGCGAGCTCGGATCCGGCATTGAAGCCGAACCAGCCGAACCACAGCAGGCCCGCCCCGAGGAGGACGAACGGCGGGTTGTGCGGGACGTGCACGCCCTTCTGGAAGCCGACGCGCTTGCCGAGGACGAGTGCCAGCGCGAGGGCAGCGGCACCGGCATTGATGTGCACGGCGGTACCACCCGCGAAGTCGATCGCACCGACCCCGAACACGTTCTGCATGCCGTACGTGATCCAGCCGCCGTAGGCGAAGCTGCCGTCATCGGCCAGGCCGAAGTTGAACACCCAGCTGGCCACGGGGAAGTAGACCACCGTGGCCCAGATCGCCGCGAAGATCATCCACGCGCCGAACTTGGCACGGTCGGCGATCGCGCCGGACACGAGCGCCACCGTGATGATCGCGAACGTCGCCTGGAAGGCGACGAAGGCCAGCGGCGGGAAAGCCGCACCGTCGGGCGTCTCGAGGAGGTTCGCCAGCCCGAACTCTGCGGGGTCGATCGCCCACGGGAACTGAACGGTGCCCTCCGCGGTTGCCGGGAACGCGATCGCGTAGCCGTACAGGACCCACAGGACGCCGATGAGTCCCATTGCGCCGAAGCTGAGCATCATCATGCTGATGACGCTCTTGGCCTTGACGAGGCCGCCGTAGAAGAAAGCGAGTCCTGGAGTCATCAACAGGACCAGCGCTGCCGATATCAGGATGAATGCCGTGTTGCCTTGATCCATCTCGAAGTGAACCTCTCTGCAGGGACGCAGGGTAGAAAGCGTCGGGTGGTCCCAGTGTCGAGGCGCCGGGTTTCCTGCGGCCGGAGAGTGTGTTTCGCGTCTGTTACGTCGGGCGCGGTCAGGTAAACATCAGGTTTCCTCGGGCCGCGAGACCCGCATGAATCGCCGCGATTGCGTCTGGACTCAGTCCAGCGTCGAGGCGATCAGGCGCGAGATGGCCCGAAGGTACTTCTTGCGGTACCCGCCGGCGAGCATCTCCTCGGGGAAGACGAGATCCAGGCTCGCACCCGTGGCGCGGATCGGCAGCTGCGCGTCGTAGACGCGGTCGATGAACGCGACGAACCGCAGCGCCGCGGACTGATCGTTCAGTGGAGCCACGTCGCGCATCCCGACCAGGGACAGACCCTCGATGAGCCGGATGTAGCGGGACGGGTGCACGGTGGCCAGATGGGCGACCAGGTCGGCGAAGGCGTCGTCGGAGACGGCACCGGAGGTTGCGGCATCCGCGATCTTCTCGGCGTACTCGGCCTCGGTGAGCACGTCGGCGTGCCCGTCGAGAGCCCGGTGGCGGTAGTCGGTCCCGTCGATGCGGATCGTCTCGAAGCTCGCCGCCATCGCGTGGATCTCGCGCAGGAAGTCCTGGGCGGCGAACCGGCCCTCGCCGAGGGCGTTCGGCGGCGTGTTGGAAGTCGCCGCCAGTCGCGTGCCCGAGGCGACGAGTTCGCCGAGGAGCCGCGTCATCACCATCGTGTCGCCGGGGTCGTCGAGCTCGAACTCGTCGATGCAGAGGAGGTCGGAACCGCGGAACAGATCGACGGTGTTCTTGTAGCCGAGGGCTCCCACGAGGGCGGTGTATTCGATGAACGAGCCGAAGTACTTCCGGCGCACGGGCATCGCGTGGTAGATCGCCGCCAGCAGGTGCGTCTTGCCGACGCCGAATCCGCCGTCCAGATACACTCCCGGCTTCGGATCCGGCGTCTTCTTCGCGCGACGGAACAGTCCCCCGCGCTCTTGCGCCGCGCCGAGACCGGCGAAAGTCATCAGCGTCGCCTTCGCCTCCTGTTGCGAGGGGAAGGCGGCATCCGCCCGGTACGACTCGAAGCTCGCCTGGGCGAACTGCGGAGGCGGCACGAGTGAGGCGACCATGTCGGCGCCCGAGATCTGCGGTGTCCGCTCGGTGAGATGGACGATTCCCGTGATGGCCGTGGAGGGTGTCATCCTGCTGATCCTGTGTCGCCTTCTTACGCGGGTGGGTGCACGTCTCCACCCGGGAATCTAGGCTCGAAGACGCGGTGCCAGCCTACGCCCGACCGCACCCGTCCCGATCCGAGGAGCCCCGATGACCGTCGCGTTCGACACGTCCTCCCCCAAGTTCGCCGAGTACGCCGAGCCCGGACGGCTCGTCACCGGAGCGTGGCTCGAGGAGAACCTCGGCACCCCCGGTCTCGTGGTCGTCGAATCGGACGAGGACGTCCTGCTCTACGAGACGGGACACATCCCCGGTGCCGTCAAGGTGGACTGGCACACCGAGCTGAACGACCCGGTCGTACGCGACTACGTCGACGGCGCGGGTTTCTCGCGGCTGCTGAGCGCGAAGGGCATCTCCCGCGAGGACACGATCGTGATCTACGGCGACAAGAACAACTGGTGGGCCGCATATGCGCTCTGGGTCTTCTCGCTGTTCGGTCACGAGGATGTGCGCCTGCTCGACCGGGGTCGAGACGGATGGATCGCCGACGGCCGTCCGCTCACGACCGAGCCCACCGTCCGCGAGAAGACCGACTATCCGGTGATCGAGCGCGACGACAGCTCCCTGCGGGCCTACAAGGAGGACGTGCTCGCCCACCTCGGCAAGCCGCTGATCGACGTGCGCTCGCCGGAGGAGTACGACGGTTCCCGGACATCCGCGCCCGCGTACCCGGAAGAGGGCGCGCTGCGCGCAGGCCACATCCCGACGGCGGCGAGCGTGCCGTGGGCGCGGGCGGTCGCCCCGGACGGCGGCTTCAAGCCGCGCGCCGAACTCGACGCGATCTACCGTGACGAGGTCGGCCTGGCCGACGGGGACAGCGTGGTGGCCTACTGCCGCATCGGCGAGCGATCCAGTCACACCTGGTTCGTCCTGAAGCACCTCCTCGGCTTCGAGGATGTGCGCAACTACGACGGCTCCTGGACCGAGTGGGGCAGCGCGGTGCGCGTACCGATCGCGGTGGGCGCCGAGCCGGGGTCCGTGCCCGCCTGAATCGACCGTGGAAGGATGTCAGGGATGACTTCCGACCTTCTTCCCGCGCCGCTGGCCGAGATCCGCGACGACTTCCTCGAGCTGCCCGAGCCTGAACGCCTCCAGTTGCTCCTGGAATTCGCGAACGAGCTCCCCGAGGTTCCCGCGCGTTTGGAGGGTCATCCCGAGCTGCGTGAGCGCGTCGCGGAGTGCCAGTCCCCCGTCTACATCATCGTCGAGGTCTCCTCGGACGACGTCGTGACGATGCACGCGACGGCTCCGGCGGAAGCACCGACGACTCGCGGGTTCGCGAGCATCCTCGCGCAGGGCATCTCGGGCCTCACCGCCGATGAGGTGCTTGCGGTGCCGGACGACTTCCCGCAGAGCATCGGACTCACGCGTGCCGTCTCCCCTCTGCGCATCGCCGGGATGACCGGGATGCTGATGCGCGTCAAGCGTCAGGTCCGCACGAAGCGCGCGTGAGCGGCCACACTCACTCCGGCAGGAGCGCCCGTTCCTCCAGCCACGAGCGGATGCTCCCGCTCCAGCGCTCCTGGTCGTAGTTCCACAGCTTCGTGTGGCGGGCGGTGTCGAAGACCTGCATCTGCACGAGGTCGGGCCGCGCCACGACCAGATCGTGCGACGCGTCGGAGGGCACGAAGCCGTCGTCGTCGCTGTGCAGGATGAGGATCGGATGCCGCAGCTCGGGTGCGCGCGCGATCACGTCGAGCCGGTCGAACGGGATCGCCGCCCCGGCCCCGGCCATGTGCGCGGACCACTCCGTGCGCAGCGCGCCGATCGCGAGCCCGGTGACGGCGGTCGGGATGTGCTGCTGGCGGGCCTGATAGCCCAGCACCACGCGCCAGTCCACGACCGGGGACTCGAGGATCACGCCCGCGAGCACATCGCGGTGTGCGGAGTTCAGCTCGAGCTGCAACGCGATCGCGCCGCCCATCGACCAGCCCATCAGCACGATGCGCTTCGCTCCCCGACGCCGCGCGAACCCGATGGCGGCGTCGACGTCGCGCCACTCGGTCGCGCCGAGGGAGTACGTGCCCGCACGGCTCCGGGGTGCCTCGCCGTCGTTGCGGTACGACACCAGGAGCGACGTGATGCCGAGACCGTGGAAGAGGGGCACCGCGCGCAGGCACTCGGCGCGGGTCGTCCCGCGCCCGTGGATCTGGATGACCCAGACCTCTCCCGTTCCCGCGGGGAACAGCCACGCCGGGCAGGGGCCGACCGCCGACCCGATCAGCTCGGACGTGTACGGGAGGTGCAGTTCCGCCGGGGTGTCGTAGTACCAGCCGCTGAACGCGGCGTCCGCGGAGATCCGCGCCTGGGGACCGATCTCGGTCAGGAGCTTCCGCTTGACGCTCGTGGCGTCTTCCGCGAGGACGGATCCGAGCTTCACGTACGACTCCGTGCCGCTGGTGAACAGTCCGTAGCGACCCGGCAGCTCAGTGTCCGGCGTGCGCGCCAACGTGATCGTCTGCGCGGACGTGTCCAGGCTGAGGATCCGCGTATCCGGCACGCGTGCGGCGGGGGTCACCACCCGCCGGGCGAGGTGCAAGGACGTCAGCGCCAGGGCAGACACCGTGAGTCCGAGCGCTCCGCCGAGCAGCACGAGGGCGGCCCGGACACCGGCCTGGAGTGCGGGAGGGGCCATCGCGGCGCGCCTGGAGTCGACCATCGAGGCCCCACTCTAGTCTTTCGGCGTGGCTGAGCTTCGTCCTCCGAGCGCGTCGCCGTCGTTCGAGAGTGCGGCGGCGAGCGTGCGTGCGACCGTCTTCCGCCCCGATCTGTCGGTGCGGGAGATCCCCGCTCCCGGCGGCCTGGCGCCCGAGTGCATCGCCCTGGCCGGCGACGTGCGACCCGACGCGGAGGGCGAGGATTCCCGGTACGGCACGGGCCGTTTCCTCCTCCTGCATGATCCCGGCGAGCCGTCTCCGTGGAACGGACCGTGGCGCATCGTCTGCTTCGCCCAGGCCCCGCTCGAACCCGACATCGGCATCGATCCGATGCTCGCCGACGTCGCCTGGTCGTGGCTGATGGATGCCCTGGGCTCGCGACGGGCGGGATTCCATTCCGCGTCCGGGACGGCGACGAAGACCCTGTCGACGGGCTTCGGCTCGCTCGCGGCCGAGGGTGACGGGGCGCAGATCGAGCTGCGCGCGTCGTGGTCGCCGGATGGCGAGATCGCCCCGCACGTCGAAGCATGGGCGGAACTGGTCTGCATGTTGGCGGGGCTCCCGCCGGGTTCGGAGGACATCGCGGTGCTCGGATCGCACAGGGGGCCGCGTGACTGACTACACCGTGATCACGGATGCCGCAGGGCTACGGGAGGCGGCCGCCGCGCTTGTCGGCGGCACCGGCCCCGTGGCGGTCGACGTCGAGCGTGCCTCGGGATTCCGCTATTCCCAGCGCGCCTATCTGATCCAGGTCTTCCGCCGCGGGAGCGGCGTGTTCCTGTTCGATCCGCCGGCGGTGGGTGACTTCGGCGCGCTGCAGGAAGCGATCGGCCACGAGGAGTGGGTGCTGCACGCCGCGAGCCAGGACCTCCCGTCCCTGCGCGAGCTCGATCTGCGTCCCGATCGCATCTTCGACACCGAACTCGCTGCCCGGATGCTCGGACACGCGCGGGTCGGACTCGGTGCGGTCGTGGAGGACACGCTCGGGATCGTTCTGGCCAAAGCCCATTCGGCATCCGATTGGTCCACTCGTCCCCTGCCGCAGTCCTGGCTGGAATACGCCGCCCTCGATGTCGAGCACCTGGTCGACGTGCGGGACGTCCTCGTCGCCGAGCTCGAGGAGCAGCGCAAGACCGCGTTCGCCGCAGAGGAGTTCCAGGCCGTGCTCGAGCGTGAGCCGAAGCCGCCGCGCGAGGACCCGTGGCGGCGCCTCAGCGGTCTGCACACCGTCCGTGGTCGCCGCGCCCTCGCCGTGGCCAGGGCGCTGTGGACGGCGCGCGAGGAGTACGCGCGCGAGCAGGACATCGCCCCCGGGCGTCTGGTGCCCGATCGATCGCTCGTGGCCGCGCTGATCGCGGATCCGAAGACGAAGCAGGAACTCGCCCAGGTGAAGGAGTTCACCGGGCGCGCGAGTCGGAGCCAGCTCGACCGCTGGTGGGCGGCCTTCGAGGCCGGCCGGGCCGCGACCGACCTCCCCCTCGAGCGGGCGCCCGGCGGCGATTCGATCCCACCGGCGCGCGCGTGGGCTGATCGCAATCCGCCCGCGGACCTGCGCCTGAAGGCTGCGCGTCCCGCTGTCGAGGGGCTCGCCGAGCAGCTCGGGATGCCGACCGAGAACCTGCTGACCCCAGAGCTGCTCCGGCGTCTCGCATGGAGCCCACCCGAGCCCCTCAACGCGGCAGCGATCGGCGACGCGCTCGCGGAATGGGGCGCCCGACCCTGGCAGATTGCGCAGACTGCACAGCTGATCGCGGATGCCTTTGTGCAATCCGTGCAAACCCCTCCGCCGGCCCCCGAGACCGCTTCGTAGGTTCCTCCAACCGATTCCGGACCGATTCGGCCGGCTCCTAGGCTGATCGCATCCCAACTTACGGAGGCAGAGTGGCCGAGATCTCGGACGTCTATTTCGTCGATGGAATGCGCACCCCTTTCGGGCGCGCCGGCGAAAAGGGCATGTACTGGAACACCCGCGCAGATGACCTGGCGGTCAAGGCGACCATCGGTCTCATGGAGCGCAATCCCGGCGTTCCCGCCGACCGCATCGACGACGTCGCGCTGGCCGCGACTTCGCAGACCGGAGATCAGGGGCTGACCCTCGGGCGCTCTGTCGCCCTTCTCGCGGGGCTCCCGCAGACGGTGCCGGGGTTCGCGATCGACCGCATGTGCGCGGGTGCGATGACGAGCGTCACGACGATGGCAGGCTCGATCGGCATGGGCATGTACGACCTCGCCCTCGCCGGCGGCGTGGAGCACATGGGCCGCCACCCGCTCGACGGCAGCAACGTCGACCCGAACCCCCGGTTCGTGGCCGAGAAGCTCGTGAGCGCGGACGCCCTGAACATGGGCCTGACCGCCGAGCGGCTGCACGACCGGTTCCCGAACCTGACAAAGGAGCGCGCCGACCGCTACGGCATGCTGAGCCAGCACAAGGCACAGGCGGCATACGAGGCGGGCAGGTTCCAGCCGGATCTCGTCCCGGTCGCCATCAAGGATGCCGAGGGGGCATGGGGCCTGGCGACCCAGGACGAGGGGCGACGCCCCGAGACGACGATGGAGGGTCTCGCGGCCCTGAAGACCCCGTTCCGTCCGCACGGGCGCGTCACCGCGGGCACATCCTCCCCTCTCACCGACGGTGCGACGATGAGTCTCCTCGCGGGGGGCGGCGCCGTGAAGGAACTGGGCCTGGCTCCGAAGATGCGGCTCGTCTCGTTCGCGTTCGCAGGCGTGCAGCCCGAGGTGATGGGGGTCGGCCCGATCCCCTCGACCGAGAAGGCGCTCAAGAAGGCCGGCCTGTCGATCGACGACATCGGTCTGTTCGAGCTCAACGAGGCCTTCGCGATCCAGGTCATCTCGCTGCTGGACCACTTCGGCATCGCCGACGACGATCCGCGGGTCAACCAGTGGGGAGGGGCGATCGCGCTCGGCCACCCGCTCGCGGCATCCGGCGTGCGTCTCATGATCCAGCTCGCCGCCCAGTTCGCCGAGCGACCCGACGTCCGTTACGGTCTCACCGCGATGTGCGTGGGCCTCGGACAGGGCGGATCGGTCATCTGGGAGAACCCGCACTTCGACGGAAAGAAGAAGAAGTAATGGCAAAGACCGTCGCCGAGCAGTACGCGGACGTCGACTTCTCCCCCATCCAGGCGCTCACGGAGGGCGAGGTCATCACCCGCTCGACCGTGCGCGACGTGCGTCTGCCTTCCGGGAAGGTGCTCGCGCTCATCACGCTCGACAACGGGCGCGACCACACGCGGCCGAACACCTTGGGTCCTGCGACGATGATGCAGCTCGGTCAGACGCTCGACGCTCTGAAGGTCCGCGCCGGGGCCGGTGAGATCCAGGCGGTCGGCATCACCGGCAAGCAGTACATCCTCGCCGCCGGAGCCGACCTGTCCGACATCTCCCGGGTCGGCTCGAAGGCGAACGCGAAGCTCATCGCCCAGCTCGGCCACAAGGTGTTCGGCCAGCTCGACGAGCTCGGCGTCCCCACCTTCGCTTTCGTGAACGGGCTCGCCCTCGGCGGGGGGCTGGAGATCGCCCTGAACTCCACCTACCGCACCGTCGACGCGTCCGCCGCGGCGATCGCGCTGCCCGAGGTCTTCCTCGGGATCATCCCCGGCTGGGGCGGCGCGTACCTGCTGCCCAACCTGATCGGGATCGAGAACGCCCTCGAGGTCGTGATCTCCAACCCGCTGAAGCAGAACCGGATGCTGAAGCCGCAGCAGGCCTTCGACTACGGCATCGTGGACGCGATCTTCCCCGCGGCGAACTACTTGGAGAACTCGCTCGCGTGGGCGGACGGCGTCCTTTCCGGCACCGTCAAGGTGCACCGGAAGAACGAGCCGGGGAAGATCGAGCGCCTGACGAAGTGGCCCATCGCGATCAAGATGGCGCGCGGGATGCTCGAATCGCGGATCGGATCCGTGCCGAAGTCGCCCTACGCCGCCCTCGAGCTGCTCGACAAGGCCAAGGGGGGCACGAAGGCCGAAGGGTTCGCGCGCGAGGACGAGGCTCTCGCCGAGCTCGTGACCGGCGATCAGTTCGCCGCCTCGATGTATGCGTTCGACCTCGTCCAGAAGCGGGCCAAGCGTCCGGTCGGTGCGCCCGACCGGCAGCTCGCCAAGAAGGTCACGAAAGTCGGCATCATCGGCGCGGGTCTGATGGCCAGTCAGTTCGCCCTGCTGTTCGTCCGCAAGCTCCAGGTTCCGGTGCTCATCACCGACCTCGACCAGGCGCGCGTCGACAAGGGCGTCGCATACATCCACGACGAGATCGGCAAGCTCGAGGCGAAGGGGCGACTCGACGCGGATGCCGCGAACAAGCTGCGCGCCCTCGTGACGGGCACGACCGACAAGAGTCTGTACGCGGACTGCGACTTCGTGATCGAGGCCGTGTTCGAAGAGGTCGGCGTGAAGCAGGCCGTCTTCGGCGAGATCGAGAAGATCATCGCCGAGGACGCGATCCTCGCCACGAACACGTCGTCGCTCTCCGTGGCTCGGATCGGCGAGAAGCTCGAACACCCCGAGCGGCTCGTCGGCTTCCACTTCTTCAACCCGGTGGCCGTCATGCCGCTCATCGAGATCGTGAAGACGCCGCAGACGTCGGATGCCGCTCTGTCGACGGCTTTCGTCGTCGCGAAGGGGCTCGGCAAGAACGCGGTCCTCACCGCCGATGCTCCCGGATTCGTGGTGAACCGCCTCCTGGCGAAGGTCATGGGCGAGGCGGCGCGTGCCGTCTACGAGGGAACGCCTCTGCTGACCGTCGAGAAGGCGTTCGCGCCGATCGGTCTGCCGATGACGCCGTTCGCGCTCATCGACCTCGTCGGCTGGAAGGTGGCGGCGCACGTGCAGGACACGATGTCTCTCGCCTTCCCCGACCGTTTCTATGCGAACGCCAACTTCCACGAGCTCGCTGAGCTCGAGGAAATCGTCGAGAAGGACAAGTCCGGGCGCGTCAGCGGATGGTCCAAAGCCGCCGAGAAGGTGCTCAAGGGCGCCGTCGGCTCCACCCCGGCATCCGAGGAGGAGATCCTCCGTCGTGTGCAGGACGGACTGGCGCAGGAGATCCGGATCATGCTGGACGAGGGCGTCGTCCCCGAGGTCGAGGACATCGATCTGTGCCTCATCCTCGGTGCGGGGTGGCCGTTCATCGACGGTGGAGCCTCCCCCTACCTGGACCGTGAGGGAGCGTCCGAACGCGTCTTCGGCGGAACGTTCCACGACCCGAAGATCGTCGGCATCGAGGGCTGACCCGCCGAACGCACAGCGCCCGGTCTCATCGAGAGACCGGGCGCTGTCGCGTGGCGGAAGACTCAGATGTCGCGCACCTCGTCGTGTCGCTGCTGCGCGTCCACGTCCGTCAGCCACTCCGGGCGCTGCTCGGTCGGCCGGGCGACGGGGATGCGCGTACCCAGGACCTGGGAGACGACATCCTGCGCGATCTTGGCCGCCGTGAGGCCGGCATCCTCGAGGATCTGCTCCCGACTGGCATGATCGATGAACTCGTCGGGGATGCCGAGCTCATCCACCGCCGTGTCGACGTTGGCCTCGCGCAGCACCTGACGCACCCGCGTGCCGATGCCGCCCACGCGGATGCCGTCCTCGATCGTGATGACGAGGCGGTGGGCCGCCGCGAGCTCGATGATCGACGGCTGCACGGGCACGACCCAGCGCGGATCGACGACCGTCGCACCGATGCCCTGCGCGCGGAGGCGGTCCGCGACGTCGACCGCGATATGCGCCATCGGACCGATGCCGATCAGGAGCACGTCCTGCGCGTCTGAGCGCGCGAGGACGTCCACGCCGTCCGGCAGGCGCTCGAGCGCGGGCAGCGTCGGACTCACGGAGCCCTTCGGGAAGCGGATGACGGTCGGCGCGTCCTCGACCGCGACGGCTTCGCGCAGTTCCTCCTGGAGCCGCTCCGCGTCGCGCGGGACGGCGATGCGGATGTGCGGGACGATCTGCAGCATCGCCAGGTCCCAGATGCCGTGGTGGCTCGGACCATCCGGCCCGGTGACCCCGGCGCGGTCAAGGACGAACGTGACGCCGGCACGGTGCAGGGCGACATCCATCATCACCTGGTCGAAGGCGCGGTTCATGAACGTGGCGTAGATCGCCACGACGGGGTGCAGACCGCCGAAGGCGAGGCCGGCCGCGGAGGCGACGGCATGCTGCTCGGCGATGCCGACGTCGTACACGCGGTCGGGGAATCGCTGGGCGAACGGCAGCAGACCCGTCGGGCGCAGCATCGCCGCGGTGATGCCGATGATGTCCTCGCGCTCCTCCCCGACGGCGACGAGTTCGTCGGCGAAGACGTCCGTCCACGCCGTGGCGGAGGATCCTCCGACGGGGGCGCCGGAGAGAGGATCGATCTTGCCGACCGCGTGGAACTGGTCGGCTTCGTCGTTGCGTGCAGGCTCGTAGCCGCGGCCCTTCTCGGTGATCGCGTGGACGATGACGGGGGCGCCGAAGTCCTTCGCCAGCTCGAGGGTCTCGATGAGCGCCGGAAGGTCGTGGCCGTCGACGGGACCCAGGTACTTGATGTCGAGGTTCGAATACAGCGCCGCGTTGTTCACGAAGCGCGACAGGAAGCCGTGCGTGCCGCCGCGGACGCCGCGGTAGAACGCGCGCGCGGCGGGTCCGAGCTTGCCGAAGAACGAGTCCGAACCGCGGTGCAGGGTCTGGTACGTGTCCGCCGTGCGGACGCGGTTCAGGTATCGCGCCATACCGCCGATCGTCGGGGCGTACGAGCGGCCGTTGTCGTTGACGATGATCACGAGATTGCGGTCGTTGTCGTCGGAGATGTTGTTCAGTGCCTCCCACGTCATCCCGCCCGTGAGGGAACCGTCTCCGACGACGGCGACGACGTGACGGTCCTTGCGTCCCGTCCGGGTCAGGGCCCGTGACACGCCGTCCGCCCAGCTGAGGGAGCTGGACGCGTGCGAGGACTCCACGACGTCGTGCGGGCTCTCGGAGCGCTGGGGGTAGCCGGCCAATCCCCCGCGCGAGCGCAGTCCGGTGAAGTCCTGGCGCCCGGTGAGCATCTTGTGGACGTACGACTGGTGACCCGTGTCGAAGATCATCGGGTCGTTCGGCGAGTCGAACACGCGATGCATGGCGATCGTGAGCTCGACGATGCCGAGGTTGGGACCGAGGTGCCCGCCGGTGCGGGAGACGTTCTCGATGAGGAACGCGCGGATCTCGGCGGCGAGCTGCTCGAGCTGCTCGAGGCTGAGCGCGTCGAGGTCCCGCGGAGTCGAGATCGATGACAGCAACGACATCCTGGTTCCTTTCGGGGCCACGGACGGGCCCTGTCAGTCTAACGGCGGTGGGTGCGCGAAAGGGGCGGGGTGAAGCCACCCCGCCCCCGTGGAACGCTCGGATCAGACGAGCGAACGCAGGACGTATTGGAGGATGCCGCCGTTGCGGTAGTAGTCCGCTTCTCCGGGCGTGTCGATCCGGACGACGGCGTCGAACTCGATCGGCTCCTTGCCCGCGGCGGAGAACTCGCTCGGCTCGGCCGTCACCCGGACGGTCTTCGGCGTCACGCCGTCGTTCAGCTGCTCGAGCCCGTGGATCGAGACGATCTCGGTGCCGTCCAGGCCCAGCGACTCCCAGCTCTCGCCCGCCGGGAACTGCAGCGGAACCACGCCCATCCCGATCAGGTTCGAGCGGTGGATGCGCTCGAAGCTCTCGGTGATGACGGCCTTCACGCCGAGCAGGCTCGTGCCCTTGGCCGCCCAGTCGCGCGACGAGCCGGACCCGTACTCCTTGCCGCCGAAGATCACGAGCGGCGTGCCCTGAGCCTGATAGTTCTGGCTCGCGTCGTAGATGAACGACTGCGGGCCGCCCTCCTGCGTGAAGTCGCGCGTGAAGCCGCCCTCCACGACCGCGCCGTCGTTGACCGCGCTGACGAGGGCGTTCTTGAGCCGGATGTTCGCGAACGTGCCGCGGATCATGACTTCATGGTTGCCGCGGCGGGATCCGTAGGAGTTGAAGTCCTTCTGACCGACCCCGTGCTCGGTCAAGTACTGCGCGGCGGGCGTGCCGGCCTTGATGTTGCCGGCCGGGCTGATGTGGTCCGTGGTCACCGAGTCGCCGAGGGTCGCGAGTACCCGGGCGCCGGTGATGTCTGCGACCGGGGTGAGTTCCATCGACATGCCGTCGAAGTAGGGCGCCTTGCGGACGTACGTCGAGTCCGCGTCCCACTCGAACACGGGTCCGGTCGGGGTCGGCAGGTTCTTCCAGCGCTCGTCGCCCTCGAAGACCGTCGCGTACTGCGTGATGAACTGCTCGCGCGAGATCGAGGAGTCTATGATCTCCTGCACCTCGTCGGGCGCCGGCCAGATGTCCTTCAGGAAGACATCGTTGCCCGCCTCATCCTTGCCGAGCGCGTCGGTCTCGAAGTCGAAGTTCATCGAGCCGGCCAGCGCGTACGCCACCACGAGGGGCGGCGAGGCGAGGTAGTTCATCTTCACGTCGGGGCTGATGCGACCCTCGAAGTTGCGGTTGCCCGAGAGGACGGCCGTCACGGCGAGGTCGTGATCGTTCACCGCGGCGGAGACCTCCTCGATGAGCGGTCCCGAGTTGCCGATGCAGATCGTGCAGCCGTAGCCGACGGTGTAGAAGCCGAGTCCTTCGAGGTCCTTGTCCAGGCCGGACTTCTCGTAGTAGTCGGTGACGACCTTGGATCCGGGGCCGAGCGTGGTCTTGACCCACGGCTTCTGCTTCAGACCCTTCTCGCGGGCCTTCCGGGCCAGCAGGCCGGCGGCGATCATGACCGAAGGGTTGGACGTGTTGGTGCACGAGGTGATCGCCGCGAGGGTGACCGCGCCGTTGTCGAGCACGTACGGCGACCCGGTCGGCGGCGTGATGCGCACCGGCCGCGAGGCGGCAGCGGGCCCGCCGCTGGAGATCAGGATCTCGCCCGTGTGGGTCTCCTCCTCGCCGGGGACGGAGCCCGGGTCGGATGCCGGGAAGGACTGATCGACCTCGAGGTCGACGATGGAGTCCGAGGAGGTCGCCGTGGCGTAGTTGAGGATGTCCTTCTCGAACTGGCTCTTGGCCTCCGAGAGCAGGATGCGGTCCTGGGGGCGCTTGGGACCGGCGATCGAAGGCACGACCGTCGACAGGTCGAGTTCGAGGTATTCGCTGAAGACCAGTTCGCGGGACGCGTCGTGCCAGAGCGACTGCTCTTTGGCGTAGGCCTCCACGAGCGCGACCGTCTGCTCGTCACGACCCGTCAGGCGCAGGTAGTCCAGCGTGACGTCGTCGATCGGGAACATCGCGGCGGTGGAGCCGAACTCCGGGCTCATGTTGCCGATCGTGGCGCGGTTGGCCAGGGGCACGGAGGCCACGCCCTCGCCGTAGAACTCGACGAACTTGCCGACCACGCCGTGCTTGCGCAGCATGTCGGTGATCGTGAGGACCACATCGGTGGCGGTCACACCGGCGGGGATCGCGCCGGTCAGCTTGAACCCCACGACGCGCGGGATGAGCATCGACACGGGCTGACCGAGCATCGCGGCCTCGGCTTCGATGCCGCCCACGCCCCAGCCGAGGACGCCGAGTCCGTTGACCATCGTGGTGTGCGAGTCCGTGCCGACGCACGTGTCGGGGTATGCGCGCAGCGTGCCGTCGACCGTGCGGTCGTAGATGACCTTCGCCAGGTGCTCGATGTTGACCTGGTGGACGATGCCGGTGCCGGGGGGCACGACCTTGAAGTCGTCGAATGCGGTCTGGCCCCAGCGCAGGAACTGGTACCGCTCGCCGTTGCGCTCGTACTCGATCTCGACGTTGCGCTCGAGGGCGTTCTCGGTGCCGAAGAGATCGGCGATCACGGAGTGGTCGATCACCATCTCTGCGGGCGAGAGCGGGTTGATCCGGTTGGGGTCGCCGCCGAGAGCGGTGACGGCCTCACGCATCGTCGCCAGGTCGACGATGCAGGGCACGCCGGTGAAGTCCTGCATCACGACGCGCGCGGGCGTGAACTGGATCTCGGTGTCGGGCTCGGCCGCGGCATCCCAGGAGCCGAGGGCCTCGATCTGAGCCTTCGTCACGTTCGCGCCGTCCTCGGTGCGCAGAAGGTTCTCCAGGAGCACCTTCAGGCTGAACGGGAGCTTCTCGAAGCCCGGCACCGTGTCGATGCGGAAGATCTCGTAGTCGGTGCTGCCGACCGTCAGGGTGCTCTTCGCACCGAAGCTGTCAACCGTGGACACGTGTGTCTCCTTCGTCGGCGGCGGAGCGGATCTACGACCCGGAATCCCCATCTTCCCCGTCCTCACGGGCACTGGCTAGCAAGGCTCGCCTAACCGGAGGAACAGGGCAATTTATCTCGATGTCAAGATAAATGTATCACTTGGCCGGCGCGGGGTAGAGCGCTCGCACCGCCAGCCAGGTGACCGCCACGAGCGGCGCGAACAACGGCAGCCCCATGATGAGCTTGAGGGTTCCGAGCGCGGTGACGTCGCCCGCGAAGTAGAGCGGGAGCTGCACCGCGAGCCGGAAGGCGAACAGGCCCGCCCACGCGATCGCGAGCCAGAAGAACACCCTCCGCTTGCGCTTGTCCGACCGCCACCGCGTCCCTTCGTTCATGAGGAACCCGACCGCCAGACCGATGAGCGACCAGCCGATGAGGGCCGACACGAGGAACGCGGTGCCGTAGGCGGCGTTCGTGATGAAACCGAAGACGAAGTTGTCCTGCCCACGTCCGGTCAGAAGGGCCAGGGCCGCTGCGCCCGCGGTGGCGACGAGGCCTCCGATCGCCGCGCCGGCGGGTGACCTGGTGAGCAGCCGGATGAGCGTGAACACCGCGGCGAGGCCCACGGACAGTCCGAGCGAGAGCCAGAGGTCGCCGCGCTGGGTCTCCGGGTCGTACGTGACGGTGAACAGGATCACGAAGACGAGGCTCGGCAGCACCGATTCGAGGATGCCGCGCCATCCGCCCATGGCCCGCCAGACCACGTGCCCGGTCGGTCCGCCGGCGGACGGGTCGAGCCCGGCCCGGCGCGCGGCGTCGCCGAGCGCGGCGCCGACCAGCTCCGAGGCGGAGGGAGGCGTGAGGGAGGGAGCGCGCTCCGGCTCGGGCCCGGCGGACTCGGGCGAGCGCGGGGCGTCGGTCACGCGGAACCCGGGGTCGCGGGCATCTTGAGTGGGATCAGGTCGCGGGGCGGCATGGGCGTCCCGCCCCGGACGACGACGATCGACCGGAACAGGTCCTCCACCTGTGCTGCGGCATCCACGTCGGCGGTCGCCGCGCCGCCGATCACCCCGCGGAGGAACCAGCGCGGACCGTCCACGCCCACGAACCGCGCCAGACGCTTGCCGGCCGGTGCGTCGGCGGTGGCGGCCACGGGCACCTCGGCCAGCAGCTCGGCGCCGAGGGGGCCCTCGCGCTCTTCCACACGCCCGCCCTGCTGGCGGATCTGCTGTCGGATCTGCTCGCGCGTCTCCTCCCACAGTCCGCTCGATCGGGGCGCCGCGAACGGCTGCACCTGCAGGGTCGAGCCCGCGTAGTCCAGTCCCACCGCGACGATGCGCTTCGTCTGCTCCTCGACCTCGAGGCGGAGGTTCAAACCTTCCCGCGGAAGGATCTTGATGCCGCCGAGATCGATGTAGGGACGGACCGGATTGGCTTCGGACTCGTCGAACGGACCGGTCACGGCCCGCTCCCCCGAACTCTCCGGCTGGGCGCTCTGCGCGGGTGTCGCGTCGGTCATGCTCGGACTCCGTCCTTCTGCTGGTAGCCGGTCGAGCCGAAGCCGCCGTCCCCGCGCACGCTCTCGGGGAGGTCGTCGACCGGGATGAATCGGGCACGTGTGACCGGCATGACGATCAGCTGGGCGATGCGGTCGCCGACCGCGATGTCGTACGCCTGGCGGGCATCCGTGTTCAACAGGGTCACCTTGATCTCGCCACGGTAGCCGGCATCGACCGTGCCCGGACTGTTGACGATCGTGATGCCGTGCTTCGTCGCCAGACCACTGCGCGGAACGACGAACGCGGCGTAGCCGTCGGGCAGGGCGATCCGCACCCCGGTTCCGACAAGCGCGCGTTCGCCGGGCTCGAGGCGAAGCGCCTCGGCGGAGACGAGGTCGGCGCCGGCGTCGCCCGGGTGCGCGTACGCCGGAACGTCGGGGGCGATAATGAGGACGTCCGCAGTTTCAGCCACGCAACGAGGGTAGTCCAGAACACCGTGACCGATGTCCGAGGTGCCACCGCCGTCCGCTACCGCGAGCGGCTCAGTCCGTCGCTGTGGGCGATCGTGAGCGCCGCGGTCGCTGCGCCCATGGCCGCGCTCGTGCTCACGCGCATCGACACGACGCTCGCGCTGGTCGGCGGCATCCTGGTCGGCGTCGCGATCATCGCGCTCATGATCGCCGGCTCGCCGTCGGTCGGCGTGCAGGACGGTGTACTGACCGCCGGTCGGGCGCACATCGACCTCGCGCACACGGGCGAGGTCGTCGCCCTCACCGGCGACGAGGCGCGCTACGCGCGGGGACCGGGACTCGAGCCCCGCTCGTGGCACGTCATCCGCGGCGGGATCGACGGCGTGGTGATCGTTCAGATCACGGATCCGGACGACCCGGCGCCCTCATGGGTGATGTCCTCGCGGACGCCCGATCGACTCGCCGCGGCGGTGCGCCGTGCGCAGGCTACGCCGCGCACTCCTTACAGATAGGGCCGTGTGCACCGTCGTGGTCCAGCTGCGAGCGGTGCTTCACCAGGAAGCAGTTCGAGCAGGTGAACTCGTCCTCCTGCGCGGGCAGGACGACGACGTCGAGCTCGAGGTCCGACAGGTCCGCACCCGGCAGCTCGAAACCCGACGGGTTGTCGGCGTCCTCCACATCAACCGCGCCCGAGAGCTTGTCGGGCACGCGCTCCTTCAGGGCCTCGATCGACTCGCTGTCGTCTTCGGTCTTGCGGGGGGCGTCGTAATCCGTAGCCATGCGTGAACGTCTCAACTTCCGGGGAATAGCAGGGGTGCCTGACCCTCTCGGGCGGCGATAGTTTGCACGACCTGAACCTGATTCGCAAATGCGCGGTCCGATCCCGTCCTGCGTTGCCGTGAAACTCGCGGCGCGCGCGGGATATTCCCGGCGAGCGGCGACCCCTGTGACACCATGAACGCACACCGCTGGATCGGAGGGGCGTTTCGCATGGAACAGCTCAAAGTCATCGGAACCGAAGACGATGTGCTCGTCCTGGTCACCGAGTCGGGTGATCGGTTCTCGCTCGCCGTCGACGATGTCCTGCGCGTCGAGCTGCGCAAGGCGCGTCGCGAGCGCGAGGCCGACGCGAACGTCGTGCGCCCCAGTCCGCGCGAGGTGCAGATGCACATCCGCGCCGGGATGTCGGCGCAGGAGGTCGCCGAGCTCCTCGGTGCCCGCGTCGAGGACGTGGCGCGATTCGAGGGTCCCGTGCTCGCCGAGCGCGAGCACATCGTGAGTCAGGCGCTCGCGGTCCCTGTCCTGCTGGGAGCCGACATCGACCCCGATGTGCACCCCACGTTCGGCGGTGCCGTCCGGGCGAAGCTCGGCGAAGCGGGCGCGGTCGGTGAACGCTGGACGAGCTGGAAAGAGCCGACCGGCTGGGTCGTCAAGCTCGAGTTCACCGCCAACCAGGTGGATCACGACGCGCGATGGGGATTCGACCCGCGCCGGAGCACTCTGTCGCCGCTCAACTCCGATGCGATCCAGCTGTCCCGGCAGGGATCCCTCCCGGAGGGTCTGATCCCGCGGCTGCGCGCTCTGGACTCCGCGCCCGCGAAAGACGACTCCCGTTTCGACAGCGGCGCCTTCGGTCCGCGTCGGCTGCCCGATGCCGACTTGGAGAGCCCCGACATCCGGGAGCCCGTCGCGCCCGCCGTGCAGGAGGCGGCGATGAAGAGGGCTGATTCCACGGCGGTGACCTCATCCGAGACCGCGGACCTGCTCGAGGCTCTCCGCCGTCGACGAGGGCAGCGCGAGCCGCTTCCCGGCGCCGATGAAGCGGACGCCCCGCGCCCCCAGGCGCCCGTGGCGCTCTTCGACGCGCTCGAGCCCGGATACGAGGAATCGCCGCCCGAACCGACGGCCGTCCAGAGCGGGATCGAGAACGAAGCGGTGAACGAAGGTCCGGGTCGGCGCAAGGGTCGCACGTCGATGCCGTCGTGGGACGAGATCGTCTTCGGAGCACGCACGGACGACTGAGCGTCGGTCGCGCTCAGGCGAAGGCGCCCAGCCTGATCAGCGGGACGATCCGCTCTTCGAGCGTGAGCGAGCCGTGCTGGCCCACCATCCGCTGCGGTCCTTTGTCGTCCAGGCGATCGTCGTAGTAGGCGATACCCGAGCGGGCCGCCACCACCACGTCGCCGATGCGCGGCGCGACCGCGGGGTCGACGGTGCCGAAGACGCCGGACGCGACGGCTTCGTCGCGTGAGAGCACCCACGATCTCCCCGCCTCGGTCGCGACCCATCGCCGATGGACGCCGGCAGCCGCGCCGGGCTCGGTGTACAGGTGCAGCATCCGCGGTTCTCCCCCGATGTGCCGGATGCCGCTCAGCAGGTCACCGTCATCGGAGAGCAGGACGTGCCGGTGCCGTGGAACGTCGATCATGCCGTGGTCGGCGGTGACCACCACACCGGTCTGCGTGGTGGCGGCGTCGACCAGGAGCCGGGCTGCGGCGTCCACGCGCTCGAGAGCGGCGACCCACTCATCGGACTGCCAACCGCGCTTGTGCCCCACGGCGTCGAGTTCCGGCGCGTAGAGGTAGACGAAGGCGCCCGGATGCCGGGCCGCGAGCTCGCCCGCGATACGGGCGCGCTCGGCAACGTCCACGGCGCCGACGAACTCGGCGCCGCGCATGGTCGTTGCGGTGAAACCCGTATCGGCGTACTCGGGCTTGGAGACAACGAACGACGGACGCCCCTGTTCGCTCCACTGCTTCGTCAGCGGACGCGAACGCTGCCATGATTCCTCGAGCCCGTCGGTGTCCCAGCCGCGGAGCTGGTTGAGCACGACGTCGCGCTCGGGAGCCAGGGCGCGGTACCCGACGATGCCGTGCCGGCCGACCGGAGAGCCGGTCAGCAGACTCGTGAGGGCCGATGCGGTCGTGGAGGGGAAGACCGTGCGCGCGACGTCCTTCTTCGAGCCGGCCGCTGCGAGGAAGCGCGCGTGACCCGACCGGGCGGCCAGATTGTGTGCGCCGAGTCCGTCCACGACGAAGACGATCGCGCTCCGGGCGGGCGCGAACCAGTCCGACGAGCCCCCGATCGCGGCGAGCATCTGGGGGACGACACCGGTGAGGCTCCGGGATCGCGGCGGGTCCGCGGGTAGGCTGAACGACATCGGGGCCAGTCTCGCACACCGGCGGCGAGCCGCTCCCGACCACCCGCAGCCGCCGTCACCTGAGGCCCGATCGCCATGCCCGCAGCGCCCACCGAACCCTCGCTCGCCCCCGAGCGCATCGAAGACGTCGACGTCTCGACGGAGATGCAGGGATCCTTCCTCGAGTACGCGTATTCGGTGATCTACTCCCGTGCCCTGCCGGATGCGCGCGACGGATTGAAGCCCGTGCAGCGGCGCATCCTGTACACGATGGCCGACATGGGTCTTCGGCCCGACCGCGGGCATGTCAAGAGCGCCCGCGTCGTGGGCGAGGTGATGGGAAAGCTGCATCCGCACGGCGACGCGCCGATCTACGATGCGCTCGTCCGTCTCGCGCAGGCCTTCTCCTTGAGGGTTCCGCTCGTGGACGGACACGGCAACTTCGGGTCCCTCGACGACGGACCCGCGGCGCCGCGATACACCGAGGCGCGCCTGGCGCCGCCCGCCCTGGCGCTCACGGAGAATCTCGACGAAGACGTCGTGGACTTCATTCCGAACTACGACGGCCAGTTCCAGCAGCCCTCCGTCCTGCCGGCCGCCTATCCCAACCTGCTCGTGAACGGTGCGACGGGAATCGCCGTCGGCATGGCCACGAACATGGCGCCGCACAACCTGATCGAAGTGGTCTCGGCCGCGGTGCACCTGCTGGAGCACCCGGAGGCGAGCGTCGAGGATCTCATGGACTTCGTTCCGGGTCCCGACTTCCCGACCGGCGGAACGGTCATGGGGCTGGACGGCGTGAAGGACGCGTATTCGAAGGGCCGCGGCGCGTTCAAGATCCGGGCGAAGGTCGCCGTGGAGCCGCTCGGGCCGCGTCGGACCGGGCTCGTGGTGACCGAGCTCCCCTACCAAGTGGGTCCTGAGCGGGTCATCGAGAAGATCAAGGACGCAGTCCAGTCCAAGAAGCTCACGGGGATCGCCGACGTCACCGATCTCACCGACCGCAACCACGGACTCCGACTCGTGATCGGCATAAAGACCGGGTTCGACCCGCACGCCGTGCTGGAGCAGCTCTACCGGTTGACCCCGCTCGAGGACTCGTTCAGCATCAACAACGTCGCCCTCGTCGACGGCCAGCCGCAGACCCTGGGTCTCAAGGAGCTGCTGAGCGTCTATCTCGCTCATCGCATCGAGGTCGTCCGTCGACGCAGCGCCTTCCGTCTTGCCCGCCGCGAAGAGCGTCTGCATCTCGTGCAGGGGCTCCTCATCGCGATCCTCGACATCGACGAGGTCATCCAGGTCATCCGCACGTCGGATGACAGCGAGCAGGCTCGTGCGCGTCTGCGCGAGGTGTTCGACCTGAGTCAGGTGCAGGCCGAGTACATCCTCGAGCTGCGTCTGCGCCGGCTCACGAAGTTCTCCCGCATCGAACTTGAGACCGAGCGCGACGCGCTCCTGGCGGAGATCGCGGCGCTGAAGGAGCTGCTGACAGACCCCGCCCTCATCCGTGCGCAGGTCGGTCGTGAGCTCGAATCGGCGGCGGACCTTTACGGCACGCCGCGGCGCACGGTGCTGATGAACGCCAAGCCGGCCGCGCCGCGGCCGACGCGTGGTGCGCCCGCGCCCGATCTGCAGATCGCGGACGCACCGACCGTCGTGGTCCTGTCCACGACCGGGCGTGCCGTGCGTGTCGACCTGACCGAAGGCTCCGAGCTCGTCGCGCCCGCGCGACGCAGCAAGCACGACGCGATCCTCTCGCGGGTCCAGGCGACGACCCGTGCCGAGCTCGGTGCGCTCACGAGCGCAGGCCGCGTGGTGCGCTTCAGCCCCGTCGATCTACCGTCCGTGCCTCCGGCGTCGGTGCAGCTCGCCGCCGGTGTCGCCCTCCGTGACTATCTCGGCATCACCGCCAAGAACGAACGGGTGCTCGCACTGCTCACATTCGGCGACGGCCCGGTCGCGCTCGGCACGCGACAGGGCGTCGTGAAGCGGCTCGTCCCGTCCGCGCTGCCTGCACGTCCCGAGGTCGAGGTCATCGCCCTCAAGGCGGGCGACGAGGTCATCGGCGCCGCGTCCGCTCCGGATGCCGCCGAGCTCGTCTTCGTGACCTCGGACGCACAGTTGCTCCGGTTCGGTGCGGGGAGCGTGCGTCCGCAGGGAGCGGCCGCCGGCGGCATGGCGGGCATCAACCTGGCTTCGGGCGCCGAGGCGATCTTCTTCAGCGCCGTCACGGATCCGGAAGCCGTCGTGGTGAGCGTGTCCGGAGCGCAGGGCGTGCTCGTCGGCACGGACCCGGGCAGGGTCAAAGTGTCGGCCTTCGGCGAGTTCCCGGCGAAGGGGCGCGCGACCGGCGGTGTGCGCGCACACGCGTTCCTGAAGGGCGAGGACCGGCTCATGCTGGCCTGGGCGGGGCCGGCTCCCGCGCTGGCGGTCGGCCCGGACGGCGCGGTGCGGACCCTCCCCGAGGCCACCGCGAAGCGCGACGCGTCGGGTCAGGCGCTCGACGCGGTCATCGGCTCCGTGGGCCGGCGCCTGGCGTAGCGCTCAGGCGTCGATCGACTCGCGCGAGAGCCGGTCGGACGAGTCGACGATGAAATCGCGGCGCGGCGCGACCTCGTTGCCCATGAGCAGCTCGAACACGGACCCGGCGGCTTCGGCGTCCTCGAGCCGCACCCGCCGCAGCAGCCGCCCGGCGCGGTCCATGGTCGTCTCGGCCAGCTGGTCGGCATCCATCTCGCCGAGACCCTTGTAGCGCTGGACGGGCTCCTGCCAGCGCTTGCCCGCCTTGGTGAGTTTCGTCAGCAGCGCGTGCAGCTCCTGCTCGCTGTACGTGTAGACGGTCTCGTTGGGCTTGGACCCCGGATTGACCACGATCACGCGGTGCAGCGGAGGCACGGCGGCGAACACGCGTCCGGCCTCGATGAGCGGCCGCATGTATCGGAAGAACAGCGTGAGCAGCAGCGTGCGGATGTGCGCGCCGTCGACATCCGCGTCACTCATGATGATGACCTTGCCGTAGCGGGCCGCGCTCAGATCGAACGTGCGTCCGGAGCCCGCGCCGATCACCTGGATGATCGAGGCGCACTCCGCGTTGGAGAGCATGTCCGACACGGAGGACTTCTGGACGTTCAGGATCTTGCCGCGAATGGGCAGCAGCGCCTGGTACTCGCTGTTGCGGGCGTCCTTCGCGGTTCCGAGGGCCGAGTTGCCCTCCACGATGAAGAGCTCGGACTGCTCGACCTCGGAGGATCGGCAGTCGACGAGCTTGGCCGGGAGCGAGGACGACTCCAGGGCATTCTTCCGGCGCTGCGTCTCCTTGTGCGCCCGCGCGGAGATGCGCGCCTTCATCTCGGCGACGACCTTGTCCAGCAGGAGCGCGGTCTGCGCCTTGTCGTCGCGCTTGGGCGAGGCGAACCGGGCGGTCAGCTCCTTGCGGACGACCTGAGTGACGATCTGTCGCACCGCCGGGGTGCCCAGAACCTCCTTCGTCTGGCCCTCGAACTGAGGCTCGGGCAGACGCACCGTGAGCACGGCCGTCAGGCCCGCCATCACGTCGTCCTTCTCGAGCTTGGGCGCGCCGGCGCCGCCGACCTTCAAGCGCCGGGCGTTCTGCTCGACCTGTCCGCGCAGCACCTTGAGCAGCTCCTGCTCGAACCCCTGCTGGTGGGTGCCGCCCTTCGGCGTGGAGATGATGTTGACGAAAGACCGCGTGACGGTGTCGTAGCCGGTCCCCCATCGCACGGCGATGTCGACCTGACACTCCCGCTCGAGCTCGGTCGGCACCATCGCCCCGTTCGCCTGGAGCACGGGCACCGTCTCGGTGAACGTTCCACTGCCGGTCAACCGCCACGTGTCCGTGACTGCGGAGTCGGTCGCGAGGAACTCGGCGAACTCCGAAATGCCTCCGTCGAAGCGGAACGAGGTTTCATCGACCTCGGTGCCGCGTTCGTCGCGCACCGTGATCTCCAGGCCCGGTACGAGGAAGGCCGTCTGCCGCGCCCGCGTGGCGAGCTCCTCCCGCTGGAAGACCGCGTCCTTCGTGAAGATCTGGCGATCCGCCCAATACCGGATGCGCGTGCCGGTCACGCCGCGCGGCGCCTTGCCGATCACGCGCAGTTCACTGCGATCCTTGAACGGACGGAACGGCGCATCCGGAGACGGTGCGCCGCTGTCGGCGAACACGCCGGGCTCGCCGCGGTGGAACGACATCGCCCACGTCTTGCCCCCGCGGTCCACTTCGACGTCGAGGCGTTCGGAGAGTGCGTTGACGACGGACGCGCCGACGCCGTGCAGTCCTCCGGAGGCCGCGTAGGATCCGCCGCCGAACTTGCCGCCGGCGTGCAGCTTGGTGAAGACGACCTCGACGCCGGACAGTCCGGTGCGCGGTTCGATGTCGACCGGGATGCCGCGGCCGGTGTCGCGGATCTCGACGCTGCCGTCCTCGTGCAGGACGACGTCGATGCGGGACCCGTTGCCGGCCAGAGCCTCGTCGACCGCGTTGTCGATGATCTCCCAGACGCAGTGCATGAGACCGCGGGAATCGGTCGAGCCGATGTACATGCCGGGCCGCTTGCGGACCGCTTCCAGTCCCTCGAGCACCTGCAGGTGGTGGGCGGAATACTCGGAGGTCACAAACGTCAAGAGTATCGGCGGTGCCTCCCAGGAGCCTGCACAGACACGGGGGCGGGGGGCCGCCGTACGCGCTGAGCGAAATGTGGCGGCATCCGGGCATCCCCCCATGTCCCGCGTGGTTGTATGTGATGCAACCCGCACAGGGCGATCGAGATACGAGCGACGCACCGAGGAGGACCCGAGATGACCACGCTATCCACCCCCACCGAGCCCGCCGTTCTCGACTACCGCCTCACGGCGCTGGATCGCTGTGACTCGTGCGGCGCCCAGGCCTACATCGCCGCAGAGGTCAACGGCAGCGAACTGCTCTTCTGCGCGCACCACGGCCGCAAGTACGAAGAGAAGCTCCGCTCGGTCGCGACCAGCTGGCACGACGAGACGGCGCGCCTGCTCGAGTCCGTCTGATCAGAGCCCGCGGTAGTTCCGCGGGATGAGCGGAGAGATCCGCACGAGGATCTCCTCCCCCACCGTGCCGATCGCTTCTGCCAGATCGGTCGCGGAGGCCGCTCCATCACCGAAGACCGTCACTTCGTCCCCGATCTTCGCGCCGGGCGGAAGTTCGATCACCGTGTGGACGAGTGCGATCTCGGCGATCCTACGGGTCGTGCCGTCGACTTCGAGCGCCGCACGGCGGGCGAGCGCGGACGGCAGACCGTGCAGCGATCCCACACCCAGCGTCGCGCTGTGATCCGCCACATGCGTGATCGGCGCGCGCAGCGCCGCGATGGGGACGATCCCGAGCTCTCGCCCGGACGGGCCGCCTACTGACCGCACGCCGTAGCAGAACGCGCCGACCCGGACGAGGTCGTACCGGAATTCGGGCCGCGCGTGCGAGGCGGCGCTGGCCGAGAGATGGCGCGCCTCCAGCGCGAAGCCCGCAGCCTCGGCGGCGCCGAACGCGCGATCGAAGAGGGTTCGGGCCTCGTCGTCGTCGGCGTCGCTCGCCTCGGCGATGTGACTCCAGACGCCGACGAGGCGGAGCACCCCCTCGTCTTCGAGAACGCGCGCTCGGCGCAGCGCGCCGTCCCAGTCCTCGGGCCTGATCCCGTTGCGGTGCAGTCCGGTGTCGATCTTGAGGTGGATGCGGGCGGTCACCTGCTCCGCCCGCGCGACCGACGCGATGTCCTCCAGGAACACCGCGTCCCCGACGCCCAGATCGATGTCCGCGCGAAGCGCCTGGGCGATCTCCTCCCGCCCGACGGTGAGCCAGGAGAAGATGCGTGCGTCGGGACCCGCCGCGTGCCGTGCGCGCAGCGATTCGCGGACGTCGAACGCACCGAACCACCGCACGCCCTCTCTCGCCGCGCGGCGGACGATCGCGTCGAGTCCGTGCCCGTAGGCATCGTCCTTCACGACGAGCATGAGCTCAGCGGGCGCCGTGCGCGCGCGCACGGACCGGATGTTCGCGGCGAAGACGTCGAGGTCCACGTGCAGCACGGGCGCGCTCATGCGACATACTCCCGATGGTTGCGAAGCCCGACGGCGCACGCGATCTCGGCCGGCGTCAGGCCGCCGGCGGCGGCCCATTCCGCCACGGCCGGGCCCTCGGGGGAGTCGTCGAAGAACGTGACCTCGTCGCCGCGGCGGACGCGGGGCCGGGGTCCGACGTCGACGACGCAGACGTCCATCGCGACGCGGCCGACGATCGGATGCCGCTCCCCCGCGATCCGCACCGTGACGGCGTTTCCGAGCGCGCGGAGCACGCCCTGCGCGTAGCCGCCGGTGACCAGGGCGATCACGGTGTCCCGCGGGGTGCGGAAGGTGTACCCGTAGGAGACCGCCTCGCCCGTCTTCAGTTCCTTCAGACTCAGCACGCGCCCGCGCAGACTCAGCACCGGGATGAATCCGGCGCTGAGTCCGTAGACCGGGTCGCCGATCGCCGACGGCGATCCGCTCACGAGCACAGCCGCGGGCACGACACCGTCCAGTTCTCGGCGACCCTCCTCGTCGACGATCAGGGCGCGCACACCGCTTTCCAGGGCGGTCTGTGCGACGAACCCGAGTCCGTGACCCCAGCCGTCCGCGCGGACGTCGATGGCGGCATCCGGTTGCGTCGACAGCACCGCCCGCAGGTTCAGTCGGAGAGCCGACCGCGAGATCACGGCCGTGGGAGACACGCGATCCGGGAGATCGGGTGCTCGCCCGGGGCGGCCAGGGTTGCCGGAGGTCACGCCATCTAGACTATCCGGGGCGCTCTGCGCACCTTCCCCGTTCCCTGCCCCCGGAGTCCGCATGCCTCAGCAAGGCCTCGGCATCGCGCCGCGCCTTCGTTACCTCGTCGGCCGCGCGCGTCGGATCGATGTCGGATCCGTCCTCGAGCGCGCCAAGGAGGCGTCCGCCCAGCACAAGAAGTGGACCCCCGCCGTCGTGGTGGACATGCTGTGGCAGGCGGGTTTCCGCAACGTCGGATTCCAGGACTACATCGACTACGACTTCGCGATCCTCACCGCCGCGGAGCGCGCGACCTACATGACCCATCCGGTCTCCAACCAGCTCTCGCAGAAGTTCGATCACCCCGATTTCCGCTACATCTTCCAGGACAAGGTGGAGTTCGACCGGGTGTTCTCCGAGCACCTGCACCGTGAGTGGATGGTGGTCGAGGAGGGCAACGCCGCGGAGGTCTTCGCCTTCGCGCAGCGCCACGGGACGATCGTCACGAAGGAGCCGGTCGGCCAGGCGGGGACGGGAGTGCACCGCTATCACGCGGCGGAGATCACGGATGCCGAGGAGTTCCATCGCGGGCTCCTCGCGCGCGGCGAGCTGCTGATCGAAGAAGTCATCGTGCAGCACGCGGCCCTCGCCGCGGTGTGCCCGGGCACGGTGAACACGACCCGCATCACGGCGTTCTTCGACGGGGAGCGCACGCACATCCTCGCAATGGCGCAGAAGTTCGGCCGCGGCGCGGTGAGCGATCAGATGACGTTCGGCGGCTTCTACACGATGCTCGACGACAACGGGCGCGCCGTCGGGCCGGGCTATGACTCGCACGGGCACGTGCACGCGCGGCATCCGGATTCGGGCTTCCTGATCGGCGACTTCCAGCTGCCGATGATGGACGAGGTCCGCTCGTTCATCGACCGCGTCGCCCGGGTCGTCCCGCAGGTGCAGTACGTGGGATGGGACGTCGTGGTCACCCCCGACGGGCCTGTGCTCGTCGAGGGCAACTGGGGTGCCGGGGTGTACGAGAACAAACCCAGCGCGACCGGCATCCGCACCGGGCATAAGGCCCGCTACCGCGAGGCGATCGGCTTCTAGTCCCCCGCTGCGCGGACGACGCCGAGGGGCGTGGACTCGTGACCCTGTCCGAGCGGATTGTCCTTCAGGATCGCGACCAGCCGCCTTTCGGCGGCCTTGTCGAGCGTCGAGCCCAGGATGTTCCCGCCCAGGTCGTTGATGTCGACGACCGCCACCTCGGCCATCCCGCCGATCAGCGTCTTCAGATGGCGCGCGACCTCGCGCGGCCGCTCCGGTCCGAGCACGACGGCCTTGTTGTAGGGCGGGATCGTGCCGCTCGTAGGGCCGTCGATCGCACGGGCCTTGTCGCCGGCGATGCGGTAGAAGTCGCCCTTGCGGCCGAAGAGCTTCGTGACGGCGGAGACCGCCGCGGCGAACAGGATGCGGATGGTGCCGCACTCGCGCAGCGCCATCTCCATCGTCTCCGGCATGCCCAGACCGATGCCGTACGGAGTGCGCACCACGAACTTCGACAGGAACAGGGCGAGTCGGCGCGGGGTGATGTCCTCGACCAGGTACGACCGTCCCTGGGTGATCGCGACGATCTTCTCGGTCACGAAGAAGATGTCACCGGGTTTCACCACGTCCGTCGCGTATTCGCGGACGAAGGCGTCCAGATCGTCCCCCGGCATCACGACGCGCGTGCGGATCGGGATGCGGGAGTACGACGATCCGTCGACTTCGACCGTCAGCGCCTTGCCGGCGTTGGCCCCGCTCATCACTCGAGGTAGTCGCGCAGCGACTGCGACCGCGACGGGTGACGCAGCTTCGCCATCGTCTTGGACTCGATCTGGCGGATGCGCTCGCGCGTCACCCCGAACGTGTCGCCGATCTGATCGAGCGTCTTGGGCTGACCGTCACCGAGACCGAAGCGCATCCGGATGACACCGGCTTCGCGCTCGCTCAAGGAGTCCAGGAGCGACTCCAGCTGACGCTGCAGCATCGTGAAGCCCACCGCGTCGGCGGGAACGACCGCCTCGGTGTCCTCGATCAGGTCGCCGAACTCGCTGTCGCCGTCCTCGCCCAGCGGGGTGTGCAGCGAGATCGGCTCGCGGCCGTACTTCTGAACCTCGATGACCTTCTCGGGCGTCATGTCGAGCTCGCGGCTGAGCTCCTCGGGCGTGGGTTCGCGACCGAGGTCCTGCAGCATCTGGCGCTGGACCCGCGCGAGCTTGTTGATGACCTCCACCATGTGGACGGGGATGCGGATCGTGCGGGCCTGGTCGGCCATCGCGCGCGTGATCGCCTGCCGGATCCACCATGTCGCGTAGGTGGAGAACTTGAAACCCTTCGTGTAGTCGAACTTCTCGACCGCACGGATCAGACCCAGGTTGCCCTCCTGGATCAGGTCCAGGAACTGCATGCCGCGGCCGGTGTAGCGCTTGGCGAGCGACACGACCAGGCGCAGGTTCGCACCGAGGAGGTGGCTCTTCGCGCGCTGACCATCGCGGGCGACCCACTGCAGGTCGAGCCCGGTCTGGCTGGACTTCTCCGCCGGGGTCATGTGCGAGAGCTTCTCTTCGGCGAACAGGCCCGCCTCGATGCGCATCGCGAGCTCGACTTCTTCCGCCGCGTTCAGCAGCGGGACCTTGCCGATCTGCTTCAGGTAGTCCTTGACCGGGTCGGCCGTCGCGCCGGTGATCATCGTCGAGTAGACGGGCACCTCGTCGTCGTCACCCGAGGAGATGACGATCGCGCCGGTGGGAAGAGGCTCGGTGAAGGCCGGCTTGGTCTCCTCCTCTTCCTCGTCATCCTCATCGGATGCGTCCGCCTCGCCGTCGGCGGCGGGTGCAGCCTTTCCCTTGCCCTTCGTCGCCTTGGGCTTCTCGTCGTCCTCGGCGTCGTCGAGGCCTTCGACGGCGTCGTCGATCTCCACCTCGTCGTCGAGTTCGACGTCATCCGCCAGATCTTCGACGTCGGCATCCTTCGAGGCGGCCTTCTTGGCCGTGCTCTTCGCCGGGGTCTTCGCGGCCGCCTTGGGAGTCGCCTTCTTCGCGGGCGCCTTCTTCGCGGGGGTCGTCGCGGTCTCCTCCGCGGAATCCTCCACCGCGGTGTCCTTCGCGCTGCGCGCGCGGGTCGTGGTCTTCGTGCCTGAGGTCACGGTTCGCCTTTCACCGTCGGGCGTCGGGACGCCCCTCGGTAGATTTCGGACACTAGTAAGACCCTTGTCAAGTCCCCACTCCGGCGAGGAAGCCTCGCAGAGCCGGTTGACAACGGGTCAGGTCATCCATTATCGCACATCCGTCGCGCACATCCGACGTGCGCCGTTGTTCTTCTGGTGCAACCCGATCGCACCATCGGGAATTCCCCGCCTCAGGCGCCGCGCTTCTCGTCGTCTCCGGTGGGCCGATTGGCCAGGAACCGCTCCAGCTCGGCTGCGAGCTCGTCCGCGCTCGGCAGATCGCCGGTGTGGATGATCGGGCTCCCGAGCGTGGATCCCGCCATGTAGGAGTCGTAACGCTCTTCGAGCCCCTGCACCATCCGCGAGAGGTCGTCGCTGCCGGCGACCTGCTCGTCCACCTTGGCGAGGTACTCGCGGTTCTCTTCGCGCAGTTCGTCGCCGGCGAAGACGAGTCCCGTCGCGACGGTGAGACTGTCGAGCCCTGCCAGCGCCGCCGCGGGGTACTCGGTGTCCCCGAGGTAGTGCGGAACGAGCAGCACGAACCCCGCCACGAGAGCCCCGGCTTCGGCGAATCGGTATTCCAGGAGATGCCCGGCGGTCGCGGGAACCTGGGTGTGCGGCTGCCACACGGAATGGGCTTCCGTCAGTTCGGCGCGCGTGCCGCTCACGGTCGTGCCGATCGGCCGGGTGTGCGGCACGGGCATCGGGATCGCGTGCACCCACGTGACGGACTCGACGTCGTAGGCGGCGGCGAAGTCGAGGACGGCATCCGTGAAGGCGTCCCACGCGAAATCCGGCTCGTATCCTGCGAGCAGCAGGAACGGCTGCCCGAGCGAGTCGTGAGCGAAGGACAGCTCCAATCGCGGCGGGCGATAGTCCGAGAGGTGATCCTGGTCGAAGGAGATGAGGGGGCGCCGGGCTCGGTAATCCAGCAGCACGTCGTTGGAGAAGACGGCGACCGGTGTCGGTTCGAGCGAATCCCGGAAGTAGTCCACGACTCGGCTCACGGCGCTTCCGGCGTCGGTGAACCCGGTGAGCGCGATCACGAGGGGCAGTCCGCGCGGAATCGGCGGCGCCGAGGCGACGCGCTCGTACAGCGGACCGGAGAGAGCCATTCCCCCATGCTACGAGCCGACGTCACGCGTCGAGGTCGCGCGCATCCCGCTCAGAGCGAACAGTCGCGCTCCTAGGATGGAACCCATGTCGTTTCCCGACCTCTCCGTGCACACCACCCCGCTCCGAGAGACGGACGCCACCGCAGTGCTGCTGGTCGTGCCGTCCTTCGATCCCGCCGAACCACCGGTGGACGACGACTGGCCAGGGCTGTTCGAAGCCCTCTCGGCCACGGGCTTCAGCGGCTCGCTCCATGCATTCCAGCGTGTTTACGCGCCCCAGAGCACGACTCTCCCGCTCGCTGTCGTCGGCGCCGGCTCGGGGGCGGATCCCGCCGTGATCCGCGAGGCCGTCGGCACCGGCATCCGCCTTCTCACCGGCTTCGAGAGCGTCGCCGTCGGTGTGCTCACGGCCGACTCCGAGCACTGGCGCCCCGCCGCCGAAGGCGCGACGCTGGGCGGATATCGCTTCGACGGCTACAAGAGCGAGCAGCCCAAGCCGCGGGCCCGGCGCGTGCAGGTCCACGCCTCCGTCGAGCCCGCTGCCGAGGATGTCGCCGCGGTCGTCGCCGAGGCCTCGGCCGTCGCGCTCGTGAAGGATCTCATTTCGATCCCCGCCGAATGGCTGGGCCCCGCCGATTTCGCCGAGCGCGCGGTCGCCTCCGTGGCCGATCTTCCCGTGACCGTCGACGTCTACGACGAGGAAGACCTCCGCGACGGCGGATTCGGCGGCATCCTCGGCGTCGGACAGGGATCGGACCGCCCACCGCGCCTCGTGCGCGTGGACTACGCCCCGGAGGACGCGCAGCGCCACGTGGCGCTCGTCGGCAAGGGAATCACGTTCGACACCGGCGGACTCTCGCTCAAACCGCCGGCCTCGATGGTCGGGATGAAGTACGACATGTGCGGCGCGGCGACCGCGTTGGCGGTCGTCCGGGCGGTCGCGACCCTGGGACTGCCCGTGCACGCGACCGCGTGGCTGTGCATCGCCGACAACATGCCCTCCGGAAACGCCACCCGGCCGGGAGACGTGCTGCGCATCGCCGACGGCACGACGGTCGAGGTGCTCAACACGGATGCGGAAGGGCGTCTCGTCCTGGCCGACGGACTCGTGGCCGCGAGCCGCGAGCATCCGGATGTGATCGTGGACGTCGCGACGCTGACCGGAGCGATCACGATCGCCCTCGGCAATCGCCACGCGGGCGTGATGGGCGAGGACGCCGCCGTTGCCGACTACCTGGCCGTCTCGGCGGATGCGGGAGAACTCGCCTGGCAACTGCCGCTGCCGGCGCACATGGTGGACGAGCTCGACTCCCCCATCGCCGATCTGCAGAACGCCAAGATCGGCGATCCCGCCGGAGGCTCCCTGTTCGCGGGACTCTTCCTGCGCCACTTCGTGGGTCGGGTCTCGGACGAGCCCGATGCGCCGCGCATCCCGTGGGTGCACCTCGACATCGCGGGGGTGGGCATGAACAAGGGCGCCGGCTACGGCTTCACCGACAAGGGACCCACCGGCGCGACGGTCCGATCGCTCATCCGCTTCGTCGGACGGGAGGAGACCCGATGACCGATCACACTTTCGACGTCGTCATCCTCGGAGGCGGCAGCGGCGGCTACGCCGCGGCGCTGCGCGCGGCCGAGCTCGGCAAGTCCGTCGCCCTCGTGGAGAAGGACAAGCTCGGCGGCACATGCCTGCACCGCGGGTGCATTCCGACCAAGGCGCTCCTGCACGCGGCCGAAGTCGCCGATGTCGCCAGGGATGCGGCATCCATCGGCATCAGGGCGACGCTCGAAGGCGTCGATCCCGCCGGGGTGCGTGCGTACCGCGAGGGCATCGTCGCCAAGAAGTTCAAGGGACTCGAAGGTCTCATCGCGGCCCGTGGCATCACGGTCGTCCGCGGCGAGGGCCGGCTGGAGCAGGGGCCCGCCGTGCGCGTGGGCGACGACCTCTATCGCGGCGGTGACGTCGTGCTCGCGACAGGGTCGTACAGCCGAACCCTGCCCGGACTGGAGATCGGAGGACGTGTCCTCACGAGCGAGCACGCCCTCGAGCTCGAAGAGATCCCGCGCCGTGTCGTCATCCTCGGCGGTGGGGTCATCGGCGTCGAGTTCGCGAGTGTGTGGCGGTCCTTCGGCGTCGAGGTGACGATCGTCGAGGCGCTGGATCACCTCGTGCCCAACGAGGACGTCGCGATGAGCAAGGGGCTCGAACGCGCCTTCCGGCGCCGCGGCATCGCCTCCTCGCTCGGCGTGCGCTTCCAGTCGGTCACGCAGACCGCGGATGCCGTCACCGTCACGCTCGAGGACGGCAAGAGCTTCGAGGCCGACTATCTTCTCGTCGCGGTCGGCCGGGGGCCGGCGACAGCCGGCCTCGGCTTCGAAGAGGCCGGCGTCGGGATCGACCGCGGCTTCGTGCAGACCGACGAGCGACTGCGCACCGGGGTGGAGCACGTGTGGGCCGTCGGCGACATCGTGCCGGGGCTCCAACTCGCGCACCGCGGGTTCCAGCAGGGCATCTACGTCGCCGAGCAGATCGGAGGGCTGGACCCCGTTCTGATCCCCGATGTGCAGATCCCCAAGGTCACCTACAGCCACCCGGAAGTGGCCTCCGTGGGAATCACCGAGGCGCAGGCGATCGCCGCGCACGGGGCCGATCAGGTGATCTCCTACGAGTACAACCTGGCCGGCAACGGCAAGAGCGAGATCATCGGCACGGGCGGGCTGGTGAAGGTCGTCCGTCGCAAGGACGGGCCCGTGCTGGGCGTGCACCTCGTCGGGGATCGTGTCGGCGAGCTCATCACCGAGGGGCAGCTTGCCGTGGGCTGGGAGGCCCATCCCGAGGACATCGCCCCGTTCGTCCACGCCCACCCCACGCAGAGCGAAGCGCTCGGCGAGGCGTTCCTCGCGCTGGCCGGAAAACCGCTCCACGCGCTCTGAGCGCGGCCGACGCGCGATCGCGGCGGCATCACTAAGCTAGAACGACATCGGCATTCTGAAGGAGTCATGCACATGAGCACTTCCGTGGTCCTCCCCGCGCTCGGCGAGAGCGTCACCGAGGGAACGGTCACCCGCTGGCTCAAGAACGTCGGCGACACCGTACAGGCGGACGAAGGACTGCTGGAGATCTCGACGGACAAGGTCGACACCGAGATCCCTTCGCCGATCAGCGGCGTGATCGAGGAGATCCTCGTCCAGGAGGACGAGACCGTCGAGGTCGGCGCCGTCCTGGCCAAGATCGGCGACGGTTCCTCGGCGCCGGCCGCGGACGATTCTCCCGCGCAGGCTGCGCCGGTCGAGGAGGCCGCACCCGCCGCGGAAGCCCCGGCAGCCGAGCAGGCACCGGCGGAGCAGGCACCGGCCGAACCGGCGCCCGCCGAAGCAGCCGCGCCTTCGCAAGCGCCCGCCGCGGGCGGCGAGGGCAAGGATGTCGTCCTTCCCGAGCTGGGTGAGAGTGTGACCGAGGGAACCGTCACCCGCTGGCTCAAGAGCGTCGGCGACGCCGTCGAGGTGGACGAGGCGCTCCTGGAGATCTCGACCGACAAGGTCGACACCGAGATCCCCTCTCCGTTCGCCGGCGTGCTCCAGCAGATCTTCGTGCAGGAGGACGAGACCGTCGAGGTCGGCGCCGCGCTGGCCCGCATCGGCGACGGCGCTGCCGCGCCGCAGGAGGCCGCCCCGCAGCAGGCGCCCGCGGCCGAAGAAGCCCCCGCCCCCGCACCCCCGGCAGAAGCCGCCCCCGCCGCTGCTCCGGCTCCGGCCGCTGCTCCTGCCCCCACCGCTCCGGCTCCGGCTCCCGCCGCTCCTGCCGCAGCTCCGGCTCCGTCCGCGCCCGCTCCGGCAGCCGCGGACACCGACGACGACGTGACCGCGTACGTGACGCCGCTCGTCCGTCGCCTGGCGCAGCAGCAGGGCGTGGATCTGGCCGCCGTGAAGGGCACCGGCGTCGGCGGGCGCATCCGCAAGGAGGATGTCCTGCAGGCCGCGCAGAAGGCGGCTGCGCCGGCCGCTGCGGCCGCGCCCGTCTCTGCCGCACCTGCGGCGGTCGAGGTCTCCCCTTTGCGGGGAACCACGCAGCCGATGTCTCGGCTGCGCAAGGTGCTCGCGGAGCGCGCCGTGGCCTCGATGCAGGCGACCGCTCAGCTCACCACCGTCGTCGAGGTGGACGTCACCAAGCTCGCGTCCTACCGCGATGCGGTGAAGGCCGACTTCCTGGCCAAGACCGGAGACAAGCTGTCGTTCCTGCCCTTCTTCGCCCTCGCGGCGGCGGAGGCCCTGCAGTCGAACCCCGTGATCAACGCCACCGTCGACGGTGACCAGATCGTGTACCCCGCATCGGAGAACCTCTCGATCGCGGTCGACACCGAGCGTGGACTGCTCACGCCGGTGCTGCGTGACGCGGCCGCGAAGAACGTGGCGCAGATCGCGCACGAGATCGCCGATCTCGCCGCACGCACGCGCAGCAACAAGCTCAAGCCCGACGAGCTGGCCGGTGGCACGTTCACCTTGACCAACACGGGTTCGCGCGGTGCGCTTTTCGACACGCCGGTCGTGTTCCTGCCGCAGTCGGCCATCCTCGGGACGGGCGTCGTCGTCAAGCGGCCCGGTCTGGTCCAGGTCGACGGGAAGGACGCGATCGCGATCCGCTCGTACGTCTACCTCGCTCTCTCCTACGACCACCGGATCGTGGACGGCGCGGACGCTGCGCGCTTCCTCACCACGGTGAAGAAGCGTCTGGAGGACGCGTCGTTCGAAGGCCAGCTCGGCATCTGATCCCCTTGGTCACTGCGAGACGTCGTGCACGTCACGCAGTTCCCAGCCGTCGCCGAGCTTGACGATCACCACGAGCTGCGGGCCGGTGCTCGCATCGAGCGCCTCCACCCGCAGCACGGCTGCGCCGCCGAACTCGTCGAGCAGCACGAGCGAGCGTCCGTCCATCGGCAGGTCGATGACCCCCGCGGGGAAGACGGCATCCGGCGACTCCTGAACGCCCACCAGACATGTCGGCTCCCCCGCGCATGCCACCCGTGCGGAGAGCAACTCTGAGGCGACCGCGACGAGGTCGGTCGGGTGCGCACCGGAATCGAGGACGTCCGAATGCGGCTCGGCTCCGGGTGACGGCGACGGTGTGGGCTCCGACGGGGGCGGGGTCGACACCGCGCCGTCCGAGCCGTTCGGTGTCTCCGCCGTCGCCGGCCCTGACGGGACGGTCGGCCACAGCAGGCCGGCGATCAGGACGGTCGCGGCAGCACACGCCGCGACGAGCCAGGGGCGCCGTGCTCGCTCCCGAGAGCGCAGCGCCCGCCACGCGCCCGTCGTCGTCCGCGAGAGCAGGTCTGCCCAGTCTGCGTCGACGTGACGGACCAGCGCGTGCAGCAGCGCGGGAGGCCGAGGCGCGTCCGCGACGACCTGGGCCTCGATCCGACGCGGCTCGGGCGACGTCCGCGCGCGTCGAGGACCCAACGTGCTCGTCGCGAGGGCTGCCGGTTCGGCGAGGTCGAACATCTCCGTCTCGAACCGCGTGCACTCCCGACGTCGCGTCCGAGGCTCGGCCATCCCGTCGTGCGCGGCCAGGACGGCATCGGCGACCTCGGGCACGGCACCCGCGAGTTCCTGCAGCCGCGCGAGCGTCTCGTCGATGCACACCCGATCACCGCTGTCGACGGCGAGGACGGGGCGACCGTCTTCTGTGAGCCACCATGCGCCGGTGCTCGTGTCCGCCGCATCCCCCGCCTCCATGAGGCCGCGCGTCATGCTCACCGCGAGCGTGACCGCCTCCCCGGCCATGAGATCGCCGGCGTCCGTGCGCCGCCGGAGGAAATCGGCGATCCGCTCGACGCACGGAGGCAGCAGGAGGTCGTGGCCGTCGTCGCGCCGCAGGATGTCGTGCGGCGCGAGCACATGAGAGTGCCCGTCGGCCTGCCAGCCCGGCCACCCGGAACCGAATCGCGCGGCATCCACGACGAATGTCGTCGTTCCTGTCGGATCGGCCGCGAGCGCCCCGGGCCAGGGAACGGCGGCGTCGTCGCGAACGATCCGGATCACCCGGAGGCCCGCATGCAGAAGGTGCTCGTCATCCTCGATCACCCTCCGAGCGTGCATGCCGCAACACTCCCGGTGGACCCGCGCAGCCTCATCTGTGCACAACGCCCCGGAGGACGGCGCCGGGAAGGAGCGGATGCCGCGGACGCGGAAAGGTAGGCTGGTGCCATGGCAGCACGCAGTACGGCGCCCGAGAAGCGGCCCGGATTCTTCTCGCAGATCCGCACCCTGTTCACGTTCACGCGCAAGGCGTACCCCTGGCTGCCGTGGCTGCTGATCGGCATCATGATCCTCGCCACCGGTCTCGGCGTCGCGATCGGCTTCCTGCTGCCGCCGGTCGCGCTGTGGAGCATCATCCTCTGGGCGATCACGGGCGTCATGCTCGGCATCCTCGCGTCGCTCATGACGATGACGCGCCTGTCCACGAGTGCGATGTACAAGCAGATCGACGGGATGCCGGGCGCGGCCGGCCATGTGCTGTCGACGTCGCTGGGACGCAAGTGGCAGTCCAGCGAGATGCCGGTCGGCGTGAACCCCAAGACGCAGGAAGCGGTGTACCGCGCCGTCGGGCGCGGTGGAGTCGTCATCGTCGGCGAAGGGGCCCGCGGCCGGCTCACCCGGCTCGTGAACGACGAACGCTCGAAGGCTCAGCGCGTCGCCGCCGGCGTGCCCGTCACCGTCCTCTACGTCGGGCACGGTGCCGACGAGGTGCCGATCGCGAAGCTCGCCTCGACGATCAAGGCCCTGCCGACCAAAATCGACCGCGCGACGATGGCTGCGGTCATCAAGCGGCTCGAGTCCGTCTCCCAGTCGCTGGCGTCGCTGCCCATCCCGAAGGGCATCGACCCCACGAAGGCGCGCGCCCCGCGCCCGCGCTAGTCCGGCGGCGCGCTACGCGCGCACAAGCACGGTGCCGGCCGCTTTGTCGTGCAGACCCCTGTTGTCGGCATCCCAGATCACCGCGGGGATCACGAGGCCGAGGAGCACCGAGCGCACGACCGGGCGCCACAGTCCCGGCCATTCCCCCGTCACCCGCTGGACGCGCATGCCCAGGAGCCGGTGACCGGGACTGCCTCCGATCGTCGGGATGAAGATGATCTGCACGACGACGAAGACGAGCGTGGTCGCCAGTGGCGCATAGTCGAAGAACGAGATCGAGATCACCACGGCGCAGGCCCAGTCGATCAGGATCGCCCACACCCGGCGACCGAGCTTCGCGAGGCTCCCGCGGCCTTCCTCAGGAAGTCCGAGACGCTCGCCCGGGTATCCGCCGGAGGGAAGCGCATCGGGTGAGACCATGTGGTCAGCCTAACGAGCGTCGCGTAACATGCCGGAAACAATGGTGTCACTGCCGGGCAATGCCCTCCCGGTACGGTTCGTGAAAGCCCGCTTGCGGGCGGCAGTTCCCGATGCCCTAACTCTGGAGCCTTCATGTTCAAAGATTCATCCGAGGTGCTCAAGTTCATCAAGGACGAGGACGTCAAGTTCCTCGACATCCGTTTCACGGATCTTCCTGGTGTGCAGCAGCACTTCAACATCCCGGCCTCGACCGTCGACGAGGAGTTCTTCACCGTCGGCCAGCTGTTCGACGGCTCCTCGATCCGCGGCTTCGCGAACATCCACGAGTCGGACATGCAGCTCATCCCGGACGTGTCGACGGCGTACCTCGACCAGTTCCGCGAGGCGAAGACCCTCATCATGATCTTCGACATCTACAACCCGCGCACGGGCGAGATCTACCACAAGGACCCGCGTCAGGTCGCCAAGAAGGCCGAGAAGTACCTCGCCTCCACCGGTATCGCCGACACGGCGTACTTCGCCCCCGAGGCGGAGTTCTACATCTTCGACGACGTGCGCTTCGAGATCAAGCAGAACTCGAGCTTCTACTCCGTCGACTCCGAAGAGGGCGCGTGGAACTCGGGCCGTGTCGAAGAGGGCGGCAACCTCGCCAACAAGACCCCGTACAAGGGCGGCTACTTCCCCGTCAGCCCGGTCGACAAGACCGCCGACCTGCGCGACGACATCACGCTCAAGCTCATCGAGGCGGGCTTCACCCTCGAGCGCTCGCACCACGAGGTCGGCACCGGTGGACAGCAGGAGATCAACTACCGCTTCGACACGATGGTGCACGCGGCGGATGACATCCTGAAGTTCAAGTACATCGTCAAGAACACCTCGGAGCAGTGGGGCAAGGTCGCGACCTTCATGCCCAAGCCGCTGTTCGGCGACAACGGCTCGGGCATGCACGTGCACCAGTCGCTGTGGCTCGAGGGCAAGCCGCTCTTCTACGACGAGGCCGGCTACGGCGGACTCAGCGACGTCGCCCGCTGGTACATCGGCGGCCTGCTGGCCCACGCGCCCGCGGTGCTCGCCTTCACCAACCCGACGATCAACTCGTACAAGCGACTCGTCAAGGGCTACGAGGCGCCGGTGAACCTCGTCTACTCGGCGGGCAACCGGTCCGCGGCGATCCGCATCCCGATCACGGGCTCGAACCCCAAGGCCAAGCGCCTCGAGTTCCGGGCACCGGACGCCTCGGGCAACCCCTACCTCGCCTTCGCGGCGCAGCTCATGGCCGGCCTGGACGGCATCAAGAACCGCATCGAGCCGCACGAGCCGGTCGACAAGGACTTGTACGAGCTTCCCCCCGAGGAGGCCAAGAACATCCCTCAGGTCCCGAACTCGCTCCTGGACTCGCTGGACGCCCTCGCGGCCGATCACGAGTTCCTCCTCGCCGGCGGCGTCTTCACGCCTGAGCTGATCGAGACCTGGATCGAGTACAAGATCGAGAACGAGATCAAGCCGATCGCCGCGCGACCGCACCCGTTCGAGTTCGAGCTGTACTTCGGCGTCTGAGACACGTCGACGAAGAAGGGGTCCCGCATCGCGGGGCCCCTTCTTCGTGTGCGGCGGACGCGGCGGCTCAGCCGTAGAACAGCTTCTCGAACACGCGCCGGGCGCGACGGGTCGCGCCCAGATAGTCCTCCTCGACCGCGGTCGCGGAGCGCGGCGGATATCCGAGCAGCCGGCCGATGCCGTCGAGCTTCTTGCGATCCGTCGGCAGCACGTCGCTCGTCTGACCGGACAGCAGTGTGTTGGCCGACCGCAGCCGGCTCGCCAGACGCCACGCGTCCGCGAGGCGCTGTGCATCGGTCTCCGCGACGATCCCGGCATCCCGCGCGGCCCGCAGGGCGTCCATGGTCGAGGTCGTCCGCATCCCGGGGACCCGGTGCGCGTGCTCGAGCTGCAGCAGCTGGACGAGCCACTCGACGTCGCTGAGCGAGCCGGGACCGAGCTTGAGGTGTCGTGCGGGATCCGCCCCCTGCGGCAGCCGCTCGTTCTCCACCCGCGCCTTGATGCGCTTGATCTCGCGCACACCCTGCGGATCGACCGTCGCGGGATAACGGACGTCGTCGGCGAGCTCGGTGAAGGCCCGGATGAGCTTCGTGCTGCCGGCGACCCCTCGCGCGCGGAGGAGGGCCTGCGCCTCCCACGACAGCGACCAGCGCCGGTAGTACTCGCCGTAGGCCGCGAGGGAGCGGGCCATCGGCCCGTTGCGCCCCTCGGGGCGCAGCCCGGCATCCAGATCCAGCGGGACGCGATGGTCCTCCGAGTGCTTGCGCAGACCCGCGACGAGCTGGAGCGAGAGCTCGTGCGCGCGCTGAGGGTCCACCCCGTTCGCCCGGTACACGTACATCACATCGGCATCCGACCCGAATCCCAGCTCTCCGCCGCCGAATCGACCCATCGCGATCACCGAGAAATCGAGCGCGGAGTCCTCCTCGGGGACGACCTCGCGGCGGACAGCCCGCAGCGTCGCCTGGATCGTCACCTCCGTCACGGTGGTGAGCGCGTGGGCGATCTCCTCGATCGTGAGGGTGCCCAGGATCCCGGCCATCGCGATGCGCAGCAACTCGCGCCGTCGGAGGCCGCGCACCGAGCGCATCGCGTCCTCGATCGAGGCGTGGCGCGACTGGATCGCGCGCGCCTCTTCCTGGAGAGCCACGCCTGACCGGGGCTGCAGAAGCTCGGGGTCGTCCAGCCACGCCGCGGACTCCGGGATCCACTCCATGAGCTCGCCGACATAGCGTGAGCTGGACAGCACCCGGGTGAGGCTCTCCGCCGCGCCCGACGAGTCGCGGAGCATCCGCAGGAACCACGGCGTCGCGCCGAGGCGCTCGCTGATGCGCCGGAACGCCAGAAGCCCGTAGTCGGGGTCCACGCCGTCGGCGAACCAGCGGATCATCACGGGCATCAGGTGGCGCTGGATCGTGGCCCCGCGGCTCAGACCCGTTGTGAGCGAGGCGATGTGCCGTAGCGCCCCGACCGGATCGGTGAACCCGATCGCCGCGAGGCGATCGTGCGCCTGAGCGGGCGAGAGCGAGCGCTCCTCCTCGTGGAGCGAGGCGACCGCGGACAGCAGCGGCCGGTAGAACAGCCGGACGTGGATGTCGCGCACCTCGCGCTTGATCTTCTCCCACAGCTCCCAGACCTTCTCGCCCGACTCGGCCAGACCGCTGGCGCGCGCGAGGACGCGGCGCTCGTCCGGCCGCTCCGGCATCAAGTGGGTGCGACGGAGCTGACGCAGCTGCACGCGATGCTCGAGGAGACGCAGCACGCGGTAGTCGTGCGAGAAGGTGGCGGCGTCGGCTCGGCCGATGTAGCCCTGTGCCACGAGGGCGTCGATCGCCTCGAGCGTGCCGCGCTGGCGGATGCGGTCATCCGACAGCCCGTGCACGAGCTGCAGGAGCTGCACCGTGAACTCGATGTCGCGGATGCCGCCCGGCCCGAGCTTGAGCTGGTAGGGCACCTCCGCGGCCGGGATGTGCTCGGTCACGCGCTCGCGCATGCGCTGAACGCTGTCCACGAAGTTCTCGCGGGCGGCGCTCGTCCAGATCTTCGGCTGGACGGCGCGCACGTACTCGTCGCCGAGTTCCCTGTCCCCCGCGATCGGCCGCGCCTTCAGCAGCGCCTGGAACTCCCAGCTCTTCGCCCACCGGTCGTAGTACGACAGGTGGGAATCCAGGGTGCGCACGAGCGCGCCCTGCTTTCCTTCGGGCCGGAGGTTCGCGTCCACCTCCCACAGCGGCGGTTCGATCTCGGCGCCGGAGATCCCGCGCATCGTCTGCACGGCCAGTCGCGTGGCGATGTCCACCACGCGACTCTCGCCGGCTTCGGCGAGCACCGCTTCGTCCGCGCCCGCGACGAAGATCACGTCCACATCGCTCACGTAGTTGAGCTCGCGGGCGCCGGTCTTGCCCATGCCGATCACGGCGAGGCGGGTGCCGGCGACCTGCTCACGCGGGGATCGTCCCGTGCCGGGCAGTCCCCGGACGACCCGCGCGCGCGCCACGCACAGCGACGCCTCGAGCGCCGCTCCGGCCGCATCTGCCAGACGGGCTGCCACCAGGGCGACCTCGTCCACCGGGGACGCGCTCAGCAGGTCGTACGCGGCGATCGCGGCCAACTGGCGCCGGTAGCGGATACGCAGCGCCACCCAGGACCGCTCGTCCGGATCGACGGCGAAGCCATCCTCGGCGTCGACGGACTCCAGCAGGGACGCGCGCAGCTCCTCCTCCGTCGGAAGGGACCGACCCGCTGCGACGAGGTGCGAGAGTTCTTCCGGATGCCGCAGATAGAAGTCGGCGAAACCGCTCGAGGCACCGAGCAGCGCCCACACCGCCGCCCAGCCGTCCGCGTCGGCGTGCAGAGCACGCAGCGCCCTCGCGTCGCGTCGTGCGATCCGCGTCATCGCCGACACAGCCGCGTCGGGATCGGCGGATCGGGCCGCGGGAGCCGTCAGCGCGTCGCGCTCGAGCGCGAGCAGTTCCTCGAGCTCGCCCAGATCCCTGTCCGCCTCCGCGAGACGGCTGAACCCGATCCGAGCGAGATGGGTGAGGGACTGCGAACGCTCCGTCGTCATCGCCGCGAGGCGCCGGTCAGAGCATCTCGAGGTTGCTCTTCAACTCGAAGGGCGTCACCTGCGAACGGTACTCCTGCCATTCCTTGCGCTTGTTCAGCAGCACGTAGTTGAAGACCTGCTCACCGAGCGTCTCGGCGACCAGTTCGGACTCCTCCATGTACTCCAGAGCGTGATCCAGGCTCGCCGGCAGTGGTGCGTAGCCGAGGGCCCTGCGCTCGGCATCCGTCAGCGACCAGACGTTGTCCTCCGCCTCGGGCGGGAGCTCGTAGCCCTCTTCGATACCCTTCAGACCCGCCGCGAGCATGAGCGCATACGCGAGATAAGGGTTCGCCGCCGAGTCCAGACCGCGGTATTCGACGCGCGAGGACTGACCCTTGTTGGGCTTGTACATCGGCACGCGCACCAGCGCGGATCGGTTGTTGTGACCCCACGTGATGAAGCTCGGGGCCTCGTCGCCGCCCCACAGGCGCTTGTAGGAGTTCACGAACTGATTCGTCACGGCGGAGATCTCGGCGGCGTGACGCAGCAGCCCCGCGATGAAGTGGCGCCCGGTCTTGGACAGCTGGTAGGTCGCGCCCTCCTCGTAGAAGGCGTTCGTGTCGCCTTCGAAGAGCGACATGTGCGTGTGCATGCCACTGCCCGGCTTGCCGCCCAGCGGCTTGGGCATGAACGTCGCGTAGACGCCCTGCTCGATGGCCACCTCTTTGATCACGGTGCGGAACGTCATGATGTTGTCGGCCGTCGCGAGGGCGTCCGCGTACCGCAGATCGATCTCGTTCTGGCCGGGGCCGCCCTCGTGGTGGCTGAACTCGACCGAGATCCCGAGGTCCTCCAGCATCCGCACCGACCGCCGACGGAAGTCGTGCGCCGTCCCACCCGGGACGTTGTCGAAGTACCCGGCGGAATCGACGGGTTCCGGTCCCTCCGGTCCGAACGCCGACGACTTCAGCAGGTAGAACTCGATCTCGGGGTGCGTGTAGAAGGTGAAGCCCGCATCGGCGGCCTTCGCGAGCGACCGCTTGAGCACGTGCCGGGGGTCGGCCACCGCGGGCTGGCCGTCGGGCGTGGTGATGTCGCAGAACATGCGCGCCGTCGGATCGATCTCGCCTCGCCACGGCAGGATCTGGAACGTCGTGGGATCGGGGTGAGCGAGCAGATCGGATTCGTACGAGCGGGTCAGGCCCTCGATCGCCGACCCGTCGAAGCCGAGCCCCTCGCTGAAGGCGCCCTCCACCTCGGCCGGCGCGATCGCGACCGACTTGAGGGTCCCGATGACGTCGGTGAACCACAGCCGGACGAACTTGACGCCCCGCTCCTCGATCGTGCGCAGAACGAAGTCACGCTGCTTGTCCATCGAATTCCCCTCGGATGCCGCTCAGGAAGAGCAGGATCAGTTCTCGTCGTCTGCGGCGCCGGAACGCGGCGCATTCTCGCGGCGGTCTTCGTCTGCCCAGGCCCGAGAGCGCTCGCGGATGATCTCCGGTGCGCGCGCGGCCTCCTCGGCCGTGTCGAAAGGTCCCGCGCGGTCGACGTGCGGCGAGACGTAGCCGCGCTCGACCTCTCCGGTCTCGAGGTTGTACCAGTACTTCTCGCTGTCCTCGGCCACAGTCCGCTCCTCTCGACCGTCCACCACACGCGTGCGCGGTGCCACTCGCTCGATCCTACTGATCGGGCGCGCGCTCCTGGATAGGCTGGCCCCATGGCAAAGGACAAGACGCGCGCGGTCGGCGTGGACATCGGCGGCACGGGCATCAAGGCGGCGATCGTCGACCTGGAAGCGGGAACCCTGCTCAGCGACCGCGTGAAAGTCGCGACCCCGCAGGGGGCGGAGCCGGAGGACGTCCTGACGGCGGTGCTGACGGTCCTGGACACGCTCGGTGTCCGTGAGGACGCGATCCCACTGGGTGTCGCCTTCCCGGCGATCGTGAAGTCGGGGCGCACGCTGTCCGCAGCGAACGTGTCGCAGCGGTGGATCGGCTTCGAGGCCGAGAAGTTCTTCGAGGACGGTCTGGGGCGCGACATCCACTTCGCGAACGACGCGGACGTCGCCGGCGTCGCCGAGATGCGCTACGGCGCGGCGCGCGGCATCCAGGGCCTCACGATCCTCACGACCCTCGGCACCGGCATCGGGTCGGCGGTGATCTACAACGGCGTCCTGATCCCCAACTCCGAGCTCGGCCACCTGCAGCGCGCCGGACACAAGCGCGACTTCGAGGCGTGGACGGCCTACTCGGCGATGGAGCGCGAGACCCTCGACTGGGCTCAGTGGGCGGAGCGTCTGCAGGTCTACTACAGCCACGTCGAGTTCCTCTTCACGCCCGATCTGTTCATCGTCGGCGGGGGTGTCTCCAAGCACGCGGACCAGTTCCTGCCGCTGCTCAAGCTCAACACGCCGATCGTGCCCGCGATCCACCGCAACAACGCAGGGATCATCGGCGCGGCGGCGCTCTCGCTGGGAGCCGCACCGGAACTGGACACGACGGTCACGCGCGCCTGACGAGAGGGCGAATGGGCCGGCCTGTACGCCGGGTTCTGTCCGGGGGCGTGAGCCCCGTGGACGGTCATCTCTCTCGGCGACACGTTGCCGTGCCGCTCCAGCGGCCTACCCGGGGACTCGGCGGGCCGCGTCCACATCCCCTGTCTGGCCTTGCTCCGGGCGAGGTTTACCTTGCGGGTCGTCTCGCGACGACCCCGGTGGTCTCTTACACCGCCGTTTCACCCTTACCGGGGTCTCCCCCGGCGGTCTGTTCTCTGTGGCACTGTCTCGCGGATCACTCCGGGTGGGTGTTACCCACCGCCCTGCCCTGTGGAGCCCGGACGTTCCTCGGCGCGACACGGCGAACCGCGCGCGACGCGACCGTCCAGCCGACCCATTCGCGTCGCCCACTCTAGCCCGGCATCCCGGGTCGTCAGTCCTTGCCGGCGTCCGCGGACACTCGGACCTCGAGGGGGAAGTCGATCGGGAACCCTCCGAACAGCAGTCGGCCGGCTGCGGCGGCGGCCTGCTGCACCGCCTCCGCCACCTCGTCGGCGTGCTCCTGCGGGGTGTGGACCATGACCTCGTCGTGCAGGAAGAACGCGAGGTGAGCGCGGTCGGCGAAGACCGGGCCGGATCGGGGCGCGGTGCGCGCGGGAGCCACGGCGGGCAGAGCGGCAAGGCGGCCACGCAGATCGGCGAGCCACGCGGATGCCCACTCCGCCGCCGTGCCCTGGACGACGAAGTTGCGGGTGAACCTGCCGCGGTCTCGGGCCCACCGCCGGGCCCTGCTCTCATCCGCTCCCGACGCCTCGGCGTCGCCCGCTCGAGACTGCGCATCCCGCCACCGCGCGGACGGCGGGGGCGAAGTGCGACCGAGCCACGTCGACACGACCCCGCCCTGCTCGCCGGTACGAGCGGCATCGTCCACCAGCGCCATCGCGCGGGGGAACGTCCGTCGCAGCCGGGGAACCAGGAGCCCGCTCGCGCCCGTCGTCGCGCCGTACATCGCGCCGAGCATCGCGACCTTGGCCTCCGCCCGGCTCGGCACCGCGCCGGCGGCGACGATGCCGGCGTACAGATCCGCCCCGCGCGCGGCGTCCGCGAGGGCGGCGTCGCCGGACATCGCAGCGAGTACGCGCGGTTCGAGCTGCGCGACGTCGGCCACGACGAGCCGCCACCCCGGGTCGGCGCGCACCGCCGTCCGCAGTTGACGGGGGATCTGCAGTGCACCGCCGCCGGCGGAGGCCCACCGACCGGTCACGACGCCCGCCGGCACATAGGTCGGACGGAAGCGGCCGTCGCGGACCCACTCGGTGAGCCACGCCCACCCGTTCGCCGTGAGCAGCCGGGAGAGCTTCTTGTACTCCAGGAGGGGCTCGATCGCCGGGTGGCGGTACTCGGCCAGTTCCCAGCGGCTCGTCGATGTGACGAGGATGCCGGCGCGATGCAGTGACCGGAGGAGTTTCTGCTGCGAGTCGAGGTTCACCGTCGGATCCCCGAGCGCCTCCCGGACGCGACGCGCGGCATCCTCCATGCGTCGAGGTGCACCGCCGGACGCGGGTCGCTCCCCCAAGACCTCGTCGAGGATGCGGCGGTGCTCGCCCACGTCCCAGGGGAGCCCGGCGGCCTGGAGCTCCACGGCGATCAGCGCGCCGGCGGCCTCCGCCGCGATCAGCAGCCGGAGCCTTCCGGAGTCTGCAGATCGGCTCACCGCGTCGCGCTGGCGGCGGAATTCGTCCAGGCACTCGTCGGTCCCGATCGCGGGACCCGCCGCGGCCGCCGCACCGTCGAGGTCGAACAGCGCCGGGGCGGGTGCGTCCTCGCCGGTGAAGGGCGGGCAGTCCCAGTCGGTCGGCGACCCGGCAGTCGCATCACCGTGCGCGACGAATCCAGGTGTCAGGGTCGAATCGCGCAGGATCGCATGAGACAGGCGCAGATCGTGGCATCGCGAGACGCGGACTCCCGAACCGAGGAGAGCGGCGTACCAGCGCGGCGTGTCGTTCCAGACCCACCGCGGCGAATGGGCGCGCTCGAACGCGCGCACCCACTCCCCCAGGTCCGCTTCCGCGAGCGTCAGGCGCTCCCGCTCCGCGCCGTCGATGTCCAACACGGCGGCTGAAATCCCGCCGCCGGCGCGCCCCAGAACGACGAAAGCCTGATCGTCATCGCGATGCACGGCGGCCCCTCCCACCAGGCACGGCGGCGAGGGGTGGGATCACAAGCCGGAATCCTCCGCGCGCACCAGGATGCATCCGCATTCAGGGCACGTGACGACGGCATCGGTCTGGGCGAGGCGGATCGTCTGCAGGTCGGTGCCCGCGATCATCATGTGGCACCCTTCGCACGTCCGGCGTCGCAGATAGGCGGCCCCGGCGCTGCGTGCCGCCACCTTCTCGTACATCGCGACGAGGTCCGCGGGGATGGCGGCGACCAGCGCGCCGCGGTCGCGGGTCGCAGCATCGAAAGCGGCGGTGGCTTCGGCCACGATCCGCTTCGCCTCTGCACTGAGAGCCGTGCCCTCGTCGTTCGTCTGCGCGATGAGCGCTTCCTGTTCGGCGACGGCGGCTTCGGCGACCTCGAGCCGCTCCATGAGTTCGAGCTCAGCATCCTCGAGGTCGTTCTTGCGGCGGGCGAGGGACTGCAGCTCGCTCTCCAGCCCCTGCGCTTCTTTCGCGTTGCTCGTCGCCGCGAGCCGCTCCGCGTCGCGGGCGCGACGGGCGTCCACCATCGCCACGTCGGACTCGATGCGGGCGAGATCCGCCCGCAGATCGTCGCGGATGCCGAGACGCGATGTCAGCTCCTGCGACAGCGTCTGACGCTGCGTGATCAGCGCCTGCACGCGGGCAGCCTGAGGCGGATTGCGACGCGCGTTCTCAGCCTGTCGGATGCGGGTGTCGAGCTCGGCGAGTTCGACGAGACGGCGCTGGTCGGCGGGAAGTGCATTCACGTGGGCCCTGCCGGGATCGAACCGACGACATCCACGGTGTAAACGTGGCGCTCTACCAGCTGAGCTAAAGGCCCTTGCGGCAAGTCTAGGACGCAGCGCCCGCGACGACTTCGTACGACGGGATACTCGCTAGGCTGGCAGACGGTGCGTTGTGCCCGCTCGACAAAGCCCGCTGCGCATCGCTTGCGATCACCTGGCACGATCTGCCAGAGAACGAAAGGTCTTCCGTGACTGTTCACGACCAGGATCCGTATTCACAGGGCCCCCTCGACAGCGATCCCGATGAGACCGCGGAGTGGCAGGAATCCCTCGAGCAGCTCGTCGCCGCGAAGGGCCACGGCCGCGGCCGCGAGATCATGCTCAGCCTGCTCAAGCGCTCGAAGGACCTGCACCTCGGCGTGCCGATGGTCCCGACGACCGACTACATCAACACGATCGCCCCCGAGAACGAGCCGGACTTCCCCGGCGACGAGGAGATCGAACGCCGCTACCGCGCCTGGATCCGCTGGAACGCCGCGGTCACGGTGCACCGCGCGCAGCGCCCCGGAATCGGCGTCGGCGGTCACATCTCCACGTACGCATCCTCCGCGTCGCTGTACGAAGTGGGCTTCAACCACTTCTTCCGCGGCGCCGACCACCCCTCCGGCGGCGACCAGATCTTCATTCAGGGTCACGCGTCCCCGGGCACGTACGCGCGTGCGTTCCTGGAAGGTCGTCTGACCGAGAAGCAGCTCGACGGCTTCCGCCAGGAGAAGTCGGCTGCGCCGAACGGCATCCCTTCGTACCCGCACCCGCGCCTCATGCCGGAGTTCTGGCAGTTCCCGACCGTGTCGATGGGCCTCGGCCCGATCAACGCGATCTACCAGGCGATGACGAACAAGTACCTCACGAACCGCGGGATCAAGGACCTGTCGGACTCGCACGTGTGGGCGTTCCTCGGCGACGGCGAGATGGACGAGGTCGAGAGCCGCGGTCAGCTCCAGGTCGCCGCGAACGAGGGTCTGGACAACCTGACCTTCGTCGTCAACGCGAACCTGCAGCGACTGGACGGGCCCGTCCGCGGGAACGGAAAGATCATCCAGGAGCTGGAGAGCTTCTTCCGCGGCGCCGGCTGGAACGTCATCAAGGTCGTGTGGGGTCGCGAGTGGGACGAGCTGCTGTCGCGCGACACCGACGGCGCGCTGCTGAACCTCATGAACGTCACTCCGGACGGCGACTACCAGACCTACAAGACGGAGGACGGCGCGTACGTCAGGGAGAACTTCTTCGGCCGCGACGAGCGCACCCGTGCGCTCGTGAAGGACTACACGGACGACCAGATCTGGGGTCTGAAGCGCGGTGGTCACGACTACCGCAAGGTGTACGCGGCGTACAAGGCCGCCGTCGAGCACAAGGGTCAGCCCACCGTCATCATCGCCAAGACCATCAAGGGCTACGGCCTGGGCAAGCACTTCGAGGGTCGCAACGCGACCCACCAGATGAAGAAGATGACCCTCGACGACCTCAAGCACTTCCGCGACGAGATGCACATCCCGGTGACGGATGCCCAGCTCGAGGAGAACCCGTACCTGCCGCCGTACTACAACCCCGGTCAGCAGGATGAGACGATCCAGTACCTCATGGAGCGTCGGCGGGCTCTCGGCGGCTTCCTCCCCGAACGTCGTTCCACGCACGTGGGTCTCCAGCTTCCCGACGACTCCGCGTACGCGCAGCCCAAGAAGGGCTCCGGCACGCAGGAGATCGCCACGACGATGGCGTTCGTCCGACTGCTGAAGGACCTGCTGCGCGCGAAGGGATTCGGCAACCGCATCGTCCCGATCATCCCGGACGAGGCCCGCACGTTCGGCATGGACGCGTTCTTCCCGACGGCCAAGATCTACAACCCGAACGGCCAGCACTACACCTCGGTCGACCGGGAGCTGCTGCTCGCCTACAAGGAGAGCCCGCAGGGGCAGATCATGCACGTCGGCATCAACGAGGCGGGCGCCCTCGCCGCCTTCACCGGCGTCGGCACGTCCTACTCGACCCACGGCGAACCGCTCATCCCGGTCTACATCTTCTACTCGATGTTCGGCTTCCAGCGCACCGGCGACGCCCAGTGGGCCGCCGGCGACCAGATGGCGCGCGGCTTCATCATCGGCGCGACGGCCGGTCGGACGACTCTGACCGGTGAGGGTCTGCAGCACGCCGACGGGCATTCTCACCTGCTCGCGTCGACGAACCCCGCGACGGTCTCCTACGATCCCGCGTACGGCTACGAGATCGCCCACATCGTGCGCGCGGGCCTGGACCGGATGTACGGCGGCCAGCACGAGGATCCGAACGTCATGTACTACCTCACGGTGTACAACGAGCCGCTCGTGCAGCCTGCGGAGCCGGCCGATGTCGACATCGACGGCATCGTGCGCGGCATCCACCGCATCTCGCGGGGGGAGGGCGACGGCCCCCGCGCCCAGCTCCTCGCCTCGGGCGTCGGTGTGCCGTGGGCGCTGGAGGCGCAGCAGCTGCTGAAGGACGACTGGGGCGTGATCGCGGACGTGTGGTCGGTGACGTCGTGGACCGAGTTGCGTCGCGACGGTCTCGCCGCGGACGAGCACAACTTCCTGCATCCCGATCAGGAGCCGCGCACGGCGTACATCACGGAGAAGCTGCGTGACACGCCCGGTCCCGTGGTCGCGGTCAGCGACTACATGCACGCCGTCCAGGATCAGATCCGGCCGTGGGTGCAGCACAACTTCGCGACCCTCGGTGCGGACGGCTTCGGCTTCTCCGACACACGGGCCGCGGCGCGCCGGTTCTTCAAGATCGACGGCCCGTCGGTCGTCGTGCGCACGCTCCAGTCGCTCGCCGAAGAAGGATCCGTCGATCGGTCGCTGGCGGCGCAGGCGATCGAGAAGTACCGCCTCCACGACGTGACCGCCGGAACCAGCGGCAACGCGGGCGGCGAGAGCTGACCGCACGCATGGCCTCCCGCCCGGCGCAGATGGACAAGACCGAGACCCTCGCGTGGCTGAGGAAGATCTCGGGCGACCTGGCGAGTGCCACGATCAAGCGGCTCGAGGACACCCTTCCGTGGTACGCCGAGATGCCGCCTGCGCGACGCTCCGCCGTGGGGCTCGTCGCGCAGGCGGGCATCTCGTCGTTCATCCAGTGGTACGACGACCCGACGTCCACCCCCTGGATCGCCGCGGACATCTTCGCGGCCGCTCCGAGGGAGCTGCTGCGCAGCGTCAGCCTGACCCAGACGCTGCAGCTGATCCGGGTCACGGTGGAGGTCACCGAAGAGCGCCTGGTCGGAAAAGGCGACGACCTGCGCGAAGGCATCCTGCGCTATTCGCGAGACGTCGCGTTCGCCGCGGCGGACGTGTACGCGCGGGCGGCCGAGGCGCGCGGGCTCTGGGACGCGCGCCTGGAGGCGCTCGTCGTCGATTCGATCCTGACCGGTGAGGCCGACGAGGAGCTGCCCAGCCGCATCGCCGCCCTCGGCTGGCACGGGCACGGCGAGGTGGCGGTGCTCGTCGGCACCACTCCCCCGCAGTTCGACGTCGATCAGCTCCGGCGCAGTGCCCGCAAGCTCGGTGTCGACGTGCTCATCGGTGTGCAGGGGTCCAGACTCGTGCTCGTCCTCGGTCGCGCGGAGCTGCCGGGACGCCCGGACGACGAGCCGGAACTGCCGTTCCCCGAGATCGCCAAGCGGCTCGAGCCGGGGTTCGGACCGGGCTTCCTCGTGCTCGGTCCTGCCGTCCCCGCCCTCGTGGACGCGAGCCAGAGCGCCCGCGCGTCGCTCGCCGGATTCGCGGTCGCCCGCGCCTGGCGCAACGCGCCGCGTCCGGTCGAGGCCGACGACCTGCTGCCGGAGCGCGCACTCGCGGGCGACCCGCTCGCGAAGCAGACCCTGGTCGAGCGGATCTACCGCCCCCTGCAGTCGCACAGCGCGGACCTGGTCACCACGCTCTGGAGCTATCTCGACAACGGTCGCTCCCTCGAGGCCACGGCGCGCGAGCTCTTCGTGCACCCGAACACGGTGCGGTACCGCCTGAAGCGCGTCTCGGACGTCATCGGGTGGGATGCGACGGGTCCGCGAGAGGCGCTCATCCTGCAGACCGCCTTGATCCTGGGCTCAATCGGGGGCGATTCCGCGCGCCGCCGTATCCCGTCGCTGCGGCGGAGCACGAACTGATCACGACCGCCGCCCGGCGACGCTCTGTGCGGCGCGCACAAAGCCTCGGCCGATTGTTGTGACGAGATCGCCAGAACCGCTCGGATGATCCTTGGCAGGATGGGATGGTGATGATCGCCGTCTTCCCGGGCCAGGGTTCCCAGACTCCCGGATTTCTCAGCCCGTGGCTGTCCGTCGACGGCGCCGCCGAGCGCGTGTCCTCGTATTCCGAATGGGCGGGGGTCGACCTCCTCGCCGCCGGTACGGAGTGGGACGCTGACCGCATCCGCGACACGCAGGTCGCACAGCCTCTCATCGTCGCGGCGAGTCTGCTCTCCTGGCACGCATTGGCCGACCGCTCCGCGGTCGCGGGCGTCGCCGGTCACTCCGTGGGCGAGTTCGCGGCGGCCGCCGCTGCGGGCGTGCTCTCCGATGAGGACGCGCTGCGACTCGTCGGCATCCGTGGTCGTGCGATGGCCGCGGCGGCCGCCGCGGAGCAGACGGGCATGAGCGCAGTCATCGGCGGCGATCAGGATGCCGTCGTCTCCCGGCTGGAGGAGCTCGGGCTCACCCCTGCCAACTACAACGGCGCGGGTCAGATCGTCGCGGCAGGATCCCTCGCCGGGCTCCAGGCTCTGAGTGCGGAGCCGCCGCAGGGCACGCGCGTCATCCCGCTGCAGGTCGCGGGTGCCTTCCACACCGACTACATGGCTCCCGCCGTGCAGGCGCTCCGTGAGGCGGCCGACGCCGTGCAGCCCGCAGATCCCGGCGTGACGCTCTGGTCGAACCGCGACGGCGCGCCCGTCGAGTCCGGGGCCGCCTTCGTCGCCGCCCTCGTCGATCAAGTGGCCTCGCCCGTGCGGTGGGATCTGTGCATGGACTCCTTCGCCGAGGCGGGGGTGACCGGTATCGTCGAGCTGTCGCCGGCGGGCACCCTCACAGGCCTGGCCAAGCGTGCACTCCGAGGAGTTCCGAGTGTCGCCGTCAAGACGCCCGACGACCTCCCCGCCGCTCAGACGCTTCTGAGCGGATCTCAGGCATGACCGGAGCAGCTCATATGGCCCCCACCCTCATTCAGTCGACCGGCGCCGCGCACACGCGCATCTACGCATACGGCGCCGCGCGCGGCGAGATCGCCGTCCCCAACGAGGATTTGATCGGGCCCATCGACTCGAGCGACGAGTGGATCCGCCAGCGCACGGGGATCGTCACGCGCACACGAGCCGTCCACGACACCGACGCGATCGATCTGGCGACGGATGCCGCGCGCGAGGCGATCGAGAAGTCCGGGGTGGCGGCATCCGACATCGACGCCGTGATCGTCGCGACGATCTCGAACCCGAAGCAGACTCCATCCGTCTCGGCGATCGTGGCCGACCGCGTCGGCTCGAACCCGGCCGCCGCCTACGACGTGAACGCGGCCTGCGCCGGATTCGCCTACGGTGTCGCACAGGCTGACGCGCTCATCCGGGCGGGCGCGGCGCACTACGCGCTCGTGATCGGCACGGAGAAGCTGAGCGACGTCGTCGACCCGACGGATCGGAGCATCTCGTTCCTCCTCGGTGACGGAGCCGGCGCCGTGGTGGTCGGTCCGAGCGAGACGCCGGGAATCGGTCCCACGATCTGGGGGTCCGACGGTTCCAAGGCGGAAGCGGTCGGGATGAACGGCACGCTCACGCAGTTCCGCGACGGTGAGGTGCCGTGGCCGACACTTCGCCAGGAGGGACCGACGGTCTTCCGCTGGGCGGTGTGGGAGATGGTCAAGGTCGCGCGCCAGGCGCTCGAGGCGGCCGGGGTGACGGCATCCGATCTGGCGGCCTTCGTCCCCCATCAGGCCAACATGCGCATCATCGACGAGTTCGCCAAGCAGCTGAAGCTGCCCGACACCGTCGTGATCGGCCGTGACATCGAGACGACCGGGAACACGTCGGCCGCGTCGATCCCGCTCGCGACGCACCGACTGCTGCAGGAGCACCCCGAGCTCAGCGGCGGGCTCGCGCTGCAGATCGGCTTCGGCGCCGGTCTCGTGTTCGGCGCCCAGGTCGTCGTCCTTCCCTGACCCAGCCGACCCCCGACTCTAGACTGAACAGGGCCCCGACCGGGCCACCCCGAAGAACAGGAGAAACCATGGCATTCAGCAACGACGAGGTCCTCGCGGGACTCGCCGAGCTCATCACCGACGAAACGGGGATCTCGGCCGACGAGGTCGCCCTGGAGAAGTCGTTCACCGATGACCTCGACATCGACTCGATCTCGATGATGACGATCGTCGTCAACGCCGAGGAGAAGTTCGGCGTCACGATCCCCGACGACGAGGTCAAGAACCTCAAGACCGTCGGCGACGCCGTCACCTTCATCACGTCCAACCAGGCCTGACCGCGTTCCCGGGTCCGCTCGGATCCCGGTCCTTCGACGCACATTCCGGTGGGGGCGAACGCCCCCACCGGCTCACCTTGAGGATGAGACACACGCATGAGCACCCCCCGCATCGTCGTCACCGGCATCGGCGCGTCCTCGCCGCTGGGCGGCACCGCCCCCGAGAGCTGGTCCGCCCTTCTCGACGGCGTCTCCGGCGCGCGCACCCTCGAGTACGACTGGGTGGAGCAGTACCAGCTGCCGGTGACGTTCGCCGCCGAGGCGAAGGTGCGCCCGGACACGGTGCTCGAGCGGCCGCAGGCCAAGCGCCTGGACCCGTCCTCGCAGTTCGCGCTCGTCGCCGCCATGGAGGCCTGGGCGGACGCCGGGAGCCCTGACGTCGATCCGGACCGCCTGGGCGTCGACTTCGCCACCGGGATCGGCGGTGTCTGGACGCTTCTGGACGCGTGGGACACGCTTCGCGAGAAGGGGCCGCGGCGGGTGATGCCGATGACGGTCCCGATGCTGATGCCCAACGCCGCAGCCGGCAACCTCTCGCTGCACTTCGGCGCGCGTGCCTACGCGCGTACCGTCGCGAGCGCGTGTGCGTCGAGCACGGAATCGATCATCAACGCGATCGAGCACCTGCGCGCCGGCCTCGCCGACGTCGTGATCGCGGGCGGCACGGAGTCGGCCATCCACCCGATCACGATCGCTTCCTTCGCCTCGATGCAGGCGCTGTCCAAGCGCAACGACGACCCCGCGCACGCCTCACGCCCCGGCAGCATCGACCGCGACGGCTTCGTCATGGGCGAGGGTGCCGGCGTCCTCATCCTCGAGACCGAGGAGCACGCGCGCGCCCGCGGGGCCAAGATCTACGCCGCGGTCGTCGGCGGCGGGGTCACGGCCGATTCGTACCACATCACCGCGAACGACCCCGAGGGCACCGGTGCTGCCAGTGCGGTGCGCGCCGCGCTGGAGATGGCGGATGCCGCTCCCGGCGACGTCACGCACATCAACGCGCACGCAACCTCGACCCCCGTCGGCGATCCGAACGAGTACGTCGCGCTCAAGACGGTGTTCGGGGATCGGATCGACGAGATCCCGGTCTCGGCGACGAAGGCGTCGACCGGTCACCTCCTGGGTGGAACGGGCGCGCTGGAGGCGATCTTCACGGTCCTCGCGCTGCAGGACCGTATGGCTCCGCCGACGATCAACCTCACCGAGCAGGATCCTGCGGTCCCGTTCCGGATCTCCGGCGAGCCGCAGCCGCTGGGCGACGGCCCGCAGCTCGCGATCAGCAACTCGTTCGGCTTCGGCGGTCACAACGCCGTCGTCGCCTTCGCCTCCGTTTGAGACAACGGTGCGCGACCGCGCACCGCGCTTCCCGTCGAGATGGTGGGTTTCCCGGCGAGATGGTGGGTTTCCCGTCGAGATGGTGTGCACCGTCTCGGCGGAGGATGCACCGTCTCGGTGGAGGATGCACCGTCTCGGCGGAGGATGCACCGTCTCGGCGGAGAATGCACCATCCCGGCGGGGCAGTTCGGATGCGGAGGGCGAATCGGATGCCGGGAACGGCGGCCGCTTCGGAACCGCGGTGCGCATCGACGACACGAAGACGCCCCCGATGAGTTCGGGGGCGTCTGTCGTTTCAGGCGGCGATTCGCGGTCTCGGCGTCCGGGAGCAGAGTCTCCGACCGCCGGTAATGGCGCCTGCGCCGCCCGAGGCCCGGGTCAGCCGACCTTGTGCAGCCACACCACGGAAGCATCGTCGCTGGCATGGCGGAAGGGCTCGAGCTCCTCGTCCCACGCAGCGCCGAGCGCCACCTGGAGTTCGTGCTGCAGTTCGGCCGGGTCGCCCGCGGCGAGTTCCATCGCGTAGCGGATGCGATCCTCTCCGATCACGACGTTGCCCGCGGTGTCCGTCTGGGCATAGTGGATTCCGAGACCCGGGGTGTGCAGCCAGCGACCGCCGTCACTGCGGGGCGACGGATCCTCGCTCACCTCGAAGCGCAAGTGCTCCCACCCGCGGATGGCGGTCGCGAGGGCGGCTCCCGTGCCGGCGGCGCCCTCCCAGTAGAACTCGGCCCGACGGCTGCCGGCGAGCACCGGCTGATCGCTCCAGTCGAAGCTCACGGCGTAGCCGAGGGCACGACCGACAGCCCACTCCAGGTGCGGGCACAATGCTCGTGGCGCAGAGTGAATGAAGATCACTCCACGCGACTGTGGTGAAGCCATGATCTCTCCGTTTCGTCAGGTGCGTCTTCCCCTACGACCTGAACGGAGCATCTCGGCGAGTATCCGGTTGTCCTGCCATTATCGCCGGAAGGGCGCCCGAATCACAAGCGTGTGATTCGGGCGCCCTTCGCGGATCGAGCGGTCGCTCAGGCCTCGCTCATCGCCTGGACCTCGACCTGTCCCTTTGCGGCGTAGTACGCCGCACGTGCGGCATCCTTCCGCGCCTGCTCGGCGTAGCCGGCGTCCAGGAGATCCTGCGGAACCTCGACGCTCTCGACGTGGTTCACGCCGTTGTACTTCTCGATGTAGGCGTCCAACTCGGGCCCCGACGTCCAGGAGGTGATGAGGCAGTAGCGCGGCTCGGTGCCGTTGTGGGTGGCCGCGTGCCACAGGCGCTGCGTGTCGATGATCAGCTGGGCGCCCGCCGGCAGCGCGATGCGCACCTCACCGGCCGGATCCGTACGGTTCTCGCGCAGGACGAAGTAGCTGTCCTTGTCGTCGGTGAGGTTGAAGAATCCGCGAACGACCCAGCCCGTCCCGTCGGGGTTCAGCCGGTTGTTGTCGTCCTGGTGCAGGTTGTAGAGGCATTCGCCGTACGGGGTGGGCTGCAGCTCGATGACACGGCAGCGACCGACGTTCGCACCCGGCTCCTGCGCACGGCGCGTGAGGTTCGGTGCCTTCTCGACCTGGGAGTCGATCCAGACGCCGTCCTTGTCGGTGCGCGGCGGCTTGTGGTTCCAGAATCCGTTGCACTCGATCTCGCCGAATGCGCTGGCCAGCGGCGCGAAGCGCGTGTCGCCGGAGGACTTCCAGTCGTTGTACTCGATGTCCAGCCATTCCTTCGGATCGAGTTCCTGGTTGTAGCGGTCGAGGACGACATAGCCGGTCTCTTCGAGAGCGGCGGAGGTGATGTAACCCATGAGGTGGATCGGCCTTTCGTAGGGAGCCAGCACGTTTTAACAGGCTCGACTTAGGCAAGCCTATCCCGCGGTCCTGAACGCGCCACGGAGGCGGCCGTGAATAACCGGGCCCGGCGGGGGTCGCGGCTAGACTCGACAGTCGGATCATCCAGGGGGCGGAAACACCACATGACGACGGCCACGAACATCGAGGCGACAGCCGTCAACACCCTCTCCTGGCTCGCCTCCCTCGACGCGACGATCGTGGTTCCCGTCTACCAGCGGCAGTACCGCTGGGACATCGGCGGATGCGAACAGCTGCTCTCCGATGTCCGCGCGGTGGCCGACTCCGATCCGCACCACATGCACTTCATCGGTTCTGTCCTGTCCTCGACCGATGGCGACGGCGATGACCTCGTCCTGATCGACGGGCAGCAGCGCATCACGACGCTCATGCTCCTGATCGCCGCACTCCACCACACCGTGCAGCACGATGACACCGCACTCGCCGGCGTCCTCGAGCGGGTGCTCACCGGCCCGGACGGACGGACCAAGCTCCGCCCGCACGAGGCGTGGGCGGACGTCTTCGAGAGCGTCGTCTTCGACGACCGGCCGGCCGACGGCTCTCTCCGGGACTCACGGTTCGACGACAACTACGCGTTCTTCCGCAGCAAGATCAGCCGAGGCGATGCCGCGCACATCTGGCGCGGACTGCAGAAGCTCGAGCATGTGGCGATCACGCTCGGCGCGGGGGCGAACGCGCAGCAGATCTTCGCGAGCCTGAACTCGACCGGCGAACCGCTGCGCGACCACGAGCTCATCCACAACTACGTCCTCATGGGCCTGTCCCACGCGCAGCAGCGGCAGATCGAGGAGGAGTTCTGGCTCCCGATCGAGCGCAACACGGGTGCATCGATTGCGGCGTTCTGGCGCCACTACATGGTGATGCTCGCGGGACGCGAGGTCGCGGCATCCGGTGATCACGGCGTCTACGGCGAGTTCCGTTCGCGCTTCCCTCGTCTGGATGTCGACACCCTGCGCCGCCACGCCGCCCACTGGCGGGCGAGCTCCGAGGTCTATCGCACGCTGCTCGAGCCCGAATCCGAGACGGATGCCGAACTCTCGCAGCGTCTGCGACAGCTCGCGATCGTCGGCAAGGGCATGAATCCGCTCGTGATGCGTGCCCTGATGGAGCTGCGGAGCGGGGAGGCGGAGCGGGAGACGGTCCTGCGCACGCTGGATGCCGTCCAGACGCTGCTGCTGCGTCGCGCGGTCGCAGGACTCCCTCTCGATCGCCTTGTGGCGCGCCTGTGTCGCGCGCGGGACGAGTCGGAGAGCGCGCTCACTGCGGCGATCGCGAGGATCACGCCGTCCGACGAGCGGATGCGGGCGGCCCTGCGATTCGCCGAGCTCCCCCATCCCGCCTACGTGCTCGCGCGGCTGGCGGGCATCGAGGACAGCCGGGAATTCGCGGTCGACCACATCGCTCCCCTGTCGCCCGCGGCGACGTGGAGCGGTGACGGCGAGCGGGTCTGGGCCGATTACACCGATGACGAGCAGAACAGCCACCGCGCCCTCGCGAAGACGCTCGGCAACCTGGCTCTCCTCGAGGACGAGCTGGCGCTGCGCGTCCTGGACGCGTCGTTCGTCGACAAGCGCGACCGTGCCTACGCACGCAGCGCGGTGGCGCAGACCCGGGCGCTCGCGGACGTCGGCGCGTGGGACACCACGGGGATCGCCGCACGGGCGAGGGTGCTGACCGAGCGTTTCATCGAGGTGTGGCCGCGTGCGGACATCGTCGGGATCGACGACGACGGGCTGACGCCTGTTCTGGATGCCGTGCTCCGGCGCGGATTCCCCCCGGGGTGGCAGCGGGAGTTCGCCTACGTCGAGTACCGCGGCGAGCACTGGGAGGTTCCGGACGTCAAGTACCTCTTCAACCGGATCTTCAAGCGCCTCTGGGCCGACGACCGGGACAGCGTCGTCCGCTTCAGTGCGCGTCGCGGTGGCCCCGTGTACGGATCGAAGGCCTGGAACGGGCAGTGGGACGCTCTCGATGAGGCCCACTTCCTCTACATGGGCTGGGACCTGCACTACATGCTCTCTGCGGTGCAGGGAGTGCTCGGCGAGGCCGGCTTCGCGCCGGAGGTGTTCGTCAAGTACTCCTACATCGGCAACGCGATGTGAATCTCGGTGGGGCGGGTGGGACTTGAACCCACGATCGTCGGGTTATGAGCCCGCTGCCTTGACCAGCTTGGCCACCGCCCCGCGAGGATCGAGCCTACCGTCCCTCGGGGAGGTGGACCGACCTCAGCGACGTGACGGCTTGTCGTCGTCGACGGGCGGGTTCGGCCACACCTTCGCGACGGCTTCGTCGAACTTCTCGGAGTTCGTCTTCGGCGCGCCGGGGTCGCTCTGCGTGCTCCCCCGCTGGATCGGCAGTTCCTGGCTGTCGCTGAGCACCTGAGGGTGGTTGCGTGCGAGATCGTAGACGCCGATCACGGCGATGACCCCCGCGACGCCGAAGCCGATGTAGGCCCACAGCGGCGCGTTCGCGGCCTCGCCGAGGACGGTGAGACCGATGATGATCGCCACGATCGGATCGATGACGGTGAGGCCCGCGATCACCAGGTCGGGGGGACCCGACGAGTACGCCGTCTGCACGAAGTACGCGCCGATCCCGGCCGCGAGGAGCAGGGCGACCAAACACACCACGGTGAGCCACTCGAAGTCGCCGGACTGGATCCGGCTGATCACGACCTTCGCCAGCGTCGCGACGAATCCGTACATCACCCCCGCGCCGATGATGTAGAACAGCGCCTTCATCCGGCGCCGGAGCCATAGCCACAACGCCGCGAAAGCGATCATGACGACGGCGAGGATGACGAGGATCGTGATGAGCTGAGAGGTCGTGACCGGCTCATCGGTGGCGACGAGCGCGGCGATCGTGACGAAGATGAAGATGCCGCCGACGCATTCGATGATGGCTCGTATGGAGCGCTTCGTCGGGCGGTGGCCGCTGATGCGGGCGTTGAGGAGCGTCGTGATCACGAGCGCGATCGCCCCGAGCGGCTGCACCACGATGAGCGGGGCGAACGACAGGGCGCCCAGCTGGCAGGCGATCGCGAGTCCCAGCATGACCGTCCCGACGACCCAGGAGGGACGCGTGAGGAGGCGCCCCAGTTGGGCGGCGGTGAGACCTCCCGCAGCCGCACCGCCCGAAAGGGTCTCGACCTTGGTGACGCCGCGGTGCTGATACTGCGCGCCGAACGACATGAACACGGCGCCCAGCAGCGCCAGCGGGATGCCGATCAGAAGCGACGGATTGTCGAAGACGCCGACCAGGGCGTCGCCGACGTCCTGGATATTGTCGATTTCGCTCCCCGGCCACATCACCCTCCGACACTAACCGCACGCCTCGCTCGATAGGCTCAAGGCGTGGCCGTTCTGCCGATTCGCATCATGGGTGATCCGGTGCTGCACGCACCCGCTGCCGCCGTCGAGGAGATCACCGAGGAGGTGCGGACTCTCGTCGAGGACATGTTCGAGACGATGGATGCCGCTCCCGGCGTGGGCCTCGCGGCCCCGCAGGTGGGGATCGGACTGCGGATCTTCACATACAGCTACCAGGACGACGACGGGCAGCCCTGGCGCGGGGTGATCATCAATCCGACGCTGTGGATCGCCCCTCTCGAGCCGGGCGAGCCGGATCCGGACGAGGAATCCGAGGGGTGCCTCTCCTTCCCGGGCGAGCGCTTCCCGCTCCGGCGATCTGAACGTGCCCTGATCACCGGACAGGATCTGGATGGCGCGCCGGTGCGCATCGAGGTGGACGGCTGGCGGGCGCGCATCCTCCAGCACGAATTCGATCACCTGGACGGCGTCCTCTACGTCGACCGCCTCGACGACGGCGATTGGAAGACCGTGCAGAAGATCGCGCGCAAGCGCGGGTGGGGGCGGCCGGGCAGCTCATGGATGCCGGGCGTCGACGATATCGACGCGTGAGTCCCGGTTCTGCGGAAACGAAGAACGGCCTTCGGAGTGGAGTCCGAAGGCCGTTCGCTCCCCGGCTTGGACTCGAACCAAGAACCTATCGGTTAACAGCCGATTGCTCTGCCAATTGAGCTACCGAGGAATGCGCCCGCGAGCGGGCAACTCGAAAAGCTTAGCAAACCAGGAGGCGACCTCGTGACGTCATGACGCGATCAATCTGTGGTCGTCTTCTCCCCCGGGTGTCCACAGCAGGTCGGTCATCCCGTGCCCGTAGGCGACGGCGTGGCCGCTGCGCAGCACGAGCACATCCGCGTCCAGTCCGCTGACGACGTCGGGGTCGTTCGTGGCGACGACCGTGGACATGCCGTACTCGCTGCGACGCCGCAGGATCGCGTCGCGGGCGGCGAGTCGGACTTCGACGTCCATGTTCGCGAAGGGTTCGTCGGCGATGAGCACGCGCGGCTGAAGGACGAGCGCGCGTGCCAGCACGACGCGCTGGCGCATACCGGCGCTCAGTTCGTACGGGTACCTGGCGGCGGCGCCGAGCGGGAGCATCAGTTCGTCCAGCAGCGTGGCGACCCGCACGGCCAGGGCGCGCTGGTTCACGCGCCGGTCGCGGCTCGTGATCGGCTCGCCGATCACGTCGGCGACGGTCAGTCGGGAGGGCAGGCGTGCGCCCGCCGACTGCGCGAGGTGGCCCGTGAGGTAGGTGAGGGTGCGGTGGGCCCGCCCGGGACGGCGGACCGGGATGCCCTCCACGTGGGCTTCGCCCCCGACGACGGCGAGTCCGGGCTCGTTCGCGCCGGCGAGAACGGCCAGCAGGCTGGACTTGCCGGACCCCGTCGGCCCCATCACCGCGAGCGTCTGCGCGTGCGGCAGCACGAAGGAGACGCCGTCGATCACCCGGACATCCGGACCGCCGCGCGATGCGCGGGCGATCGACAGGTCGGTCGAGCGGATCGCGACGTCGGCGTCGAGGCGGCGGGGCATCTGTTCATCTTGCCCCGGCGCGGCGCTGCGCGCCACCGTCCGCGTCAGGACGTGCCGGTCCGAGGGTGGATCACTCGTCCGCCGTGAGCCGCTGACGCTCGGCATCCAGCTCGCGCAGCCGCATGCGGATCGTGCGACCTTCCGTCGAATCGGGTGCGACGCGCTGGATCGCCCCGAGGAGCTCGGACTTCTCCTGCTCGACCGCGCGGACGACCAGCCTCCGGGCGAGCGAGGCGGTCGAGGTGCTCGCCGCCTCGTCGGTCAGGGCTGGGAAGTCGGTGGTCAGCAGCTCTGCGGCCAGAGAGCGGTAGGGCTCCCGCACCGCGGACACGGCATCCGCCGCCCACCCCGGGCGGGACAGGTCGGAGACGGCGGCGATCGAGGTCCGCACCGCATCGAGCGCGGGGTGGCGGAAGGGGAGCGCGAGGGCACGGTGGAGCAGTGCGGGATCCAGGCGGTGACCGAACTGCAGGATGCCCATGAGGGCGTCGCGCTCCAGTGCGACATCCGGCGTCCGCGGCAGGGTCGCGATCGAGACCCGCAGCTGGGGCGGTGCCTCACCGTTCGGATCCTCGGGCGCGGGCGCCGCCGGCCGCTCGGAGCGGGCGTCGCCGCCGCCCTGCCGTGCCGCCCGCTCGACGGCTGCGCGGACTTCGCCGATCTCCAGACCCAGCCGCCGGGCCAGCACGCGCACGTAGCCCGGGCGCAGCGAGGGATCGCGGATGTCCGCGACGATCGGCGCCGCCGCGCGCAGGGCGCCGGCACGGCCCTCGACCGTGCCCAGCGCGAACCCGGCGAGCCGCTGGTCGATGACGAACTCGAACATGGGCACCTTCGTGTCCATCAGGGCCCGCACGGCTCCGTCGCCGCGCTGCAGCCGCAGGTCGCACGGATCGAGTCCCTCCGGAGCGACCGCGACGTAGGTCTGTGCGGCGAAGCGCTTCTCGTCGGCGAATGCGCGCAACGCCGCCTTCTGCCCGGCAGCGTCCGGATCGAACGTGAACACCACTTCCCCCGACGCGGTGTCATCCCCCATGACACGACGCAGCACCGTGATGTGGTCGGCGCCGAACGCCGTGCCGCAGCTCGCGATCGCGGTGGTGATGCCCGCGAGGTGACAGGCCATCACGTCGGTGTACCCCTCGACGACCACGACGCGGTGATCGCGCGAGATGTCGCGCTTGGCGAGGTCGAGTCCGTACAGCACCTGCGACTTGCGGTAGACCGGCGTCTCGGGGGTGTTGAGGTACTTCGGCCCCTGGTCGTCGTCGTAGAGCTTTCGCGCTCCGAAGCCGATCACCTGACTCGTCACGTCGCGGATCGGCCACACCAGGCGCCCTCGGAAGCGGTCGTACACTCCCCGCTGTCCCTGCGAGACCAGTCCGACGGTGCTCAGCTCCTCATCGCTGAACCCCTGCGCGTGCAGCGCATCGCGGAGATTCGACCACCCCTTCGGGGCGTACCCGACGCCGAAGTGCGCCGCAGCACCGGCGTCGAATCCCCGTTCGCCGAGGAAGCGACGACCCGCCTCCGCTTCGGCGCCGGCCAACTGCGCGCGGAAGAACTCCGCGGCGGCGGCGTTCGCGGCGTACATCCGGGCGCGACCGGTGGACTGCGGAGCGGCTCCGCCGTCCTCGTAGTGCAGGGTGTAGCCGATGCGGCCGGCGAGACGCTCGACGGCCTCGGTGAACGACACGTGGTCCATCGCCCGGAGGAACGAGTACACGTCGCCGGACTCGCCGCAGCCGAAGCAATGGTAGAAACCCGCCTGCGGCCGCACGTTGAAACTGGGGCTGCGTTCGTCGTGGAAGGGACACAGACCCTTCATGGCGCCGACGCCGGCGCTCTTCAGCGCGACGCGCTCCCCGATGATGTCCGCGATGTTCGTTCGGGCCTTGACCTCATCGACGTCGGCCTGCAGGATCCGGCCCGCCATCAGTGCGGCGCTTCCGCGACACGGACGCGGGCGGACGGGGCCCAGACGCCGAGCGAAGCCGCGTCGACCTCGCCGACGAGCCGTCCGTGCCACGCGATCGCGTATTGGTCGGTCAGACTCGCGACCTGGTCGACGATGACGCGCCGGCGTGCGGCGTCATCGGATGCCGCGTCGAAGTCCTCGGCGTACATCGGGTCGAGCGCCTCGGGCTGCTCCCACAGCGCCGAGGCCAGGCGCTTGAGCACGCGCCGCTGTTCGCGGTAGACGCTCTTGCGCCCCTCGATCGAGACGACGACCGCCCCGATGATGCCTTTCAGGACGGCCATCTCGGCCTCGACGACCCGCGGGACGACGACGTGCGCCCGATAACGCGTGAGCACGACCGACGACGTGGCCTCCCGCGTCGCCGTCGTGGCGGCGCGCGCGAATCGGCCGATCAGATCCGACGTCAGGTTCTTCAGCCGCGCGTGGGAGGCGCGCGTGGCGTCGAAGGACGTGATCCACTCCGGAAGCCTCATGAGCCGGTACAGCGCGTCTTCGAGCTCGTCGCGGGCGAAGTCGAAGCCCACCCACGTCTGGATCGCGTCCAGCAGCGCGGTGTGCTCGTCGCGGGACGCCAGCCGAGCGGGGTCGAGATAGCCGTTCACGATCGCGTCCTCGAAGTCGTGCACGGAGTACGCGATGTCATCGGAGAGGTCCATGACCTCTGCCTCGATGCAGCGCACCCGCCCCGGCGCGTCGACGCGGAGCCAGCGGAACACGTCCTCGTCCTCGGGATACACCCCGAACTTCAGCCGTCCCCCCGCGTCCGGCAACGGGTGGCTCGCCGTCCACGGGTACTTGCACGCGGCATCCAGGCTCGCCCGAGTCAGGTTGAGCCCATGGCTGCGGCCGGCGTCGTCGATCACCTTCGGTTCCAGCCGCGTGAGGATCCGCAGGGTCTGCGCGTTGCCTTCGAAGCCGCCGATGTCCTCGGCCCAGTCGTTCAGTGCCCGCTCGCCGTTGTGTCCGAACGGCGGGTGCCCGAGGTCATGACTCAGGCACGCCGTGTCCACGACGTCGGGAGACAGCCGCAGCGCCGTCGCGAGCTCGCGCCCGACCTGTGCGACCTCCAGGGAGTGCGTCAGCCGGTTGCGCGCGAAATCCGCCGGGCTCGCGGGACTGAGCACCTGCGTCTTCGCCGCGAGCCGGCGCAGGGCCGCCGAGTGCAGCACGCGTGCGCGGTCGCGCGCGAAGCCGTCGCGCTGCGAGCGATGACGCTCGACGAAGAATCGTGCGGCATCCGCTTCGTCGTACCCGTCCGGCCGTTCGGATGCGGCCCGTACCGCGCCGTCAGCCGCCACTGTGGTCCAGTTCCGCCTCCGCGAGGGCGTGGGATGCCGTCGCGCCGAGATCCCGCGACTGCAGCCACCCCTCCGGCAGGGCGGGGCGCTTGGGGGTCCCCGCGCGACCGCGCTGTCCTTCCGCCGCCGCACCCGGGTACGGCGCGTCGAGATCGAGCGTCGCGAGCAGGTCGTCGATCTCCGCGAGCGTCGAGACGGTCGCCAGGGCCGCGCGCGTGTCGCCGCCCACCGGGTAGCCCTTGAAGTACCACGCGACGTGCTTGCGGATATCGCGGCAGCCGCGCTGCTCGTCCTCGAAGAATTCGACCAGGAGCTCCGCGTGACGACGGAACGCGTCCGCGACGAATCCGAGGGTGGCGTCCACGGCCGGTCCGGCCGCGGCCTCCGGGCCGCCGAGGTGACGGGCCAGATCGCCGAACAGCCAGGGGCGGCCGAGGCAGCCGCGCCCGACCACGACGCCGTCGCAGCCGGTCTGCTGCATCATCCGGGCCGCGTCCTGCGCGGACCAGATGTCCCCGTTCCCGAGGACCGGGATGCTGGTCACCGCATCCTTCAGCGCGGCGATGGCCGCCCAGTCCGCGGTGCCGGAGTAGAACTCCGCGGCGGTCCGGGCGTGCAGCGCCACCGCCGAGACGCCGGCGTCTTCGGCGATGCGACCCGCGTCGAGGTACGTCAGATGGTCGGAGTCGATCCCCTTGCGCATCTTCACGGTCAGCGGCACGTCACCGGCGGCCGCGGCGGCGCGCGACACGATCTCGCGGAACAGTCCCAGCTTCCAGGGCAGCGCCGCTCCCCCGCCCTTGCGGGTGACCTTGGGCACCGGGCAGCCGAAGTTGAGGTCGATGTGGTCGGCGCGGTCCTCGTCGACGAGGATCCGCACAGCGCCCTCGACCGTCGCCGGATCCACGCCGTACAGCTGGATGGAGCGCGGCGTCTCGGACTCGTGGTGGGTGATGAGGCGCATGGTGGTGGCGTTGCGCTCGACGAGCGCGCGCGACGTGATCATCTCACTGACGTAGAGGCCGGCACCGTACTCGCGGCACAGGCGGCGAAACGCGGTGTTCGTGATCCCGGCCATCGGCGCGAGCACGACGGGTGCGTCCAGCGCGATCGGCCCGATGCGCAGTGTGCGGTCGGGAGCGAGAGTAGGAGTCACCTGCATATTCTCCCAGACCCGCGACCGCCTTCGGTGAACGGCCAATAACCTGTGGGTATGACCGCTTCCTCCGCCGCCCCGATCCTCGACATCCCCTTTGCGACCGCCGACGGGGGTCAGGCCACTCTCGCCGACTACGCCGGAAAGGTTCTGCTCATCGTGAACGTCGCCTCGCGCTGCGGGCTCGCTCCGCAGTACGAGCAGCTCGAGCAGCTGAAGAAGACGTACGGTCCTCGCGGCTTCGACGTGCTGGCGTTCCCGAGCAACCAGTTCCTGCAGGAGCTGTCGAAGATGGACGACATCCTCGAGTACTGCTCCACGACGTGGGGCGTCACGTTCCCGGTGATGGACAAGGTCAAGGTGAACGGGAAGAAGGCCGCACCGCTGTATCAGGAGCTCACGAAGGCTCCCGACGGAAACGGCAAAGCGGGCCGCGTCGAGTGGAACTTCGAGAAGTTCCTCGTCCTCCCCGATGGCCGCGTCGCGCGTTTCCGCCCGCGCACGAAGCCGGACGACCCGGCGATCGTGTCGCTCATCGAGGCGAACCTCCCGGGCTGAGCCGTCAGTGCGTCAGACCGTGGCCGGGCTCTCCCGGTGCTCGGCCCACACCTGGCGCACGATCTGGGCGAAGGCGTCGGCGGGCTGCGCGCCGGAGACGCCGTACTTGCCGTCGATCACGAAGAACGGCACTCCCGAGATGCCGTAGGCCGCAGCCTGCGCCTGATCGGCACGCACGGCAGGCAGGAATCTCTCGGACCGCAGCGCTTCGCGCGCGGCATCCGCGTCCAGACCTGCATCGGCCGCGAGAGCGACGAGCTCGTCCTCCTGGCCGAGGTGGCGACCCTCGGTGAAATACGCGGCCATGAGTCGCTCGGTCATCTCCGGTTGCCGTCCCTGCTCCTTCGCGAAGTGCAGGAGCTCGTGCGCCTTCACGGTGTTCGTGTGCTTGAGCAGGTCGAACCGGTACTCCAACCCGGCATCGGCAGCGACACCGGTCACGCGGTCCAGCATCTGCTGCGCCTGATCGGGCGAGATGCCCTTGTGGTGGGAGAGGTAGTCCGCCTCGCCGCCGTCGAAATCGACCGGGGTGTCCGGCGAGAGCTCGAACGAGTGGAAGACCACCTCGACCTGCGGGGCATCGGGATCGGCCGAGGCCGCCTCGAGTCCGCTCTGGAGGTTGCGCTTGCCGATGTAGCACCACGGGCAGGCGATGTCGCTCCACACGTCGATCTTGATGGCGTCCGTCATGCCGGGTGCAACCGAGGGAAGTCGACGGTCATTCCCGCGGCCCGACGTCAGAGCGCGGGCGGCTCGGGGGTGTCCACCGCGCCGCCGAACCGACGATCGCGATCGAGGTACATGCCGATCGCGCGCCAAAGATCCTCGCGGGAGAAATCCGGCCAGAGCGTATCGAGGAACACGAACTCCGCGTACGCGGACTCCCACAGCAGGAAGTTCGAGGTGCGCTGCTCGCCGCTCGAGCGGATGAACAGATCCACGTCGGGCATGTCCGGCTGGTAGAGCCGCTTCTGGATCAGCTTCTCGGTCACCGCCGACGGCTTCAGCCGCCCCGAGGCGATGTCGTCCCCGATCGAACGCATCGCGTCCACGAGCTCGACCCGCCCGCCGTAGTTGACGCACATCGTGAGCGTCAACACGTCGTTGTCGGCGGTCAAGCGCTCGGCCAACTGCAGCTCTTTGATCACCGAACCCCAGAGCCGGGGCTTGCGCCCCGCCCACCGCACCCGTACGCCCCACTCGTTTAACTGATCCCGACGACGGTGCAGGACATCGCGATTGAAGCCCATCAGGAAGCGGACCTCGTCCGGCGAACGGCTCCAGTTCTCGGTGGAGAACGCGTACACGCTCAGATGCTTGACGCCCGCCTGGATGGCTCCCGCGACGACATCAAGAAGCGCGGCCTCACCCGCCCGATGCCCCTCCACGCGGGTCTGGCCGCGCCGGTTGGCCCACCGGCCGTTGCCGTCCATCACGATCGCGACATGCGACGGCACCGCGCCCCGGGGGAAGGCGGGCGGGTGGATGCCGGTCCAGTCCAGCGGCCGATAGGCGACGGCATCCCGGTGGGTGTACGGCTTCGGGCTCATGTGGCCGCCTCCACGTGCTGCAGAGAGCGGATGCCGCGCTCCAGGTGCCATTGCGCGTACGCGGCGATGAGGCCGGACGCCGACCCCCGGGTCGGGGCGCTTGCGGAATCGGCGACGACCCAGTCGCCCTCCATGAGGGCGGTGAGGAACTCCGCGGTCGCGACGTCGACACGGGCGGCCCCCACCGGGGCGCAGTCGCGGCAGATCATCCCGCCGAGCTGCGCGACGAACGTGTCGTGGGGTCCGGGCGCGCCGCAGCGCGCGCACTCGGTCAGGCCGGGTGCCCAGCCGGAGAGCGCCATCGCGCGCAGCAGATACGAATCCAGGATGCTGCGCGGCACGTGCTCGCCGCGGGCGAGGGCGCGCAGTCCGCCGACGAGGAGCAGGTACTGCTGAGGGGTGGCCTCGGCCTCGTTCAGGCGGTCGGCGGCCTCCACCATCGCGTTGGCCGACGTGTACCGGTCGTAGTGGACGGCGATGTCGGCGCCGTACGAACCCAGCGACTCCGCCTGCTGGATGATGTCGAGCGACCGCCCCTGATACAGCAGCACGTCGGCGACCATGAACGGCTCGAGCCGCGAGCCGAAGCGCGAGGATGTGCGCCGCACCCCCTTCGCCACGGCACGGATCTTGCCGTGCCGACGGCTCAGCATCGTGACGATCCGGTCCGCTTCCCCCAGCTTGTGGGTGCGCAGGATCACGACCTCGTCGCGGTAGGTGGGCACTGTTCAATTATGGTCGCCGACGACCGTGCCGGGCGGGCGCCGAGCCGTGCGCGAGAATGGTCGCGTGGATGCGCCTCTCTTCACGATCCCGCTGTGGGCGGACCTCACCGCGGTGGGTCTCGGCGGTATCCAGGGAGCCCTGTTCGCCTCCGGCTTCCGCGGGCAGCGACGACTGGACCTCCTCGGCGTCGCGATCATCGGCATCGTGATGGGCATGGGCGGCGGCATCATCCGCGATCTGCTGCTCAACCAGCCGCTGAGCACGCTGCAGAGCAATTGGTACCTGCTCACCGCGACGCTCGCCGCCCTCGTGGGGATGCTGCTGGCGGGTCCGCTGCGGCGTCTGAACGGGTTGATCGTCGGGCTCGACGCGGTCGTGATCGGCCTGTTCGGCGCGTTCGGGACGAGCAAGGCGCTCGCGCTCGGACTGCCGCTCGTGCCCGCCGTGTTCGTCGGCGTGTGCTCGGCGGTGGGCGGCGGCATCCTGCGCGACGTCTTCATGGGTCTGCCGGTCGCGATCATGCACGTCGGCTCCCTTTACGCGGTCGCCGCGGGCGTGGGCTGCCTCGTCCTGGCGGTTTCGAACGCCGTGGGCGTGCCGCTCGTGATCGCGGCGATCGCCGGTGTGGTCGTCACCGCGATCATCCGCGTCCTCGCGGTGGTGTTCGACCTCTCGCTCCCCGAGCAGCGCATGCTGTATCGCCGCAAGGTCGCCGCCGAGACAGGCGCACTCCCGATCGTCAAGCGCTGACGGGGGCGGCGCGCGGCCTCAATGGGTGAATGACGTGACCAGGCCTTCGGTCGGCATCGGCGACTCCAGGGCGTCGAGGTAGGCGACGGCATCATGGATGTCGGCGACCAGACTCTCGGCGAGGTTCCGGCTCAGCCCGTTGCGCACCACGATCCGCTGGACGACGACGTCGGTGAGGTCGTCGGGCATCGGATAGGCCGGGATGAGCCAGCCCTTGAGTCTGAGCCGTTCGGAGAGGTGATAGAGGTTCCACTTGTCGGTGTAGCCCTTGCTCAGCTGCCACGCGAACACCGGGATGTCGGTGCCGTCGTTCCACAGCTCGAACGCGGGGATCTTCGCGATCTCGCCGGCGAGGTACACGGCGACGTCCTGCGAGGCCTTCTGGACCTTGTAATAGCCGTCCCACCCCAGTCGGAGGAACAGGTAGTACTGCAGGAGGACCTGGGCGCCGGGACGGGAGAAGTTCAGCGCGAAGCTCGGCATGTGGCCGCCGAGGTAGGTGACGTCGAACACGAGATCGGACGGCAGATCCTCGACCGTGCGCCACACCACCCACCCGAGACCGGGGTACACGAGTCCGTACTTGTGCGCGGAGGTGCTGATCGACGCGACGCGGGGAACCCGGAAGTCCCATTCCAGGTCGGGCTGGAGGAAGGGGGCGATCATCCCCCCGGAGGCGCCGTCGACGTGGATCGGGATGTCCAGGCCCGTCTCGGCCTGGATCCGATCGAGCGCCGCGGCGATCTCCGCGACCGGCTCGTACACCCCGGTGTAGGTCACGCCCATGATGGCGACGACGCCGATCGTGTTCTCGTCGACGTATTTCTCCAGCTCGAAGCCGTCGAGACACTTGTGCTCGTCGGTGATCGGCACGTAGCGGGGCTCGACGTCCCAGTAGTTGCAGAACTTCTCCCAGCAGACCTGCACCGCGCTGGAGAGGACGAGGTTGGGCTTCTCGGTCGAGCGGCCCGCGACACGACGGGCGTGCTGCCACCGGCGCTTGAGCGCGAGGCCGCCCAGCATGCAGGCCTCGGACGAGCCGATCGTCGACGTGCCGATCGCCTTCTCGGCATCCGGGGCGTTCCACAGTGTGGCGATCATCTTCCAGCAGCGCGTCTCGATCGCCGCCGTCTGCGGATACTCGTCTTTGTCGACCATGTTCTTGTCGACCGTCTCGGAGTACAGCTTCGTCGCGTGCGGGTCCATCCAGGTGCCGACGAACGTCGCGAGATTCAGACGGGAATTGCCGTCGAGCATCGCCTCGTCGTGCACGACCTGGTAGGCCGTTTCGGGCAGGGACTCCCCCGCAGGCAGCGCGTCCAGCGGGAAGTCGGTCGCTTCGCCGGGGCGGGCGAACAGCGGGTTCAGCTGGTTCTGATCCCCCAGCCCGATGAATCCGTGCGTGTGGGCGGAGCCACGAGAGGTCGTCATGAGCCTCATGCTAGGGCGGCCGAGCGCCGTGGACGTCATGCTCGCGAGGTGAGGTCCGGCGCGCCTGCCGCCTCTATGCTCACCCCATGACGCCCGAACGCCGCGTGCGCCTGCGCCGTGAAGCATGGGGATTCGCCGTCGGATCGCTCCTGTTCGCGGTCGGCGCCGTGCCGCTCTATTCCGAGACCGTCGGCGCAGTCGCCACGAACGCGACGTTCTTCGCCGGAGCTTTCTTCTTCACGCTCGCCGCGCTGATCCAGCTGCTCCTCAGCGGGCGGCGCCCGCCGAAGACCGGGGCTTCGCGGCCCGACCGTGCGGACTGGTGGGCCGCGGCGATCCAATTCGCCGGCACGCTGTTGTTCAACCTCAGCACGACCGCCGCCCTGCTCACCGCCCTCAACCCGGACACGCGGATCGGCTCGGGATGGATCCCCGACGCGTGGGGGTCGGTGTGCTTCCTCGTTTCGAGCGCGTTCGCCGTCGTGGCGACGACGGAGCGCGACGGCCTGTGGGATCCGCGGGCGCGCACGTGGCGCTGCACATGGCTGAACATGGCCGGCTCGGTGTTCTTCGGGATCTCGGCGATCGGTGCCGCCGTGATTCCGGCCACCGGAGACCTCGTGAGCCTCCAGTGGGCGAATCTCGGCACGTTCCTGGGTGCGGTGTGCTTCCTCACGGCGGCGCTGCTGAGCAGGCGCGATATCCCGACGGATGCCGCGCCTGCCCGAACGGCAGTGTGATCAGACCCCGGCGAGCTCGGCGGTGCTCTGCCGGGTGCGGATCGCCCGGTTCACGCACGACACGATCGCCTTGAGGGAAGCCGTGGAGATGTCCCCGTCGATCCCCACGCCCCACAGGCGCTCACCGTCGACCTGGAGCTCGACGTACGCCGCGGCTTGCGCGTCTCCGCCCGCGCTCAGCGTGTGCTCGACGTAGTCGTAGAGCGAGACGTCGAATCCGCGCTCGCGCATGATCGACAGGAATGCCGCGATCGGTCCGTTGCCGTGACCGGTGGCCTCGACCCGCTCGTCTCCGTCGCGCAGCGAAACCTCCAGCGACACGTCACCGGCCAGATCGCTCTGCGTCCGCGTCCCGTGCAGCTCGAAGCGGCCCCAGCGGTGCTCCTCGACGTTCGAGGGCAGGTACTCGTCCGTGAAGATACGCCAGATCTGCTCGCTGGTGACCTCGCCGCCCTCGGCGTCGGTCTTGGCCTGCACGACACCGGAGAATTCGATCTGCAATCGGCGGGGCAGGTCGAGTGCATGGTCGCTCTTGAGCAGGTAGGCCACGCCGCCCTTGCCGGACTGCGAATTCACGCGGATGACCGCTTCGTAGGAGCGACCCAGATCCTTCGGATCGATCGGCAGGTACGGCACCGCCCATTCGAGCTCGTCGACCGACAGGCCCTCGGCGACGGCTCGCGCCTCCATCGCCTCGAACCCCTTCTTGATCGCGTCCTGATGCGAACCGCTGAAGGCCGTGAAGACGAGGTCACCCGCCCACGGGCTGCGCTCGTGCACGGGGAGCTGATTGCAGTACTCCGCGGTGCGCTTGATCTGGTCCACGTCGCTGAAGTCGATCTGCGGATCGATCCCCTGCGTGAGGAGGTTGATGCCGAGCGCGACCAGATCGACGTTGCCCGTCCGCTCCCCGTTGCCGAACAGGCAGCCTTCGATGCGGTCGGCGCCGGCCATGTAGCCGAGCTCCGCCGCGGCGATCGCCGTGCCCCGGTCATTGTGCGGGTGCAGAGAGAGGATCACGTTCTCGCGGTGGGCCAGATGGCGACTCATCCACTCGATCGAGTCGGCGTAGACGTTCGGGGTCGCCATCTCGACGGTCGCCGGCAGATTGATGATGACCTTGCGGTCCGGGGTCGGCTCGAAGACCTCGATCACCTGATTGCAGACGTCCACCGCGAACTCGAGTTCGGTGCCCGTGTAGCTCTCCGGCGAATACTCGTAGAAGACCTTCGTCTCGGGGATCCGCTTCTCGAACTCGCGGCACAACCGCGCGCCCTCCAGAGCGATGTCGATGATGCCCTGCCGGTCGGTGCGGAAGACCACTTCGCGCTGCAGGACGCTCGTGGAGTTGTACAGGTGGACGATCGCCTGCTTCGCTCCGGCGATCGACTCGTACGTGCGCTCGATCAGGTGCTCGCGGGCCTGCGTCAGCACCTGGATCGTCACGTCGTCGGGGATGACGTCCTCTTCGATCAAGTGCCGGACGAAGTCGAAGTCCGTCTGGCTGGCGGACGGGAAGCCGACCTCGATCTCCTTGTAGCCCATGCTCACCAGCAGGTCGAACATGATGCGCTTGCGTTCGGGGCTCATCGGGTCGATGAGCGCCTGGTTGCCGTCGCGCAGATCGACAGCGCACCAGCGCGGTGCGGCGGTGATCCGCGCATCGGGCCAGGTGCGGTCCGGCAGCTCGACGGTCAGCTGCTGGTGATAGGGCCGATACTTGTGGATCGGCATGCCCGAAGGCTTCTGGGTGTTGTCCATGGTCTCGCGTGCTCTCTCGTCAGATGAAACGGGCCGACAACGAGCTCCGCGACGAGGTGGGCCCTAGATCGAGGACTCGTCGCGGCGACTAAGAAGGAGTCGGCGCAAGCGCATGGCGCCAGGCTACACCGCACACGGAGAGCGCGCGAATCCCCGGGCGGCGGCATCCGTGTATCACGGCGTGCACGACCGCACTCATCCTCTGCGAACCCACCACCCGATCAGGAGGTCCGCCGTGTCCGCTCCGTCTTCGCCCGTCTCCCGCCGCCGCATGCTCGGCGTCGCATCGCTCACCGCCGGCGCACTCGCGCTCACCGGCTGCTTCGGCGGCCTCCTTCCTTCCGCCGGCCCCTCCGCCACGCCGGCGGTCGGCTTCGACGACCTCCAGACCGCCACGGTCTACATCAAGGGTCAGGGGACGTTCATCGAACCGGGAACGCTCGACCCGGCCGAGGGCGCGTGGATCGGTTCGGGATTCATCGTCACGCCCGAGGGGCTCGCCCTCACGAACAACCACGTCGTCACCGGCGCCGGAACGCTCGCCGTCTACGTCGGCGGCGATCAGTCCGCGCAAGTGCGCGGGACCGTGCTCGGCGCGTCGGAGTGCCTCGACCTCGCGGTCATCCAGCTCGACGGCGACGAGCTGCCGTACCTCGCGTGGCATGACGGCGAGATCAAGACCGGCCTGGACGTCTACTCCGCGGGCTATCCGGCCGGTGCCGCCGAGGAGTTCACCCTCACGCGCGGCATCGTCTCGAAGGACGACTTCCCGCTGGACACCCAGTGGGCGTCGCTGGACCACGTGATCGAGCACGATGCGCGCATCCGGGGTGGTAACTCCGGCGGACCGCTCGTCGACGAGGACGGGCGGCTCGTGGGCATCAACTACGCGGGTGACGACAGCCTCGACTACAACTTCGCGATCCACCGGGACGTGGCCCAGGATGCGATCGACCGCCTCGCGGCGGGCGAGAACGTGGACTCGATCGGCATCAACGCGCAGGGCTGGGTGAGCGAAGACGGCCAGATCGCGGGCGTCTGGGTCTCCTCCGTCGATGCGGGTGGTGCAGCGGATGCCGCGGGCATCCAGCCCGGCGACCTCGTGTACAAGCTCGCCGGGGTGAGCGTCGGCACGGACGGCAGTCTCGCCGACTACTGCCAGGTCCTGCGCACTCAGGGCAGCGACGCAACGATCGATGTGCAGGTCTACCGGCCCGCCACCGACGAGCTCCTGGACGGTCAGATCAACGGCGACGAGCTCACGGTCACGGCCACCGGGGTCTTCGGCGGCGAAGCGACGGCCAACGGCGGATTCACCACCGTGACAGACGATGCCGGTGTCGTGAGCGTCGACGTTCCCGCGGACTGGGCGCAGACCGACGGCGCGGGGTTCACGGACGACGCGGGCAACACCTGGTACGCCGTCTCGGCGGCGCCGGATCTCGCCGCGTTCTGGGGCGGATTCGCCGCACCGGGCGTCCAGGTGATGGCGGCTTCCGCGGGGATGACCGCAGAGGCGGTCCTGCAGAATCTGTCGGGCACCTTCGACACGTCGTGCAGTGCGGTCGCGACCGGCGAGCCGTACGACGACGGCTACTACGCCGGCGTGTACTCCGAGTGGGACTGCGCGGGTACGGCAGCCGTCGTGATCTCCACGGTGGATGCGGGCGGCGGCAACGTGATCGTGCTCATGCAGGCGCAGTCGGACTACGAGAAGCAGGAAGCGCTGACGAGGGTGCTGGAGACCTTCCAGGCTTCGCTCTGACCGATCCTCCGCAGCTCGGCCGCCTCAGAATCCGAGGCGGCCGAGCTGCTTCGGATCGCGCTGCCACTCTTTCGCGACGCGGACGTGCAGGGACAGGTAGACCCTCGAGCCGATCAGCGGCTCGATGCCCGCGCGGGCGCGTCGGCCGACGTCCGCGAGGCGCGAGCCTTTGTGGCCGATGATGATCGCCTTCTGGCTGTCGCGCTCGACGACGATGTCGGCGTAGATGTCGGTCAGATCGGAATCCTCGCGAGCCGCGATGTCCTGGACGACCACGGCGATCGAGTGCGGCAGCTCGTCGCGCACGCCTTCCAGGGCTGCTTCCCTGATGATCTCCGCGATCCGATCCTCGTCGGATTCGTCCGTCACGACTCCGTCCGGATACAGCGCCGGGCCCGGAGGCATGAGCGAGAGCACCTCGCCGGTGAGCACGTCCAGCTGCCGGTCCGTGAGGGCGGAGAGCGGAATCACCGCGGCCCAATCGTCGCGCAGCGCATCGACTTCGATCAGTCGCTCGGCGATCTGATCGCGCGTGGCGGCATCCGTCTTCGTCACGATCGCGACCTTCTTCGCCCGCCGGTAGCCGTCCAGGGATTCGGCGATGCGCCGATCGCCCGGACCCACCTTCTCGGTCGCGGGTACGCAGAACCCGATCACATCGACGTCGCCGAGCACCTGCTCGACGAGGTGGTTGAGCCGCTCACCCAAGAGCGTGCGAGGACGATGGATGCCGGGTGTGTCGACGATCACGAGCTGGCCGTCGACGCGGTTCAGGATGCCGCGGATCGCGCGTCGGGTCGTCTGGGGCTTGTCGCTCGTGATCGCGACCTTCTCTCCGACGAGCGCGTTCGTGAGCGTCGACTTGCCGACGTTCGGCCGCCCCACGAATGTCACGAATCCGGAGCGGAAGTCCGCTGCGCCGGAGCCGTCTGCTTCTGCGTTCATGACGGATTCCCTTCCTCTGTCGGCTCGGGCACAGCGCTGCGCTCGACGAAGACCGTCGCGAGCCCCCTGCCTCGGCCGCGGCTGGTGCCGCCGGTCATCACGAGTCCGTCGTAGTCGGCGGTGGCCCCGGGCTGGGGGATGCGGCCGAGCGCCTTGCCGAGGAGACCGCCCACCGAGTCGACGTCCTCGTCCTCGAGTTCGATCCCGAACAGCTCACCCACTTCGTCGAGCCCCAGGCGCGCACTCACGCGGTACCGACCGGGACCGAGCTCGACCACCTCGTCCGCACGCGGGTCGTACTCGTCGGCGATCTCTCCGACGAGCTCCTCGATCAGGTCCTCCAGGGTCACGAGCCCCGACACACCGCCGTACTCGTCGACGACCAGGCACACGTGCACGGCATCCCGCTTCATCTGCTGGAGCAGCGTCTCGGCCTTCATCGACTCGGGGACGAAGACGGCCGGGCGCACGATGCGATCCAGCGGCGCGTCCCTCCACCCCTGCTCGTCGCGGAATCCGAACTGGACGAGGTCCTTCAGGTAGAGCACGCCGACGACGTCATCGGCCTCGTCGTCGACGATCGGGATGCGCGAGACGCCCTTCTCGAGGAACAGGGTCATCGCCTCCCGCGTGGTGGCGGACGCGTCTACCGTGACCATGTCGGTGCGAGGAACCATCACCGCGCGGACGAAGGTGTCGGTGAAGTCGAACACCGAGTGGATGAGCTCTCGGTCGTCCTCCTCGATGAGCTCGTTCTCGGCCGCTTCGTCGATGATGCTGAGGAGCTGCTCCTCCGAGGCGAACGAGGAGCCGGGTTTCACGCCCGGTGTGACGCGGTTGCCGAGGGCGACGAGCCCGTGGGCGAGGGGGCCGAGGATCAGGCGGACGCCGCGGATGACGGGAGCCGCCGCGCGCAGAAGGCCCTTCGCGTGCTGGCGGCCCACGGAGCGCGGACTCGCGCCGACGACCACGAAGGAGATGCCCGTCATCAGGACCGCGGCGGCGAGCATGGCCCACCAGATGCTGTCGAAGAGGATCGTGAAGGCGACTGTGACGAGCACGGCGGCGGCGGTCTCGGCGAGGATGCGGATGAAGACGACGGCGTTCGCGTGCGCATCCGGGTCGATCGCGATCCGCTGCAGGGAGGTCGCGTTGCGTCCCTCCGAGCCGAGTTCGACGAGGTCGGCGCGGGAGGTCACCGACAGCGCGGCATCCAGGGCGGCCATGAGCCCCCCGAACGCGACGAGCAGGACGGCGGCGGTCAGCAGGAGCGCAGCGGTCATGCGCGAGGTCGTCGTCGCTCGGCGACGTGGAAGCTCATGATCAGGTCGTTCTGCAACCCGAACATCTCGCGCTTCTCCTCCGGCTCGGCGTGATCGAAGCCGAGCAGGTGCAGCAGGCCGTGGGTCGTGAGCAGGATGAGCTCGTCCATCGTGCTGTGCTTCGCGGCCGCTGCCTGCGTCTCGGCCACCTGCGGGCACAGGACGATGTCCCCGAGGAGCCCCGCCGGCGTCGGAGCGTCCTCCGTGCCGGGACGCAGTTCGTCCATCGGGAAGCTCAAGACGTCCGTCGGACCCGGCTCATCCATCCACTGGACGTGCAGCGCCTCCATCGCGCCCTCATCGACGAGGAGGATCGCGACGTCGGCGTCCGCGCTCACGTGCAGCTCAGCGAGGTTGTGCTCCATGAGCCGCAGAAGAACCGTCTCGTCGACGGTGAAGCCGGACTCGTTGCTGATCTCGATCGTCATGAGCGGCCTCGTTTGGGAAGGTGATCGCGGGGTCCTCCGGAGCGCGCTGCGCCGCTGCGTCGCTCGGCGCGGTTCGCGAACTCCGCGGCCTCGTCGCGTTCGCGACGACCCGCGAGCCGGCGCTCGTCGTATTCGGAGTACGCGTCGACGATACGACCCACCAGCGAGTGCCGGACGACGTCGTCGCTGGTCATGTACGCGAAGTGGATGTCATCGATCTGGCTCAGCACGCGCGTCACCAGGCGCAGCCCCGACGCGCCGACCGGCAGGTCGACCTGGGTGATGTCGCCGGTGACCACCATGCGGGTGCCGAACCCGAGGCGGGTGAGGAACATCTTCATCTGCTCGGGAGTCGTGTTCTGCGCTTCGTCGAGCACGACGAACGAGTCGTTGAGCGTGCGTCCGCGCATGTACGCGAGCGGAGCGACTTCGATCGTGCCGCTCGCCATGAGCTTGGGGACGATCTCGGGGTCCATCATCTCGTTCAGCGCGTCGTAGAGCGGTCGCAGATACGGGTCGATCTTGTCGTTGAGCGTGCCGGGGAGGAATCCGAGGCGCTCGCCCGCTTCGACGGCGGGGCGGGTCAGGATGATGCGATTGACCTCTTTGCGCTGCAGCGCCTGGACGGCCTTCGCCATCGCGAGATAGGTCTTGCCGGTACCGGCCGGACCGATGCCGAAGACGATCGTGTTCTCCTCGATCGCGTCGACGTACGCCTTCTGGCCGAGCGTCTTCGGCCGGATGACCTTCCCGCGCGTGGAGAGGATCGCCTCGCCGAGCACCTCGGACGGGCGGGGGCCGCCCTCCGAGCGCAGGATCCGGTTGGAGGAGGCGACATCGGACGGGCCGAGTGCGTGTCCGGCCTTCGTCATGGTCAGAAGCTCATCGACCAGTCCTCGAGCGGCCTCCACTGCGGCCGTGTCGCCGCTCAGGGTGATCTCGTTGCCCCGGACGTGGACGTCGACGTCGGGGTGCTCGCGCTCGATCACGCGCAGAAGTCGATCCTGGGGACCGAGCAGCTGGACCATGGCCACGCCGTCCGCGTAGACCCGCTGGGTGGTCTCCGCGGAACTCTTCTCGCTGTCAGGCATGCGTGCTCGATTCGCTCAGGCCGCCGGCGAGAACGTGCGCGTGGACGTGGAAGACGGTCTGGCCGGCGCCGGCACCGGTGTTGAAGACGAGACGGAAGTCGCCGTCTGTCTGGTCGGCGGCGACGGCGTTCGCGAGGCCGACGAGCTCAGCGAGCAGCGCCGGATCCGCGGTCGCGAGTTCGACCACGTTGCGATACTGCGCCGTCTTCGGAATGACGAGCACGTGCACGGGAGCCTGCGGGGCGATGTCACGGATCGCGAACACGTTCTCGGTCTCGGCGACGATGTCGGCGGGGATCTCGCCGTTCAGGATGCGCGTGAAGACCGAGGATTCGCTCATGAGTCCAGTCTATCGGCGGGCCGGACGGCGTCGTCGGGCGAGCGGTGTGCTCACCAGCGTCGCAGTGCGACGTTGAGCACCGCGAGCGCGGCGGGACCCGCCGTCGACGTGCGCAGCACCGTCTCGCCGAGCCGCATCGCTCTGGCCCCCGCTGCCTCCAGCACCGCGAGCTCCTCCGGGGCGATGCCGCCCTCGGGGCCGACCACGAGGACGAGATCCCGACGATCGGGCGTCACGTCCCCGCCCGGTGCGGAAAGGCCCGAGAGGGACTCGACCGCCGTGGGCTCGAGGACGAGCACGAGCGCGTCCCGCGCCCGCGCCGCGAGCGCCGCCGTGGTCTCCAGAGGCTGGACGGTGGGGATCCACGCCCGGTGCGCCTGCTTGGCGGCCTCACGGACGATACTCTCCCACCGCAGCCGTCCCTTCTCGGCTTTCGCGGCATCCCAGCGCGAGACGCTGCGTGACGCCTGCCACGGCACGATGCCGTCGACACCGAGCTCCGTCGCCGCCTGCACGGCGAGTTCGTCGCGATCGCCCTTCGCGAGCGCCTGGACCAGGATGATCCGACGCTCCGGGGGCGCGACGCTCCTCCTGCTCCTCACGCGCACGAGGACCTCCCGGGGTGCGGATGCCGAGACCTCGCCCGTGAGCCACGTTCCGCGACCGTCGCCGAGCGTGACCTCCTCGCCGATCCGGACGCGGCGGACGGCAGCCGCGTGATGGGCCTCGGGGCCGGTGAGGGCGACGGTGTCGCCGACGGCGGCATCCGCTCCCGCGTCGAGGAGGAAGTGCAGCGCCACGGATCAGCCGTTGCGGAAGCGGTCGCGCAGCTTCGCGAACAGTCCCTGGTGGAACTCCGCCAGGCGCGGTGCCGGCGACTTCGTGCGCTTGGCGAACTCCTCGATCAGCGCGCGCTCCTTGGCGTCGAGCCGCGTCGGGGTCACCACGTGCACGCCGACGCGCAGATCGCCGCGCTGGCTCCCGCGCAGCGGCGTGATCCCCCGGCCCTTGATCGTGAGCACGTCCCCGCCCTGGACGCCCGGGCGCAGTTCGAGGTCGACCGGGCCGTCGAGCGACTCGATCGTCGTGGTGGCCCCGAGGATCGCGTCGGGCATCGACACTTCCAGCGTCGCGAGCAGGTCGTCGCCGTCGCGGCTGAACTCGTCGTGCGGGGTGACGGTGACCTCGAGGTAGAGGTCGCCGTTCGGGCCCCCGGCGGGGCCGACTTCGCCCGAGCCGGGCAGCTGCAGCCGCAGCCCCGTCTCGACGCCGGCGGGGATGTCGATCGACACGGTGCGGCGGGCACGCACGCGGCCCTGTCCCTGACACGTCGCGCACGGATACGGGATCGTGGTGCCGTAGCCCTGGCAGACGTTGCACGGCTGGTTCGTGACGACGTTGCCGAGGAGGCTCCGGACCGTGCGCTGCACGTGGCCCGAGCCGTGACAGATGTCGCACGCGACCGGAGCGGTGCCGGGTTGGCAGCACGAGCCCTGACAGGTGTCGCACAGCACGGCCGTGTCGACCTCGAGGTCGCGGTGAACGCCGAAGACGACGTCCTTCAGGTCGAGGGTGACGCGGACGAGCGCGTCCTGTCCGCGCTCGCGCCGCGAGCGCGGGCGTCCCGCACGCTGTCCGCCGCCCGAGCCGAAGAACGTCTCGAAGATGTCACCGAACCCGCCGAACCCGGCCTGGCCGCCGCCGAACGGCGAGTCGCTGCCGCCCATGTCGTAGCGGGCGCGCTGGTCGGCATCGCTGAGCACGTCGTACGCGTGCGTGACGAGCTTGAAGCGCTCGGACGCATCCGCGCCGGGGTTCACATCAGGGTGGAGCTCTCTCGCGAGGCGTCGGTACGCCTTCTTGATCTCGTCAGGTGTCGCGTCGCGCGAGACACCGAGGACCTCGTAGTGGTCAGCCACTGTCGCCTTCCCGCCCGCGCACCGCGCGGGATCGTTCGTTCACGGATGCCGCTTCAGCGGTTCTCGTCCTCGTCGAGCATCCGGGTGAGGTAGCGTGCGACGGCACGGACCGCCGCGAGATTGGTCGGGTAGTCCATCCGCGTGGGGCCGAGGACTCCCACTCGGGCGCGGACACCCGTCGTGTCGTATTCGCTGGCGAGCACGGAGGCTTCGCCGAGGCCGAACGGCTCGTTCTCGCGGCCGATGCTCGCGGCGAGTCCCTGCTCGTCGGCGACCATCTCGCTCATGAGCTTCACGAGCGTCACCTGCTCCTCGATCGCTTCCAGGAGCGGGTAGATGCTGCCGCGGAAGTCCGCCTCGCTGCGCGCGAGGTTGGCTGCTCCCGCCATGACGAGACGGTCGTGCCGGAACTCTTCGAGCTCCTCCGCGACGACCCGCAGGATCGCGGTCGTCGCTGCGCTGGTCGGCGTCGGCACGGGATCGACGGCGGCGAGGCGCTCATCGACGCTCTGCGCGCCCTCACGGACGAGCCGGCCCACGAGCACTCCCGCCACGTCGGCGCGGATGCGCGCGAGATCCTCGTCGGCGAACTCGTCGCGGACGATCGCGAGACGCTGCGAGACCCGACCAGTATCGGTGACGAGGATCACCAGCATCCGCCCACCGCCGAGCTGGACGAGTTCGACGTGCGACACGTTCGCGCGCGCGAACGAGGGATACTGGACGATGGCGACCTGGCCCGTGAGCTGGGTGAGGGCCCGCACGGTGCGCGCGAGCACGTCGTCCAGATCGCCGGGTCCCTCGAGGAAGGTCGTGATCGCCGTGCGCTGTGCGGGCGACAGGGGCCGAAGCTCGGAGAGGTGGTCGACGAAGACCCGGTAGCCCTTGTCCGTCGGCACCCGGCCCGAGGACGTGTGCGGGGCGGCGATGAGCTCTTCGTCCTCGAGGAGCGCCATGTCGTTGCGGATCGTGGCGGCCGAGACGCCGAAGGCGTGCCGCTCGACGATCGCCTTGCTGCCCACGGGCTCGCGGGTGTCGACGAAGTCCTGCACGATCGCCCGCAGCACCTGCAGTCCCCGATCGGTGACCATCTCGCCTCCTCACCCGCTGTTCGGCGGAACGGATGTGATCGCCCGTCCGCGCTGTTGGCACTCGCCCGTTCTGAGTGCCAATTCTAGCGGATCCGCCCGGATACGGATCGCGCTCAGTCGGTCAGCGCGCGCACGACGGCGTCCGCGAGGAGTCTCCCGCGCACCGTCAGGACGACGCGGCCGCGCACGGCTGCGGCTCCGTCGATCAGGCCGTCGGCGATGAGTCCCGCGACCGCGTGCCGACCCTCGCCGATCAGCTCGGCCACCGGCATCCCCTCGCGGATGCGCGTCTGGAGCAACGTGCGCTCGAGCGCACGCGCGGCGGCGTCGGGCCGCTCCCGGCCGGCCGCAGGCGATTCGCCCATCGCCAGGCGCTGCGCGTATGCCGCGGGGTGCTTCACGTTCCAGAAGCGGACACCCCCGATGTGGCTGTGCGCGCCGGGGCCGAAACCCCACCAGTCGCTCCCCCGCCAGTAAGCGAGATTGTGGCGCGAGCGATACTCGCGCCCCCGCGCCCAGTTCGACACTTCGTACCAGGAGTAGCCGGCTTCTTCGAGCAGACGATCGGCGAGCTCGTACATGTCCGCTTCCAGGTCGTCGTCGGGCGAGGCCACCTCCCCGCGCGCGATCTGGCGTGCGAGCTTCGTCCCGTCCTCCACGATGAGGGCGTAGGCGGAGATGTGGTCCGGTCGGAGCGCGATCGCCGCCTCGAGCGACGAGCGCCAGTCGTCCAGCGACTCCCCCGGCGCCCCGTAGATCAGGTCCAGGCTGACCTGGAGGCCGGCCGCGCGCGCCGCGCGCACCGCGGTTGCGACGTTCTCGGGCCGATGCGTGCGATCCAGGACCGCGAGGACATGCGCGACGGCGGACTGCATGCCGATCGACAGTCGGGTCACGCCGGCCCCAGCGAGCTCGTGGGCGACGGCATCCGTCACCGTGTCGGGGTTGGCCTCGACCGTGATCTCGGCTCCCGGAGCGATGCCGAAGGCATCGCGGACCCCGTCCAGCATGCGCGCCAAGTCGCCCGGCGGAAGCAGCGTCGGTGTGCCGCCGCCGAAGAACACCGTCTCTGCGGGACGCACCGCCCCCGCGTCCTCGAGCACCGTCACGGCCAGCCGCACCTCGTGCAGCAGGGTGTCGGCGTACTCGTCCTGCCGCGCACCCCGCAGTTCGGAGGACGTATACGTGTTGAAGTCGCAGTATCCGCACCGCACGCGACAGAACGGAACGTGGAGGTACACGCCGAACGCCGTCGCCGGATCCACCGTCACCGGCAGGGCACCGTCGCGCGGCGCGGGCTCGCCGATGGGGAGCGCCGCGCCCATCAGGCGGGAGTCGTGTACAGCGGAGAGATCGCGCGCAGGTACCGCGTGAAGAGCTCGCGACGTCGGCGGCGGGTGAGGGCCGGCAGGAAGCGGTAGAGAAGCGCGGCGGGTGCATCGAAGGCGCGCACCGTGAACCAGACCTCGTCGTTGTCGTACCACTCGATCATGAACGACTCTTCACCGCTGACCACCGAGCCGCCGACGGTTCCGAGCGCGAATCCGATGCGCCGGGGCTCCTCGACCGCGAAGATCACCCGCAGCTCGCCGTCGGCCCGCTGACCCCGCACGCGTCCCTCGAGCCGGACGGTCGTCCCCGGTCCGACGTACGGCGTGCCGTCGCTGTCGAACCGCTGATCCGCCTCGAGGCGGCTCGGGGTGACGGGCGTGCCCTCGGCGTCGAAGCTGACGCCGGAGTACATCGGTCCCGCCGCGGGGCGCACATCCGTCAGCGCGAGTCCGGCGCCGCGTTGCGCGGTCCACGACAGCAGTGCGTCGCCGGCGGTCTGGAACCGCGCCTGCCCGCTGCCGATCCGCCACGACTCCTGCGCCGGGATGCTCCGCTCGGGCGGGTACTGCATGAGATCGGGTGCCTGGGTCGCCCCGACGGCGGCGTAGTCCACCGTCTCGTCCTTGAAAGTCCCGCGTCGCATGCTCACCTGCCTTATCCGCCTACTTCTTGTCCTTGCCTTCGACATCCCCGGACAGCGCGGCGATGAACGCCTCCTGGGGGACTTCGACGCGACCGACCATCTTCATGCGCTTCTTGCCCTCCTTCTGCTTCTCCAGGAGCTTGCGCTTGCGCGTGATGTCTCCGCCGTAGCACTTCGCCAGGACATCCTTGCGGATAGCCCTGATGTTTTCGCGTGCGATGATGCGCGCGCCGATCGCCGCCTGGATCGGCACCTCGAACTGCTGCCGCGGAATGAGCTTGCGCAGCCGCTCGGTCATGAGCGTGCCGTACGCGTACGCCTTGTCCCGGTGCACGATCGAGCTGAACGCGTCGACCTTCTCCCCTTGCAGGAGGATGTCGACCTTGACCAGGTCGGCTGTCTGCGACCCCGCGGGTTCGTAGTCCAGGCTCGCGTAGCCCTGTGTCTTGGACTTGAGCTGGTCGAAGAAGTCGAACACGATCTCGCCGAGCGGCATGTTGTAGCGCAGCTCGACGCGATCCTCGCTGAGGTAGTCCATTCCGAGGAGCGACCCGCGGCGGGCCTGGCAGAGCTCCATGACGGTGCCGACATAGTCCTTCGGCAGCAGGATGCCGACCTTCACGACCGGCTCGTACACCTCGGCGACGCGCCCGTCGGGGTATTCGCTCGGGTTCGTGACCACCACGGTCTCGCCCGTGTCGGTGTGCACTTCGTACGTCACAGAAGGAGCCGTCGTGATGAGGTCGAGGTCGAACTCGCGCGCGAGACGCTCGGTGATGATCTCGAGGTGCAGCAGACCCAGGAATCCGCAGCGGAAGCCGAAGCCGAGCGCGACGGAGGTCTCGGGTTCGTACTGGAGGGACGCGTCGGAAAGCTTGAGCTTGTCCAGCGCCTCTCGCAGGAGGGCGTAGTCGGAGCCGTCGATGGGGTAGATCCCCGAGAAGACCATCGGCTTCGGGTCGGTGTACCCGGCGAGGGCCGTCGTCGCGGGCTTGCGCTGGTTCGTGATCGTGTCGCCGACCTTGGACTGGCGGACGTCCTTCACACCGGTGATCAGGTACCCCACCTCGCCCACGCCGAGCCCCTTCGTCGGGACCGGCTCGGGGCTGGACACCCCGATCTCGAGGAGCTCGTGCGTCGCGCGGGTCGACATCATCTGAATCCGCTCACGCGGCTCGAGCTTGCCGTCGACCATCCGGACGTACGTGACGACGCCGCGGTAGGAGTCGTACACGGAGTCGAAGATCATGGCCCGCGCCGGGGCGTCCGCGTCACCCTTCGGGGCGGGGATCTGCCCGACGATGAGGTCGAGCAGGCTCTCGACGCCCATGCCCGTCTTGCCGCTGACCCGGAGGACGTCCTCAGGATCGCCGCCGATCAGGCCCGCGAGTTCGGCCGCGTACTTCTCCGGATCGGCGGCCGGGAGATCGATCTTGTTGAGCACCGGGATGATGTGCAGATCGTTCTCGAGCGCCAGGTAGAGGTTCGCGAGCGTCTGAGCCTCGATGCCCTGCGCGGCGTCCACGAGCAGGATCGCCCCCTCGCACGCCGCGAGCGAGCGGCTCACCTCGTACGTGAAGTCGACGTGACCCGGGGTGTCGATCATGTTGAGCGCGTACGTCTCACCGTCGAGCTGCCACGGCATGCGCACCGCCTGGCTCTTGATCGTGATGCCGCGCTCGCGCTCGATGTCCATCCGGTCGAGGTACTGCGCGCGCATGTCGCGATCGGCGACCACGCCGGTGATCTGCAGCATCCGATCGGCGAGCGTGGACTTGCCGTGGTCGATGTGGGCGATGATGCAGAAGTTGCGGATCAGCTCGGGCGGGGTCGCCGACGGCTGGAGGGGCTTCAAGGCGCGCGGTGACATATCCGGTCGATTCTACCGGCCCGTATCCTGGACCGATGGCTGTGCAGGTCGTGCTCGTGCACGGAATCCGCACGTCCGCCACCATGTGGCGTTCGCAGGTCGTCTCTCTGCGGGAACGCGGGGTCTGCGCCGTCGCTGTCGATCTGCCGGGCCACGGAGCGCGCATGGCCGAGCGGTTCACCCTCGCCGGGGCATTCGCGACGATCGACGACGCGGTGCGGGATGCCGCCTCCCGCGGTCCCGTCCTCCTGGTCGGGCACTCGATGGGCGGGCTGCTGTGCACCGAGTACGTCGGGGCCGAGGAGCCGCCGCCGGTCGCGGGGTTCGTCGCCGCATCATGCACGTCGCTGCCGCGCGGGGTCGCGCTGAGCGCCTACCGCGCGCTGGCACGCGGATTCGACGCGCTGCCCGATCGCGGGATGTGGCTCACGAACCGCATGCTCGACCGCATCCTTCCCGCGCACACGCGCGACGATTTCGGCGCTGGAGGCTACGCGCTGGATACGCAGGACGTCGCCCTGAGCAGTCTCTCGGCACTGGACCTCCTGGCTGCTGTGCAGCGCATCCGCGTCCCGCTGTGGTTCGTGAACGGCCAGTACGATCAGCTGCGGGTGAACGAACGACTCTTCCTGCGGCTGGCGCCGCACGCCGAACTCGTGGTCGTCCCGCGCACGACCCATCACGTCACCGTGATGCGGCCGGAGGTCTTCACCGCCGTGTTGAACCTCGCCGTCCGGACGCTCGAGCGGCGCGAGTCAGAGGTGGCTTCCCCGACCTGATAGACTCGGTGATTGGCTTGCGTGTGGGGCGACCCTCACGACCGCCGAACGACAGCCCTCTTCTGTCGGCCGGCACTCACCGAATCCTTCGAAACGAAAGACCGACGACAAACGTGGCAAACATCAAGTCGCAGATCAAGCGCAACAAGACCAACGAGAAGGCGCACGAGCGCAACAAGGCCGTGAAGAGCGAGCTGCGCACGGAGGTGCGTCGCACCCGCGAGGCCGTCGCTGCCGGCGACAAGGCCGCCGCTGAGAAGGCACTCGTCCGCGCGACGAAGAAGCTGGACAAGGCCGCGAGCAAGGGCGTCATCCACGCCAACCAGGCCGCGAACCGCAAGTCGGCGATCGCCAAGCAGGTCGCGGCGCTCTGAGCGCCCGACCGACACCGGTCATCGCACGAAGGCCCGTCCCCCCGGGGACGGGCCTTCGTCGTCTGTCGGGCTCGGCCGAGCGTGGGTCAGGCGCTGCCGAACGGCGCCCGGGTCGCGATGATCGTGATGAGACGCTCGATCGCGAAGACGCTGTCCCGTGAACCGCCCTTGACATCGACGTCCGCCTGCGCGGCGGCCTGGATCGCCATGCCGAGCGTCGCATCGCTCCAGCCGGAAAGATCGCGTCGCGCCCGATCGACCTGCCAGTCCTTCAGGCCGAGCCGGGCGGCCAGCGCGGCAGCGGGTTCACGGTGACCGGCCACCCGCGCCATCGTGCGGAGCTTGGAAGCGATCGCGGCGACCAGAGGAACGGGATCGGCCCCCGAGGCGAGGGCGTGGCGCAGTGCCACGAGCGCTTCGCCGTAGCGACCGGCGATCGCGGTGTCGGCGACCGCGAACGCCGATGTCTCGACCCGTCCGCCGTAGTAGCGCTCGACGATGTCTTCGGTCACGTCGCCGGGCACGTCGGCGATCAGCTGCTGGCACGCGGCGGCGAGCTCGGTGAGGTCGTCGGCGAACGCGGAGACGAGCGTGCGCAGAGCCATCGGTGCGATGCGCTTGCGCGCCGATGTGAACTCGCCCGCGGCGAAGTCGAAGCGGTCGGAGTCGCGCTTGATGGCGGGGCACGCGATCTCGATGCCGCCGCCTTCGCCGGCACGGATCGCATCGAGCAGCTTCTTGCCGCGGACGGTGGCACCCGTGTGTCGGAGGACGACGGTCGCCCCCTCCTGGGGCAGGGCGAGGTACGACAGCGCTTCGGACAGGAAGGAGTCGGAGCACTTCTCCACCCCGCTCACCCGGACCAGACGCGGCTCTCCGAACAAGGACGGTGAGCTCACGGCGAGCAGAGTCCCGGCGGCATAGTCGTCGGCGCGGACGTCGGTGACCTCGAGGCTGGGGTCTTCCGCACGCAGATACTCGCGGATGCCCGAGGTCGCCCGCTCTGCGCACACGTCTTCTGGGCCGCTCACGAGCACGATCGGCGCCGGTTGCGGAGCACGCCACGAGATCTGCGGGATGACGCTCTTCGCGCGCGTTGCCGGTGCCCGTCGCGCGCTGGTGGCCATGACTCCAGCCTAGCGAGCGGGTGCGACGTCCTCGGCGCGCTCGCGCCACAGCACCACCCCGCTCCCCTCCCTCCAGAGCGCCACGATGCCCGCGCGATCCGTCCGGGCGATCCGTGTGCCGAGGCCGCGCAGGATCGTGAGGATCTCGGCACGCGGGTGCCCGTACGTGTTGTCCGCGCCCACCGAGATCACCGCGACGCGGGGCCGGAGGAGTTCGTACAGCTCGGGGTCCTGATCGGCGCTGCCGTGGTGGGCGACCTTCACGAGGTCGTACGGCGGCGCGAGCGCGCCGGAGTGCACCAGTGCGCTCTGCGGCGCGCGCGAGAGATCTCCGAGGAAGACGGATGCCGGCATCCCGCCGCCCGTGACCTCGACCACGACGCTCACGTCGTTCCCCGGAGGAAAGGCCCGCGTTCCGGCCGGCGGCCACAGGATCCGCCACCGCGCCGCACCCAGGATGCCGCTCTGACCCGCGTGGCCCGCCACGATCCGTGAGCCGGCGCGTTCGAGATCGCGAAGGGCACGAGCGGCGTCCGGCGTGCCGACGACCCCGTGCAGGGTCGTGTCGACGCGACCGACGACGGCGGCGACACCGCCGGCGTGATCGAGGTCGAAATGAGTGAGGACGAGCAGATCGATCCGGCCGATCCCGGCGCGCGCGAGGCACTCCTCCAGCAGCGCCGGATCCGGCCCGGTGTCGATGAGCGCCACCGCACCCGCCGAGCGCACCATGACCGCATCTCCCTGGCCGATGTCGCACGCCAGGACGCTCCAGCCGGCAGGGAGGGTGAATCGACCGGCGACGCCGTCGAGCGCGGCACCGCCGGCTACGATGCCGACGGTGAGCGCGAGGACGATCGCCGCAGCGCCGCGGGCGATCCGGACACGCGGCAGCCGGCGACAGCGGGGCGGGCGTGACGCGCGCGGCGCCACCACGACGAGAAGTCCGATCGACACGCTCACCGCGGCGAGGGTCAGGACGCCCAGTGGCCCGTCGAGCCAGGGCAGTTGTCCGCCGGGTAGGCGGCTGAAGACCTCGGCTGTGGCGGCGATCCACGCGGCGGGGAGCCAGGCGATCGCGGTCAGCCCCGCCTGGAGGATCGGGATCGGAGCCGCAAGGCACGCAGCGAGACCGATGATCGTCGCCACGGGCGCTGCCGGTGCGGCGAGGAGGTTCGCGGCGACGCCGTACAGCGGCACGGTAGGCGCGATGACCACGAGCAGGGGGCCGCAGGCCAGCTGTGCCGCCAGCGGGACCGACAGCGCGAGAGCGAGCGATCGCGGCAGGAGCCTGCTCATCCCGTGAGCCAGTGGTCGTGCCCACAGCAGCAGCGACGCCGTGGCGACGGTGGACAGTGCGAAACCGAGCGACGACGCCAGCCACGGATCCGCCGCCAGCAGCACGGTCACCGCCACGCTCAGCACCGCGATCCCTGCGGACGTGCGCCCGAGCATCAGGGCGAGCATCGCGATCAACGCCATCGCCCCCGCGCGGACGACGCTCGGCTCGGGGGTGACCAGCAGGACGAATCCCGTGAGCGCGACGATGCCGCCGATCACCCGCGCGCGCCGCGAACCGCCGAGCATCGCGACGAGGAGGAAGGCGATGCCGACGACGATCGCGCAGTTGGCCCCGGAGACCGCGGTCAGGTGAGAGAGCGAGGACGCCTTCATCGCCGCGTCCAGATCGGGCCCGACCGCCGATGTGTCCCCCACCGCGAGGCCGGCGATGAGTCCCGCGCCGGGTTCGGGGAGACCTGCGGACGCGTGTGCGAGTCCGCGTCGCAGGTCTCCGGCGACCGCGAGCGGGCCCGCCGGGCCGTCGCGCACCACCACGCCGCGGGTCGCGCTCACGAGAAGGACCGCCCGGGACCCGACCGGCGCGCGGCGGGCGGTGCCGCTCGCCTCGACGACGGCACCGACATCGAGTCGCTCCGCGGTATCGACGAGGTCCGGGCGCACGCGGATCGAGACATCGATGCGGACGGGCTTACTGTCCCGTCCCGTGGAGAGCCGCGTGGCGACCGCATCGAACTCCCACTCCCCCGATGCGCGCCGTTCGATCTTCCCTGTGACCTCGGCCCGCATCACCAGCGCGCGGCCGCCCTCGAGGCCGAACCGCTCCGCCGCCACGCGCGGGGGCTGTGCGATCGCGACGTGGGAGGCGACGACGGCAGCCCCGACAAGACTCAGGATCAGGATCGTCCACAGCCTCGCTCGTCCCGCCCGCGGCGAACGGCGCGCGTACCGCCGGGCCGTGTGGACGCCGAGCGTACCGATCGCGGACGCCCACAGGACCAGTGCCACGACCGGGGACGCCGACGGCAGCAGGGTCACCAGCAGCGCCGCCGCCCATGCGCCGGCGGCGACCGGGACCAGGCGCAGGCCCACCGGTCTGCTCACACCGTCACCGCGTCGCGCAACGCGTCGAGCATCTTCTCGCCGATGCCGGGAACCGCCAGCAGATCCTCCACGCTTGTGAACCGCCCGTTGGATTCGCGCCATTCGATGATCCGCTCGGCCAGGGCGGGCCCGATGCGCGGGAGGGTGTCCAGCGCCGCCGCGTCGGCGGTGTTCAGGTTGACCCTCCCGTCCCCTGCGGGTCGGGCCGTCGTCGAGGGCGGTGCGCCCCCCACGACCGCGACGACGACCTGCTCGCCGTCGCTGAGCGGGCGGGCGAGGTTCACCGCGGACTCATCAGCCTCGGCGGTGAACCCGCCGGCGGCGGCGATCGCGTCGACCACGCGGGCGCCGTCGTCGAGGACGTACAGCCCGGGTGCGGCGACCGCGCCGGAGACATGGACGAAGACGGATGCCGGCCGACCGGCATCCGCGGGGGCGTCGCCGTCGATCGTGACCGACCCGCTGCCGCTCTCGACCGGAACGGCTTCGATCGGCGCCAGGGCGCCGCGGACGACACCGATCCCGACGGTCACCGTGAGCGCGACGAGCACGACGACGACCGCCGCACCCAGGCCCAGCCGGGCACGGGGACTTCGGGCGTCGCCGCGTGCACTCTCGTCCGCCGACACCCTGCCGAAGCTAGGTCACCGCCGGGCCGGTGGGGTGCCCGAGGGTCGAGTCGGTGGACAGCTGTGATCGACCGCGCCCTGGGGAGGAGCGCCGCGTCAGTTCGTGCTGAAGCTCACGACCTTGGGCGGACGGACGACCGTGCGCGTGATCTCCCGTCCGGCCAATGCCCGCTGAACGCGCGCGTCGGCGCGGGCGAGAGCCTCGAGATCCTTCGCATCGATGCGGGCGGAGACCTCGAGCGTCGCCCGCACCTTGCCGTCGATCTGCACGACCGCGGTCACGGTGTCCTCGACGAGCAGGGTCGGGTCGGGTGCGCGCCATGGCACGAGGCCGACGAACGGCTCGTACCCGAGCGTCTCCCACATCTCCTCCGCGGTGTGCGGCGCGAACAGGTCCAGGACCATCGCCGTCACCTCGGCCGCCTCGCGCACCGCCGGGTCGGCCTTGCCCGGACCGCTGTCGATCGCCTTCCGGGTCGCGTTGACGAGTTCCATGAGGCGGGCGACCACGACGTTGAACTTCGTCTGCTCGACGAGGGACGGAGCATCGGCGAGGAGGCGGTGCGTGACCCGCCGCAGGGACTCGTCTCCCTCGGCCCACACGACGTCGGGGTCGCTCTGCACGTCGTGGGCTACCCGCCACGCCCGCGCGAGGAACTTCTGCGCGCCGGTGGTGGAGACGTCCTCCCAGTTGATGTCGTCCTCGACGGGTCCGGCGAACGCGATCGCCGTGCGGACGGCGTCCGCGCCCGGCTCGCGCATGCTCGCCGAGAACTCGACGAGGTTCCCCTTGCTCTTGGACATCTTCGACCCGCCGAGCAGCACCATGCCCTGGTTGACCAGGCTGGAGAAGGGCTCGGTGAAATCGACCAGCCCGGCGTCGAAGAGGACCTTCGTGATGAAGCGCGCATAAAGCAGGTGCAGGATCGCGTGCTCCACGCCGCCGATGTAGGAATCCACCGGTGCCCACTTCGCGGCCTCCGCGGTCGAGAACGCCTCGTCCGCGTCGTTCGGCGTCAGGAAGCGCAGGAAGTACCACGAGCTGTCCACGAAGGTGTCCATCGTGTCCGCGTCGCGCAGCGCCGGCTCACCCGTCTCGGGATCCGTCGTGGTCATCCACTCCGTCGCGCCGCCGAGCGGCGACGTCCCCTTCGGCGTCAGATCCAGCCCCTCGGCATCCGGCAGCGTCAGCGGCAGCTGATCGGCGGGGACGGGCACGATCCGCCCGTCCTGCGTGTGGATCATCGGGATGGGCGTGCCCCAGAATCGCTGGCGCGAGATGAGCCAGTCCCGGAGGCGGTAGGACTTCGACGCGCGTCCGGTTCCCGCGGCGGCGAGCTCTTCGGTGATGCGCGCGATCGCGTGGCGCTTGGAGAGCCCGTCCAGCGACCCGGAGTTGATCATGCGACCGTCGCCGGTCAGCGCGATCCCGGTGCGGGCCGGATCGATGTCGGCCAGCGACTCCTCCAGAGCGCTCTCGGACGGCTCCCCGTTCTCGTCGAGCTCGATCACGGGGATCGCGCCGGTGATCGGAGCGGTCGTGTCGACCACGACCTTGATGGGCAGATCGAAGGCGCGCGCGAAATCGAGATCGCGCTGATCGTGCGCGGGCACGGCCATCACGGCGCCGTGGCCGTAGTCGGCCAAGACGTAGTCGGCGGCCCAGATGGGCAGCCGCTCGCCGTTGATCGGGTTGATCGCCCACCGCTCCAGGAACACCCCGGTCTTCGGTCGGTCGGTGCTCTGTCGCTCGATCTCGCTCGAGCGCCCGACGTTGGTGAGGTAGTCCTGGAAGCGCATGCGCACCTCGGCCGACGAGCCGGAGGCCAACTCCGCAGCGAGATCGCTGTCCGGCGCGACGACCATGAAGGTCGCCCCGTGCAGGGTGTCCGGCCGCGTGGAGAAGACCGTGACCTTCTCGGGGTGCCCTTCGATCTCGAAGTCGATGTCGGCGCCGACCGAACGGCCGATCCAGTTGCGCTGCATCCGGATGACCTTCTGCGGCCAGAATCCTTCCAGCTGGTTCAGGTCGTCCAGCAGACGGTCGGCGTAATCGGTGATCTTGAAGTACCACTGAGTGAGCTTCTTCTTCACGACCTCCGCGCCGCACCGCTCGCAGTGACCGTCCACGACCTGCTCGTTCGCGAGCACCGTCTGGTCGTTCGGGCACCAGTTGACCGGGCTCTCCTTGCGGTATGCCAGCCCCCGTTCGTACAGCAGCTGGAACAGCCACTGGTTCCACCGGTAGTACTCGGGGTCGCTCGTGTGCAGGATCCGCGACCAGTCGTAGGACGAGCCGTACTCGCGGAAGCTCCTCTTGTGCTGCTCGATGTTCGCGTACGTCCACTCGCGCGGGTCTGCACCGCGCTGGATCGCGGCGTTCTCGGCCGGAAGGCCGAACGAGTCCCATCCGATCGGGTTCAGGACGTTGTAGCCGCGGTGGCGCCAGAAGCGCGCCACGACGTCGACGTACGCGTAGTTCTCGGCGTGCCCCATGTGCAGGTCGCCCGAAGGGTAGGGGAACATGCCGAGCACGTACTTGCGCGGCCGTGAGTCCCCGGTGCCGCCGGCGCGGAACGGGTCGGACTCCGCCCAGCGCGCCTGCCACTTCTGCTGGATCGCGTACGCATCGTATCCGCCCCCGTCTGCGGGCGCGGTGGTGTCGGGCGGAGGGGTCTGGGACACGGAGCGGAAACCAATCGTGGAAAGGAAGTTCTGGCGCGGAGCGCGTCTTCCAGGCTACCGGACCGTCGCCTCACCAGCCGTGGGGCAGGTCCGCCCCGACCGCAGCCAGCGGCCCGCGGGCCTTCACACCGACCTCGGCGACCTCGGCGGCGGCATCCGAACGCCACGTGATCCCTCCCCCGGCACCGACGTACGCACCCCCGGGGCGGATCACGATCGAGCGGATCACCATCGCCAGATCGAGCGCGCCGTCGTGGCCCACCCATCCGAAGCACCCCGCGAAAACCCCCCGCGGTCCCCGCTCGAGGTCGTGCAGGATCGTCATCGCGGAGAGTTTCGGTGCGCCGGTCATGCTCCCGGCGGGAAAGCCCGCCTCCAGGAGTGCACCGAGCGTCGTGCCCGCCCGGAGTGTCCCCGAGACCGTGCTGACGAGCTGGTGGACCGCGGGATAGGACTCCACGACGAGGAGGTCGTCGACCGCGACGCTGCCCGGCTCGCACACGCGGGAGAGATCGTTGCGCATGAGGTCGACGATCATGATGTTCTCGGCGCGCTCCTTCTCGCTCGCCCGGAGCTCGGCCGCGAGAGCGGCGTCTTCGCCGGGATCGGCGCTGCGTGGGCGCGTCCCCTTGATCGGACTCGTGCGCACGACCGCACCGCGCACCTCGAGGAAGCGCTCGGGGCTGGCGCTGACCAGAGCCACGGTATCCGCGCGGATGACCCCGCCGTGATGCGCGGGTGTCCGGGCACGCAGCCGTCGGAAGGCCGCGACGGGATCCACGACACCGGCGATCTCGAACCGCGTCGTGAGGCACAGCTGATACGCGTCTCCACGTCGGATGGCCTCGCGGCATCGGCCGATGAGCACGGCGTATTCGTCGGGGGTGTCGCGCGCCGTCGCGACCGTGGGCGGCGCGTCGGCGACCGTCGGCGCCGCAGTCGCGGCGCGAACCCGTTCCGCGAGCGCGGTCGCCACCTCGGCGGGACCGATCGCCCACACCCGGCGCGCGGAGTGATCGAACGCGACGAAGGACTCGACGGCCAGCCACGTCTCCTCCTCGGACGCGGAACCGGATGCCGACCCCGGCGCACCGGCTCGGCGCGCGCCCTCGTCGTACCCGACCCAGCCGACCCAACCACCCCGGAACGGGCCCGCCGCCCACTCATCGGGCGTCCGGGACGCGAGCGGCACCGCGCGCACCCGGGACGGATCCGTCTCCGGGATCCCGGTGCCGACCCAGCTCCATCCCTCGACCGCGTCGGGACCGGCATCCAGCCAGAACGAGTGCGGATCGTTCCCGCAGATCGCAGCGTGCACGGATGCCGGCTCCCGCCAGTCGCCGACGGGCACGGCGGTCGGAGAGGCGGGCATCCTCTCAGAGTAGAGGCGCACCGACCGCTCTAAGCTTCCGGTGTGAACGAGTTCCTCACGTGGCTGCTCGACGCCGTGCAGAGTGTCGATCCCGTGCTGAGGACGGTTCTGGCCGGGGTCGCGATCATGCTGGAGACCAGCGTGCTGATCGGGCTGGTCGTCCCCGGGGACACGATCGTGATCGTCGCCGGGACGGCGGTCGCCTCGCCTCTCGAAGGCGTCGTCCTGATCGTCGCGGTCGTGATCGGGGCTCTGCTCGGCGAGAGCGTCGGGTTCTGGCTGGGACGCGTGCTCGGGCCCGCGATCCGGCACTCGCGTCTCGGGAAGCGCATCGGGGACGCGAACTGGGAGCGCTCGGAGCGATACCTGCGTCGCCGTGGCGGTCCCGCGATCTTCATCTCCCGCTTCCTCCCGGTGCTCCATTCGCTCGTGCCGCTCACCGTGGGGATGAGCGGCTACTCCTATCGGCGCTTCCTCGCCTGGACCGTCCCGGCGTGCGTGATCTGGGCGAGCCTGTACGTGTCCGTCGCCGCCGTCGCCGCCGGGACCTATCGCGAGCTCGCCGACCAGCTGCACTTCGCGGGCTACATCTTCGTCGGCATCATCGTCGTGTTCCTGCTGCTCGTGTTCGCGAGCAAGAAGGTCATCGAGCGGGCCGAGCGCAAGCATCTCGGTGCCGACGACGGAGCTCCCGGATCGCAGCCGGATGCCCTGCCCCGGACAGGCGACATGGAAGACTGAGGGGATGCCTTCCCCGGAGCCCGTCCCCGTCCGGCGCAAAGTGCTGTGGCTCGCCCGCCTGGAGTATCGCTTCCACGCGTGGCGCGAACGGCGTGCGCGCGCCCGCGGACTCACACCGTCTGCGACCCCGTTCCCCGGTTACGGCGGGCCGGACTGGGTGCGCGTACTCGGCCGTGTGCTCATCGTGCCGCCGGTGCCCCTGCTCGAGGGAGGAGAGTACGCGAGCGTCCGCGGCTGGCGGAGTTTCGCCTCGGTTCCGGTCGGGTACGCGCAGGTGCGGATCACGATCGGGGGCGCCGTGCACGAGGTCGTGGCCGATCGCGGCGGGGTGATCGACGCGGAGATCCCGGCGAAGCTGCCGGCAGGCTGGCAGACGCTGGAGATGTCGGTGGAAGGTGGCGAGCCCGTCGAGACGCGGGTGTTCGTCGTGGGACCGGACGTGACGTTCGGCATCGTGTCCGACGTGGATGACACCGTCATGGTGACCGCGCTCCCCCGGCCACTGCTGGCGGCGTGGAACTCGTTCGTGGTGAACGAGCACGCGCGGCAGCCGGTTCCGGGCATGGCGGTCCTCATGGAGCGTCTCGTGCGCGACGAGCCGGGCTCGCCGGTGATCTACCTCTCCACCGGGGCATGGAACGTCGCGCCGACGCTCATCCGGTTTCTGCGGCGTCACCTCTTCCCGTCCGGGTCGGTCCTCCTCACGGACTGGGGGCCGACGCACGACCGGTGGTTCCGCAGCGGCAAGGCGCACAAGCTCTCCAACCTCCGCCGCCTTGCGGCGGAATTCCCGCACGTGAAGTGGCTGCTCATCGGCGACGACGGCCAGCACGACGACGCGATCTACACGACGTTCGCGGGCGAGTTCCCGGACAACGTCGCCGCGGTCGCGATCCGGCGGCTTTCGCCCGCGGAAGCCGTGCTGGCCGGTGGACGCACCGCGGTCGACGATCACACCGCGGCCTCGGTGCCCTGGGTCACCGAGTCCGACGGTGCCGGCCTCGCCGACCGCCTGACCGACATCGGCATCCTGGAGCGCTGAGCGGCGCGTCGGAGGCCGCGCGTAGGCTCTGACGCATGTGCGGACGTTTCGTGGTGGCGAACGTGGGCTCCGAGCTCGTCGGGGTGCTGCGGGTCGACCTGGTCTCCGAGCACCTGCCGGAGCCCTCTTACAACATCGCGCCGACCTCGCCGGTGGCGATCGTCCTCGATTCGGCGAAGACCGAGCCCCCCACGCGTCGGCTGGAGACCGCGCGCTGGGGACTCGTTCCGGCGTGGGCCAAGGATCCCGCGATCGGGGCGCGCGCCTTCAACGCACGCTCGGAGGAGCTCGAGGACAAGCCGATGTTCCGCAAGGCTCTCGAGAAGCGTCGCGCCGTCGTGCCGGCATCCGGGTACTACGAGTGGAAGAGCGTCGACGGCACGAAGATCCCGCACTACATCCACCCGTCCGACGACTCGCCGCTGTTCTTCGCCGGCCTTTACGAATGGTGGAAGAACCCGGCTCTGGCTGACGATGATCCCGATCGGTGGATGCTGAGCTTCACGATCCTGACACGTGATTCGATCGGTCGGCTGGGCTCGATCCACGATCGGATGCCGCTCTTCCTCGATCCGGATCACGCCGACGCGTGGCTGGATCCCACGACCGAGAACGTGCGGGACGTCCTGGACGCCGCGATCGACGCCGCCCCGGCTGTCGCCGAGACCCTTGATGACCATGTGGTCGGCAAGGCCGTCGGGAACGTCCGCAACAACACGCCCGACCTCATCGAACCCGTCGCGTCCTAGCTCGCTTCCGGCTCAGTGCCGCGCGAGGATCCCCGCGGCGTCCGTCCCGCGGGGAAGGACGCCGTACTGCCAACCGCGATCCTCGCCGAGCCGCGCGCCGATGAAGGCCTCTGCATCGACGGACGGCGCGTACCGGAGCATGAGCGAGGCCTGCAGGGCGAGTGCGAGTGCTTCGCACATCCGACGGGCGTCGCGCTCGGCGTTGTCGTTCGTCGCACCGGTGACGGCGCGCAGGAGTGATTCGGTGCGGGCGAGGTGGGCGTCCAGAAGCGGGGATGCCCCTGCGGTGATCTGCAGTTCGGCGATCAGCGCGTCACCGGACTCCGGCTCGCGGCCGAGCGCCCGCAGGGCGTCGAGGGCGACGACGTTCCCCGAGCCCTCCCAGATCGAGAGCACCGGCTGCTCGCGGTAGCGGCGCGCGAGCGGGAAGTCCTCGGTGTAGCCGTTGCCGCCGAGGACCTCCATCGCCTCGTAGGCATGGTGCGGCCCGCGCTTGGTCACCCAGTATTTCGCCACGGGCGTCGCAAGGCGCCGGAATGCCGCGTCCTCGTCCGAGGCGTCCGCGTCGAACGCGTCCGCGAGCCTCAGCCCGGTGAGCATGGCGGCCTCGGACTCGAGCGCGAGGTCGGCGAGCACGGCCGTCATCGCGGGCTGATCGACCAGCATCCGCCCGAATGCCGCACGTCCGCGCGCATGCCACACGGCTTCGGCCACGCTCTGGCGCATGCCGGCGGCTGTGCCCAGGACGCAGTCCATCCGCGTGCGCTGCACCATCTCGCTGATGGCTCGCACACCGCGTCCCGGTTCGCCGATGAGGAAGCCGACGGTGCCGTCGAATTCGATCGAGGCCGAGGCATTGGATCGATTGCCGAGCTTGTCCTTCAGATGCTGGATGCGGAAGACGTTGCGCATGCCGCGCGGCAGGAGCCGCGGCACGAAGATGCAGGAGAGGCCCTCATCCACGTTCCCGCGCCGCGTCTGGGTCAGCACGAGGAACGCGTCCGACATGGGCGCGGAGCAGAACCACTTGTGGCCAGTGAGCTGATAGCTGTGTCCGCCCATGAACGTGCCGACCGTCGTGGACGCGCGGACGTCCGATCCACCCTGCTTCTCGGTCATCGCCATGCCGATCAACGCGCTGCGCTTCTCCTCATTGGGCAGCAGACGCGGCTCGTATTCCCGAGACGACATGCGCGGCATCCAGTCGGCGGCGATCGATTCCGACAGAGCGATCGTGGATGCCGCGGCGTGGGTCATCGACACCGGACATGCGTGGCCGGCCTCGCCCTGCGCGAACAGCAGGAACGTCGCGGCGCGCGCGACGGCGGCGCCCGCACGGTCCTCCACGGGGCTGTGGGCGCCGTGCGCGATCGCCTGGCCGAGGATCCGGTGGTAGGCGGGGTCGTAGTCGACCTCGTCCAGGCGGAAGCCCCAGCGATCATGCGGATGCGCGACGGGCGAGTGCGTGTTCGCAAGTGTCGCGTCGCGCTGGAAGTCCGCTGACCCGACCAGCCGACCGACGTCGTGGAGCTCGTCGTGCGCCCAGGATGCGCCGAACGCCGTCACCGCGTCGCAGAGCGGCGTGTTCGCGCCGTACTCGTCGATCTCTGTTCGTACGGGCGGCTGGTTCTCGACGTAGTGCGTCGCCGGTCCGATGACGCGCTGGCCGCGGGCGACGGATGTCATGTCAGCTCCTGGGTCCACGGGGTCGCGAGCGCCTCTTGCTGCTCGGGTGTGAGCGGCGCGCGGGTCACGATGTCGTGCATGAACGCGAGCTTCTCGCGCACGGGCCGGACGATCTCGAACGGGTAGAGGTCACCGAATCCCATCGCCCGGTTGATGCGGTTGAACGCCTGCGACATCCACTCCCAGTCGGTCAGCAGTCGCTGCACCGGTTCGTCCTCGTAGGACTCGCGGGGCACGACGTCGACGTCGCGCATGCTCGTCACTGCGGCGTCGAGGCGGATGCCGATCGCCGCCGCCGTCTGCAGGGTCCCCGTGATGTGCACGTAGTGAGCGAAGGTCTCGGCGAAGTCCTCCCACGGGTGCATCGTGGCGTACTCGGAGATGAACGACTCGTGCCAGTCCTCCGGTGCGCCGTACCGGTAATGCCGGGTGATCGCGTCCTGATAGCTCGCGCGCTCGTCGCCGAAGAGCGCCCGGCAGCGCGCCCACGCCTCGTCGTCGGTGAGCAGCACGTTCTGGAAGTAGTGCCCGACCTCGTGTCGCAAGTGGCCGAGGATCGTGCGGTAGGGCTCGCCCAGGCGCACCCGCATGGCCTCCCGACGGTCGTCGAGGCTTTCGGCGAGATCGATCGTGATGATGCCGTTCGCGTGCCCGATCATGACCGGTCGGCCTTCGGACAGGCTGGAGATGAGGTCGAAGCCGAGGCCGCCCTCCCGCAGATCCCACCCGACGATCGGGAGCCCGAGATCACCGAGCTGCAGCAGCAGGCGGCGTTTGGCCTCTTCGACCTTCGACAGCTTCTCCAGGGCGACGGTGTCGTCGGACGCAGGACGTGTGCGCGTCAATCGGCACGAGAAACATCGGCCGGCCGGTGCGTCCTCTCGTACGAGCCAGTTGCACGACCACTCCCGGTTCGAGCACGTGTACCACGTGCGTCCGTCGATCACGGTCTGATTGCCCCGCAGACCGTGGAACTGCCGCGTGAGCATCGAGTAGCCGAGGTCGGCCCCGCACTCGGGGCACGTGAGCCGGTCGAGGTAGAGGAAGTGGCGACAATGCGGACACCGCGGCTGTGAGGTCACGTCCTCACCGTAGCGCGCGGGTGCGGGGCGGACGCCTCGTTGTGGCCAGACCGGTCCCGTCGTCCCGAACCGGACGCGAGACCACGCCCGGCCGCCAGTCTCTGGAGGTCAGCCCATCGTCGAGTGTCCAGGACACGCCGCAGCGCGTGGCCTGACGACGGCGCGTCGTGGACACTCGACCCGCGGATGAGCCGGGGGCATGCAGAAAGCCCCCGGGTTATCCGGGGGCTTTCGTTCGGTGGACCTGAGGGGACTCGAACCCCTGACCCCCTGCATGCCATGCAGGTGCGCTACCAGCTGCGCCACAGGCCCTCCGCCTCCCTGCGGAGGCAACTTGAATAGATTACTACATCGCCGGAGCTCTCCCGAACCGGGTCAGGACTCGACGTGGGATGCGGCAGGCAACTCGATCGGGACGACCGGGCAGTCCTTCCACAGGCGTTCCAGGCCGTAGTACATGCGCTCCTGCTCGTGGAACACGTGAACGACGAGGTCGCCGAAGTCGAGCAGGACCCAGCGGGCCTCCTGCCGGCCTTCGCGCCGCAGGCGCTTGTAACCGGACTCGACCAGCCGGTCCTCGATCTCATCCGCGATCGCGGCGACATTGCGCTCACTGCGACCGGTCACGAGCAGGAAGATGTCCACGAGCGGCAACGGGTCCGACACGTCCAGCGCGACGAGGTCTTCGCCGCCCTTCGCATCGGCGGCCAGCGCGGCGATGCGCAGCATCTCGCGGCCCTGCTCCGTGGCGACCATCAGAACACCCCCGTCACGAAGGCGAGGATGAGCACGCCCACGAGCGCGAGAGCCAGCACGCCGGCCGTGATGGCGAGGGTGAGCATGAGGCGGCTGCCTTTCTCCGGCGCCGGAGGCGTGATGATGTCCCCGTTGTTCTTCACGGTGCTGATCGCGGCGCTCGCGGCGATCGGGGTCGGCGAGGAGTGCGCCGGGAGCTCGCCGTCGACGAGGACGGCGTCGACCTCCTTGCCGTCGGCCGTGCCGGGGGCGTGCCCGGTTGAGCCGAGTCCTTCCGGAAGATTGAACGAACCCGTGATGAGCACCTCGCCGGTCGCCGTGACCGGAGCAACGAGCGGCGACGACGCAGGGGTGTCGGTGAGGATGAGCGCGCTGCCGGTGCTGACCCCACCCGTCACCGAGCGGGTGATGAGCTGATCGAAGGATGCCGGCACTTCGGTGACCGTGCCCTCCCCCGCCAGCAGCTCTGCGCCGAAGGCGGGGTTGACCACCGCTCGCTCGTGCTCCTCGTCGGATTCGGCGGGATCCGCCTCGGCATCCGCGGCGGTTTCGGCCGCGTCCGCGTGGCCGTCGTCGTCCGCCGCCGGGACCTCGTCGATCGGGTCCGAGTCGGACACCTCGATGTCCGGCGCCTCCTCGATCAGGAATTCCTCGCGGGGCGCCTCATCGATCACCACCTCGGCGGGATCGGAACCAGCGGCCACGGTCTCGCTCGGCACGACCTGCGCCGCGATGACCTCGGGAGTGATCACCGGGACGGATGCCGTGCGGATGCGCTCCTGTTGACGCGCCTGGCGCCGCGTCAACGGCGAGACGCCCAGGTCGACGCTCGAATCCGCGCCGGGGAGGTCGTGCACGGGGACGGGCACCGCGGCGCGAGGGAGCGGGGCCACGGCGTGCGGCGGCGGCGCGGGCGTCTCGGCCTCAGGGGTCGTCTCCGCCCCGGACGGCTCGACGATGGGGTTCTCGCCGGTCAGCTCGGAATCGGTCGGGATGATCGGGTTGGATCCCGTGTTGCGGAGGTCGCGCAACTGCTTGCGGGTGAGGGCTGGTGTTGCCGGCTGCTCGGGTGTGCTCATTCCTTGCTCCGGTAGAGGTGGTGCTTCGCAATGTATTGGACGACCCCGTCGGGAACGAGGTACCACACGGGGTTTCCGCTCTCCACGCGTTCGCGGCAGTCCGTGGAGGAGATGGCCAGTGCGGGGATCTCGAGTTGACTCACGTCGTCGGTCGGCAGACCCGCGGTGCTGAGATCATGGCCGGGCCGGGAGACGGCGACGAAATGCGCGAGGTCCCACAGTTCATCATGGTCCCTCCAACTGAGAATTTGCGCTATCGCGTCCGCGCCGGTGATGAAGAACAGCTCAGCTTCCGGTCGCTCCTTCTTGAGCTCGCGCAAGGTGTCGATCGTGTAGGTGGGACCGGCGCGGTCGATGTCCACGCGGCTCACCGTGAAACGCGGATTGGATGCCGTGGCGATCACGGTCATCAGATAGCGGTGCTCGCTCGGGGAGACATCGCTCTTCTGCCATGGCCGGCCGGTCGGCACGAAGACGACTTCGTCGAGGTCGAAAGACTGCGCGACCTCGCTGGCCGCCACCAGGTGACCGTGGTGGATGGGATCGAAAGTCCCACCCATGACCCCGATCCTCGGGGCGCGCGTCACCGACATGCAGTCGGCCTAGTGGCCGTGCCCCGCTTGCTGCACGTCATTCGCGTGCTTGGCCGCGTACGCCTCGGCCTTGTGCGAGTGCCGGTTGGCGACATTGCGATACGAAAGGGTGACGAGGGCGAGGACGCCGAAGACCGCGATGGCGATGATGCCGAACACGACGGTCTCGAGGGCGACGTTGCCGTGCCCGGATTCTTCGGCGGCGAGGGCGACCAGCGAGGCCAGGGTCATTCGTGCTCCGTTCGGGTCCGCGTGCTCGTGCGACGCGCTCTCAGTTTATCGGTCAGGCCCGGACTTGTCCGGAGCCGCGCGCGAGCCACTTGGTGCTCGTCAGCTCGTTGAGGCCCATCGGCCCGCGGGCGTGCAGCTTCTGGGTCGAGATGCCCACCTCGGCGCCGAAGCCGAACTCGCCGCCGTCCGTGAACCGGGTCGACGTGTTGACCATGACCACCGCCGAATCCACTTCGGCGAGGAACCGCTCAGCGTTGGCGGAGTCCTGCGTGATGATCGATTCGGTGTGCTGCGTGGAGTACCGGCGGATGTGCGCGAGGGCCTCGTCGAGATCGGCCACGACACCGACGGTGATGTCCAGGCTCATGTGCTCGGTCGCCCAGTCCTCCTCGACCGCCGGGACGATCCCGTTCACGAGCCCCGCGACGACGTCGTCGCCGTGGACGGTGACCCCGTGGGCCTGCAGGTCGCCGATGACATCCGGCAGGAGGCGTGCGGCGGCGTCGCGGTGCACGAGTACCGTCTCCACGGCGTTGCAGACGCTCGGCCGCTGCACTTTCGCGTTCACGACGATCTCGCGCGCCCACTCCAGCGGGGCTGATTCGTCGAGCACGATGTGGACCACGCCCGCTCCGGTCTCGATGACGGGCACGGAGGATTCGGTGACGACCGTCTCAATCAGCTGGGCGCTCCCCCGAGGCACGAGGACATCCACCACACCGCGCGCCTGCATGAGCTCGCGGGCGCCGTCGCGGCCGAACTCATCGACGGTCTGGATCGCCTCGGGATCGATGCCTTCGGCCGCCAGCGCACCGCGCATCGCGGCGACGAGGGCCGCGTTCGTCTGCTCGGCCGCCGACCCGCCGCGCAGGACCGCGGCGTTGCCGGAGCGCAGGGCGAGGGCCGCGATGTCGACCGTGACGTTGGGGCGCGCTTCGTAGATCGAGCCGACGACCCCGAAAGGCACACTGATCTTCGTGAGTTCGACCCCGTTGGGCAGCGTGCGCTCGTCGAGCACGCGTCCGACCGGATCCGGCAGCTCCGCGATGTCGCGGACGGCGGCGGCCAGCGCGGCGACCCGCGGTGCGTCCAGGCGGAGCCGGTCCAGGAGCCCCGTCGACAGTCCGCCGGCACGTCCGCGGTCGAGATCGTCGATGTTCGCGGCGACGATCTCGGGCGTGGCCGCCTCGATCGCATCGGCGATCGAACGCAGGGCGTCGCGCTTCGCGTGGTCCGAGAGCAGACCGATCGTGCGAGCCGCGGACTTCGCGAGCAGCATCCGCTCGCGTGCCGTCGTTGCGGTCATGGTCATCGGCCCAGTGTATCGGCGCCCGTACGGGGCACCGGCGCGGTGACGGGTCCAGCCGCGGTCCCGACGGGGTCGGGATGCGGGTCGAACCACGTGCCGATGTCCTCGCCGCGCAAGGCCGCGTCCACGAGGTCGGCGCTCGTGACGAGAACGCCCACACCGGATGCCGTCGCGACGCGTGCCGCGGAGACCTTCGTCGCCGCGCCACCCGTGCCGACGCTGTTGACCACGACCGAGCCGAACGCGTAGCGGCTCAGATCGTCCCCGTGCCGGACGCGGCGGATCGGCTCGGCCCCAGGCTCGTCCGGCGGACGCGTGTACAGGCACTCGATGTCGCTCAGCAGCACCAGGGCGTCCGCGCCGATGAGCTGCGCGACGAGAGCTGCCAGCCGGTCGTTGTCGCCGAAGCGGATCTCGTGCGTGGCGACGGTGTCGTTCTCGTTGACGATCGGGAGGATGCGCAGACCGAGCAGTCGCTCCATCGCCCGCCGCGCATTCGAGCGCGGCGTCGCGTTCTCCAGATCACCGGCGGTGAGGAGCACTTGGCCGGCGACGATCGCGAACGGTCGCAGCGCCTCCTGGTAACGGTAGATCAGGACGTTCTGACCGACGGCCGCCGCGGCCTGCTGCGTGGCCAGATCGCTCGGCCGCTCCGCGAGGCGGAGGTACGGCATCCCCGTGGCGATCGCGCCGGAGGAGACCAGCACCACCTCGGTGCCGCGACCGTGCGCCGCGGCGAGGGCCTCGACCAGCGGCTGGATCTTGCCGGCGTTCTCGCCGCTGATCGAGCTCGAGCCGACCTTGACGACGATGCGACGCGCCGCCGGGATGTCCGCGCGCGAGGAGATGGTCACTCGACCCCCTCGTCGCCCGTGCCGATCTGCCCGTTCTTCGCCGCGATGCGCTCGGCCTCGAGCTCCGCGCGGGCCTCCGCCTTGGCGTCCATGCTCGCGTAGTACTTCTCGCGGCGCTGCGACGTGGTGCGTCGCGGGTTCATGTCCAGGCGCGGGTCGGTACCACGCGGCGCGGTCATGAGCTCGGCGACCGAGCCGAGCGACGGCTGCCAGTCGAAGACGACGCCGTCCCCTTCGCCGATCACGACGGTCGAGCCGGGCTGCGCGCCCGCCTTGAACAGCTCGTCCTCGACGCCGAGCTTCTCGAGCCGGTCCGCGAGGTAGCCGACGGCCTCCTCGTTCTGGAAGTCGGTCTGCTGCACCCAGCGGACGGGCTTGACGCCCAGCACGCGGTAGATGTCGCCGTACGTGCCGCCTTCCACCCGGATCGTGAACTCGCGCTCGGCGCCCTGCGGGCGGATGACGATGCGCTCCACGGGAGGCTTGCTCGCCTCGACGGCCCGGTGCTCGGCGACGATCTGACCCAGCGCGAAGGTGAGCGGACGGAGCCCCTCGTGGCTGACCGTCGAGATCTCGAAGACGCGGAATCCGCGCGCTTCCAGATCCGGTCGCACGAGCTCGGCGAGGTCCTTTGCCTCGGGGACATCGATCTTGTTGAGCACGACGATCTGCGGGCGCTCCAACAGCGGGCGCTGCCCCTCGGGGACGGGGTAGGCGCCGAGCTCGGCGAGGATCACCTCGAGGTCGCTGATCGGATCACGGCCGGGTTCGAGGGTGGCGCAATCCAGGACGTGCACGAGCGCGGTGCAGCGCTCGACGTGCCGGAGGAACTCGAGACCGAGCCCCTTGCCCTCGCTCGCGCCCTCGATGAGGCCGGGGACATCGGCGACCGTGTAGCGCACGTCGCCGGCCTGCACGACGCCGAGGTTCGGATGCAGAGTGGTGAACGGGTAGTCGGCGATCTTCGGTCGAGCGGCCGAAATCGCCGCGATCAGGCTCGACTTGCCCGCAGACGGGTACCCGACCAGGGCGACGTCGGCGACGGTCTTCAGCTCGAGCAGGACATCGCCCTGCCACCCCGGCGTGCCGAGGAGCGCGAACCCGGGCGCTTTGCGCTTGGGGGTGGCGAGGGTCGCATTGCCGAGGCCGCCGATGCCTCCGGGCGCCGCGACGAAGCGCATCCCCGGCTCGATCATGTCGACGAGCGTCTCGCCGGTGACGTCCTTCACCACGGTGCCCACGGGCACGGGGAGCTCGAGCGTCTCGCCGAGAGCTCCCGACCGGTGATCGCCCATGCCGAAGCCGCCGTTGCCCGCGGAACGATGCGGCGAGTGGTGATACGACAGCAGCGTCGTCACCTGCGGGTCGGCCACGAGCACGATGTCGCCGCCGTGGCCGCCGTTGCCGCCGTCCGGACCTGCCAGGGGCTTGAACTTCTCGCGCTTGACCGACACGCAGCCGTTGCCGCCCTTGCCGGCGGACAGGTGCAGCGTGACGCGGTCGACGAAGGTGACCATGCGCTCCCCCTCAGATCAGTCGTGCCGCACAGCGACAGCGGGTGTGAATGCGTGGAGGGGGCGAGCCGAAGCCCGCCCCCTCCACGAGAAACTGCGTGCGGCGGATTACTCCGCCGGGACGACGATGTTGACGACCTTGCGGCCGCCCTTCGCGCCGAACTGCACGGCGCCCGCCTCGAGGGCGAACAGCGTGTCGTCGCCGCCGCGGCCGACGTTCGCGCCGGGGTGGAAGTGCGTGCCGCGCTGGCGGACGATGATCTCGCCGGCGAGGACCTGCTGGCCGCCGAAGCGCTTCACGCCGAGGCGCTGTGCGTTGGAGTCACGACCGTTGCGGGTGGAGCTTGCGCCCTTTTTGTGTGCCATGTCTTCAGCCTCTTCCGTGCTTACTTGATGCCGGTGACCTTGACGCGCGTGAGGTCCTGACGGTGCCCCTGGCGCTTCTTGTAGCCGGTCTTGTTCTTGAACTTCTGGATGACGATCTTGGGGCCGCGCTCCTCGCCGAGGACCTCGGCCGTGACGGTCACCTTCGCGAGCTTGTCGGCGTCGGTCGTGACGGCGTCGCCGTCGACCAGCAGCACCGCGGGGAGCTGGATCTTGTCGCCGATCTTCGCGGCCTGACGATCCAGGACCACGATCGTGCCGACCTGGACCTTCTCCTGCCGACCACCGGCGCGCACAACTGCGTAGACCACTTCATACCTGTTTCTTCGGGGAGCGCGCGGCTCCGGGTGCCTGAGGAAAGACTCGGTGCGGAGCAGAAATGTCGTCAACGCACCAAAGGAATACATTACCGGATCGGGCGGAGAAGGGCAAAAGCGCGGCAGGTCGCGGCGCGGCCCTGCGTAGGATCGGGGCGTGGCGATCCTGATCGACGATGCGCGCTGGCCGGCACACGGCCGGTTGTGGGCGCACCTTGTGAGCGACACGAGCCTGGAGGAGCTCCACGCGTTCGCCGCGGCGAACGGCATCCCTCGCCGCGGCTTCGACCGCGACCACTACGACGTGCCCGATGAGGCGCACGGGCGTCTGATCGCCGCCGGCGCCCGTCACGTGGACGGGCGCACCCTCGTCCGCTCGCTCATCGCTTCAGGATTGCGGGTGACGGCGCGCGAGCGTCGTGCCGGCTGATCACTCCTCCGCGGGCGTGTGCGAGACCGGTGTTCCGGTCAGCGCCGCCGTCGTGACGCGTCGGCGTGATCGGCCCTGTCCGGGCGCCTTCGGCTCGGGAAGGGCACTCAGGACGGAGTCCAGCAGCGCATCCTTCTCGGTCCGCGGGGTCTTGGCTGCCGCATCCGCCCGCTTCTTGCGCTGCTTCTTCGGACGCTCCACCGGAGCCTCCTCGACCACGGGTGCCGCGACGGGGGCCAACTCTTCCTCGTGATGCGAGTGGATCGTGGATGCCGCGATCTGGGCGAGCGCGGACTTCACGCCCTCCGTGATCACATGCGTGCCGCCGGTGCTGCCGTTTCCGTTCGCCGCGGGCGTGCGGGGGCGACGTCCCGGAGGCTGCCCGTTGCCGATCGGCGCCCGGTGCTTGACGACGGGATCGTGGTGAACGATCACCCCGCGACCGGCGCAGACCTCGCACGCTTCGCTGAAGGTCTCCAGCAGGCCGAGTCCGAGCTTCTTGCGCGTCATCTGGACCAGACCCAGCGAAGTGACCTCGGCCACCTGATGCTTCGTCCGGTCGCGGCTCAGGCACTCCACGAGGCGCCGGAGGACCAGGTCGCGGTTGGATTCGAGCACCATGTCGATGAAGTCCACGACGATGATGCCGCCGATGTCCCGCAGCCGCAGCTGACGGACGATCTCTTCGGCGGCTTCGAGGTTGTTCTTCGTGACGGTCTCTTCGAGGTTTCCGCCCGAGCCGACGAACTTGCCGGTGTTCACGTCGACGACCGTCATCGCCTCCGTTCGGTCGATCACGAGGGATCCGCCCGAGGGCAGCCACACCTTGCGGTCGAGCGCCTTCTCGATCTGCTCGGTCACCCGGAACTCGTCGAACGGGTCGGCTTCGCTGTCGTAGACGCTCACGCGGTCCAGGAGATCGGGGGCGACGCTCTGAAGGTAGGCCGTGATCGTCTGGTGCGCGTCCTCGCCCTGGATGAGCATCTTCGTGAAGTCCTCGTTGAAGACGTCGCGGACGATCTTGACGAGGAGATCGGGCTCCGAGTGCAGAAGCGCCGGGGCCTGGATCGACTCCACCTGGCGGCTGATGTGCTCCCACTGGCTCGTGAGACGCTGCACGTCCAGTGTCAGCTGATCCTCGGTCGCGCCCTCGGCGGCCGTGCGCACGATCACGCCGGAGGATTCCGGGAGGACTTCCTTCAGGATCTTCTTCAGGCGCGCGCGCTCGGTGTCGGGGAGCTTGCGGGAGATCCCGTTCATGGCGCCGCCCGGTACGTACACGAGGTAGCGACCCGGGAGCGAGATCTGGCTGGTCAGACGGGCGCCCTTATGCCCGACGGGGTCCTTCGTGACCTGGACGAGCACACGGTCGCCGCTCTTGAGGGCCAGCTCGATACGACGCGGCTGGTTGCCGGTCTCGACAGCGTCCCAGTCGACCTCGCCCGAGTACAGCACCGCGTTGCGGCCGCGGCCGATGTCGACGAAGGCCGCCTCCATGCTCGGGAGAACATTCTGGACGCGACCGAGGTACACGTTGCCGATGAGTGACGCGTCCTGGTTGCGGGCGACGTAGTGCTCGACGAGGACGTTGTCCTCGAGGACCGCGATCTGGATGCGTCCGTTCTTCGAGCGCACGATCATCTCGCGGTCGACGGCCTCACGGCGTGCGAGGAACTCGGCCTCGGTGACGACGGCCCGGCGGCGGCCGGCCTCACGCCCGTCCCGGCGGCGCTGCTTCTTCGCCTCGAGACGGGTGGAGCCCTTGATGCGCTGCGGCTCGGTGATGAGTTCGACGGTGCGCTGACGCGGCGCAGGCGGTGCCTCCGCGGAGCCGGCGGAATCGCCGCCCTCTCCCCCGCGCCGGCGGCTGCGCCGGCGCGCGCTCGTGGACGACGGACCCTCGGCCTGCACGTCCGGCTCGGCGGGGAGCGGCGGGAGCGGCGGCGGCGCGTGGAAGAACAGCTGCGTGGAGACGGCCGACACGAAGACCGGCGGAAGCAGGCCGAGCTCCACGGCGGACTTGGGTCCGCTCGGCTCGACGACGGCCGGCTCGGCGGGTGCCGTGGGGGCCACCGCGAGCGGCTCCTCGCCGTTTGCCGCGTCCTCGGCGGACGCGCCGTCGGCGGGCGCGCCTTCGGCCGTGGGCGATTCGGCGGGCGCGGGCGATTCTTCGGCCGCGGGCGCGTCCTCAGCGGGGGGTGCGTCTGTGGTGTCGGTTACCGGCGCCTCGGCGTCGGTCGGTCCCACAGGCGCTGAGGCGCCGTCTGCGTCTGTCGGGGGCTGGAGGTGTGCATCGGTCTCATCGGCCATCACTGGCTTACTCCCTGCGAACGACACCGCGCGTCGTCCGGCGAAATCTCGTGCGGTGCCGCACCTGCGGTGCCGCGAACTCACTCGGTCTGCAGCCGGCCCGTGGCTCATGCTGCGATGGGCGTTCATCGCCCGAAGTCTTCTGGGTGACACCTCTGCGGCGCGGCCGCGAAGCGTCGGAGATCATTATCGCACTTTCACCGGCCGAATGCGCGGCCGGTCACCGCGGATGTTTTCGACGGCGCGCTCACGCGGCGTGTGCTCAGCGCGCGATGTCATAATCCGAACCATGACGCAGTCCGTGAGCCGCACCCGTCCGACGGCACTGGCGGTGTGGTTCATCATCGCCGGCGCGATCGGCTGGTGGGCCGCGTTCTCGCTCACGATGGAGCGCCTGCACCTGCTGTCCGACCCCGACGCGATCCTGGGCTGCAACTTCAGCCCGCTCGTCCAATGCGGGAAGAACCTGACCTCGTGGCAGGGCGCCCTGTTCGGCTTTCCCAATCCGATCCTCGGGCTGACCGGCTGGGTCGCGCCGATCGTGGTCGGAGCGGCGATCCTCGCCGGTGCGCGATTCGCGCGCTGGTTCTGGCTGCTGTTCCTCGCCGGGGTCACCCTGGCGTTCGTCTTCGTGATCTGGCTCATCAGCCAGAGCGTCTTCGTGCTCGGCACGCTCTGCCCGTGGTGCATGGTGACCTGGGTGGTCACGATCCCGACGTTCTACGCCGTGCTCCTGCACGTGCTGCGCACCGGCATCCTCCCCGCGCCACGCCGCGTCCGTGGCGGCGCGGATCGCCTGACGAGCTGGATTCCGCTGCTGGCCGTCGTCAGCTACGCGATCATCGCGATCATCGCCCAGCTGCGGCTGGACGTGCTCGGCTCGCTGTTCTGAGGTTTCAGTCGAACCAGATCGCGAGTTCGCGCGCCGCCGACTCCGGGCTGTCCGACCCGTGCACGAGGTTCTGCTGGACCTTCAGGCCCCAGTCGCGCCCGAAATCGCCGCGGATCGTGCCGGGCGCGGCCGTGGTGGGGTCGGTGGTCCCCGCCAGCGAGCGGAAGCCCTCGATCACGCGATTGCCGGCGAGGCGGATCGCGACCGAGGGGCCCGACATCATGAACTCGAGCAGGGGCTCGTAGAACGGCTTGCCTTCGTGCTCGGCGTAGTGCTGCTCGAGCGTGTCGCGGTCGGGTTCGACCAGTCGCAGATCGACGAGGGAGTACCCCTTCGCCTCGATGCGCGCGAGGATCGCGCCGGTCAGGCCGCGCGCGACGCCGTCGGGCTTGACGAGGACGAGTGTCTCTTCGGTGGCCATGTGTCAGTCTCCGTTCGGGGAATCGGCTTCGGCGGCCAGTCGCGCGTTGCGCGCGTCCAGCGAAGCCCCTTTGATCGTCGCATACGCCCACATCCCCCCGAAAATGAGGGCGACGAGGAACAGCGAGGGCACGAGGAAACCACCGAGCGCGACGACCGCCTGGAGCAGCCAGCCGAGGACGATAGCCCAGCGGTGCCGCAGCATGCCTGCCGTGAGGATCATCACGACGGCGAGCACGGTGCCGGCGACGATCCCCCACCAGGACGGGATTCCGGTCGGCAGCGCGCCGAGTCCGAAGATCACGAGTCCCCCGAGGAAGACGATGACCGACTCGAAAGCGAGCACGATGGATCCGAGCGACTCCGCGGCGCCGCGGGCGCGCCGCGGTCGAGCGGCACGGCCGGGCTCTTCGGGCGCCGTGGTCATTCGCCCCACCCCGCCTTCCACCCGTCAGCCTCCGCGAGACCGATCGCCTCGCCGGCGAGGATCACCGACCCCGTGATCACGACGGCACGGCGATCGGATGCCGCCGCCCACTCCCGGGCGGCCTCGGCGGCGCCCACGAGGTCGTCGTGCACCGTCACGGGCAGTTCGAGCGCTTCGGCGAGGTCGGCGATCGTATCGGCGTCGTTCGCCCGCTCCGAGTCCGGCGCCGTGGCGAAGACGTGGGAGGCCAGCGGCGCGAGCTCCCGGAGGATGCCCTCGGCGTCCTTGTCGGAAAGGACGCCGAGCACGATGCCCCACTCGTCGAAGTCGAACGAGGACCTCAGCGCCGCTGCGAGCGCCCGCGCGCCGTGCGGGTTGTGGGCGGCATCCACGATGACGGTGGGGCTGATCCCGAGGAGCTGGAGACGGCCGGGGGACGTCGCCTGCGCGAGGCCTTCCGCGAGGATGTCGCCGCTGATCTGCTGGGCGCCTCCCCCGATGAGCGACTCCACGGCCGCGATCGCCAGTGCGGCGTTCTGCGCCTGGTGCTCTCCGAACAGCGGCAGGTACTCGTCCGCGTACGCCCCGGCGATGCCCTGCACCGAGATCTGCTGGCCGCCGACGGCAAGTCGAGCCTCGGTGAGCGCGAAGTCCTCGCCCTCGAACGCGATGGTCGCGCCGCGCGCGGCTGCGGTCTGGCGCAGGACAGAAGCTGCCTCGGGATGCTGCGCAGCGGAGACCACGGCGGCGCCGTCTTTGATGATCCCCGCCTTGACACCCGCGATCTCGCGGATCGTCGATCCGAGTCGGTCGGCGTGATCGAGGTCGACGGGGGCGAACACGGCCACGTCTCCATCAGCGGTGTTCGTCGAGTCCCATGCGCCGCCCATGCCGACTTCGAGCACCAGCACGTCGATCGGCGCGTCGGCGAACACGACGAACGCGAGCACGGTCAGAAGCTCGAAGAATGTCAGCGGTGCGTCTCCCGCGGCGGCCAGTTCGGCATCCACGATGTCGACGAACGGGGCGATCTCGTCCCACGCTTCGGCGACGGCGGCATCCGGAGCCGGCTCGCCGTCGATCATGATGCGCTCCGTGAAGCGCTCGAGGTGCGGACTCGTGAACAGCCCGGTGCGGAGGCCGTGTGCCCGCACGAGGCTCTCGATGATGCGACTCGTCGAGGTCTTGCCGTTCGTGCCGGTGACGTGGATCACGCGATACGTGCGCTGCGGGTCGTCGAGGAGCTCGAGTACGCGACGTGTCCGCTGCACACGGGGCTGCACCCACTGCTCGCCTTGCCGCTTCAGGAGGGCGGCGTAGACCGCGTCCGCGCGGGCCCGTTCGCTCATCGCTGCTCCCCCGCCCTGCCGACCATGACCCGGAAGGCGCCGGCGTTCGCGTACGTGCCGGCGGCGATCCGCTCGGTGTGCTCGCGCTCCCCCACGGCGGACCATTCCTCATGCAGCGTCTCAAGCTCCTCACCGGGACCGGCCAGGTAGATGCCGGAGGCGACGGCGAGAGTCTCCCCCGCGACGTCGGCCGTCGCGAACGCGGCCGCGACGGCCTCCGCGTCAGCCCGCTCGTCGAACACGATCTCGAGCCGGATGCGGTCGCTGACATCGAAGCCGGCGGCCTTCCGCGTGTCCTGCACGGCGCGGATGACATCGCGCGCGAGACCTTCCGCTTCCAACTCCGGAGTGGTCGTCGTGTCCAGCAGGGCGAAGCCCCCGCTGGGCAGGACCGCCAGGGCCTCCCCCTCGGGCCGGCCGGTCGTCTCGAGCACCAGTTCGTACTCGCCCGGTTCGAGGGCGATCGATCCGGCGGTCACGGCGCCGCCGGTCTCCGACCAGTCCCCCGCCTTGGCCGCCTGGATCGCCTGCTGCACCTGCTTGCCCAGGCGGGGTCCTGCCGCCCGCGCGTTCACGGAGAGCCGGTGGGAGATTCCGAAGGAGGCGGCGGTGTCCGCGGCGAGCTCGACGAGCTCGACCGACTTGACGTTGAGCTCGTCGCGCAGGATGTCTTCGAACTGGGCGAGATCCGCCGCGTGCGCAACCACGACGGTGAGCCGGGCCAGCGGGAGCCTCACGCGCTTGCCTTCGCGCTTGCGCAGCGCATTGGCCGTCGACGACACCTCCCGGACGGCATCCATCGCCGAGCGGATGTCATCGGCGGCGGGGAAGGCATCCGCGTCCGGCCAGTCCTGAAGGTGGACGCTCCGTCCGCCCGTCAGGCCCTGCCAGACGCGCTCGGACACGAGCGGGATGAGCGGTGCGGCCACCCGGGTGAGCGTCTCGAGCACCGTGTAGAGCGTGTCGAACGCATCACGACTGCGGGGGTCTTCGCTCACCCCGACCCAGAACCGGTCGCGCGAGCGTCGGATGAACCAGTTGGTCAGCGCCTCGCCGAAATCACGCAGCTTCGCCGCCGCGGAGGTCGAATCCAGACCCTCCAGATCGGCGCCGACACCGCGCACCAGGTCGCCGGTGAGCGCGAGGATGTAGCGGTCCAGGACGTCCGGGCTGTCCGTTCGCCACACCGCGTCGTAGCCGACGCCGCCCTGTCCGCCGGCGGCGTTCGCGTACGTCGAGAAGAAGTACCACGCGTTCCACAGCGGAAGCAGGAACTCGCGCACCCCCTGCCGGATGCCTTCCTCGGTGACGACGAGGTTGCCGCCGCGCAGGACCGAGCTGCCCATGAGGAACCAGCGCATCGCGTCGGAGCCGTCCCGGTCGAACACTTCCGAGACGTCGGGGTAGTTGCGCAGCGATTTGGACATCTTCTGCCCGTCGTTGCCGAGCACGATGCCGTGACAGCTCACACCCGTGAATGCCGGCCGATCGAACAGCGCCGTCGACAGCACGTGCATCACATAGAACCAGCCGCGTGTCTGCCCGATGTACTCGACGATGAAATCCGCCGGCGAGTGCTCGTCGAACCACTCGTGGTTCTCGAACGGGTAGTGCACCTGCGCATACGGCATCGAGGCCGAGTCGAACCACACGTCCAGGACGTCCTCGATGCGGCGCATCGTGCTGCGCCCCGTGGGATCGTCCGGGTTCGGCCGTGTCAGGTCGTCGATGTACGGACGATGCAGGTCGACCTCGCCCTCGGCGTTGCGCGGCAGCCGGCCGAAATCACGTTCGAGCTCTTCGAGCGAACCGTACGCGTCGACGCGCGGGTACTCGGGATCGTCGCTCTTCCACACCGGGATCGGCGAGCCCCAGTATCGGTTGCGACTGATCGACCAGTCGCGTGCGCCCTCGAGCCACTTGCCGAACTGACCGTGCTTGACGTTCTCGGGGACCCAGGTGATCTGCTCGTTGTTCTCCAGCAGGCGGTCCTTGATGTCGGTGACCCGGATGAACCAGCTCGAGACCGCCTTGTAGATCAGGGGGTTCCGGCACCGCCAGCAGTGCGGGTAGGAGTGCTCGTAGCTCGCCAGGCGCAGGAGTCGACCGTCCTGCCGGAGGATGCGGATGAGCGGCGTGTTCGCGTCCATCCACAGCTCACCGGCGACGTCCGTCACGGTCGGCAGGAATCGCCCGCCGTCGTCGAGGCTCAGGATCGTGGGGATCCCGGCCGCTTCGGCGACGCGCTGGTCGTCCTCGCCGTAGGCCGGCGCCTGGTGCACGATGCCGGTGCCGTCGCTCGTGGTCACGTAGTCGTCGACGAGGATCCGCCAGGCGTTCTCGGTGCCCCACGTCTCGGCATCCGCGTAGTAGTCGAACAAGCGGTCGTAGTGCACGTCGGCGAGGTCCGCGCCCATGTGCACGGTCTCGATCGCCGCGACGGCGTCCGCAGCTGTCGCATAGCCGAGGTCCTTCGCGTAGTTCGTCAGCAGATCCTCGGCGAGCAGGTAGCGGTGCGATTCGGCCTCGACGGATTCGTCGCTGCGGCCGTCCGGTCCGTGGTGCACGTCGGCGGCGCCACCGGGTCCGCCCGGCAGGACGACGTAACGGATGCCGGGCCCCACGGCCAGCGCGAGGTTCGTGGGCAGCGTCCACGGCGTCGTCGTCCACGCGAGTGCGCGGATACCCGTGAGGCCCAGGGCCTCGGCCTTCAGGCCCACGAGGGGGAAGGTCACGGTGACGGACGGATCCTGGCGCATCTTGTACACGTCGTCGTCCATGCGCAGCTCGTGGCTGGACAGCGGCGTCTGGTCGCGCCAGCAGTACGGCAGCACGCGATATCCCTCGTAGGCGAGCCCCTTGTCGAACAGGGTCTTGAACGCCCAGAGCACGCTCTCCATGTACGACGTGTCCAGCGTCTTGTAGCCGCGTTCGAAGTCGACCCAGCGGGCCTGGCGGGTGACGTACTCCTCCCACTCGCGCGTGTAGGCGAGCACGGATTCACGGGCCTTGCCGTTGAAGGTCGCGACCCCCATGCGCTCGATCTCGTCCTTCTCGGTGATGCCGAGCTGCTTCATCGCCTCGAGCTCAGCCGGAAGGCCGTGCGTGTCCCAGCCGAACACACGGTCGACGCGCTTGCCGCGCATCGTCTGGAAGCGCGGGAACAGGTCCTTCGCGTAACCGGTGAGCAGGTGCCCGTAGTGCGGCAGACCGTTCGCGAACGGAGGTCCGTCGTAGAAGACCCATTCCTCTTCCCCGGACCGGTTCTCGATCGAGGCGCGGAAGGTGTCATCGGCGCGCCAGAAGTCGATGATCTCGCGCTCGATCGCGGGGAATCGCGGGCTCGGGGGGACGTCGGGGCCGCTCTTGGGGTAGGTCATCTCGCTCCAGCAGGTCGCAGTGCTTCCGTGCTGGGACGACCCCTCCTGACGGAGAAACCGCGGTACCACCCCGCGTTGCCCTTCCGACGTCGTCGGACGGACCCCTTTCACAGCGGCTGTGACGGGCCTGCCCCGTCCGGTTCTAGTGGGGGCTCGCGCCCTGTTCTTCCGGAAGCTCCCCGGTGATGCCGGATCGATGCTGGTGATCCGATTCTACCCGCAGATCCCGGGCGTAGCGTGAGGGGATGCGCCGTCCCCCCGTTCCGGCAGCCCCGCGGGTCTCGCCCCCCGATCTCCCCCCGCATCTGCAGGAAGCAGTGCCACCTCGTCGCGGCTCGGAGTCGTTCCAGCAGCGATGGACGGAGCTTGCGGACCAGACGGATGCCGCGCACGCCGCGCTCACCGAGTGCGCGATCCTCGGCGCCTCGGTCGATCGTCTCGACCTGACCGGAGCGACGCTCGTGGATGTGGATGTCCGGGACCTGCGTGCGACGACCTTCACCGCGCGCGGCGCCCGGCTGCGGCGGGTGCTCATCACCGGCGGCCGCATCGGGACGCTCGATCTGGCCGATGCCGACGTCGATGAGCTCGAGTTGCGCGGCGTCCGCGTCGCCTACCTCTCCCTCGCGGCGTCGCGGGTGTCGGATCTCTTTGTCGCCGGATGCACGATCGGCACGCTGGACCTGCCGCAGTCCTCCGTATCGAGGGCGTCCTTCATCGACAGCCGTGCGGACGACGTCGACACCCGCGGCGTCCGGGCCCAGGACCTCGACCTGCGAGGACTCGAAGCGCTGTCCTTCCTCGATCCTGCCTCGCTCCGCGGCGTGATCCTGTCCGCCCGTCAAGTGCAGGAACTCGCCCCCGCTCTCGCCGCAGCGCTCGGCATCCGCGTCGTGGATTGATCCGCCGCGTAGAATCGAGGGGCATCCCATACTCAGGCACGCAGACACGGTGCCGCACATATCGCCAAGGAGACCCTCATGGCCGACGCGCTGATTCCCGACAAGCCCGCCCTGGAGGGGCTCGAGAGCAAATGGTCGGATCGGTGGGATGCCGAGGGCACGTACCTGTTCGACCGTCTTCGTGCCGCCCAGGCGGGGCGGGAGGGCGTCTTCTCGGTCGACACCCCTCCGCCGACGGCGAGCGGGAGCCTGCACATCGGACACGTGTTCTCCTACACGCACACGGATATCAAGGTGCGGTACGAGCGCATGCGCGGCAAGAGCGTGTTCTACCCGATGGGCTGGGACGACAACGGGCTTCCGACCGAGCGACGTGTCCAGAACTTCTACGGCGTGCGCTGCGATCCGTCGCTCCCCTACGACCCCGACTTCACTCCCCCGTTCGAGGGAGGCGACAACAAGAGCACGAAGGCGGCGGATCAGATTCCGATCAGCCGGCGCAACTTCATCGAGCTGTGCGAATCGCTCACCCTCGAGGACGAGAAGCACTTCGAGGCGCTGTTCCGCCAGCTCGGGCTGAGCGTGGACTGGACGCAGACCTACCGGACGATCTCGGACGACACGATCCGCACGAGCCAGCTCGCGTTCCTGCGCAACCTCGAGCGCGGCGAGGCGTACCAGGCACTCGCGCCGACGCTCTGGGACATCGACTTCCGCTCGGCGATCGCGCAGGCCGAGCTCGAAGACAGGGAGCAGCCCGCCGCGTACCACCGCGTCGCGTTCCACAAGACCGACGGCTCGGGGGATGTGCACATCGAGACCACGCGCCCGGAGCTCTTGGCCGCGTGCGTCGCCCTCGTCGCGCACCCCGACGACGAGCGGTACCAGCCGCTCTTCGGAACCACGGTGCGCACCCCCCTGTTCGAGGTGGAGGTGCCGGTGCTCGCGCACCCGCTCGCCCAGAAGGACAAGGGATCGGGCATCGCCATGATCTGCACGTTCGGCGACGTGACCGACATCATCTGGTGGCGCGAACTCGACCTGCCCAACCGCACGATCCTCGGCAAGGACGGCCGCGTGATCGCGGACGCGCCCGACGCGATCGTGACGGATGCCGCTCGAGCGGCGTACGCCGAGATCGCGGGCAAGACGGTGTTCAGCGCGAAGAAGGCCGTCGTCGACCTGCTGCGCGCGTCGGGTGAGCTCGACGGCGAGCCGAAGCCGTTCACCCATGCGGTGAAGTTCTTCGAGAAGGGCGACCGTCCGCTCGAGATCGTGTCGACGCGGCAGTGGTACCTCCGCAACGGCGCCCGTGACCAGGACCTCCGGGATCGCCTGATCTCGCTCGGCACCGAGATGGCCTGGCACCCCGACTTCATGCGCGTGCGCTACGAGAACTGGGTCGGCGGTCTGACCGGCGACTGGCTGGTGTCTCGCCAGCGCTTCTTCGGCGTGCCGATTCCGGTCTGGTACGGGCTGGACGAGAACGGCGACCGCGATTACGACCGCGTGATCACCCCCGACCTCGCGAGCCTTCCCGTCGACCCCACCACCGACGTCCCGCCCGGCTACACCGCAGACCAGCGCGGCCTCGCCGGCGGGTTCGAGGGCGAGAAGGACATCTTCGACACCTGGGCGACCTCGTCGCTCACCCCGCAGCTCGCCGGCGGCTGGCAGCGCGATGAAGAGCTCTGGAACCTCGTCGCCCCGTTCGACCTTCGGCCGCAGGGGCAGGACATCATCCGCACGTGGCTGTTCTCCACGATGCTGCGCAGCGCCCTCGAGGACGGACGCGCCCCGTGGACGGACGCGGCGATCTCGGGATTCATCGTGGACCCCGACCGCAAGAAGATGTCCAAGTCCAAGGGCAACGTCGTGACTCCGGCGGACATCCTCGATCAGCACGGCACCGACGCCGTCCGCTACTGGTCGGCGTCCAGCCGGCTCGGCGCGGACGCCGCGTTCGACCCGCAGAACCCCACGCAGGTGAAGATAGGTCGTCGCCTCGCGATCAAGGTGCTCAACGCCGCCAAGTTCGTCCTGTCCTTCCCGGTGCCCGAGGGAGCCGAAGTCACACACGCGCTGGACGCCGCGATGCTCGCGACGCTCGACGGCGTGGTCCGCGAGGCGACGAAGGCTTTCGACGCGTACGACCACGCCCGCGCACTCGAGCTGACCGAGCAGTTCTTCTGGACGTTCTGCGACGACTACCTCGAGCTCGTCAAGGAGCGCGCGTACGACCGCACCGATGTCGGACAAGCCTCTGCGGCGCTCGCGCTGCGCACCGCTCTGTCGACCCTGCTGCGGCTCCTCGCTCCCGTGCTGGTCTTCGCGACGGAAGAGCCCTGGTCATGGTTCAACGAGGGCTCCGTGCACACGGCGCCGTGGCCCACCGACTCCGGCAGCGGCGGCGACCCCGCCGTCCTGTCGGCGGTCAGTGCCGCGCTCATCGGCATCCGGCGCGCCAAGACGGAGGCGAAGGCGTCACAGAAGACCCCGGTGCGGAGCATGACGATCACCGGCCCCACCGCGACGCTCGCACTCGTGCAGCTCGCGGAGGGCGACCTGAAGGCCGTGGGCCGCATCGCCGAGATCACGTACGCGGATGCCGACGCCCTGGGCATCTCGGACATCGAACTCGCCCCACAGGAGGTCTGACATGCAGCTCGGTACGAGATGGACCGCCGGCGACGAACCGCCCGCTGCGGTGCCTGCGGCGATGCGGGCGCAGATCGCCGCGGTCGAAGCCGTGACTCCCGCGGACCAGTTCGGTCAGCCGGCACCCCGGTGGACCCTCACCTGGCTGGAGGGGCGGCCGATCGCGGAGTTGGACACGGGCGTGATCGTGATGCTCGACGAGGATGGGCGGGCGATCGTGCGGCATGACGAGGGCGACGGCTTCGGCTGAGTCGGGGCCTCACACCTCGGTGGCCGCCTCGGCACCCGCAGCGCGCGTGCCGAGGACGAGCATCCGCGCCGCGGCGATGCTCGCCGTCAGCACGACGACGGCGCCGATCAGGAACGGCAGGCGCAGGTCCACTCTCGCGACCCAGCCCCCGAGCAGCGTGGCGAGCGGGAACATACCCCAGGTCAGCATCCGGATGATGCCGAGGACCCGCCCGAAAAGGTGGGCCGGCACGATCTGCTGGCGCAGAGCACCCCAGGGCACGTTCCAGGTGGAGACCGCGAACGCGAAGAGCGCGTAGGCGATGATCGCCACGATGACGTTCGGGGCGAGCCCGGTGAGGATCATCGCGCCCGCGGCGACGATGTTCGCACCGAGCATGACCCACCCGCGGCCGAGGCGTGCCACGAGCGTGGGGGCCAGCAGTGCGCCGACGAGGGCGCCGAGGCCGATCCCGGCCGTCACGAAGCCGATCGCCGCCGCCGGCACGCCCTGCTCGTCGAGGAAGTACAGGATCGTGGCGGCTTGGGCGAACGCGAAGGCGGACCCCACGAGCGAGGTGAACAGCACCATCGTCCGCAGGTAGCGGTGACTCCACAGGTAGGCGATCGCCTCCCGCGCCGGCACGGCGGGGGCTCTCCCTCCCCCGTCGCTCTCCGAGCGCAGCGGACGTGCTGCGGACAGCGGCAGGAGGAGGGCGAGCGCGATCGGCACGAGGTAGCCCGCGCTGCCGATCCACAGCGGGAGCGCCAGCGACACGGCGAACAGGACACCCGCGATCGGCTGCGAGATGAAGCTGTCGATCGTGACCTGCGCGGCCTGCATGCGACCGTTGGCACGGTCGAGCTGTGCGCGTGTGACAAGTCCCGGGACCACGGCGTTCGTGGCGTTGTCGAACAGCGTCTCGCCGAGACCGAAGACGAGCGTGCCGATCCAGAGGGCCCACAGGCTGATGTCCCCCGTCACGGTGAGGACCGCGAGCCAGAGGGCCACGCCGCCGCGGAGGGTGTTGGCGATCGCCATGATCCAGCGCCGGTCGAACCTGTCGACGATCATCCCGGCCGGCAACCCGAACACGAGCCACGGCAGGAACGCCAGCGCCCCGATGACCGCGATGGCCAGGGGGTCCCGCGTGAGGGTCGTCGCGATGAGGGGCACGGCGGTGCGTCCGATGCCGTCGGCCAGATTGCTGAACGCGGCAGCGGTCCACAATCGCCCGAAGTCGCGGCCGAGCGGGGTCTTGCGCGTGCTCAGCGGCACGCCGGCCGCACCGGTCTCCGTCGAGGCGGAGTGAGGGCTCATCGCGGCAAGAGCCCGACGGCGCCGCGAGCCTGCGCGGCCCGACGGGACTCCTCCATCCCGTTACGGACCTGCGTCGCCGCACGATAGGCGGGGCCGGCGCGGTGTTCGAGTCGGGCGTCGACGTGCGAGGCGATGGCGGATGCCGCGGCGAGCAGCAACCGCTCGAATCGGGTCACACGGACGAGGGTGCGCGGTGCGGGGACGGCGGTCATGACTTCTCTCCCAGGTCGGGCAGCGGGAACAGGTCGGCTCGGATGCTCACGGGTCGTACGTCCTCGCCGGTCTGATGGCGATAGGTGTCCACGGCGTCGTCGATCAGCGCCATGATCTTCAGCGAAAGCTCTCTGCTCTGCTGGGGCGTGAGGCGGGCCGTCGCCGTCGAGATGAGGCTGCCCTCCTGCCAGGCTTCGCCGACCTCGCTCAGCCCCTCGTCGACGAAACGCATGAGCTGTTCCTGGCGGTTGCGCATGAATTCGTTCATGACGATCTGGGTTGCCGCGCGACCCGAGGGCGTCTTCATCGCGTCCGCGTTCGCGAACGACACACCGCCGATGGGTCGCTCCCACCAGCGCTCGCGTGCGGTGCCCTTGTCCGCGGCCTCCTGGATGAGATCGTGCTTGGCGAGGGCGCGCAGGTGGTAGCTCGTCGACCCCGAAGACTCTCCCAGCATCTCGGCGAGCGAACTCGCCGTCTGCGGTCCGTACTGGCTCAGGATGTCGTAGATGCGCACGCGCAGAGGGTGCGCCAGTGCGCGCAGCGCACCGGTGTCGAGGACCCTGTCCTGGGCGTGGCGCTGCTCGGTGGGGGACAGCTCCGGCTCGACGTCTTCCATACCCAGGAGGATACAGATGCAAAGAGTCCTTTGCAAGGCTTTCTTTGCAAAGGAATGGCGGCGGTGTGTTCGGGCGCGGCTAGGCTGACCGACATGGCGAATGCGAACCCCCTCCTGTCTCCCCCCACGCTCCCCTACGACCTGCCCGACTACGCCGCGATCGAGCCCGAGCACTACCTCCCCGCCTTCCGCGAGGCCTTCGCCGCTCACAGCGCGGAGATCTCCGCGATCACGCGCGCCCGGTCGATGCCCACGTTCGAGAACACGATGCTGCCGCTGGAGACGAGCGGGAAGCTCCTGGGCGATGTCGCCCGGACCTTCTACACCGTTTCCTCGGCTGACGCCACCGCCGAGATCCAGGCGATCGAGGAAGAGCTCGCGCCGCTCATGGCGGCGCACCAGGATTCGATCGACCTCGACTCCGCACTCTTCTGGCGCATCCGCACGCTGCACGACCAGCTCGAAGCGCTCGACCTGGATGCCGAGCAGCGCTACCTCGTGCAGCGCCGCTTCCGCGAGATGGCCCATGCCGGCGCGGGACTCGACGATGCGGCCAAGCAGGAGCTCACCGCGCTGAACCAGCGCTTGTCGACCTTGACGACCACATTCGAGAAGAACCTTCTGCGCGACACGAACGACCTCGCCGTGGTCTTCGAGGACGCCGCCGAGCTGGACGGACTCTCCGACGGCGAGCTCTCCGCCGCCGCGCAGGCGGCCGCGGACCGTGGTCTGGACGGAAAGTGGGTGGTGACCCTGACCCTCTTCACCGGCCACCCGTACCTGTCTTCGCTCACGAATCGAACCAGCCGCAAGCGGATCCTGGATGCTTCTCGTGCGCGAGGCTCGCGCGGGGGCGAGAACGACAACACCGCCGTGCTCACGCAGATCGTCCGGCTCCGCGCCGAGCGGGCCCGCCTTCTCGGCTACGACTCGCACGCCGCGTACGTCACCGCCGACGAGACGGCCGGCTCACCCGGTGCCGTCCACGACCTGCTGCGCCGCCTCGCAGGACCCGCGGCCCGCAACGCCGAGCGCGAGCAGGCGGCGCTGCAGGCGATCATCGACGGCGAACCCGAACCCTTCCCGCTCGAGGCGCACGACTGGGCGTTCTACACCGAAAAGGTACGGGCGGCGCAGTACGACCTGGACCGCAGTGCCCTCCGACCCTGGTTCGAGGCCGAGCGCGTGCTGCAGGAAGGGGTCTTCCACGCGGCGACCGCGCTGTATGGTGTGACGTTCACCGAGAGACGCGATCTGAGGGCGTATCACCCGGACGCGCGCGTGTTCGAGGTGTTCAACGCGGATTCCGCGCCGCTCGGTCTGTTCATCCTCGACCTCTACACGCGCGACACGAAGCGGGGTGGGGCGTGGATGAACTCGATCGTGTCGCAGTCCCGCCTGCGCGGTACAGCGCCGGTCGTGGTGAACAACCTCAACGTTCCGAAGCCGGCAGCCGGGCGCCCGACCCTGCTGACCCTGGATGAGGTGACCACGCTCTTCCACGAGTTCGGACACGCGCTGCACGGCCTGTTCGCGACCGTCACCTACCCCCACTTCGCGGGGACGAACGTCTTCCGCGACTTCGTCGAGTTCCCGAGTCAGGTCAACGAGATGTGGATCTACTGGCCGGAGGTGCTCGACAACTACGCACGCCACGCCGAGACCGGCGAGCCGCTGCCGCGTGACGTGGTCGAGAAGCTGCACGCCTCGGAGGCCTTCAACCAGGGGTTCGCAACGAGCGAATACCTCGCCGCCTCGTGGCTGGATCAGGCCTGGCACTCCCTCACCGCTGAGGAGGCGGCATCCGAGATCGACGTCGTCGCGTTCGAACGGGCCGCCCTCGCCGACATCGGTCTGGACAACCCCGCCGTGCCGACCCGCTACTCATCGACGTATTTCGCGCACGTCTTCTCCGGCGGATACAGCGCCGGATACTACTCGTACATCTGGAGCGAAGTGCTCGACGCCGACACCGTGGAGTGGTTCCGGGAGAACGGCGGGCTCACGCGCGCGAACGGCGACCGGTTCCGCACCCGGCTGCTCGGGGTCGGCGGGTCGAAGGATCCGCTGGCGGCCTACCGCGATTTCCGGGGCCGGGATGCCGAGATCCAGCCGTTGCTGGATCGGCGCGGCCTCGTCGCCTGAGAGAGGGCGCGTGGGTCAGGCGAGGATCCCGGACGCGCGGGCCGCGGCGACGGCGGCGCTGCGGGAGCGCACGTCGAGCTTGGTGTACACGTGGGCGAGGTGCGACTTGACCGTCGCTTCGGACACGTGCAGCGCGGCGGCAATCTCGGCGTTGGAGAGTCCGTCGGCGGCACGCTGCAGCACGTCCAGCTCTCGAGCGGTCAAGGACGTCGCGGGGGTGCGCAGACGATGCAGGAGTCGCCCGGCGACGGCCGGGGCGAGTGCGCTCTCCCCCGCCGCCGCCGCCCGGATCGCTCCGAGCAGGTCATCGGGCGGTGCGTCCTTCAGCAGGTAGCCGTTCGCCCCCGCTTCGACCGCGGCGAGGATGTCGGCGTCGCTGTCGTAATTCGTGAGCACGAGCACGGCCGGCGCGTCCGGGGACACCCGGATCACGCGGGTGGCGTCCGCGCCCGTCTCCGCGGTGCCGAACCGCAGGTCCATCAGGACGACGTCGGGACTCAGCTCGCGGGCAGCCTGCACCGCTGCCGCCGGAGTGTCGGCCTCGCCGACCACCTGCAGCGCGGCATCCGTCGCGATCAGCGCGCGCAGTCCCGCGCGCACCACGGGGTGATCGTCCGCGATGAGGATCGTGATCCGCCCCGCGGTCATGACCCGTGCTCCCGCGGTATGCAGACGCGGACGACGGTGCCGTCGCCCACCGCGCTCTGCACCGACACGGTGCCGCCGAGCTGCTCGGCGCGTTCCTGCATCGCGCGCAAGCCGAACGACGGACCGGACGGGCCGGCATTCGCGGCGGGGTCGAATCCGACCCCGTCATCCATGATCTCCAGACATGTGTCCTCGACGGATGCCGAGAGCGTGATCGTCGCCCGCGTCGCGCCCGCGTGGGTGAGGACGTTCGCCATCGCCCCCTGCGCGACACGCAGCAGCGCCGCCTGCTGGTCCATGGGCAGAGCAAGGGCATCGGGGGCGCGGACGACGATGTGCAGACCGGGTCGGCGCCAGGACTTCTCGGCGAGCCGCCGCAGCGCTCCCCCGAGGCTCTGCTCGTCCAGTACCGGCGGTGTCAGCTCGCGGATGAAGCGGCGGGTCTCGGCGAGACCCGCCGCGGCTGTGTCACGGGCCAGGCGCACCTGCTCTGCGGTGACCGCCTGCGGGTCGGCACGTTCGACCGCGTTCAGGAGCAGCGTGATGCTGGCGAGCCCCTGCGCGACGGTGTCGTGGATCTCGCGCGCGAGTCGGGCACGCTCGGCAGCGACGCCGCTCTCGCGCTCGGCGGCGGCCAGCGCGCTCTGGGCGGACTGGAGCTCCTCGTAGAGTCGCTGATGGTCCGCCGCCTCCTGGCGCAGCGCGCGGTACGCCCGGCCGATCAGCACCGCCACACCCGCGCCGACGATGGGTCCGATCACGCCCCCGACGCTCCATCCCGCGTGGAGTCCGAGGGCGAGCACCGCTGCTGCGGTGGTGACCCCCACCGCCAGCGTCGCCGCGGGCTCGGGCAGCAGCTCGAGATAGAGGAAGAACAGCGGGAAGACGAGGTAGGCCGCGAACGGCGTGAGGCTCACCAGGAGAGCCCATTCCACCGTGAGGGCCAGCACCCACACCCACCGCAAAGTGCGCCGCCAGGCGGGCGCGGTGACGGCGTGGGCGAAGAACGCCGCGGCATAGGTGAGCAGCATGAGCGCGGATATCGCGACGACGAGGATGACGTCGTCACCGGAGAGCAGGGCCATCACAACGGCGAAGCCCAGGAGTGACAGGAAGAGGATCTGGAGCCCGATCTGCAGCCCGAGGACGATCGGGTTCACGGACGCGTGCGAGGAGGGCATGACCCTCCCACGCTACGCGGAAGCATCGGCGGGCACGTCATCTGAAAGGTGGAGATCGCGCTCCACCTCTCCGCGCGGAAGAAACATCCGGGGCGCCGATGTGGCGCCGCGCCCCTGCGGCGAGGCTGATGGCACACCACCGAAAGGAACCACATGTTCGTCGCCTGGCGCGATCTGCGCTTCGCCCGCGGTCGATTCGTCCTGATCGCCACCGTCGTCACCCTGATCAGCATCCTGGTCGGGTTTCTGAGCGGCCTCACCGGGGGCCTTGCCGCTCAGAACGTCACCGGCATCCTCACCCTCGGAGCCGACCGCATCGTCCTGGCCCCGAGCGCTCCGGGCGCGTCGCCGACCTGGTCCGACTCGACCGTCACGGCCGATCAGCTCTCGCTGTGGAAGGGTGCCGACGGCGTCGACGACGCCATCCCGCTCGGGGTCTCGCAGATCCGCGCGCAGAGTGCCGGTGAGAGGGTCGCGGTCACCGTCTTCGCGACGCCCGACGGCGCGCAGGGGGCGCCGGCCGCGGACGGGGCGATCGCGCTGTCCGCGCCCGCCGCCGTCGCGCTCGGTGCCGATGTCGGGGACGTCATCACGATCGCGGACGATCCGTACGAGGTGACGTCCATCGCCGGCGACGACTGGTACAGCCACACCCCCGTCGTGCGGATGGCGCTGTCGCAGTGGCAGCAGTTGCAGTCCCGCACCGGCGGCGAAGCCGACACCGCGACGGCGATCCTCGTCACCGGCGCCGCGGACTGGGCGAGCGTGGATGCGTCCGCGGGGACGACATCCCAGTCGAGCCTCGGTTCGCTCACCCTCCTGCCGGCCTTCCGGTCCGAGATCGGGTCGCTCCTGCTGATCGTCGTGCTCCTGTTCGGCATCTCCGCTCTGGTGATCGGTGCGTTCTTCACGGTGTGGACGATGCAGCGCCGCGGCGACGTCGCGATCCTCAAGGCGCTCGGCGCGACAGACGGCGCGCTCGTGCGGGATGCGCTCGGTCAGGCGCTCGTGGTCCTCACGGCGGGCACCCTGATCGGAACCGTCATCGTGCTGATCGCGGGTCTCGCGGTCTCGGGCACACTGCCCTACCTCCTCAGCCCGTGGACGACGATCGCGCCCGCGGTGCTGCTCATCGCGGTCGGCCTGATCGGCGCCGCGTTCGCCCTCCGTGCCGTCACCACTGCCAGCCCCCTCACCGCCCTCGGGAGCAACCGATGATCACCATGACCGATGTCACCCTCACCTTCCCGGACGGCGCCGCCCGCGTGCGTGCCCTCGACGCCGTCTCGCTCGTCGTGCGTCCGGGGTCGATCACGGGGATCACCGGGCCTTCCGGTTCCGGCAAGTCGAGTCTCCTCGCCGTCGCGTCCACCCTCATCCGACCGGATTCCGGTCGTGTGGTGATCGACGACGTCGAGGCCTCGGCCCTCTCCCCCGCGGAGGCGTCGGAGCTGCGCCGCACGCGCATCGGGATCGTCTTCCAGCAGTCCAATCTGCTCCCGTCGCTGACGGCGCTCGAGCAGCTCATGGTCATGAACGAGCTCGGGCGGGCGGGCCGACGCCCGCGGCGTCAGGAGAAGGCCCGAGCGGTGGACCTCCTGGATGCGGTCGGACTCACGGCACATCGGGACAAGCGGCCGCACCAGCTCTCCGGAGGACAGCGTCAGCGCGTCAACATCGCGCGCGCGCTCATGAATGATCCCCGCGTGCTGATCGTCGACGAGCCGACGAGCGCGCTCGACTCCGAGAGCGGCGCGCAGGTGATGCGCGTCCTTCTCGAACTCACCGAGGAGCGCTCCACGGCGACGATGCTCGTCACCCACGACAGATCGATCGCAGCCGGCCTGCACGAGGTTCGAACCATGAATGACGGTGTGCTCACGCGCGAACGCATGACCGTCTGACGCGACGAGGCGCCTGAGTCGAAAGGCTCAGGCGCTCTTGCGCGCGCGCCGCTTCGTGTAGGTCGGTGCCGCGCCGGTCTCGACGGACTCCCGCGTGACGATGACCTTCTCGATCTCGTCGTCCGACGGGATGTCGAACATGATCGGCCCTAGGACGTCCTCGAGGATCGCGCGGAGTCCGCGGGCGCCGGTCTTGCGCTCCACCGCGAGGTCGGCGATCGCCAGCAGCGCGCCGTCGTCGAACTCGAGGGCGACGCCGTCGAGCTCGAACATGCGCTGGTACTGCTTGACGAGGGCGTTCTTCGGCTCGGTGAGGATCTCCATGAGCGCGGTCTGGTCCAGAGGAGTCACCGACGCGACGACCGGAAGGCGGCCGATGAACTCGGGGATGAGGCCGAACTTGTGCAGGTCCTCGGGACGCACCTCGCTGAACAGCGTGAGGTCGTCGCCCTTGTCGTGCAGCGGCGCGCCGAAGCCGACGCCGTGCTTGCCGACCCGGCTGGAGATGATGTCCTCGAGCCCCGCGAAGGCCCCCGCGACGATGAACAGGACGTTCGTCGTGTCGATCTGGATGAACTCCTGGTGCGGGTGCTTGCGGCCTCCCTGCGGCGGGACGGAGGCGACCGTTCCCTCCAGGATCTTCAGCAGCGCCTGCTGCACGCCCTCACCCGAGACGTCACGCGTGATCGACGGGTTCTCCGCCTTACGGGCGATCTTGTCGACCTCGTCGATGTAGATGATGCCCGTCTCCGCGCGCTTCACGTCGAAATCGGCGGCCTGCAGGAGCTTCAGGAGGATGTTCTCGACGTCTTCACCGACGTAGCCGGCCTCCGTGAGCGCCGTGGCGTCCGCCACGGCGAACGGGACGTTCAGTCTCTTGGCCAGGGTCTGAGCGAGGTAGGTCTTGCCGCAGCCGGTCGGACCCAGGAGCAGGATGTTGCTCTTGGCGATCTCGATCTCTTCGGCCCGCTGCTCGGCGGACTGGATCGTGCCGTGCGCGCGCACCCGCTTGTAGTGGTTGTAGACCGCGACCGAAAGCGCGCGCTTGGCGGCGATCTGGCCGACGACGTACTCGTCGAGGAAGGAGAAGATCTCGCGGGGCTTCGGGAGGTCGAACTCGGCGACTTCACCCGTCGAGGACTCGGCCATCCGCTCTTCGATGATCTCGTTGCACAGCTCGACGCACTCGTCGCAGATGTAGACGCCGGGGCCGGCGATCAGCTGCTGGACCTGCTTCTGGCTCTTGCCGCAGAAGGAGCACTTGAACAGGTCTGCACTCTCACCGATGCGCGCCATCAGGTCGCCTTCCTTGCATGTGGGGAACCCCCGTGCCACGGGCTGTGACCCCGATCGTCCTGTCGAGCCTAACCTCTGGGACCGACAAGCGTGGGGATTGCGACGCGTTGTCTCCTGTGGGCGAAATCGCGATCGCCCGAACGCCGACGCCCCGTCCCCTCGCGTCGAGGGGACGGGGCGTCGCGGCATCCGTTCTCAGCTGGTGAGTGCAGCGGGAACGCGCTTGCGCGTCGTGAGCACCTGATCGACCAGTCCGTACTCGACCGCCTCGCGACCGCTGAGGATCTTGTCGCGGTCGATGTCGCGGTTGACCTGCTCGATCGAGCGGTTCGAGTGCGACGCGAGCGTCTCCTCGAGCCACGTCCGCATGCGCAGGATCTCCGCCGCCTGGATCTCGATGTCCGAGGCCTGGCCGTGACCGGCCTCGCCCATCGCGGGCTGGTGGATCAGCACGCGGGCGTTCGGCAGCGCCAACCGCTTGCCGGGCGCGCCCGCCGCCAGGAGCACCGCGGCTGCCGAGGCCGCCTGCCCGAGGACGACCGTCTGGATCTGGGGAGAGATGTACTGCATCGTGTCGTAGATCGCGGTCATCGCAGTGAACGATCCACCGGGCGAGTTGATGTACATGATGATGTCGCGGTCGGGGTCCTGGCTCTCGAGGACGAGGAGCTGGGCCATGACGTCATCCGCCGACGCGTCGTCGACCTGCACGCCGAGGAAGATCACGCGGTCTTCGAACAGCTTGTTGTACGGGTCCTGGCGCTTGTAGCCGTAGGCGGTGCGCTCTTCGAACTGGGGCAGGATGTACCGGCTGGAGGGCATCGCGAGCCCGTTGTGCGCGGTGCCGCCGAAGGTGGGGATGGTCATGTCGTCGTTGTTCCTTCTCATTCGCCTTCGTCAGTCCTGATCGGTTCCGCCGCCGCCGACGACGTCCTCGAGGTGTGCGCGGATGTGATCGACGAAGCCGTACTCGAGCGCTTCCTGCGCCGTGAACCAGCGGTCGCGGTCGCCGTCCTCGTTGATCTGCTCGACCGACTTGCCGGTCTGGGCGGCGGTGATCTCGGCGAGTCGGTTCTTCATCGACACGATGAGCTGAGCCTGGGTCTGGATGTCGCTCGAGGTTCCGCCGAAGCCGCCGTGCGGCTGGTGCAGCAGCACGCGGGCGTTCGGGGTGATGTAGCGCTTGCCCTTCGTGCCGCTGGTCAGCAGGAGCTGGCCCATCGAGGCCGCCATGCCGATGCCGACCGTGACGATGTCGTTCGGGACGAACTGCATCGTGTCGTAGATCGCCATGCCTGCGGTGATCGAGCCGCCGGGAGAATTCACGTAGAGGAAGATGTCCTTCTCAGGGTCCTCGGCGGCGAGCAGCAGGATCTTCGCGCAGATCTCGTTCGCGTTCTCGTCGCGCACCTCCGAGCCCAGCCAGATGATGCGGTCCTTGAGCAGCCTGTCGAAGACGCTTGTCGCGATAAGGGGATCGGCCATGTTCACTCCTGATTCGGTGGTCGTGGCTACGAATCTACCGGCGCGTCCCCGGCGACCCGCCCGTGTTCGCCCTGGGCAGAGTGCGCCGCGTCGCAACGCGGGAAGGGGACGGATGCCGCAGCATCCGTCCCCTTCCTGACGACTGTCCGACCTTACTCGGCGGCGTCGGCCTTCTTCTTGGCGGGAGCCTTGCGCTTGGGCTTGGCGGGAGCCTCGGTCTCCTCGGCGGCGATGATCTCGTCGGCCTCGGCGGCCGCGTCCGCGATCTCCTCGGCCTCTTCGACGACCTCTTCCTCGGCCTCGTCGTCCACGACGATTCCGGTGAGGTCGACGACCTTGCCGTTCGTGTCGACGACGACGACCTGGCCGAGAGCCACGGCGACGGCCTTGCTGCGAGCGACCTCGCCCACGAGGGCCGGGAGCTGGTTGTTCTGCTGCAGCGCCTCGACGAAGTCCTGCGGCGCCATGCCGTACTGCGCGGCGGACTGGATGAGGTACTGGGTCAGCTCGTCCTGCGACACCTGCACGTTGAGCTTCTCCGCGAGCGCGTCCAGCAGCATCTGCGTGCGGAACTGCTTCTCGCTGGCCTCGGTGACCTCGGCGCGGTGCACGTCGTCCTCGAGGCGTCCTTCACCCTCGAGGTGGTTGTGCACCTCGTCTTCGATGAGCGCCGGCGGAACCGGGATGTCGGTCTGGGCGAGGAGCTGCTCGATGAGCTTGTCGCGAGCGGCGCTCCCCTGGGTGAAGCTGGACTGCTGCTCGACGCGCTCGGTGAGGCTTTCGCGCAGCTCGGCGATCGTGTCGAACTCGCTTGCGATCTGCGCGAAGTCGTCGTCGGCCTCGGGGAGCTCGCGCTCCTTGACGGCGGTCACGGTCACGGCGACCTCCGCCTCTTCGCCGGCGTGATCTCCACCGATGAGGGTGGAGCGGAACGTGGTGTCCTCGCCCGCGGTCAGCGAGTCGATGGCCTCGTCGATGCCCTGGAGGAGCTCGCCGGAGCCGACCTCGTAGGAGACGCCTTCGGCGCGGTCGATCTCGGCGCCGTCGATCGTGGCGACCAGGTTCAGCTCGACGAAGTCGCCGGTGCTCGCGGGGCGGTCGACGGTCACGAGCGTGCCGAAGCGGGCGCGCAGACGGTCGAGCTCCTCGTCGATCGCGGCCTCGTCGACGGCGATCGCGTCGACCTCGACGGTCGTGCCCTCGAAGGCCGGCAGGTCGAACTCGGGGCGGACGTCGACCTCGACCTCGACGAGCAGATCGCCGGAGAAGTCCTTCTCGTTCGGCCATTCCTTCACGTCGGCGCTGGGACGACCGAGGACGCGCAGCTCGTTGGCCTCCACCGCCTGACGGTAGAACGTGTCCAGGCCCTCGCTGACGGCGTGCTCGATCACCGCGGTGCGGCCGACCCGCTGGTCGATGATGGGTGCGGGAACCTTGCCCTTGCGGAACCCGGGGATCTGCACGTCCTGAGCGATGTGCTCGTACGCGTGCGTGATGCTCGGCTTGAGCTCCTCCGGGGTGACCGTGATGTGCAGCTTCACCCGGGTCGGGGTGAGCTTCTCGACGGTGCTGGTGACCATGGCTTTTCGTTCTCCTTGTGATCGACCGCGCACGGCGGCGCAGCAGCTGAAGTTCGTGGGTTCTCGGGGCCGTATGTCGGGGCGACAGGATTTGAACCTGCGGCCTCCCGCTCCCAAAGCGGGCGCTCTACCAAGCTGAGCTACGCCCCGGGCGGGTTGCGCACGCGGATACGTGCGGATCGGCCCCCAGAAGTCTAGCCGACGGGCCGCGCGGCACAGGCACGGTCGCGTCATGCCATAGAATCGTGGATGCCGCGGCTCGCCGCTGCGGGGATGTAGCTCAATGGTAGAGCCTCAGTCTTCCAAACTGATTACGCGGGTTCGATTCCCGTCATCCCCTCCAATGCCCCGATGTGCCGACGAAGTCGGCGCAGCGGGGCATTCGTGTGGATGCCGTCCGAAACGATCCGCTTCGGGCGGGCCCCACCGCCCCGAGGCTCCGCCCGCCGACGAAGTCGGCGAGTGGAGTGGGCGGAGGGACGATTCCCGTCATCCCCTCCAATGCCCCGATGTGCCGACGAAGTCGGTGCAGCGGGGCATTCGTGTGGATGCCGTAGGAACCGATCCGCTTCGCGTCGACCCCTCCGATGCGCGGATGTTTGCGGAGATGTGCAGGATGACGGACGGAACTCGTGCCCGGCATCCGTGATTCTGCACATTTCCGTCATTCCGACCGCGCCGGACCGACCGCGCCGGTACAGAGGTTCATTCCGTCCCGTCTCGTCCCTCACCCTCGCCGGGCGATGCCCCCGCCATCCCCGCGCGGCATGATCGGTGCCACGGGGAAGGAGCGGCGATGGTCAAGAACGCCGAGAAGGAGTCCTATCGGCACCGGGCTCGCATGACGCCGCGCCGGCCGGCCTCCGGGCTCGCGGAGCGGTGGACGACGGTCGACGGGGTCGATGTCTTCTACCGCGAGTCGACCAACCCACCGGATTCCCGCGTCATGACCCACCTCCACGGCTTCGGCCTGTCGGGGCGCTACCTGCTGCCGACCGCCGAGCTGCTGGCCGACGAGTTCCACACGTTCGTGCCCGATCTGCCCGGCTTCGGACGCAGCGGCAAGCAGGGCGCGGCTCTGGACATCCCCGATCTCGCCCACGCCGCCGTGCGCTTCCTCGACGACCGAGGTGTGAAGACGACGAGCCTCGTCGGGAATTCGATGGGCTGCCCCGTGATCCTCGAGGTCGCGCATCGCTACCCCGAGCGCGTCGAGCGGGCGGTCCTCGTCTCCCCGGCGGGCGGCATCCACAATCAGCCGCTGCGGCGGGCCGTCGGGCAGCTCGCGAAGGACGGCGGACGCGAACCGCGCAAGATGGTCACCGTCGCGACGCCCGACTACCTTCGCTTCGGCGTCCCGAGCACGTTCAAGATGTTCCGCGCACTCACGCAGTACCCCTCGCTGGAGCGGCTGCTGCAGCTGAAGATCCCGACGCTGGTGGTGCTCGGCACGCGCGATCCGCTGCTGCCCGGTCCCGATCGCATCAAGGAGGTCGCGTCGCAGGACGAGAACCACGTGCTGCTGGTCGTGCTGGACGGCGCCGCCCACGCGATCAACTTCAGCCACCCGCGAGAGCTCGCCCATCTGATCCGGCTGTTCATGGACGACAAGCCGATCACGAGCCTGCCCGGCACCTCGACGGCGCGCGTCTTCGAGATCTTCCGCGGCGCGTACCATCCCGTCGCGTCCGAGGACTGATGCCTGTTCAGACCGGCCGGGCGCCCTCGTGCTCGCGGACGTGCTCGCGATAGACGACGGCGTTCCGGAGGATACCCGCCCGTTCTTCCTCGGTGAGCTCGCGGCGCACTTTCGCCGGCACACCGGCGACGAGCGACCCGGCCGGGATGACCGCGTCCTGGAGCACCACCGCTCCCCCGGCGACCAGGCATCCCTCGCCGATCACGGCGCCGTTGAGCACCACGGCGCCCATGCCGATCAGTGACGCGTCGCCGATCGTGCATCCGTGGATCACGGCATTGTGCCCCACGGACACGTTCTCGCCGATCACGACGGCGTGGCCGGGATCGACGTGGACGGACACGTTGTCCTGCAGGTTGCTCCCCGCACCGACCGTGATCGTGGCGCCGTCGGCCCGCAGCACCGCGTTGTACCAGACGCTCGTCTCCTCGCCGAGGCTCACCCCTCCGACCACGCGAGCACCGGCTGCGACGAAGACGGTGGGATGCAGTTCGGGGGTGCGTCCGGCGGCGGACAGGACGGAAGCGCCTTCAGCGATCGTCATGGTGTCGTCCTCTCCTGCAGCGCGTCGGAGATCGCTGCGGTGTACCAGGGTGCCAGGGTGTCCACGAAGCTCACCGTCAGATGATCCTGGTCGCGGTACACGTTGGCGCCGCCCACGACGGGCGCACACGTGTCGGCGTCGCAGAACACATCGGTGAAGTCCAGCAGTGTGACGCCCTCCAGACCGGATGCCGCGTCCCGAAGCGGATCGTCGGCGACGAGCAGCTCGGAGCGGGGACCGTCGCACAAGCTCAGGTCCTTCGTGCGCAGGCACTTGTTGGGATCCGTCTCCCACACCGGGTTGTCGACGACCGTGATGACAGGGATCCCGCGATCGAGGACCTCGCTCCACGCGTCGCGGTATCCGCCCACGGCGGCGTCGTGCGCCGAGTCGTAGCCGGCGGCGGAATAGGGCGTGGTGGCGATCGCCGCGGTGAACACCGCATCGAGATCGGCATCCGCCAGTGCCTCGGTGACGCCCGCGCGCCACTCGGAGCAGGCCTCGCCGAAGGCGCCCGGGGTGGACAGCGGAGTGGTGTTCCACGGGCACGCGCCCTTGAAGAACGTGGTGAGGTGCCAGCCGTTCTGCTCGGCCATCGTCTGGAACGTCGAGAGCAACTGGTAAGCGTGGCTGTCGCCGACGAGGGCGATGCGCGGCGCCTCGGGGTCGTCCGAGCCGAACTCGCACGACACGGGCCGCGCGTCGTTGAGCTGGACGAAGCACTGCTCGTCGCTCGGGCGGTCGACCCCCGCGAATCCCGGCGCGGGCAGGATCGTCGTGCCGAAGTCCGTCCCGGCGCACGACGCGTCGAGCACGACCGCCGCTCCGAAGCATTCCGGCGGGTTCTCCCTGAGCTCCGCGATCGCCCGCACTCCCGCGTTGTAGGTCGGCGCGTTCACGGCCCACGCGAGGCCCGCCGTGGCGGCGACGACCAGCATCGCCGCCAGCGAGGACCACAGGGTCACCCGCGCGGGGCGCGAAGTGAGCACCTTCCAACCGCGTGCCGGGTCCTCGACGAAGCGCTTCGTGAGCCAGGCGAGCACGAAGCACAGCGCCAGGAGAGCCAATCGGTGGTAGATCGTCAGTCCCCAGAACGGCACCGACGGGGCGATGATGATGAGCGGCCAGTGCCAGAGGTACAGCGAATACGAGATGTCGCCGACGAACTGCGCGGGCCGGATGCCGAGCAGGCGCGTCGGATACCACCAGCGCTCCGTGTTGGACGCCGCGATCACGGCGGCCGCGGCGAGTGTCGGGATCGCCGCCATGTAGCCGGGGAACGGGGTCTGCCCGTCGAAGCGGAGGATCACGACGAGCAGCACGATGACCCCGGCCCAGCCGAGGACGAAGCTGCCGATCGCGTTGCGGATCCGCAGCGCGGGGATGAGCGCCACCATCGCGCCCACGCCGAATTGCCACATCCGACCGAAAGTGACGAAGTAGGCCGGCGCGGGGTCGGTGATCGTGAAGATCACGCAGAAGATGAACGAAGCGATCGTGACCGCACCGAGCGCGATCAGGACAGCACGCCGTCGGGCGCCGCGGAAGAAGCGGATGCCGAGCCACGCCGCCAGCAGCATGATGAGCGGCCACATGACGTAGAACTGCTCTTCGAGCGAGAGCGACCAGTAGTGCTGGACGGTCGTGGGATCGCCCGCGTGGTTCAGGTAATCGGCGGAGTTGAGAGCCAGGTACCAGTTCTCGACGTAGAAGGTCGACGCGAGGATCTCGCGCACCTCGTTCGGGAGCGCCGAGGTCGGCGTGAGGTACGGCGACATCGCCACGAGCGCGCAGAAGAGCAGCACCAGCAGGGAGGCCGGCAGCAGACGACGCGCGCGCCGCGCCCAGAACTGGCTGAGACGCACCGTGCCGGTCGCGGTCAGCTCGCGCATCAGGTGCGCGGTGATCAGGAAGCCGGAGATGACGAAGAAGATGTCGACGCCGACGTAGCCGCCCGAGAACCGAGCCGGCCAGAAGTGGTAGAGCACGACCGCGAGGACCGCGATCGCGCGCAGCCCCTGCACGTGCGGGATGAAGCGCGAGGGCTCGGCGTGTTCGGGCGAGCGGTCGGCGGGCTCCCGCACGACGCTCCGCGACGGGACGTTCAGGTGCTGGGGTCCGAGGTCGTGATCGGCGGAGGGCACCCCTCGACGCTAGTCGGTGGGCGGCGGCATCCCTACCCGACCCGGCGACCGGCGCCGACTCCGTGTGCTGCGGGTTAGCGGAGCCTGTGCTTGCTTGCGGAATGCGGAGGCGTGAGTAGCGTTGGAGCACGCAGACGGACGGTGCACCCCGGCGCACGAACCGCTCATATGGAGGCGAAACAGATGACCGACACGCAGACCACCCCCGCAACCGCCGCCGACCCCACGGTCGCGGCCGGAACGGCTCAGTTCCTCACCCCGATCGCGCTCGGCATGCAGGCGCTGGCCGTGAACGGAAAGCAGGCGCACTGGAACGTGCGCGGCGCCAACTTCATCGCGATCCACGAGCTGCTGGACACGATCGTCACGCACGCGCAGGACGGCGCCGACCTCGCCGCCGAGCGGATCGTCGCCCTCGGCCTGCCGATCGATGCCCGCCTGGGCACGGTCGCCGCGAAGACGACCGCCACGCAGGTCCCCGCCGGCTTCACGCAGTGGGAGGACATGATCCGCGCGGTGATCGCCGACATGGACACGGTCTTGGTCGACGTGAAGGCCGCGATCGACGGGCTGGACGAGGTGGACCTGACGAGCCAGGACATCGCGATCTCGATCCGCGAACAGCTCGAGAAGGACCGGTGGTTCCTCTTCGCGCACCTCGCGGGCTGACCCGCATTCCGCAGAAGTGCTCTCGGCCGTCCGGTCGGGGGCACTTTCTCGTCAGCGGACGTGCGTCAGTCGGCCGCCGATCATCGTCGCCCGCACGATCATCGTCCGCAGTTCCCCCTCCGCTGCCCGCAGCGGATCGCGCTCGCACAGCACGAGGTCGGCGACCGCGCCCGGCTCGATCACCGCGCCGTGCGCCGATCCGCCGTGCGTCGAGGCGGCCAGCGCCGTCGCGGCATCCAGCCCCTGCTCGGGCCGCCACGCGGGCCTGCCGTCCCTTGTCCGCCAGACCGCTGCGGCGATCGCCGCCCACGGGTCCAACGGCGAGACGGGCGCGTCCGAGCCGAACAGGAGATTCGCGCCGGTGTCGGCGAGGGATCGCAGCGGATACGGCAGCGCCGTCTGCGCCGCCCACAGCGAATCGGTCAGATCCCGGTCGTCGATCGCGTGTTCGGGCTGCACGCTCGCGCCGACGCCCAAACGCCCGAACCGGGGGATGTCGGCGTGCGCCACGAGCTGCGCGTGCTCGATCGTGCCGTCCGCGCCCGTCAGGGCGAACGCGTCCAGCGCGTGCGAGTTCGCCACGTCACCGATCGCGTGGACCGCACACGCGAACCCGGCACCGGTCGCGGTCGTCAGGAGTTGGACGAGTCGCTCGGGAGACACGGTCAGCATCCCGTGGTTGTGCGGATCGCCAGGGTACGAGTGCGTGCATGCGGCCGTGCGGGTACCCAGCGACCCGTCGGTGATGATCTTCAGCGGTCCCATGTGCACGAGGTCCGAGTCCGACCCCCGTACGGGGTCACCGGTCCGCAGGCCCTCGGTGACCGCGCGCTCGAAGAGATCGGGGTAGACGCCGAACTCGACCCGCAGGGTGTCGAAGCCCGCGTCCAGGCGCCGCTGCCAGGCGGTCTCGTTCCACGCCATGTCCAGATCGACGAGTCCCACGACGCCTCGGGATGCCGCATCCTGCGCCATCGCGGACACGAGGGCGTCCGCGACCGCGGGTTCGACGTCGTTCAGGCGCCGTGAGATCTCGAACGCGGGGGCTTCGCGCAGCATCCCGTCACCGTCGGTCGGATGTCCCTCCCGCCGCAGCGCCGCGGTGTTCAGCCACACGCTGTGCACGTCCGCGTTGATCAGGTAGGTCGGCTCGTCGCCCGTGGCGGCGTCCAGCAGTTCGCGCGTCGGCAGATCGCCCCAGAGCGCGTCACGGAACCCGGTTCCGATGCGCCGTCCGTCCGACAGCACGGGCGCGTCGGCCATGATCCGCGCCGCGTGAGCCGCGGATTCGGCGTGTCCGAGCGCCTGGCGCTGCGCGACCAGGGCCCACTGAGTGACGTGGACGTGGTGGTCCCACAGCCCCGCGATCAGCCAGGCGCCGTCGGCGTCGAGCACGTCACCGCGAGGACGCAGGACGCCGGCCGGAGCGATGTCGATGATCCGGCCGTCCGCGACGAACACATCCACCGGGCCGTCGACCGGCAGGAACTCCCGGCCGGCTCCGGATACCCGGGCGCGGGTGATCGTCCCGACCGTCTGTCCGATCGCCGGCGCGCTCACGGGCGCACCCGCGCTTCCTGCGCGCGACGCATCTCGGCCGCGAGGGCGGGGTTGGCGAACGGACCATCCGCGTTGAGCTCGGCGATCACCGTCTCGACGACCTCGGCGGGCTTGTTCTGACTGAGCTTGCGCTTCGCGACGACCCGCGCGGGAGTGAGCCGGAATCCCACGGTGCCCCGTTCGAGCCGGTCGATGTACGAGGGATCGTTCGGCGGCGCCCACATGAGCCGGGGGTCCGGCATCCGCTCTTCGAAGTGGGCGACGAGATGCTCCAGCACACGAAGATTCTCCTCGGCGGAGAGGAGTTCGGGGACCCCGGCGAGGTGCGCCGAGATGAAGTTCCATGTGGGCACGGCGGCGACGTCGCCGTACCACCCCGGTGAGATGTAGCCGTGGGGTCCCTGTACGACGACGAGCAGTTCCTGCTCTCCCAGCGCATGGATGAGGTCGTCGGGCTTTCCGACGTGCCCGAGGATCGTGAGGTCGTCGCGTTCCGGGTCGAGCACGACGGCGTAGTGGGACGCCACGAGGCCTTCCGGTGTGGAGCTCACGAGCGTGACCCACGGGTTCCGTTCGATCAGAAGGCGCAGCTCCGCGACATCGGCCAGGGCGAAACTCGGGTTCTGACGCATCCCCTCAGCCTAGGCAGTTCACGCCTGGCACCGCGGGCACCAGTAGAGCTTTCGGGCCGCCATCTCCTCCACGACGATCGCCGTGCCGCACACCCGGCACGGCAGTCCCGCCCGGTGGTACACCCAATGCCGGTCATCGCGATGGGCCATCGCCGCGCGATAGGCATCGGGGTCGAGATCGTCCATCGTCATCATCTGGCCGGTCTCGACGCCGATCGCGAGCAGCCGCACCCAGTCGCGCCACAGCTCCCGGACGACCTCTTCGCGGACGTCACGCCCGGGCGTGTGCGGATTCTGACGCGCGCGGAACAGCAGCTCCGCCCGATAGACGTTGCCGATGCCGCTCACGACGGACTGGTCCATCAGCAACTGACCGATCGAGGTCGGCTTGCGGCGTACCACCTCGGTGAAGCGCTCCTCCCCTTCGGCCACGTCGTCCACGAGCGGATCGGGTCCGAGCCGGGCGATCGTCGCGGCGACCTCGCCGGGGGTCTGCAGTTCGCACGCCGTCGGGCCGCGCAGGTCTGCGCACGTGATCTCGGTCAGCAGACGCAACCGCACCTGCCCGACCACGTGCGGGGGCCACTGGTCCGCCTCATCCTGCAGGCCCGTCGTCTGCTCGGACATGCGCACGTGGACGCGGGCGCGCCGAGGTGCGCCGATCGACGTGAGAGAGTTCTCTCCCGCGTCGTCCAGGATCGGGACCTCGAGTGCGGTCCCGCGCTGATTCGTCTGGCCCATGCGCCCGTTGGCCGAGGCGATCGTGGGATCGACCAGCACCTCACCGGCGAAGTCCCAGGCGCCGTACATCCCGAGATGGACCCGCAGCCAGAGATCGTCGTCGAACGCGAGGAACATCTGCTTGCCGACCGCGCGCACCTGCGTCGCCGTGCGCCCGGAGATCACGCTCGCGCCCTCCGCGAATCGTCCCTGCGGACTGGATGCCGCCACTTCGCGACCGACGAAGTTACGGTCGAACTGACGGGCGATGCGATGGACGGAATGCCCCTCCGGCATCAGCCGGCTTCGGGGTCGAACGAGCTGTCGTCGGCAGCGAGGACGTCGGGTGTCCCGGCAGCGGCGCGCGGATCGGGCTCGAGCGATCCGTCCGTCTCGAACGCCGCGATCTGCGCGATGCGGCGCGAGTGCCGCTCCTCCCCCGAGAACGGCGTGGCGATGAAGAGATCGATGAAGGACGCGGCCTCCTCGAACGTGTGCTGGCGGGCGCCGATCGCGATCACATTCGCATCGTTGTGCTCGCGTGCGAGTTCGGCGGTCGCGATGCTCCACGCCAGAGCCGCCCGGATGCCGCGCACCTTGTTCGCAGCGATCTGCTCGCCGTTCCCGGAGCCGCCGAAGACGACGCCGAGCGCCTCGATGCCCGCCTCCTGATCGCGCACGACCGCCTGGGCGGCACGGATGCAGAACGCGGGGTAGTCATCCAGCGGCTCGTACTCGAGAGGACCGTGGTCGACGACCTCGTGGCCCTGTCCGGCGAGGTGATGCTGCAGCTGGGTGGAGAACTCGAGGCCGGCGTGGTCGGTCGCGATGTGGATGCGCATGGCCTTCATTCTAGGGAGGCGCCAGGTGACCCGGTCGACGGCTTCGATCCACCGATATGATGGTTTTATCATGTCGTTAACCCTTGATCAGCGTCCGCTCTACGAGGTCAAAGCCGGGCTGTTCAAGGGGCTGTCGCATCCGCTGCGCATCCGCATCCTCGAGCTTCTGTCGCTGAGTCCGGAAAGATCCGTCGCGCAGCTCCAGACCGAGACGGGTCTGGAGGCGTCCCACCTGTCGCAGCATCTGTCGGTGCTGCGACGTCATCGCCTCGTCCTCTCGGAGCGCCGGGCGAGCAGCGTCTACTACCGGCTCGCCTACCCAGAGGTGGCGGAACTGCTGACGATCGCCCGCCGCCTGCTGCTGCTCATGGTGACCGCCGACGGCGAACGCATCGCCGACGCAGCCTCCTTGCCCGCGCTCGGACCGACGGAGTGACCCGGGCCGGGCAGTACCTGCGCGCCCTCCTGCCCGCGCGGGGCGACTATCAGGCAGTGCGCCGAACCTGGCGTGGGGACCTGCTCGCCGGTCTCACCGTCGGCATCGTCGCGCTGCCGCTGGCCCTCGGGTTCGGCATCGCCTCCGGCGCCGGCGCTGCCGCCGGCCTCATCACCGCGATCGTTGCCGGCGTCATCGCGGCGGTGTTCGGCGGATCCCACGTGCAGGTCTCGGGGCCGACCGGGGCGATGGTGGTCGTGCTGGCGCCCATCGTCGCCGCCCACGGCGTGGGTGCCGTCGCCATCGTGAGCGTGCTCGCCGGCATCATGGTGCTCATCGCCGGGGCCGCCAGACTCGGCCGCGCCGTGTCCTTCATTCCGTGGCCGGTGATCGAGGGGTTCACGCTCGGTATCGCCGTCATCATCTTCCTGCAGCAGATCCCCGCACTCACCGGCGCCGACGTCGACGGCATCCTGCATTCGAACGTGGTCGTGACCGCCCTGTCCTCGCTCGCCGGGGCCGACCCGCGCTATCTCGCGTGGTCGCTCGCCGCCGTCGCGGTGGTCGCTGCGTGCATGTCCCTGCTGCCCCTCTGGCATCACGCCATTCCGGGTTCGCTGGTGGGCATCGTCATCGTCACCGTGCTCGCGCTCATCCTTCCCTCGCCGCTCGCGGTGATCGGCGGGCTGCCGACGGGACTGCCCGCGCCCGGCCTGCCGACGTTCTCGATCGACACGCTGGCCCGGCTCCTGCTTCCCGCGGTCGCCGTCGCCGCCCTCGCCGCGATCGAGTCGCTGCTGTCCGCTCGGGTCGCGGCGTCGCTCGCCGACACCGGTCCGTATGACCCCGACCGCGAGCTGGTCGGACAGGGACTCGCCTCGATCGGCGCAGGCCTGTTCGGCGGCATCCCGGCCACCGGCGCGATCGCGCGGACCGCGGTGAACGTGCGCGCGGGCGCCAAGACCCGGCTCGCCGCGATCTTCCACGCCCTCGTCCTGCTGCTGGTCGTGCTCGTGGCGGCGGGACCGGTCGGCGCCATTCCGCTCGCCGCGCTCTCGGGTGTCCTCATGGTCACCGCCGTGCGGATGGTGCACCTGGCCACCGCCCGCTCGATCCTGCGCTCCACGCGCGCGGACGCGATCGCATACCTCCTCACGGCGGTCGTCACCGTCTCGGTGGACCTGATCGTCGCGGTCGTCATCGGGATGGCGGTGGCCGGCATCTTCGCGATCCGGGGACTGTCGCGTGCTACCGGGGTGCATCGCGAGCCCATCGACGGACCGGCCGAGCCGGGTGATGACCGGATCGCGGTCGTCCGGCTGGATGGCCCGCTGTTCTTCGCGGCGGCGGACCGCGTCCTGGCGACGGTCACGTCGCTGCACGGCGTGACGGTGGTCATCCTGCGCATGTCTCACCTCGAGCTGGTCGACGCGACCGGTGCGCACGTGCTCTCCGAGATCGTCCAGCAGCTGGAGCGCCGCGGCGTGACGGTCCTGATCAAGGGCGTGCGCGAAGGTCATGTGGAGCTGTTCAGGACCGTCGGTGTGCTCAGCTCCCTGCGCCACAGCAAGCACCTCTTCGCGGAGCTCGCACCGGCGGTCGCCCATGCCCGTAGCCACATCGTCCGCGCGCCGGTGCCGCCGGCGCCCGATGACGACACCGGGTCCGCCGCGCGGGCCTGACGTAGGCTGGGGAGGTTGCCAGCGTCGGCCACCCGCCGGTCTCGCGATATCCGAACCCCCTACACGACCCCGTAGAACCTGGGAGTAGCAGTGCCTGGAGAGAACCTCACCCGCATCGAGGCGCAGGAGCGCCGCGCGATCGTCGACACCCACTCCTACGAGGTGGGACTCGATCTCACGAGGGGCGCCGAGATCTTCGGGTCGCGCACCGTCGTGCGATTCTCGGCCACGGAAGGCGCGGACACGTTCATCGATCTGATCGCCCGCGAGGTGCAGTCGATCACGCTCAACGGCCGCGACGTGCCGGTGAGCGCGTTCGCCGACTCGCGCATCGCGCTGGAGGGACTCCAGCGCGAGAACGAGCTCGTCGTGGAGGCCGACTGCCTCTACACGAACACCGGTGAGGGCCTGCACCGCTTCGTCGACCCGGTCGACGGCGAGGTGTACCTGTACTCGCAGTTCGAAGTGCCGGACTCCCGGCGCGTCTTCGCGGTCTTCGAGCAGCCCGACCTGAAGGCGACCTTCGCGTTCACCGTGACCGCTCCGGAGCCCTGGAAGGTCATCTCCAACTCGCCGACCCCCGAGCCGAAGAAGCACGGCGACGGCCGCGCGACGTGGGTCTTCGAACCGACGCCGCGGATCTCGTCGTACATCACGGCGATCGTCGCGGGACCCTACGAGGAGGTCCGCTCCGAGCTGACCAGTGCGTCAGGTCGCGTGATCCCGCTCGGCGTCTACGGCCGCAAGAGCCTCTGGCAGCACCTGGACGCCGACTACATCTTCGACAAGACGCGCGAAGGATTCGCGTACTACGAGGAGAAGTTCGACTACCCCTATCCGTTCGCGAAGTACGACCAGCTGTTCGTCCCCGAATTCAACGCCGGAGCGATGGAGAACGCCGGCGCGGTGACCTTCACCGAGACGTACGTCTTCCGCAGCAAGGTGACCGACGCCGTCAAGGAGCGCCGCGTCGTCACGATCCTGCACGAACTCGCCCACATGTGGTTCGGCGACCTGGTCACCATGAAGTGGTGGAACGGACTCTGGCTGAACGAGTCCTTCGCCGAGTGGGCCTCCACGATCGCGACGGCCGAGGCCACGGAGTGGACCGAGGCCTGGACGACGTTCAACGCGATGGAGAAGACCTGGGCGTACCGCCAGGATCAGCTTCCCTCGACCCACCCCGTCGTCGCCGAGATCAACGACCTCGAAGACGTGCAGGTGAACTTCGACGGGATCACGTACGCCAAGGGCGGATCGGTCCTCAAGCAGCTCGCCGCGTGGGTGGGCATCGAGCAGTTCTTCGCGGGCGTCGCCGCCTACTTCAAGAAGAACGAGTGGAGCAACACCGAGCTGTCCGACCTCCTGACCGAGCTCGAGACCACGAGCGGGCGGGAGCTCGGGACGTGGGCCAAGAAGTGGCTCGAGACGGCGGGGGTCAACACCCTCGCGCCAGTGATCTCCGAGGACGCCGACGGGGTGATCACGCGCTTCGCGATCACCCAGACCGCGCCCGCCGACTACCCGACGATCCGTCCGCACCGTCTGGGCGTGGGCTTCTACAACGTGACCGACGGCGCCCTCGAGCGCGTCCACCACGTCGAGCTCGACGTCGACGGCGACCTCACCGAGGTGCCGGAGCTCAAGGGACAGCGCCGGCCCGATCTCGTCCTGCTCAACGACGAAGATCTCGCGTACGCCAAGATCCGCCTGGACGAGCGGTCTCTGCGCACCGCGATCGAGCACCTCGGGGGCATCGCAGACCCTCTCGCTCGCTCGCTCGTGTGGGGCGCCGCGTGGGATCAGACCCGGGATGCCGAATCCTCGCCGTCGGACTACGTCGACCTCGTGCTGCGCAACATCGGACGCGAGACGGAGTCGACCACCGTCCGCACCACGCTCGCCCAGCTGCAGCTGGCGGCGAACTCGTACGTCGCGCCGGAGAAGCGCGAGTCCACGCGCGCGAAGGTCGCGGACGGGCTCTGGCAGCTCGCCGAAGGGGCCGAGGCCGGAAGCGACAGCCAGCTCCAGTTCGTGACCGCCTTCGCGACGGCGGCCTCCACTCCCGCGCACTGGGACACCGTGCAGGCACTTCGCGACGGTTCGCAGACCCTGCCGGGACTGGAGATCGACACCGACCTGGCGTGGCAGCTGCTGATCTCACTGGCAGCAGGCGGCCGGGCTGATGCCGCCGCGATCGATGAGGCGCTGGCCGATGACAACACCGCCAAGGGCGGCGAGTTCGCCGCGCAGGCGAAGGCCTCGATCCCGTCCGCGGAGGCCAAGCGCGCCGCGTGGGACTCGCTGATCGCGAAGGACGACAAGCCCAACACGATCGTGCGCTCCACGGCACTCGGCTTCCAGCATCCGGCCGGCGTCGAACAGCTGCGCGACTTCGTGGCGTCCTACTTCGACATGCTGCTGCCGATCTGGAACTCGCGCTCGTACCAGATCGCGCAGTACATCATCGTCGGGCTGTACCCGGCTCCTCTGGCGAACCGCGAGCTGCAGGACGCCACGCGCGCGTGGCTGCGCGCCAACCCGGACGCCGCGCCGGCACTCCGCCGCCTCGTGGATGAGAACCTCGCCGGTGTCGAGCGGGCTCTTGCGGTCCAGGACCGCGACGCCTCGTAATCGATCGACCGTCATCGGATGCCTCGGCGCCGCATTCAGCGGGCGCCGAGGCATCCGTCGTTAGGCTGGATCCGATGATCTCGATCTGGACGGAAACCGGCCCTGCCCTCATCGATCCCGCCTTCTGGGCGCCGATCGGAGTGTTCTTCCTCGAAGCCGGAATGAATCTGCTGCGCGTGCTCGGCATCCTCATCGGCGCCCTCGTCGTCGGGTGGATCCTTCGATTGGTCATTCGCCGCGTCGTCAACCGGATCGTCAACGGAGCGAAGGACAAGGCGAACGTCGACGACACCCAGGCGCTCGAGCGGTCCCCGCTCGCGTCGATCCGGCTCGTTCAGCGCACGCGGACGCTCGGGTCGATCCTGCAGAACGTCGTGAACGTGGCGATCGTCATCGTCACGATGCTGTTGATCGTCACTCTGCTCGCCCCGGATGCGCTGGGTTCCCTCACGCTCCTCACCGCGGCGGTGGGCGCCGGTCTGGGATTCGGCGCGCAGAACATCGTCAAGGACGTCCTGAACGGAATCTTCATCGTCGCGGAGGATCAGGTCGGCATCGGCGACGTCGTGGATCTGGGGCTCGCGACCGGGATCGTCGAGTACGTCAGCGTCCGGATCACCACCGTCCGCGACGTCAACGGCACGCTCTGGTACGTCCGCAACGGCGAGATCACCCGCATCGGCAACATGTCGATGGGCTGGTCCCGGGTCATCGTCGATCTGGCTCTGCCGGTGGACACCGACGTCGACGAGGTCGAAGCCGCCATGATGGAGACGATGAAGGAGCTCGCGAAAGATCCGAAGTGGCGGACGCGCATCATCGAGAAGCCCGAAGTCTGGGGCCTCGAGTCGATCTCGGGAGACGCACTCGTCATCCGCCTCGTGATGAAGACGCGAACCAACGCGAAGGACGACGTCGCCCGAGAACTGCGGATGCGGGTCATGAAGGCCATCGACACGATGGGGCTCACCCTTCCGCAGCTCAACTCGATCGTGCTCACCGGCCCCGAGGGTGCGCAGCGGGTGCGCGGCGCGAACCCGCCCCGGACGAAGCCCACGACGGCCGTCACGGCGCCCCCGCCGCCCGAGCGCCCCATCTGGCGGCCCAAGCGCACGCCGAAGTCCCCTCCGGAGAACCCCGAGGGCTCGGCGTGACGCTCTCGTTCTACGACGAAGTCGGAGGACACGAGACCTTCGCGAGGCTCGTGAACGCGTTCTACCGCGGTGTCGCGACCGACGATGTGCTGCGTCAGATGTACCCCGAGGAGGATCTCGGACCGGCGGCGGAGCGATTGACGCTGTTCCTCGAGCAGTACTGGGGCGGACCCACGACCTACAGCGCGCAGCGCGGACATCCTCGTCTGCGCATGCGGCACGCCGCGTTCCACGTCAATCCCGACGCCCGCGACCGCTGGCTCCAGCACATGCGCGCCGCCGTCGACGAGCTCGACCTCCCACCGCTGCAGGAGGCGACACTGTGGGACTACCTGCAGCGCGCCGCATTCGCGATGGTGAACACGTTCGAACCCACGCCCTGACCGTCCGTCGACGAAGGAGTCGCCCATGTCCTCAGGTACGCACCACACCACGGATCTCCTCGTGATCGGATGGGGGCTCGCCGGTCTCGTCGCCGCCTCCGAGGCCGTCGCGGCGGGGCGGACGGTCACGATCGTCGACCAGGAGCCGCGGACGAACCTCGGCGGCCAGGCGTGGTGGTCGTTCGGCGGTCTGTTCTTCATCGACTCCCCCGAGCAGCGCCGCATGGGAATCCGGGACTCGATCGATCTCGCCCGCCAGGACTGGTTCGCCACTGCGGGGTTCGACCGCGAGGAGGACGCGTGGCCGCGGCGCTGGGCCGAGGCCTACCTTCACTTCGCCCACGAGGAGAAGCGCTCATGGCTGCGCCAGAAGGGCGTCGGCTTCTTCCCGGTCGTGGGCTGGGCCGAGCGCGGCGGATACACCGCGACCGGCCCGGGCAACTCCGTCCCGCGCTTTCACATCACGTGGGGAACGGGGCCGGGGATCGTGGCGCCCTTCGTCGCCGCGGTCGAGGAGGCGGAGACCCGGGGAACGCTGACGATCCTGCCGCGCCACCGCGTGACGGCGCTCAGCTCCGCGGACGGGCGAGTCATCGGGGCCACCGGCGACGTGCTCGCCCCGTCCGGTGCCGTCCGGGGCGCGGCGTCCGCCCGCGAACCGATCGGGCAGTTCGAGGTCACTGCGGGCGCGACGATCGTCTCATCGGGTGGTATCGGCGGCAATCACGACCTCGTCCGTCGTCAGTGGCCCGCTCGGCTGGGCGAGCCTCCTGCGTCGATGATCGCGGGGGTTCCCGAGTATGTCGACGGTTCCATGCTGGCCCTCGGCGAGAATGCCGGCGCCAGACTCATCAACGGCGACCGCATGTGGCACTACGTCGAGGGCGTCCGCAACTGGGATCCGGTGTGGCCGCAGCACGGCATCCGCATCCTGCCGGGTCCGTCGTCGGTGTGGCTCGATGCGACCGGCCGACGCCTTCCCGTCCCCCTGTTCCCCGGATTCGACACGCTCGGCACCTTGGAGCACCTGCGCACCACCGGGTACGACCATTCCTGGTTCGTGCTGTCGCGGCAGATCATCGAGAAGGAGTTCACCCTCTCCGGCAGCGAGCAGAACCCCGACCTCACCGGACGCGACATCCCGCTCCTGGTGAAGTCACGACTGGGCAGAGGGGCTGCAGCACCCGTTCAGGCCTTCATGGACAACGGAGAGGACTTCATCGTCCGTGATGACCTGCATGACCTCATCACTGCGATGCGCGCCGCACCGGGAGGGGACGCGTTGGACGCCGATCGGGTTCGCCTCGAGATCGAGGCACGCGACCGTGAGATCGACAACGACTTCACGAAGGACGCGCAGATCGCGATGCTGCGCTCCGCCCGCGCCTACCGCGGCGACCGGCTCGTGCGCACCGCCGACCCGCACCGGATCCTCGACCCCAAGGCCGGACCTCTCATCGCGGTCAAGCTCCACATCGTCACCCGGAAGTCGCTCGGCGGCATCGAGACGGACCTGGACGGGCGGGCGCTGGGCGTCGACGGCCGGCCGGTCCCCGGGCTCTACGCCGCCGGTGAGGCGAGCGGGTTCGGCGGCGGGGGCGTGCATGGGTACCGCGCGCTCGAGGGGACGTTCCTCGGCGGGTGCCTGTTCTCGGGCCGAGCGGCAGGACGTGCGGCAGCGACTGCGGTCTAAACGACCGGCGCGCCGGTCGACCGCACGGCGGTGAGGCCGGTGCGTGCCGGTCCCCTCACCACGACGTGTCCGCGAACGAGGGACAGCCTCGTCCAGGCCCCTGCTTCGCGCACGGCCGCTTGTTCCTCGCCGACGATGAAGCCCAGCACGAAGGCGGCGAAGGCCGCGCCGAGCGGTATCCCCCCCAAGGCCTCGTCCGGGGCGCCCCAGACGGCCGCGCGCACCGCGCGGACGGCATCCTCCCCCGAATCCTGCGGCAGCGCCTCGGCGACTGCGGCGATCCCCCACTGGGCGCGGGAGGCGAGGACGGATGCCGGCACCTCGGCGATCTCCGTCCACCCGGCTCGCGGCGGGGTGACACCCGCCCAGGACGGTGACAGCGCCGTGTCGGGAAGGACGAGGTGTGCCGCATCGTCATCCGCGGGCTGCAGACTCCCCGCCGACACCACCAGATCGCACACGAGCTCGGGGTCCACCGGCAGCGCGCGCATCGCCAGCACCGTGGGGGTCGCATCGAACAGCCCTCTCGGAGCGAGCGGAGCCGCCGTCATCAGGAGCGTGCCGCCCGAAGCCTGCAGGCGCACGGCTTCATCGCCGAGGCGTGCCGTCCGGCCCGCGAAAGTCAGGGCGTCCGCGGCCGCCGCGGCGTCCGTGAAGATCAGGCGCGACGACATCCGCCTAAGCTACAACACTGTGATCGACGCCCCGCACACCACCCCCGCCGCCGACGACTACTCCCCCGATCCCGACCCGGTCGCCTCGATGCTCGCGGTGCTGGATCTGTCGCAGTCCGGTGCGCGCACGACCGAGGACATCTTCACCGGGGTGTCCCAGTCGATGCCTCTCGGGCGTGTGTACGGCGGCCAGGTGCTCGCCCAATCCATCGTCGCCGCGGAGCGGACGATCCCGGACGGAAGATCCGTGCATTCGATGCACGGATACTTCCTGCGCCCCGGCGACGCATCCCAGGGCATCACATTCTCCGTCGACCGCATCCACGACGGCCGTTCGTTCTCCACACGTCGCACCCAGGCGTTCCAGCAGGGCGTGCCGATCTTCTCCATGATCGCTTCCTTCCAGGACGAGGACCCCGGGATCGAGCACCAGGCGGAGATGCCGGCAGGGCTCCCCGCTCCCGAGGACCTACCCGACCTGGAGGACCACCTCGCCGGCCTCCACCCGGTCTCCAAGAGACTGTTCACCGACCGGCCGCTTGATCTTCGTCACGTGCCCTCGCCGATCTATCTGTCGGTGCAGGGCGAGCGCGTGCCCCGGCAGGCCGTCTGGATGCGCACGCGGCGCGAGATCCCCGACGACCCGGCGACGCACCGCGCGGCACTCGCCTACCTCAGCGACATGACGATCCAGGAGTCGATCCTGCGCGCACACGGCGTGGCGTGGGCGACGCCCGGGCTCAAGGTCGCGAGTCTCGATCACGCGATGTGGTGGCACCGTCCCGGTCGCGTGGACGAATGGATGCTCTACGTTCAGGAGTCCCCGAACGCTCGCGGCGGACGAGGATTGGCGACAGGGCGGATCTTCAGCCGCGACGGCGTTCTCGTGGCCAGCGTCGCGCAGGAGATCATGATCCGGCTCCCCGAGGCGCCGCGCGAGTGAGGACCTTCAGCGCCGGTGGGCGTACTCCACCGGCGCGCCGAGGAACGGTTCCCACGCGGAGCGCTGTTCGTCGGTGAGGCGAACCGGTCTTCCGGTGGTCGCATCCACCATGACGACGACGGCCGATGCACGCGCGTACAGCTCTTGCGTCGCACCGGAGGCAGGGCTGAAGACCTCGTAGCAGACTTCGATGCTCGAGCCGCCGATCTTGCCGAACCACAGCTGAGCGTCGAGCGGGTTCCTCTGGTACGGCACGGGGCGGAGGTACTCGATCTCCTGCCGGGCGATGAGCGTCAGCGTGCCGGCGTCGATGCCGGAGTCGAGCACGGCCGTCGGCGGCGCGGCCTCGTCCGCTCCGGGTCGCCAGAAGGCGCGCACGCGCACCTCTTCGAGGAGCTTGAGCATCGAGGCGTTGTTGACGTGATTGAAGGCGTCCAGATCACCCCACCGCAAGTGGATGGGGATGTGGAGTCGGCGACCGTCCGCGGTCGCCGACACCACGAACTCCTCGTCAGTCACGCGTGAGCTTGCGGTACGTGGAGCGATGCGGGTTGGCCGCGTCCGCGCCGAGACGCTCGATCTTGTTCTCCTCGTACGCCTCGAAGTTGCCCTCGAACCAATACCAGTTGTCGGGGTCGTCGGCGGTGCCCTCGTACGCCAGGATGTGCGTGGCGATGCGGTCGAGGAACCACCGGTCGTGAGTGATGACGACCGCGCATCCGGGGAACTCGAGCAGCGCGTTCTCCAGGCTGCCGAGCGTCTCGACGTCCAGGTCGTTGGTGGGCTCGTCCAGGAGGAGGAGGTTTCCGCCCTGCTTGAGGGTGAGGGCGAGGTTCAGCCTGTTGCGCTCACCACCGGAGAGGACGCCCGCCTTCTTCTGCTGGTCGGGACCCTTGAAGCCGAACTGCGAGACGTACGCGCGGGACGGGATCTCGACCTTGCCGACCTGGATCCAGTCCAGACCGTCGCTGACGACCTCCCACAGGGTCTTGTTCGGGTCGATCCCGCCGCGACTCTGGTCGACGTACGAGATGTCGACGGTCTCACCGACCTTCAGCTCGCCGCCGTCGAGCGGTTCGAGACCCACGATCGTCTTGAAGAGCGTCGTCTTGCCGACGCCGTTCGGGCCGATGATGCCGACGATGCCGTTGCGCGGGAGGCTGAAGCTCAGCCCGTCGATCAGGCTGCGGCCGTCGAAGCCCTTCTGGAGCTTCTTGGCCTCGAGCACCACCTGTCCCAGCCGCGGACCCGGCGGGATGACGATCTCGTCGAAGTCCAGCTTCCTGGTGCGATCCGCCTCTGCGGCCATCTCCTCGTAGCGGGCCAGGCGCGACTTCGACTTCGTCTGACGGCCCTTCGCGTTGCTGCGCACCCACTCGAGCTCGCTCGCAAGACGCTTGGCGAGCTTGGCGTCCTTCTTGCCCTGAACCTGGAGACGCTCCTGCTTCTTCTCCAGGTAGGTCGAGTAGTTGCCCTCGTACGGGTAGAGGCGGCCGCGGTCGACCTCGCAGATCCACTCGGCGACGTGATCGAGGAAGTAGCGATCGTGGGTCACGGCGAGGACGGCGCCGGGATACTTCGCGAGGTGCTGCTCGAGCCAGAGCACGCTCTCAGCGTCGAGGTGGTTCGTGGGCTCGTCGAGCAGCAGGAGATCGGGCTTCTGCAGGAGGAGCTTGCACAGCGCCACACGCCGCTTCTCACCGCCGGACAGGTTGGCCACGATCGCCTCGGACGGGGGCGTCCGCAGCGCGTCCATCGCCTGCTCGAGCTGGGAGTCCAGATCCCAGGCGTCGGCCGCGTCGATCGCCTCCTGGAGCGTCCCCATCTCGGCCAGCAGCGTGTCGAAATCGGCATCGGGGTCCGCCATGAGCCCGGAGATCTCGTTGAACCGGTCGAGCTGCTGCTTGATCGGACCGACGCCCTGCTGGACGTTCTCCAGGACCGTCTTGTCCTCGTCGAGCTCGGGCTCCTGCATCAGGATGCCGACGCTGTAGCCGGGGCTGAGCTTGGCCTCGCCGTTGCTCGGCGTGTCCATTCCCGCCATGATCTTCAGGATCGTGGACTTTCCCGCGCCGTTGGGCCCGACGACGCCGATCTTGGCCCCCGGGAGGAACGCCATCGTGACGTCGTCGAGGATCACCTTGTCGCCGACTGCCTTGCGGGCACGGACCATCGAGTAGATGTATTCAGCCATAACCGGTCCAGTCTACGTGCGCGCGGTCCTGCCCATCCGCCGTCACCAGTCGATCGGGCGCGTCTGACCGACCAAGCAGGTGCCCTCCGCGAGGACGGGCACGATCACGGCGACCGGCTCCCCGGTGGCCGGCCCCACCTGACCGACGAGGCAATCCTGACCCCAGCGCACCGAGAACTGGATGCTCTCGGCGGGATTGCCGACGGTGCTCCGATCGGGTGTCAGCTGCATCGCAGCCTTGTCGAAGCCGGCGGCGACAAGAGCGTCGACATATGCCTGCCCGGTGACCTGCTGGGGCGTGGCCCAGACCGCCGCGACGATGCTCGAGAACAGCGGCAGGTTGTCCTCGGCCGTGCCGTCCGGGATCAGCACGGGCCCCGTGGGTTCACCCGGTGACGGTGACGCAGACGGAGTCGCCGTCTCGACGGCCGTCGTCGTGAGCGGCTCGGCGTCCTGCCCGGCCGGTGTGCACCCGGAGAGGGCGATGAGGCCTGCAAGGAGGATCGCCGGGACCGGCGCTCCGGTCGCGCGTCGGCGGAGGGAGACTTTTCCGATCGCCGCCCGCGGCGCGCTCGGACGGCGGATGTCCGGGTGGCACTCGGGGCGGCGGGGCACGTCTCGAGTGTAAGTCGCGACGATTGCCCCGCCCGCCCCATGCCCGTCGCCGCGGTCAGAACGGCGTCTCGGCACCGACGAGCTCAGGCTCTCTCGGTTGCGCCGGCTCCACCGCCGGGGACGGGAGTGCGGGGCTCGCCGAGCTCGACGCCGACTGCTCCGCCACGTCCCAACCACCGTCGGAAGAAGTCGTCGCCCATTCCTCGGCGGGCGCGGCCGAGCCCGATTCGTCCGAGCGAGCGTCGTCGGAACGGAATGCCGTCGTGCCGAAGAGCAGGTCATGACCGATCGCATCGATGTCGATGTCGACCGACGTGCCGCGCTTCTCGCCGGTGTCCCAGTTGCGCACCTTGAGCCGCCCGGTCAGGATGACGCGTTCCCGGCGATGCAGCGACTCGTAGACGTGGTCGGCGAGCCTTCGGTACGCCGATGCCGTGTACCAGTTCGTCTCGCCGTCGACCCATGCCCCGGATGCCTTGTCGAAGCGGCGCTCCTTGCTCGCGACGCGGAACGTCGTGATGGGCACGCCGCCGCGCACCTTCCGCTCGGGGTCCGTGCCGATCGTTCCGACGATCGTGATCGTGTCGTTCATCTCGCATCCTCTCCTCCCGAAGTCCGTCCTCGGGCTGCGCCGGCGCCCCGTGCCCGTTGAGAGCGCCGGCGCAGCTCCACGATGCCCGTTTAAGGGCCAACAGGTGCGGGTCGAGCGGAGATCTGCGGACAACGTCGCGCCGAGGCGTCCTGGGGAGGAATCGACGAACTGCCGGCGTGTCGGAGGTCGAACGTATCTTCGATGGGAGGGGAGAACGACCATGACCGCACCATCGACCGCCGCCCGGCTCTCGGCGTCGCGCCGCGATGCCGCACCCGACCTGTCACCGCCCGTCCTCACCCGTGCGGTGTCACTCACGGCCGCGGGGCCCGCCCTGTGGCGGGTGATCGACCGCCCCGGCCGGGTGATCGGCCACCTCCAGGTGACGACCGCCGGCGCAGACACGCGGTATCGCGCTCGTCGCTTCCACGCGGCATCCGGTCGATTCCGCGAGCTGGGCGAATTCTGGGCGGCTGACGACGCCATCGATTGCCTGAGGTTCTCCCGCTGACGGCGGGCGGGGCTCAGATGACGGCGTGCCGGGATCAGATGACGGCGTCGAGCTGCATCGATGACTGCACGGGCGCCCCGCCGCACACCCGGGGCCATGCGTCGGCGAGTATCTCGACGGCGCGGATGAGCTCGGCAGGGCCGCTCGTGAAGGGAAGGCGAAGGTGCCGGTCGTACCCGCCGTCCACCGCGAATCTCGAGCCGGCCGACAGCAGCAGGCCTCGCGATCGCACGTCCATCACGAGCGGTGAACTCAGCGGGGCATCCAGCCCGATCCACAGCGACACTCCCCCGTGTACGACCGGAGTCCGCCAATCCGGGAGCAGCGTCGCGAGCGCCTCGCGAGCGGCATCCCGGCCTGCCCGGAGCAGATGGGAGCGCTGCGCGATCACTTCCGGGAATCGCCGCAGAGCGGCTGTCGCAATCGCCTGCTCGAACTCCGGGGTGCCCAGATCGTGCGCCGGACGAGCGGCCACGAGACGGCGGATCAGATCCGCGCCGGCCCGGACCCATCCCACGCGCAGCCCTCCCCACACCGTCTTGCCCAGCGAGCCGATCCGGATGACCGACTCCGGATCGCTCGCGAAGCCGGGCGACTGCAACCCGCGATCGATGTCGAGGTCGGCCGTGGTCTCATCGAGGACCAGGAACGTACCCGCGCGCTGTGCGGCCTCGCCGATCGAGATCCGCTCGTCTGCGGACATCGAACGCCCGGTCGGGTTCTGGAAGTCAGGCATCAGGTAGGCCAGCACCGGCAACGCGCGCGCAAACGCCTGCTCGGCGCGGTCCAGATCCCAGCCGTCCTCCGGGGTCACCGGTACACCGATCAGCCGGGCGCCCGCGCGCCGCAGGGCATCGGCAGCGTGCGGGTAGGTGGGCGTCTCGATCAGGACACGATCCCCCCTGCCCAGCAGCACGGCGGCGAGCAGGTGGATCGCGCTCTGCGCGCCTGTGGTGACCAGCACCTCGTCGACGGACGTCGGGATGCCGCGCTCGCGGTACCGGCCCGCGATCGCTTCGCGCAGATCGCTCCGGCCCACCATGTCGTATCCCGTCCGCGCGACGATCGAGGAGGCGGACAGACTGACATCCGAGAACAGTCCGGCCAGTCCGGGCCATGCCGGTGGGCTCGCCTGCTGGAGGTCGATGGCCCCCTCTCGCGGAGCGACAGCGCCGGCATCCGCTCGCCGTAGAGGCAGCGTCATGCTCCCCGACCCTCGCAGACTCGCGATATGTCCCGAATCGCGCAGGCTCCGGTACGCCGTCGCGACGGTGCTTCGACTCACTTGCAGCGCCGACGCCAGTTCGCGCTCGGCGGGAAGCGTCGTACGTGGCGCGATGCGGTTGTCGAGGCAGAGAAGACGGATGCCGTCGGCGAGGGCCTCATATGCCGGCTCACGCGTACGCCAACCACCTAGTGCCGCTCCGAGGGAACGAGCCGATATGCGGGAGTCCACCGGGCCAGACTATCCGCATTGGCCTGGTGCTACCAGTCCAATAATGCGATGAAATGGGGCCATGACGCGTCGTGTGGTGCAGCTCCTGGTCGGCCTCTTCCTCTATGGGGCAGGGTGCGCCCTCACGGTCGAGGCGGGGCTCGGGGTGGACCCGTGGACCGTCTTCGCCCAGGGCATCTCGGTCCACACGGGGATCGGCATCGGGTGGGTCACGAACATCGTGGGCTTCCTCGTCCTGCTCGTCTGGATCCCGCTCCGCCAGAAGCCCGGAATCGGCACGATCGCCAACATCCTCCTGGTCGGGACGAGCATGCAGGCCGTGCTCTGGCTCGTGCCGCCGGTCTCGGGCGTCCTCCTCCAGGTGGCCGTGCTGCTGGGTGGCATCGTCCTGGTCGCCCTGGCGTCGGGACTCTACATCGGGGCGCGATTCGGGCCCGGTCCCCGAGACGGCCTCATGACGGGTCTCCACGCACGTCTGGGCTGGCCGATCTGGGCGTGCCGTGCGTCCGTCGAGATCTCCGTGCTCGCGATCGGCTGGCTTCTGGGCGGCACCGTGGGCATCGGCACGGTCCTTTTCGCCGCGCTCATCGGCCCGCTCGTGCACGTCGCGCTCCCGCTCCTCGACACAGCGCGCGCGAACCCCGCCCTCGCGGCGAAGCCGTCCGACGCGTCAATCGCCCGCGTCTGACGGCTCCGTCCCCGTGGGGTGGATCAGTGCTCCTGGAACCGGGGCCAGTCGCTTCCGGCGGGCATCCGGGAATGCAGTGCGCTCTTCGCGACCTCCATCGACGGGTAGGTTCCCGCGGTCGTGTCCGCCCCGGCCATCGTGACGGTGTAGCCCTCGTCATCCTTGCGGATGCTGCCGGCGACTCCTGACGCTCCATAGGCGACCCAGAGGGCGTGGTGTGTCTCGGTCGTGCTCATCATCGAACTCCTTCCGTGTCTCCGAACGTACGCCGCCGGCGCGCGCGCTGCCAGTGCCACGCTGCGGCGACTTCCGGCTGTGCGAGGCGGACGGGTAGCGTAGATGTGTCACCCTCCGTAGCTCAGTGGAAGAGCGTCCGGTTTCTACCCGGCTGGTCGGGAGTTCGAATCTCTCCGGGGGGGCTTGTGCGCCCGAGATCCGTGTCCGTGCCCCCTGGCTAGGATGGAGCAATGGTGGGCGCTTCCGAGAACGATCGTCTCGTATGGATCGACTGCGAGATGACGGGCCTCGACCTCGAGATCGACGAACTCGTCGAGATCGCCGTCGTCGTGACCGACTTCGAACTCCGCCCTCTCGACCCGGGGTTCTCGATCGTCATCAAGCCCGATGACTCCGCGCTCGCGCACATGAACGACTTCGTGACGGCGATGCACGAGAAGTCAGGGCTCTTGACGGAGATTCCCCACGGCGTGAGCCTCGCCGAAGCCGAATTCGAGGCACTCGAATACATCCAGCGCTTCGTGCCACTGCAGGGCAAGGCGCCGCTGGCCGGCAACACGATCGGCACCGACCGCATGTTCCTGGCCAAGTACATGCCGCGCGTCGACAGGTGGCTTCACTACCGCAACGTCGATGTGTCCAGCATCAAGGAGCTCAGTAGACGCTGGTACCCCCGTGCCTACATCCACGCGCCGGCGAAGGGCGGCGGTCACCGCGCGTTGGCGGACATCCGCGAATCGATCCTCGAGCTGTCCTACTACCGCTCGGCCGTGTTCGTCCCCGAACCGGGGCCGACCAGCGACACGGCACGCGCCGCGGCATCGGCGGCGCTTTCGTCGTTCGCGCCCGAAGTATGAGAGAATCTTCGGGTTGCCCGCTCGCGCGGGAGACATGGTGGGTATAGCTCAGTTGGTAGAGCGCGGCCTTGTGGTGGCCGATGTCGCGGGTTCGAGCCCCGTTACTCACCCCAAGCAGGAGAGCATCTGATGCAGATGGATCCCGAGGGGTTCGAAGCACTCGTCACGGCCGAACTCGATCGGCTCCCCGACGACATGGTCGATGGTCTGGAGAACGTCGTGTTCGTGGTGGAAGACCGTCCGGAGGATGGAAGCCTCGACCTCCTCGGTCTGTATGACGGTTGGGCTCTGACCGAACGCGACCGCTACGGCATCGGCGAGTTGCCCGACCGGATCATCATCTACCGCGAGCCCCACCTGGCGGCATGCGAGACGGCCGATGAATTGCGCGACGAAGTGCATACGACGCTCGTGCATGAGATCGCCCATTTCTACGGCATCGACGACGAACGCCTGCACGAATTGGGATGGGCGTGATGTCGGTCGCACTCCCCGATCTCGGCGAAGACCTCCGCACCACGGGTTCCGAGCAGCCTCATCATCCTTGGCAGACGGTCGTCTGGAACGACCCCGTCAATCTGATGAGCTACGTCGCCCATGTCTTCCGCGAGTACTTCGGGTTCGATCGCCCCGAAGCCGAACGGCTCATGCTCGCTGTGCATCATGACGGGCACGCGGTCGTCGCAGAAGGCGCGAGGGAGCAGATGGAGCTGCATACTCAAGCCATGCACGACTACGGGCTCTGGGCGACAGTTCGGCAGGCGCCACGGTGACCGGTGATCGCAGCGTGGTCCTCGAACTGACACGCCTCGAGGCCACCCACCTCGCCGGCTTGGTGGCGCAGTTCGCCGAGCTTCTGGAGGACTCCGGCGCGGCGTCGAGCACGGATCCGGCGGTGCTCCGGCTGGTGCCGGACGCGTACGCCGATGACGCCGGCGCAGCGCGCGAGTTCCGCGAGCTCACCGAGCGCGATCTGCTGGAACGCCGCCGTGCGGACGCGGGCATCGTCCTCGGGTCTCTCTCACCCGCCGCGAGCTTCGCGGACGCGGACGACCCGATGGAGGTCGTCCACCTCACGCTGGATGCCGATGCCGTCCAGGCATGGCTGCGCGCTCTGGCCGCCATCCGCCTCGTGCTCGCGAACCGGCTCGGCATCGAGTCCGAAGACGATCACGACGACGAGGATCCCCGGTTCGGGATCTATGACTGGTTGGGCTACCGGTTGGACGGTCTCGTCCGCGCGGTCGAGAACGAGACCTGAATCGCAGATCCTCAGGGAATCGCGAAGACGTGCGTCGCCCGCAACGGCGGTCCGTCGGTGACGAGGTGTTCCTCCTCCTGTGCCGCCCACCGCGCCCAGTGCGGGCGATACGTATCGCCGTCGCGCGCCAGGGCGCGGCGCATGCGCGAGGGCGCCGGGGACTCGAGCCAGACGCGGACGTCTCCGAGTGCGGAGGTTTCCGCGGTCAACAGGCCTGAGCCCTCGACGATCAGCGGGAGGGACGGGTCGACGGCATGCGCCTCCGCCGGTGCGCCCACCTCCCAGTCCCACCGCTGCCAGACTCCGACGAGTCCGCGGGCGTGCGGCCGGAGGATCGCATCTCTGGCGAGCTCCACGCCGTCGCGGAGACCGTCCCAGCCCGGGTACAGCGAGTCCAGCGCGACGAGCTGCACGCGCCCGCGTAAGGGCCATTGGGCGACGAGCCGGCGCGCCAAGGACGTCTTCCCCGATCCGCTGCGCCCGTCGATGAGCACCACCGGATTGGATGCCGCCACCCCCACGACTGCCTGCGTGATGTGCGTGGCGGCGAGATCGAGCGCGTGTGCGACCGGATCGGCCCTAGCGCTTGAGGGCGCGGATGACACGGCTGAGTGCACGACCGGCGACCCATACGAAGGGGATGGCCACCGCCAGGAAGGACACGATGTTCGGCTCGAAGCTCAGCGAGTCGCCCTTGCGGACGTACGCCCCCAGGGGAGCCGCCCAGCTGCCGCCACCGCCGCCGCCGTTTCCGGACTCGTCGGATCCTCCACCGAAGCCCGACCACGACAGCGCGACGGGGACGATTTTGACGCCGTCGACGTCGATGGGCTCGCCGTACGCGCTGTGCACGCCGAGATTCGCGGACTGCTGACCGAGTTCAAGTGCGATGTTGGGCATTCCTTCACGCTACCCGTCGTGACGCGCGCTGCCCAGGCCCGAGCCCGGCCCGGCGGAATCCGACCCCGGCGCGCGCGGGTGCGACGGCAGCGCGGTGCCGCCGCGCGGCCCCCCGATCAGCGTCGCGCGGGTCACGGCGCCGCGCCCGAACCGCGCCGCCGCGTCATCGAGCGCGCCCTCCACGCGGCGCCACTCCTCGTCGTCGTCCCACAGCGCGAGATCGCCACCGCCCGACGGGCGCAGCTTCTCTGCGCGCACTCCCACCAGGCGGACCGGGAGGGGTCGGTCGAGCGCGTCGAACATCCCCAGCGCGGCTTCGCCGATGCGCTGACCCACCGCCGTGGGTTCGGGAAGGGTCTGCGACCGCGTGAGCGTCGTGAAGTCCGAGAAGCGGATCTTGATCGCGATCGTGCGCGCCTCCCAGCCGTTCGAGCGCAGGCGAGCACCCACGCGGTCGGCCAGCCGTCGCAGCTCTGAACGGAGGATCGTCGGCTCGTCGATGTCGGAGTGGAACGTCTCCTCGTGGCCGACGCTCTTCTCGACACGTTCGGTGTCGACCTCGCGCGCGTCCATGCCGCGCGACAACTGCCAGATGCGCTCGCCCATCGCGCTGCCGAGTGCACGGTCGAGCACCCCGCGGGGCGTGTCGAGGATGTCGGCGATCGTCCGGATGCCGCGTGCCTCGAGCGCCTCGGCGGATTTGGGGCCGATGCCCCAGAGCGCACGGACCGAGCGGGGCCGCAGGAAGTCCTCGGTCCGGTCGGCCGCCACGATCAGCAGACCGTCGGGCTTGCTGATCGTCGAGGCCATCTTGGCAACGTGCTTCGTCGCGGCCACGCCGATGCTGCAGGTCAGGCCGGTTTCCTCACGCACGCGTCGACGGAGCGAACGCGCGATCTCACCCGGACTCCCCCACAGCCGGCGCGCACCGCGCACGTCCAGGAACGCCTCGTCGATCGACAGTGGCTCGACGAGCGGCGTGACGTCGTGGAAGACGCTCATCACCTGCGCCGACACCGCCAGGTATCGCTCGAAGTGGGGTGTCACCGTGATCGCCGTCGGACACAGGCGCAGTGCCTGCGCCATGTTCATCGCCGAGCGCACGCCGAACCGTCGTGCCTCGTAGGAGGCGCTCGAAACGACGCCGCGCCCCTCCACACCGCCGACGATGAGGGGCTTGCCCTTCAGCGAGGGGTCGTCGAGAACCTCTACGGCCGCGTAGAACGCGTCCATATCGACGTGCAGGATGCCGGTGCCGGTGTCGTCGGCACCGTCGGGCGACACGAGCCGCCCGGTCCCGTCACCGCGTCCCATCAGCCGATGGTCTCACCGGGCACCGACATGCAGGCGTATCAGTGCCCTGCCCGCTCCAGCACGAGCTCGCGCACCCGTGCGGCATCCGCCTGGCCTCGCATCGCCTTCATCACCGCGCCGATCACCGCACCGGCGGCCTGAACCTTGCCGTCGCGGATCTTCTCCAGGACATCGGGCTGAGACGCGAGCGCCTCGTCGATCGCCGCGATCAGGGCGCCGTCGTCCGAGACGACGGCGAGCCCGCGGGCGTCCACGATCTCCTGCGGCGTGCCCTCGCCCGCGATCATGCCCTCGAGCACCTGACGGGCGAGCTTGTCGGTGAGGGTGCCGGCGTCCACGAGCTTCTGGAGTTCGGCGACATCCCGCGGCGAGACGAGCTCGGCAGGCTCCTTGCCCTCCGCATTCGCGATGCGCGCCAGTTCACCGGTCCACCACTTGCGCGCCGCGGCGGGGGTAGCGCCGGCGGCCACGGTCTCCTCCACCTCGACGAGCAGGCCGGCATTCACCACACCCTGGAAGTCGATGTCGCTGAATCCCCAGTCCGCCTTCAGACGACGACGTCGCGCGGCCGGCGGTTCGGGCAGCGCCGCGCGCAGCTGCTCGACGAGCTCGGCGGAGGGGACGACGGGCAGGAGGTCGGGCTCGGGGAAGTACCGGTAGTCGTCCGCGTCGGACTTGGGGCGTCCCGGTGAGGTCGTCCCGGTGTCCTCGTGCCAGTGCCGCGTTTCCTGCGTGATCGTCCCGCCGGCTGCGAGGATCGCGGCCTGGCGCTGGATCTCGTATCGGACGGCACGCTCCACCGACCGCATGGAGTTGACGTTCTTCGTCTCCGTGCGGGTCCCGAGCGCCGCCTGACCGCGGGGACGCAGCGAGACGTTCGCATCGCATCGGAGGTTGCCACGCTCCATGCGCGCCTCGGAGATGCCGAGGGCGCGGACGATGTCACGGATCGTGGAGACGTAGGCCTTCGCCACCTCGGGCGCGCGGTGCTCGGCGCCGTAGATCGGCTTCGTCACGATCTCCACCAGCGGGACGCCGGCGCGGTTGTAGTCGACGAGGGAGTACTCCGCGCCCTGGATGCGACCGGTTGAGCCGCCGACGTGCGTCAGCTTGCCCGCATCCTCCTCCATGTGCGCACGCTCGATCGGAACCTCGACGATCGTGCCGTCTTCGAGTTCGACCTCCACGCGTCCTTCGAAGGCGATCGGCTCGTCGTATTGGGAGATCTGATAGTTCTTGCCGAGATCGGGATAGAAGTAGTTCTTGCGCGCGAAGCGGCTCGACGGAGCGATCGAGCAACCCAGCGCGAGCCCGAGACTGATCGATGAGCGGATCGCGGTCTCGTTGACGACCGGCAGCGATCCGGGCAGACCGAGGTCCACCGGGGCGATCAGCGTGTTCGGGGCGGCGCCGTGGTTGTCATCGTGCGCGGGGTTGGCCGCGGCCGAGAACATCTTCGTCTTGGTGTTCAGCTCCACGTGGACTTCGAACCCGAGGACGGGCTCGAAAAGCTCGAGAGCCTCGTCGAAGTCCATGATCTTGTCTTTCGCCATGTCAGGCGACACCTCCCCGTACCGGGGCGCGATCCAGCAGCGGAGCGCCCCACGAATCCACCAGCAGCGCCTCGAGGGCCGCGCCCACCCGATAGAGCTGCGCGTCGGCGCGCGCGGGAGCGAGGAACTGGATGCCGACCGGCAGGCCGTCCTCCGCGGCGAGCCCCGAAGGTATCGAAATGCCCGGGACGCCGGCGAGGTTCGCCGGGATGGTCGTCACGTCGTTCAGGTACATCTGCATCGGGTCGTCGATCTTCTCGCCGAGCCGGAACGCGGTGGTCGGAGCCGACGGAGTCGCGATCACATCGACCTTCGAGAACGCCTCGTCGAAGTCGCGCTGGATGAGCGTCCGCACCTTCTGCGCGGAGCCGTAGTAGGCGTCGTAGTAGCCCGCCGACAGCGCGTAGGTCCCCAGGATGATGCGGCGCTTCACTTCGTCACCGAATCCGGCGTCGCGCGTCGCGGCCATGACGCTCTCGACGGTCGGAGTCCCGGAGGGAGTCACTCGCAGACCGAAGCGCACGGAGTCGAACTTGGCGAGGTTGCTCGACGCCTCCGCAGGCAGGATCAGGTAGTAGGCCGCGACTCCGTACTCGAAGTGCGGGGCGCTGATCTCGACGATCTCGGCACCCTGCGCCTCCATCGCGGCCAGGGCGGCGCGGAACGACGCCGAAACGCCGGGCTGGAAGCCCGAGTCCGGAAGCTCCTTGATGACCCCGACGCGGAGGCCCCGGAGGACCTCGCCGTTCGCGCCTTCCCGCGCGGCCGCGGCGAAGGACGGCCACGCGTCGGTGAGCGAGGTCGAATCGTGCGGATCGTGCCCGCCGATCACGTCGTGAAGCAGACCCGCGTCCAGGACGGTGCGCGTCACAGGGCCGACCTGATCCAGGCTCGACGCGAGAGCGATCGCGCCGTACCGGCTGACGGCGCCGTACGTCGGCTTGAGACCCACGGTGCCGGTGACGTGCGCGGGCTGACGGATCGACCCGCCCGTGTCGGACCCGAGGGCGAGGGGCGCCTCGAACGCCGCGACGGCCGCCGCCGAGCCGCCCCCTGAGCCGCCCGGAATGCGGTCCAGATCCCACGGATTGCGCGTCGGTCCGTACGCGGAGTGCTCGGTGGACGAGCCCATCGCGAACTCGTCCATGTTCGTCTTGCCGAGCGGGACGAGACCCGCCGCGCGGGAGCGTGCGACGACAGTAGCGTCGAACGGCGACATGTAGCCCTCGAGGATCCGCGACCCGCTCGTGGAGGGCATGTCGGTCGTGACCAGAACGTCCTTGATCGCCAGCGGTACGCCCGCGATCGGACCGAGGTCCTCCCCTGCGGCACGCCGTCGGTCGATGTCGTCGGCGACCTCGAGGGCGTGATCGCTCACGTGGAGGAATGCGTGGATGTCGGCATCCACCGCCGCGATCCGATCCAGGTGCGCGCGCGTGACCTCGACACTGGAGACCTCGCCGGCGGACAGTCGCGCGCCGAGTTCGGCCGCGCTCAGACGCGTCAGTTCCGCGGTCACTGTTCCTCCCCCAGGATCGCGGTCACCCGGAAGCGACCGTCGGCGGCGTCCGGTGCGTTCTGCAGTGTCTGCTCCGGCGTCAGCATGTCCCCGACCTCGTCGGGACGCGCGACGTTCTGCAGCGGAATGGGGTGGCTCGTCGCGGGGACGTCCGGCGTCGCGACCTCGGACACCTTGGCGATGTTGTCGACGATCGCGTCGAGCTGACCCGTCAAGCGAGAGATCTCCTCTTCGCTCAACTGGATCCGGGCGAGCACACCGAGATGGCGCACGAGATCGGGGGTGATTTCAGACACCCGTCCATCCTACGAGCGCCGGTGTGGCCGACGAGACCGATCACTAGGGTGGAGCGGTGAGCACGTACGAGCCTCCTCGCCCCTGGATCGCCAGCTATGCGGAGGGTGTGCCGGATGACCTCGACCCGGTGACGGGTTCACTCGTCGACATCGTGGAGGCCTCGGCACGGGATTATCCCGACGCCCCCGCGCTGCAGTTCTTCGGCCGCACGACCTCGTACCGCGAACTCCACGAGGCGATCGACCGCGCCGCCGCCGGTCTCCTGGCGCAGGGCGTGCGCGCCGGCGATCCGGTGGCGATCGTCCTCCCGAACTGCCCGCAGCACATCGTCGCGTTCTACGCGATCCTGCGGCTGGGTGCGGTCGTGGTCGAGCACAATCCGCTGTACACCCCTCGGGAACTGCGCAAGCAGTTCGAGGATCACGGCGCAAAGCATGCGATCGTGTGGACCAAGGTGGCCGGGCTCGTGCAGGATTTCCCCGAAGACCTCGCCGTCGACTCCCTCATCTCTGTCGACATCACCAAGGCGATGCCGTTCACCACCCGTCTGGCCCTGCGCCTGCCGATCGCGAAGGCCCGCGAGGCACGCGAGGCGCTGTACGCGAAGGTCACCCGGACGGTGTCGTGGGAGTCGGTCGTCGGCTCGGCACCGCTCCCGGCGACGCATCCGAAGCCTGCCACGGACGATCTCGCTCTGATCCAGTACACCAGCGGCACGACCGGCACACCGAAGGGCGCTTCCCTCACGCACCGCAACCTTCTCTCCAATGCCGCGCAAGCACGCGCATGGGTCCCCTCGATCGTCCGCGGCGACGGGTGCGTGGTCTACGCGGTGCTGCCGATGTTCCACGCTTACGGCCTGACGCTGTGCCTCACCTTCGCGATGTCGATGGGAGCGCGTCTGGTGCTGTTCCCGCGTTTCGACCCGGACATGGTGCTCGAGGTCACCAAGAAGCACCCCGCGACCTTCCTTCCGCTCGTCCCGCCGATCGCCGATCGCCTGCTGAAGGCGGCGCGCGAGAAGGGCGTCTCGCTGGAGGGCACGCAGGTCGCCATCTCCGGAGCGATGGCGCTGCCGCACGACCTCGTCGTGCCGTTCGAGGCCGCTTCGGGGGGATACCTGGTCGAGGGGTACGGTCTGAGCGAATGCTCGCCGGTGCTGATGGCCAATCCGGTCGCCGAGAACCGCGTGCCGGGCACCGTCGGACTGCCGCTCCCCGGAACGGAGGTGCGGGTCGTGGACCCGGACGAGCCCACCCGCGATGTGCCTGCCGGTCAGCCCGGGGAGCTCATCGTCCGAGGTCCGCAGGTCTTCGGCGGGTACTACGGCAAGCCCGAGGAGACCGAGAAGGTGTTCGTCGACGGCTGGTTCCGCACCGGCGACATCGTCACAGTCGACGCCGGTGGCTTCGTGCGGATCGTCGATCGCATCAAGGAACTCATCATCACGGGCGGATTCAACGTCGCGCCGACCGAGGTCGAGATCGCGCTCCGCCAGCATCCCCAGGTCGATGACGCCGCGGTGGTCGGGCTCCCCAGCGCTCAATCGGGGGAAGAAGTCGTCGCGGCCGTCGTGCTCGCGGCGGGCGCCGGGCAGCCCGACATCGAGGCGATCAGGGAGTTCGCGCGCGGCATCCTGACCCCGTACAAAGTGCCGCGCCGGATCTTCGTCGTGGATGAGCTGCCGAAGTCGCTCATCGGCAAGGTCCTGCGTCGCCAGGTGCGCGACTCGCTGCTGCAGTTGACCTCCGGAGGCTGACGCGCCCGCTACCCCTGGTCGAGGGCGGCGGGGCCTTCGGTCACGAGAAGTCGGAACTGAGCGGCGTCGATGATGCGGATGCCGAGCTCGTCCGCCCGGGTGAGCTTGGAGCCCGCACCGGGACCGGCCGCGACGAAGTCGGTCTTCTTGGACACGCTCGACGCCGCCTTGCCGCCGGCCGCGATGATCGCCTCCTGCGCTCCTTCACGGCTGAAGCCCTCAAGCGATCCGGTGGCGACGACGGTGACACCTTCCAGCACGCCGCCCGCGGCCACCGCCGCGCCCGGACCGGCGTGACCAGGAGTGCGCAGCTGCGCTCCGGCGGCGCTCCAGCGTTCGACGATCTCGCGGTGCCAGTCGATCTCGAACCACTCCAGGAGCGAGTCCGCGATGATGCCGCCGACGCCCTCGACGGCCGCGAGCTCATCGCGGGTGGCTGCCCGGATCGCGTCGACGGAGCCGAACCACTGCGCGAGCGCCCGTGCGGCCACCGGGCCCACGTGGCGGATGTTGAGGGCGACGAGGAACCGCCAGAGATCCTTCGTCTTGGCGCCTTCGAGGTTGGCCAGCAGCACCGTCGCAGCAGCCGACAGGATGGATGACTCGTCTCCGTCGAAGGGTCCGTCGGCGGAGTACGGCGGGTCGGTCTTCTTCCGCTGGCGCCGGAACGGCGAGCGGGTGTCGGGGGTGCCGTCCTCGCTCAGACGCGGGAGTCCGGTCTCGGCATCCCGGACGACGACATCGATCGGGAAGAGGTCCTCCGCGCGCAGGTCGAACAGAGCGGCTTCGGTCACCAGCGGCGGCGTCTCCGGACGGATCGGCTGTGTGAGCGCCGCGGCGGACACCTCGCCCAGTCCTTCGACATCCAGCGCGCCGCGGGATCCGATGTGCTCGACGCGTCCGCGCACCTGCGCGGGGCACGACCGCGCGTTCGGGCAGCGCAGGTCGATGTCGCCCTCTTTCGCAGGTGCGAGCGGGAAGCCGCACTCCGGGCAGTCCTTCGGCATCACGAACGGGCGCTCGGTGCCGTCCCGCAGCTCGACGACCGGCCCGAGCACCTCGGGGATCACGTCACCGGCCTTACGCAGGACGACGGTGTCCCCGATGAGCACGCCCTTCGCCTTCACGACGTCCTGATTGTGCAGCGTGGCCTGGCGCACGACGCTCCCGGCCACGCGCGTCGGCTCCATCACGGCGAACGGCGTCGCACGGCCGGTGCGGCCGACCGACACCACGATGTCCCGCAGGACGGTGTTCACCTGCTCGGGCGGATACTTGTACGCGATCGCCCAGCGCGGCGCCCGGCTCGTCGCCCCCAGCTCATCGTGCAGCGCGAGTTCGTCCACCTTGATCACGATGCCGTCGATCTCGTGCTCGACGTCGTGACGATGCGCGCCGTAGTGACGGATGAAGTCGTCGGCCGCCTCCGCCGAGTCCGCCACGCGGAAGTACGCACTTGTGGGCAGCCCCCACGAGGCCAGCAGCCCGTAGACCTCGCTCTGCGTCCGCACCGGCGGGTCGGGCCATGCACCTATGCCGTGCACCGTCATGCGCAGCCGCGAGAGGCGCTGATGCACGGCGTCGAGCTGGCGTTCGTTCTTGCCCTCGGTCTTCTGACGAAGTGAGCCGCTCGCGGCGTTGCGAGGATTGGCGAACAGCCGGTCGCCCATCGCCTCCTGGTAGGCGTTCAGGGATTCGAAATCGGCGACGGTGAAGAAGACTTCTCCGCGCACCTCGACCAGCGGCGGGTGTCCGGAGCCCTCGAGGCGATGCGGGATGCCGGCCACCTGCCGCACATTGTCCGTCACGTCCTCGCCCACGCGCCCGTCGCCGCGCGTCGCCGCGGAGACCAGACGGCCGTGCTCGTAGCGCAGCGACAGCGCGAGCCCGTCGATCTTCAGCTCGCACAGGTAGTGCACCGGGCGTCCGGCATCGCGCTGCACCTTCGCCGCCCAGGCGAGGAACTCCTCGTCGCTGAACACGTTGTCCAGGCTCAGCATGCGCTCGGCGTGCTCGACGGGTGCGAAGAGGGATCCGGATGCCGCACCCACGGTGAGGGTGGGCGAGTCCTGGCCCTGCAGCTCGGGGTGGAGACGCTCGATGCGCTCGAGCCGCTGCATCCATCCGTCGTAGGTCGCGTCGTCCACGACGACCGTGTCGCGCCCGTAGTACGCGTCGCGCGCCTGCAGGATCAGCTCGGTCAGACGCACGCTCTCCTGCCGCGCGTCGTCCAGGGACGCAAGGGACAGCTCATCGGGGGCTTCGGAGTCCGTCACCCGGCAAGTCTACGAGCGGGCACCGACAGTGATACGGGCCGGATCGTCACGTCGTGACCGGCACCGCCGAGACCGTGTGATCGATCGTGAACTGGCCCAGAACACGCGTGCCGTCGTATAGGACGGCGGTCTGCCCGGGCGCGACGCCGTCGAGGGGCTCATCGGGCGTCACCGTCACGAGCGCCGCGGAGACGACGGCGGTCGCCGGCACGGGATCGGCGTGCGCGCGGATCTGGACGTGGCACTCGAACTCCCGGCGGGCGGGGACGGCGCCGGCCCACGTGAATCGGGCGCCGGAGATCTGCGCGATCGCCAGCGCCTCCTTCGGACCGACGACGACCGTGTTGCTGACCGGTCGCACCTCCAGGACGAAGCGGGGCTTCCCGTCTGCCGCCGGCACACCGAGCGACAGCCCGCGGCGCTGTCCGACCGTGAAGGCGTGCGCCCCCTCGTGCGAACCCACGACCGTGCCGGAGTCGTCGACGATGTCGCCGCGCGCGGCGCCCACCCGCTCGGCGAGCCAGCCGCGGGTGTCTCCGTCCGGAATGAAGCAGATGTCGTGGCTGTCCGGCTTGCGGGCGACGGTCAGACCGCGCGCCTCCGCCTCCTGCCGGACGAGTTCTTTCGACGGAGTCTCGCCCAGCGGGAACAGCGTGTGCTCCAGCTGGTCTGCGGTGAGAACGCCGAGCACGTACGACTGGTCCTTGGCCGCGTCGCTCGCGCGGTGCAGTTCGAGCGTCCCGTCCGTCCCGGTGCGAAGGAGCGCGTAGTGGCCTGTGCAGACGGCGTCGAACCCGAGGTCGAGGGCCTTCTCGAGGACCGCGGCGAACTTGATCCGCTCGTTGCAGCGCATGCACGGGTTGGGTGTCCGCCCGGCACGGTACTCCGAGACGAAATCCTCGATCACGTCGTCGCGGAAGCGCTCCGAGAAGTCCCACACGTAGAACGGGATCCCGAGGCGATCGGCCGCCCGTCGCGCATCCATCGCGTCCTCGATCGTGCAGCACCCGCGGCTGCCCGTGCGCAGCGTCCCGCCGGCGCGCGAGAGAGCAAGGTGCACGCCCACCACGTCGTGGCCGGCATCCACCGCGCGCGCGGCGGCCACCGCGGAGTCCACTCCCCCGCTCATCGCCGCCAGAACACGCATCAGACGATTCTACGAGAGCGCGTCCCCTGCGGGGCGGGACGCCGCCACGCGCCGTGTGGACAACCCGGCTCCCCGCGCTCGCTCGTAGACCCCGGGAAGCGTCGCGATCACCGCATCGACGTCCTCCGCAGTGGTGGTACGCCCGAGCGTCAGACGCAGTGCGCTGCGTGCCGCCGCGTCGCCCATGCCCATCGCGAGCAGGACGTGCGAGGGTTCCGGGACGCCGGCCTGACATGCCGACCCCGTCGAGACGGCGATGCCGGCCGCGTCCAGCAGCATCAGGAGGGAGTCGCCCTGTGCGCCGGGGAAGACCGCGTGGAAGTGTCCCGGAAGACGCTCTGCCCCGAGCGCCGAGACGCGCATCTCGGGAAGGCGCTCCCGCAGTGCGCTTTCGAGCCGGTCTCGGAGCGCGCCGATGCGGGCGGCCTCGACCGCGAGCTCGGCGACAGCGAGCTCCGCCGCTGCGGCGAACGCCGCCGCACCGGCGGGATCCTGCGTGCCCGCCCGCACTCCGCGCTGCTGACCGCCCCCGTGCAGGAGAGGCTCGACGGCCGCGTCCCGGGCGACGACGAGGGCACCGACGCCGATCGGACCGCCGAGCTTGTGCGCGGCGACGCTCATCGCCACCAGGCCCGCGCTTCGGGATCCGCTCGCCGCGCGCAGGCCGCGGAAGGACAGCGGCACGTGGCCGAAAGCGCCCACGGCGTCCACGTGCATCGGCACGCCGGCCCGCGCGCAGGCGGATGCCGCCTCCTCCAGCGGCTGCAGCGTCCCGACTTCGTTGTTCGCGGCGAGCAGAGTGGCGACGGCCGCGTCGCCGCTGCCGACCGCACCCTCCCAAGCGTCCGGATCGAGTCGGGCATCGCGGTCCACCCGGACCCATTCCACGTCGGCGACCTCGTGTTCGTGCAGATAGTCCAGCGTGTCCACAGTGGCGTGATGCTCGCCCTCCGGCGCGACGATCGCCGTGCGCCCGGTGCGCTCGCGCCGGGCGCGGTACAGACCTGTGATCCCGAGGTTCACGGACTCGGTGCCGCCCGACGTGAACACGACCTCGATCGGCTCGCATCCCAGCGTCGCGGCCAGTCGCTCGCGTGCGTCCTCGAGCACGCGCCGCGCCGCCTGACCCGCAGCATGGATCGATGAGGGGTTGCCTGCCGCCTCGGCGGCATGCAACCACGCGTCCCGTGCTTCGGGCCGCATGCCCGTCGTCGCGGCGTGGTCGAGATATACGACCATTCCGGTCCCCCCGCCTCAACGTCACCTCGCCGACTCGCGGCGTTACTACTGTAGAGCGCATGGTCTCGCCCGAATCCCTGACCGCGCTCGCTCCGCCGCCGGGACTGCTGAGCTCCGAGCTCGACGATCTCGGCGTCACGCTCGGACCCGACGGTGCGACTCTGCGCGTCTGGTCCGCGAACGCGAGCGGAGTAGAACTCGTGGTGTTCGACGACACCGATCTGGACTGGATCACCGACACGGTCCCGCTCGAGCCGGTCGGTGCGGGGGTGTGGAGCGTGACGACGCCGCTCCTGCGGCCGGGGACGCGCTACGCGATCCGCGTCGACGGCCCCCACGGCCCCGGCAATACATTCAACCCCGGCACCCTCCTCGTCGAACCGTATGCGAGGGGGCTGGTCAGCGGCGGTTTCGAGGACTGGCGCGCCGTCGTGGTGGACGGATCCTTCGACTGGGGCGGCGTGACGAAACCCGCGATCCCGATGGACAGGACGGTCATCTACGAGGGGCATCTCAAGGGCATGTCCAAGCGGCATCCGCTCGTTCCGCCGGCTCTGCACGGCACGTATGCGGGCCTCGCGCACCCGGCGATGATCGAGCATTTCCTCGCGCTCGGCGTCACGAGCATCCAGCTCCTGCCGGTGCACGCGTTCGCGACCGAGCCTCGTCTGCTCCAGCACGGCCTCACGAACTATTGGGGCTACAACACCCTCAATTTCTTCACGCCGCACGGCGCATACGCGACCGAAGAGAACCGACGGCAGGGACCCGAGGCGATCCTGCGCGAGTTCAAGGGCATGGTGAAGCTGCTGCACCAGGCGGGCCTCGAGGTCATCCTCGACGTCGTGTACAACCACACCGCCGAAGAGAGCATCGGCGGACCGCGCTCGAGCCTGCGCGGCATCGACAACCGCTCCTACTATCGGCAGCAGGGCGACGGCGCGTACATCGACGTGACGGGATGCGGGAATTCGGTGAACACCTCCACGGATGCCGCCGCCCGGCTCATCCTCGATTCGCTGCGCTACTGGGCCGTCGACCTGCAGGTGGACGGGTTCCGGTTCGACCTCGCGGCAACGCTCGGCCGGGATGCGAACCACCACTTCACGCCGGATCACCCTCTCCTGCGTGCGATCGTCGATGATCCGGCGCTCGCCGGCGTCAAGCGCATCGCGGAGCCCTGGGATGTGGGCATGGGCGGCTGGCAGACCGGGAACTTCGGGGACGGCTGGCACGAGTGGAACGACCGCTACCGCGACCGCGTGCGCAACTTCTGGCTGAGCGACGTCGACTACGCACGCCGCGCGTCCACGGCGCCGGTCGGGATCGGCGGCTTCGCCACGCGCCTGTCCGGTTCGTCGAACACGTTCAGCGTCGAGCGGGGGCCGCTGGCGAGCGTGAACTTCGTCACCGCACACGACGGGTTCACCCTCCGTGATCTGGTGTCGTACGACGTGAAGCACAACCTGGGCAACGGCGAGCAGAACCGCGACGGTGCCGACACGAACCGCTCGTTCAACCACGGCGCGGAAGGACCCACGACCGACGCGGGGATCCTCGCCACCCGCCGCAAGGCCATGCGGAACATCCTGGGCACTCTGCTGCTGTCGGCGGGGGTGCCCATGCTGACCGCGGGCGACGAGTTCGCCCGGACGCAGCGCGGCAACAACAACGCCTACTGCCACGACTCCGCCCTCACCTGGCTGTCGTGGGACCACGCGCCGTGGCAGGACGATCTGTTCGCGCACGTTCGTCGCCTCATCCGCCTTCGCGCCGAGAACCCCGCTCTGCGACCGAGCAGATTCGCCAAGCTCGACGAGCACACCCCCTCGGCATCCGTGATGGAGTGGTACGACCAGACCGGCAGCACGATGTCGATCGACAAGTGGACGGACCCCGCCCACCGCACGCTGCAGTACGTCGCCGCCTCCACCCCCGAGTTCGAGGCCTACAACCGGATCCTGCTCATGGTGCACGGCAACGAACGCCCCACCGAGGTGACGCTGCCCGAGATCGAGGGGGTGACCTCGTTCGTTTCGCTGTGGTCCAGTGCGGACGAGCGGCCCGTCGACGTCGAGGAGACTTTCGCTCCCGGGGATGTCGTGCCTCTCGTGGGCACGTCGATGCGGCTCTTCCGGGTCGAGTAGTCGATCCGGCGCGGCGGAAGCTGTCCTGCCGCCGGGGTGCGCGGTAGGTTCGAGAGGTGGTCACGACGACGCGCGCGACGCGCCCCCTTTCCTGGCGAAGCATCTCTCCGGTCCCCGTCAGGGAGGCCACGGACTTCCAGCCGAACCGCACGACCGCGACGCCGCGCATACCGGTCACCCTGATCTCCCCGGCGGTGCCCGGCGGCTCGTTCCGCCCGAGCGCCTACGCCGGGGAGATCGTCCCGTTCCGGGCCGTGGCGTTCCGCGAGGGACATGACCTGATCGGCGTCCACGTCCGCCTCTTCGCTCCGTCCGGCGACGAGTCGCTGCACCGTCTCCGCGCCCTGCACGACGGGTTCGACCGGTGGGAGACCGCCGTCACCCCGCTCGAGGAAGGTGTCTGGGGCTTCCGCTTCGAGGCTTTCGCGGACGACTTCGCGACGTGGGAGCACGCGGCCGACCTGAAGATCGCCGCGGGGGTGGATGCCGCGCTCATGCGCGAGATCGGCGCGCGACTGTTCGACCGGGCGGTGAAGGAGAAGTCGCGGCCGATCACGGAGCGCCGTCGCCTGGAGAGCGCCGCCGTCAGCCTGCGCGACAGCGCGGTCGACGACGATGCGGCTCTGGAGATCGTCCGCGACCCGTCGATCGCCGCGTTCTTCACGGCGCGCCCGCTGACGTCGCTCATGACGCTCGGTGAGCGTCATGAGCTGCTCGTCGAACGCGAGCGGGCCGGAGTCGGTGCGTGGTACGAGTTCTTCCCCCGCTCGGAGGGCGCACGCCGTTTGAAGGACGGCACGATCAAGAGCGGCACCTTCCGGACGGCGATGAAGCGCCTCCCCGCCGTGGCGGCGATGGGCTTCGACGTGCTCTACCTGCCACCGATCCACCCGATCGGCCGGCTCAACCGCAAGGGCCCGAACAACACGCTCGACCCGAAGCCCGGCGATCCGGGATCGCCCTGGGCGATCGGATCCGACGAGGGCGGGCATGACGCGATCCACCCCGATCTCGGGACCCTGGCGGACTTCCGCGCCTTCGTGCGCGCCGCGCGCGCGGAGGGTATCGAGGTCGCTTTGGATCTCGCTCTCCAGGCCGCGCCGGATCACCCGTGGGTCGCCGCCCACCCGGAGTGGTTCACCACCCTCCCGGACGGGACGATCGCGTACGCAGAGAACCCCCCGAAGAAGTATCAGGACATCTACCCGATCAACTTCGACAACGATCCGGAGGGCTTCTCCGCCGAAGCTCTGCGGGTGGTCCGCCACTGGATCGCCCAGGGCGTCGCGATCTTCCGAGTCGACAATCCCCACACCAAGCCGCTGCAGTTCTGGGAGTGGTTGATCTCCACCGTCAACGCGGAGCGCCCGGACGTCGTCTTCCTGGCCGAGGCGTTCTCGCGGCCGGCCGTGATGCAGTCGCTGGCGAAAGCCGGCTTCCAGCAGAGCTACACGTACTTCACCTGGCGCAACACGAAGGCCGAGCTGGAGGAGTTCCTGACGGGCCTCGCGACCGAGACAGCCGACTTCCTGCGCCCGAATCTTTTCGTCAACACGCCCGACATCCTCACGGAGTACCTGCAGTACGGCGGCCGACCGGGCTACAAGATCCGCGCGGCGATCGCGGCCACGGGAGCACCGACCTACGGGGTGTACGCCGGATACGAGCTGTACGAGAACGTCGCGCGTCCCGGCGCGGAAGAGAACATCGACAACGAGAAGTTCGAGTACAAGCTCCGCGACTGGGCGGCAGCGGAGGCGCGCGGAGATTCGCTCGCCCCGTACCTGACTCGCCTGAACCAGATCCGCCGGGAGCACCCCGCGCTGCGGCAGCTGCGCAACATCTCGGTGCACTGGAGCGACGACGACGCGATCCTCGTCTTCTCGAAGTGGATCGACGCCGCGCTCTCGCCGAGCGGACACGCCGACACGATCATCGTGGTGGCCAACGTCGACCCGCATTCCGTGCGTCAGACGATGGTCCACCTGGACACCCGCGTCTGGGGCGTGCCGTCCGGGACGCCGTTCGAGGTCGAAGACCTGATCACGGGTGAGCACTGGACCTGGTCGGATCACAATTTCGTCCGTCTCGACGCGTTCACCGAACCCGTCCACATCCTGCACGTGAAGGAGTCTCGATGACGAGTCCCACCGATGACCTGCTCGACGCCGTCGCGGCGGGCTCGCATCACGATCCGCATTCCGTCCTCGGCATGCATTTCGGACAGGATGCCGAGGGTGCGCCCGAGTGGACGATCAGAGCGCGTCGGCCGCTGGCCCACAGCGTCACCGCCGTGTTCGACGACGGCACCCGTGTCCCGCTCGAGCACGTGCGCGCCGGCATCTGGGAAGGTCAGCGCGCCGGTGAGGGCGGCTCGTACGAACTTGTGACGACGTACCCCGACGCGCCCGACTTCACCGCGGTAGACCCGTACCGGTTCGCCCCGACGATCGGCGAACTCGATCTGCACCTGATCCGCGAGGGGCGTCACGAAGAGCTCTGGCGCGTCCTCGGCGCGCATGTGCGCACGATCGACGGCGTCGCGGGCACGGCCTTCTCCGTGTGGGCGCCGAACGCCCGGGCTGTGCGTGTCGTCGGCGACTTCAACGGATGGGACGGCCCCGCCCACGCCATGCGGTCCATGGGATCCAGCGGCGTCTGGGAGATCTTCGTCCCCGGCATCGGGGTCGGCACCGCCTACAAGTTCCAGCTCCTCTCCCGCGGCGGTGAGTGGGTGCTCAAAGCCGATCCGATGGCGCGATTCGCCGAGATCCCCCCGGCGACGGCATCCGTCGTGACGGATTCGGGATATGCATGGTCGGATGCCGCATGGCTGAAGGCGCGCGCGTCCAGCCAGCCTGTGTCGCAGCCCATGTCGATCTACGAAGTGCACTTCGGCTCGTGGCGTCCGGGGCTCTCGTATCGCGAGGGTGCGGACCAGCTGATCGACTACGTCACGGCGCAGGGCTTCACCCACGTGGAGTTCCTGCCGCTCGCGGAGCACCCGTTCGGGGGCTCCTGGGGCTATCAGGTGACCGGGTACTACTCCCCCACGAGTCGGTTCGGGTCGCCCGACGACCTCCGCTACCTGATCGACCGGCTGCACCAGGCGGGTATCGGCGTGATCATGGACTGGGTGCCCGGTCACTTCCCGAAGGACGCTTTCGCGCTCGCCCGCTTCGACGGCGAGGCGCTGTACGAGCATCCCGATCCGCGGCGCGGCGAGCACCGCGACTGGGGCACGTACATCTTCGACTACGGACGCAACGAGGTGCGGAACTTCCTCGTCGCCAACGCGCTGTACTGGTTCGAGGAATTCCATGTCGACGGCCTCCGCGTCGACGCCGTCGCGTCGATGCTGTACCTCGACTACTCGCGCGAGGACGGGGAGTGGGTCCCGAACATCCACGGCGGGCGCGAGAACCTGGAGGCCATCAGATTCCTCCAGGAAGTGACCGCCACGTCGTACAAGCGCTATCCGGGGATCTCCCTGATCGCCGAGGAGTCCACGTCCTTCCCGGGCGTGACCGCTCCGACGAGTCAGGCGGGTCTCGGCTTCGGGTTCAAGTGGAACATGGGCTGGATGAACGACTCGCTCCAGTACATCGCCCGGGACCCGATGTACCGCGCGCACCACGAAGGAGAGCTCTCGTTCTCGTTCGTCTACGCGTTCAGCGAGAACTTCGTGCTACCCATCAGCCATGACGAGGTCGTCCACGGCAAGGGCAGTCTGTTCGCGCGGATGCCCGGTGACCACTGGCAGAAGCTCGCGAACATGCGTGCGTTCCTCGCGTACATGTGGGGCCACCCCGGCAAGCAACTGCTGTTCATGGGACAGGAGTTCGGCCAGCTCTCCGAATGGGCGGAGGGCCGTGGTCTGGACTGGTGGCTGCTGGACCAGCCTTCGCACGCGCAGCTGCACGGCTTCGTGGCGACGCTCAACAGCGTCTACAAGGCGCAGTCCGCACTGTGGTCGCGCGACAGCGACGGCGCGGCGTTCTCCCGCATCGGCGCCCCCACCTGGAACCCGAATGTCGTGGCCTTCTCCCGTCGTGACCATCACGGCAACACGGTCGTCGTGATCGCGAACTTCTCCGGCGTGCCGATCCACGGGTACGCGCTGGATCTGCCCGAATCAGGCGTGTGGCACGAGATCCTCAACTCCGACGGTCAGGAGTACGGCGGCTCGGGCGTCGGCAATCTGGGTGCGGTCCACGCCGGAGAATCCGGACGGGCCACGATGGTCCTGCCCCCGCTCGGGGTCCTCTGGCTCGGACATGCCGCGCAGCAGCACCTGCCGCCGCAAACGAGTTCCGGACAGCTGCTGCTTCCCTGACGGCCCGGCCGGCCGCGCTCAGAACAGGAGCGAGGCCAGTCGGCCGCGGGCGCGAAGGACCCGCGGGTCGGCATCCCCGATCAGACCGAACAGCTCCAGAAGTCGTTCGCGCACCGCGGACCGGTCATCCGCGGGCAGGGCACCGAACAGATCCAGGAGTCGCCCGAACGCGTCGTCCACATGCCCACCCGCGATGTCAAGGTCGGCGACGGCGAACTGAGCCTCGATGTCGAGCGGGCCCGCCGCCGCTGCCGCCCGCGCGCTCTGCAGATCGAGATGCTGGACCCGGTCGAGCAGACGCACCTGACCGAGGCCGGCGCGGGCATCCTCATCGCGGGGATTCTCGGCGAGGGCCTTCTCGTAGGCGACCACTGCGCGGGCGTAGTCGCCCGCTTCGATCGCCTCATACGCCTCGGCGTGCAGCGGAGGCAGGGGTGCATCCACCGGCTCGCCGTCTGCGGCGTTGCCGTCGCCGGACACATCCACCGAACCCGTCACCCCGTTCTGGGCGGCGAGCTGGAGGAGCTGGGCGAAGACCTCGCGCACCTGCTGCTCGGGAACGGCCCCCGTGAACAGCGGCACCGGCTGGCCGCCGACCAGGGCGACCACCATCGGGATCGACTGCGCACGGAACGCCTGCGCGAGCTGCGGGTTCGCGTCGACATCGACCTTGGCGAGCACGAGGCGACCCGAGAGTTCGGTCACGACGGCCTCGAGGATCGGGCTGAGCTGCTTGCAGGGGCCGCACCACTCCGCCCAGAGGTCGATCACGACGGGCACCGAACGCGAGAGCTCCAGGATCTGCGGGAAGGTGTCGTCGGTGACGTCCATGACGAGAGACGGTGAGGGCGTCGACGTCTGCGCGGTACCCGGGGCAGGCGCGGCGGGTCGATTGCGCAGAGCCGACAGGTCGACGGCACCGCGGAGAGCGGTCGGAGAGACGTCGGTCAATTGATCACCTTTGCATCGAGGATCTCGGACGAATAGCCGAGCAGCCGGATCTTCTCGGAGGACCCGAGACCGGGCACGTAGAAGAACAGCTGATCACTGAATGTGGTCGTGAAGCCCGTGGCCGACTGTTCGGCACCCGCAAGGGTCTTCACCGTGGGGTTCGTGTCGAGCTTGATGACGGCATCCGCGTTCGTCGGCTTGACCGTGTCGACTTCGTTCACGTTCACCGCGACGATCGCGCCGCTTTCGAGCGTCGCCAGCGCGAGCGGAGGATGGGATCCCGCGACCGTGTCGAAGGTGAGACTGCCGGTCGAGGCCGCGGTGGTGTTGAAATCGGCGAGGCGCTTCTCGCGGTCAGCCGTCACGCTCGCGCGGAACTGGTCGCCCTCCGCCTCGAACTGGTCGTAGAACTCACTGTCCGCACCCTTGTTGAGCACGTCGGCGTACGCGGCCGCGAGCTGATCCGGGGCCATCAGCAGGAAGGAGGAGTCAGGCGGAACCTGCTGCGCCCCGACGTACACCGGAGCCAGGTCCGGCATCTGGGTCGATGCCTCCAGGCTCGACAGATACGTGAGCTTGTAGGGCGCCCACTGATCCTGCTGCGTGAGAAGCATGATGCTCGCGGTCTTGTCGGCGTCGTCGTTCACGACGGCCATCACCGACCGCGGCCATCCGTCGTACGCCTGCGGGAGGACGATCTCGAGCGGTTTCGTCGGAATCGCCGCGAGGGCCGCCTCATCGGGCAGAGCAGCGCGCAGCCGGTAGTTCGTCGCGCGCTCCTCGAGGACGGCGCCGTCCAGTCGGGTCGCTGCCAGCGTGGCATCGAGCGCGCTGTCCGCGTCCGCCGCTGTCTGCGCGATGCGTGCGATGATCCGCTCCGCCTGCGCTTTCGTCACGGCGGGAGCCTGCTGACCCTCGGGGATGATCACCGACTCGCTGGGACTCGGCGTGGGGCTCGCGGCGAGCTGCGGCCAGGAGTCCGCCGAGCAGCCGGCGAAGAGAAGTGCCGACACCGCCAGCGCCGGCGCGACGACGAGAGCCTTCCGGCCGGGTCCCACCGATCGCCGTGTCGGTGCCGCGCTGATCACGCCCTTGTCCGCGCCCTCGACCGCGAGATCGATCGGTTCCGTGACCGGCAGCGGCAGACCCTTGCGGCGCGGGCCGCGCGACCTGCGCACATGACGGATGCCGAGGATGTACAAGAAGACCCCCACCGCCATCAGGATCGCCCCGAGGACGATGAGGGGACCCGCCCAGGGAGTCGCGCGGGCGACCGACCAGGACACGCTGACATCGGAGGGAGCGGCAGCCACGCCGTCGGTGGCGACGAGCACACTCATTCCCTCGGGAAGCTGCAGCGGAGCGATCAGCAGGTCCTCCTGCTGGAACTCGTCCAGCCACAGGTCGGAGCCGATCGGACTCCGCGCCTCCGCCGTCGCATCGGCGCTCCCGTCGGTCTCGCCCTCGACGGCGACGTCCTCTTCGGCGGAGGGCTCTTCCGACGGAGCCGGCGTCACGCTCTCGGAGTCGACGTCACCGGAGGAGGTGAGCGTCGCCTCCACGTACTCGGTGTCCGCCAGCCAGGCCTTCATGTCGGCGGTGCGCCCGTAAGCGGCGAAGATCTCGCCGTCGCCCTGTGCACGCAGCGTCTGCGCACCAGGAAGGCGGTTGAGCACCGCGCCGTCGATCAGCAGGTACGGCGCCTCCTGCGAGACGGCGATGTCGACGGATTCGGACCGTGGGCCCTGGAAGACGGTGCGCTGGGCGATGCCCGCTCCGATCATCACGGCGGCGAGCACGAAGGCCGCCACAGCCCACACGAAACGCACGAAAACACCTCTCCCGGACCCGCTTGTCGTCACCGCGGGTCGTCGACTCGACATTTCAGACTAGCGAAGGAGACCTGTGCGTCGCCCGGGAGGTGCCAATCCCCGCGCTGCGCGGGTGGAGTGCATATCCTGACCTGACAGCTCATCGCCGTACCGCCGAGAACCTCGGCACAGACAGGAGCCACCGTGAAGGTGCACAATCCGTTCCGCGTCGCCCTCGTGGCGACCCTCGGCGTCGGCGTGGGTCTGCTGCTGATCAGCAGCGTCCAGACGCTGTCGACGATCCTGCTCTACGTCGGCACCGCGCTGTTCCTCAGCCTCGGCCTCGAGCCGGCCATCTCCTTCCTCGAGCGGCGCAAGCTTCCCCGGTGGGCCGCGGTGCTGATCACGATCCTCGGTGTGCTGGCCGCTTTCGCCGGGATCGTGCTGATGCTCGTGCCGATCATCGCCGGCCAGATCAGTCAGCTCGTGGAAGCGATCACGAAGCTCGTCGAGAGCGGGACGACACTCGACGACTTCAAGGCGTGGCTGGGCGGCATTTTCCCGAACCTCAAGATCGACGAGGTGGTCGCCTTCGTCGAGGATTGGATCTCCAATCTCGACTACGCCTCGATCGGCCAGGGCGTCCTCGCCGTCGGCGCCTCGGTGCTGGCGGGCCTCGCCGGCGCCTTCATCGTGCTGATCCTCACGATCTACTTCACCGCTTCCACGCCGAATCTGAAGGCCGCCGTCTACCAGCTCGTCCCTGCCTCGAAGCGTGCGCGGTTCATCGACATCGCGGAGCAGATCACGAAGTCCGTCGGCTATTTCGTGATGGGCCAGGTCACGATGGGTGTGATCAACGGCGTGCTGAGCGCGATCTTCCTGTCGATCATCCAGGCTCCGTTCCCCGCCGTCCTGGCCGTCGTCGCCTTCTTCTTCTCGCTCATCCCCCTGGTCGGAACCCTCACCGGCTCCGCGATCATCGTCCTGATCTGCCTGGGTCTCGGCTCACCGACGACCGCGCTCGTCGCGGCGATCTACTACCTGATCTACATGCAGATCGAGGCGTACGTGATCTCGCCGAGGGTCATGAACCGCGCGGTGTCGGTGCCCGGTGCCGTCGTCGTCATCGCAGCGCTCGCGGGCGGATCACTGCTCGGCCTGCTCGGTGCGCTCATCGCGATCCCGGTGGCCGCGAGCATCCTCATCATCTACCGCCAGGTGATCATCCCGCGGCAGAACGAACGCTGAGACCTGCCGCTCAGTCCTCCGGGAGAGGACCGTCCCACGTGATGGGCAGCGGAAGGGCATCCGGGTTGACGGCGGCGACGATCTCCGTCAGAACGCGTCTGGTCTGGTTCTCCCCCACCCACAGATGCTTGCCGCCCTCGACGGCGATCATGACGGCATCCGGGATGCTCGCGAAACGTTCGGCGGCCGCATCCGGCCGGAGGTAGTCATCGAACTCCGGTACGATCACGATCACGCGACGGGAGTCGCCCGCCCAGGCGGCGACCTCCTCGGGTGTCGCACGGTGCAGCGGCGGAGAGAGCAGGATGACGCCCTCGATGTCATGGTCGCGTCCGTACTTGAGCGCGAGCTCCGTGCCGAAGGACCACCCGACCAGCCACGGACGAGGAAGACCCCTTTCACGCACGAGATCCATCGCGGCTGCGACGTCGAAGGCTTCGGACGCGCCTCCGTCGAATGTGCCCTCGCTCGTCCCGTGCGGCGACGTCGTGCCGCGCGTGTTGAAGCGCAGAACAGCGAGATCGGCGAGAGCGGGCAGTCGCGCCGCCGCTTTGCGGAGGATGTGCGAATCCATGAAGCCACCCGCGGTGGGCAGCGGGTGCAGCGTCACCAGCGTCGCGACGGGCGGAGTCTCCGACGGCTGGGCGAGCTCGCCCACGAGAGTGAGCTCGTCGAGCGTCCGGAGCGTGATCGCCTCGCGGCGAGCGGGTAGAAGCACGGGTCCTCTGATGTCCATGTCAGGCGATCCTCCAGCAGTGCGTATGCCAATGTCGTCGGGCGGCGAGATCCGCCTGATCCCCCAGAACGCCGTCCGAGCGCCACACCACCACGTGCGCCGTCGCCGGAGCCACCGACCGACCGCAGCCCGGGCACACGTACGATTTCGTCGCCTGCGACGCCGACACGGGCTGCACCGTCCACGTCACACCGCGCCTGATCTCGGACCGCTTCCAGCCGGCGATCAGCCGGTCCAGGCCGTCGTCGTCTGCTCCGTCGGGGCGACGACGGTTCGCGCGCGGCATGGGATCAGTACCAGCCGACCGACTCGGAATGCGCCCATGCGCCGCAGGGGTCGCCGTAGCGCCCGCCGATGTACCCCAGCCCCCAGGAGATCTGCGTCGCGGGGTTGGTCTCCCAGTCCGCGCCGGCAGATCCCATCTTGCTTCCGGGAAGAGCCTGCGGGATGCCGTACGCCCCGCTTCCGGCGTTGTAGGCGTTCACGCGCCACCCCGATTCACGGTTCCACAGCGCAACGAGACAGGCGAACTGGTCATCGCCCCAGCCTCGTGCGCGCACCATGTCGTACGCGATCGCCTGAGCGGTGCCGGGGTCGGGTGAGACGAAGGGTGGTGTCCACCCACCGCCGGACGAGGACGACGACTCGGCCACGACCGGTTCCGGTGTCGGCGTCGGTGTGGGCGTGACGTACACGGTGTAGTTGTCGCGATCGAGCGGCGTGACCTCGCTCGCGGCGTAGGCGTCCGCATCGAGGCGCTGCGCATCCCCGAGGGTGCTCGAGTACAGCGTGATCGGCTGGCGCTCCTGCGCACTGGCTTGCGAGAGTGCGACACCCGTCGGTCCGATGTACGCCACGACGAATCCGAGCGCGGCGAACCCGGCGAAGGCCCCGAGCACGCCGCGGCGGCGTGACCACCGGGGTGCCGGCGCGGGTGCGGACCGACGTGCAGACGGACGGACCACGGGCGCGTCGCTCGCGCGCGTCATCTCGTCACCGGCAGTCACAGTGGTGCGAGTCTACCCGGGCCCTCCGTGGCCCGCCATCCGGCCGCTCTCCTGCGTCACGCGACCGCGAGCATGACCTCGATGACGGCGTCGAGCACCGCATCCACCTGCGCTTCACGGTAGCCCCCGCGCTGCATCCGGAACGCGACGGCACGCACCTGCTCGACCGTGACGGAGTCCCCCGTCTCGAGGTATTTCGCGAGCTTGTCCGCGACGAGGTCCACCTCGTCGATCCGATAGCCGTATCTCAGCACACTGACGCGGTCGAATCGGCGACCGCGCGGTCTCGAGAGACGATCGAGCACGACCTGAGCGGTCTCCCGCGTCTGGCCGACCCACGCGTGCGCGCCCTCCGCTCCGACGGCCGCCTCCCGTTCGCGGGCGGCGAAGGCATCCTCGATGCGTCCGAGAGCGGCATCCACCGCGGGGATGGCGTACCCGCGGCGCACGAGCGGGAACGCCGCTCGACGCACGTCGCCGGAGGTCATCGGCTCGGCGTCGGCCTCGAAGGCCTCGCGGGCCCGGGTGAGGAACTCGTCCACGGCCCGCTTGTCGTACCCCTTCGCCGCACCGCGCGTCTCGGGGAACGTGGCCGCCGGTGATCCGGAAGTGCTCATCATGCCGCCAAGGGTGAGAAGAGGTAGTACAGCGCGAGCGCCGCGACGACGGACGGGAGGATCGAGTCGAGGCGATCGAGCACCCCCCCGTGACCCGGAAGCCACGAACTCATGTCCTTTATGCCGAGATCGCGCTTGATCATCGACTCGCCGAGGTCACCGGCGGTCGCGGTGCCGACCACGATCGCGCCCAGGATCAGACCCGGCCACCAGGGCAGGCCCAGCATGAACAGCGAGAGCAGCACTCCGGCGATCAGAGCCGCGAGGACCGCGCCCGCGAAACCCTCCCAGGTCTTCTTCGGGCTGATCTTCGGCGCCATCGGATGCTTGCCGAAGGACAGCCCGGCGGCGTAGGCACCGGTGTCCGAGGCCACGGCGATGATGATGAACGCGAGGACCCACCATTCCCCGCCGTCCTGGCGGAGCAGGATCAGACACAGGCTCGTCAGGAAAGGGACGTAGAGCTGGATGAACCCGGCGATCAGGACGTCGCCCAGGACGGCGCCGTACGTGCGGCCGTCGCGCGCGAACATCTGCGCGATGAGCCGCCAGACGATGACGAGCGCGATGGCGACGAAGACGACGACCCAGTGCAGCCACAGACCCAGGAAGAATCCGGACAGGACCAGCACCGAACCCACGACCAGCTGCGGGACGAGGTCGACCTTCCGGCCCGAACCGATCAGTGCCCGGCTGAACTCGAAGATCCCGAGGATCGCCGCGCCGAGGGCGAAGAGCACGAACAGCCATTTCAGGAAGATGAGCGACGCGATCAGGACCGCGCCGATCGCGAGTCCGATCAGCGTTGCGACGATCAGGTCCCGACCCGTCCGCTGCTTGATCCGCTCATTCGCCTCTTCGAACTCCGCACGCTTCTGGGCGACCTGATTCTCGAACTCGCTGCGCGCTGCGCGCACGTGGGCCTGGAAGTCGGCGTTGAGATCGGGGGCGGCGGCGCCCCTGCGCGCTCCTGCCGCCTCGCGGCGCGTCAGCGGCGGGGGCGGGGAGTCCGGGAGATCGCCGGATGCGTCGGTCATGAGCGGGGTCAGACCTCGAGGAGCTCGGCCTCTTTACGCTTGAGCGCCTCGTCGATCGCGTCGACGTGGGCGCGCGTGAGCGCATCGAGTTCCTTCTCCGCACGTCCGAGCTCGTCCTCGCCGATCTCGCTCTTGAGGGCGTCGAGATCGTCCTTCGTCTTGCGACGGATGCCGCGCACGTGCACTTTCGCGTCCTCGCCCTTCGAGCGCACGAGCTTGACGAACTCCTTGCGGCGCTCCTCGGTCAGCTCGGGCAGGGTCACGCGCACCAGGTTGCCGTCGTTCGTCGGATTCGCACCGAGGTTCGGTGTGTCGCGAATGGCCTGCTCGATCGCCTTCAGTGCGGACTTGTCATAGGGCGTGACCACGAGCGTCCGCGCCTCCGGGTTGTTCAGCGAGGCGAGCTGGGCGAGGGGCGTGGGCGTGCCGTAGTAGTCCACCAGGATCTTCTGGAACAGCTGGGGGTTCGCCCGCCCGGTCCGAACGGTGGCGAAATCGTCCTTCGCCGCCTCGACGGCACGGTCCATGCGCGATCCGGCCTCAGCCAAGACGTCCGCGATCACAGTGACTCCTATCGGTAGATCCAGAACTGTCAGTCTAGTGCGCGGACCCCGCGCACCTCAGGCGGTGACGAGCGTGCCGATGTGCTCTCCGAGCAGCGCCCGGGTCACGTTGCCCGCCGGCTCCATCCCGAACACCCGCATGTCCATCTTGTTGTCCATGCACAGGCTGAACGCGGTCGAATCCACCACCTTGAGGCCCCGCTGCAGTGCATCGAGGTACGTGATGCGATCGATCTTCGTCGCGTTCGGATCCTTGTTCGGATCGGCGGTGTACACGCCGTCCACACCGTTCTTCGCGACCAGGACCTCGGACGCACCGATCTCCAGCGCGCGTTGGGCGGCCACCGTATCGGTGGAGAAGTACGGCAGTCCGGCTCCGGCGCCGAAGATCACGACGCGCCCTTTCTCCATATGCCGCTCCGCGCGGCGCGGGATGTAGGGTTCGGCGACCTGGGTCATCGAGATCGCGGACTGCACGCGCGTGGCGGCCCCGGCCTGCTCGAGGAAGTCCTGCAGCGCGAGAGCGTTCATCACGGTGCCCAGCATGCCCATGTAGTCGGCCCGGCCGCGGTCCATTCCGCGCTGGCTGAGCTCGGCTCCACGGAAGAAATTGCCGCCGCCCACGACGACGGCGATCTCCACGCGGTCGACCGCTTCGGCGATCTCCCGCGCCATCTGACTGACGACGTCGGGGTTGACCCCCAGGGAGCCGCCTCCGAACGCCTCTCCGGAGAGCTTCAGAAGGACGCGCCTCGTCCCGGTCGCCTCATCGATCACGTGTCTTCCTTCCGTCGCCTGTACAAAAACTAGCCGAGCGGGTCACCCATCGGTGACCGCCCAGGCAAAAGGCCCGCATCGGATCCGATGCGGGCCTTCCGGGTGTGTTACGCGCCGACCTTGAAGCGGGCGAAGCCCGTCAGGGTGAGCCCGGCATCCTTCGCGACCTGCGCCACGGACTGCTTGTTGTCCTTCGCGTAGTCCTGGTCCAGCAGAGCGACCTGCTTGAAGAAGGCGCCGACGCGACCCTCGACGATCTTCGGCAGGGCGGCTTCCGGCTTGCCCTCCTGGCGCGAGATCTCCGTGACGATCTCCCGCTCCTTCTCGACCTCGGACTCGGGGACCTCGTCACGCGACAGGTACGTGGGGTTCGCGAACGAGATGTGCTGTGCGATGCTGCGCGCGGTCTCGGCGTCCTCACCCGAGTAGGCCAGCACGACACCGACCTGCGGGGGCAGGTCCTTGCTGGTCTTGTGCAGGTACACCTCGAACTTGTCGCCGACCAGCGTGCGCGCGCGGCGCAGCTCGACCTTCTCGCCGATGATCGCTGCCTCGTCGGCGATGAGCTGCTCGACGGACTGCCCGCCGGCGTCGGCGGCGAGGGCGGCCTCGACCGAGTCGGCGGACACGGCGGCCGCGGCGTCCGCGACCTTGTCCGCCAGAGCGATGAAGCGATCGTTCTTGGCCACGAAGTCGGTCTCGCACGCGAGCTCGATCAGGGTGACCTTGCCATCGGACTCACGGGCGGCGACGAGGCCTTCGCTCGTGGAACGGTCAGCGCGCTTGGCGTTGCCCTTCGCGCCCTTCAGACGCAGGATCTCGACGGCCTTCTCGACGTCGCCGTCGGCCTCTTCGAGAGCCTTCTTGGTGTCGACCATGCCCGTGCCGAGCTGGTCGCGCAGCGCCTTGATGTCGGCGATCGTGAAGTTTGCCATGTGTGGCGGCTCCTTGATGTAGTTCAGTCCAGTGGGATGCGTCGGCGGGGCCGCGAACGACCCCGCCGACGTGCGATGAATGTGCTTACTTCGCGTCGGCGGCTTCGGCGGCCTCGACCTCGGCGACGTCCTGGCCCGCGGCATCCGCGATGGCCTCGTCGTGCGCTTCCGCGCCGGCGGCGTCATCCGCGGTCTCGGTGGCCGACTCGCCCTCGCTCGCCTGCTCGGCCTCGACGGCCTCCGCGAGGTCGCTCTCGGCGATCTTCTCGTCGGCGACCTTCGCGGTCTCGGCGGAGGACTGCTCCGGCGCGCCCTGCTCGAGCAGCTCGCGCTCCCAGTCGGCCAGCGGCTCGGCGGCTTCGGCGGACTCGTCGGTCGGGTTGTGACGCTGGATGAGACCCTCGGCGGCGGCATCCGCGATGATGCGGGTGAGCAGGCCCACCGAGCGGATCGCGTCGTCGTTGCCGGGGATCGGGTACTGGAACTCGTCCGGGTCCGCGTTCGTGTCCAGGATGCCGATGATCGGGATGCCGAGCTTGCTCGCCTCGTTGACGGCCAGGTGCTCGCGCTTCGCGTCGACGACCCAGATCGCCGACGGCGTCTTGGTCATGTTGCGAATACCGCCGAGGGACTTGTGCAGCTTGTCCAGCTCGCGCTTCTTGAGGAGGAGTTCCTTCTTCGTGAAGCCGCTGTCCGCCGGGTTGTCGTAGTCGAGCTCCTCGAGCTCCTTCATACGCGCGAGGCGCTTGGAGACCGTCTGGAAGTTCGTGAGGAGGCCGCCGAGCCAGCGCTGGTTGACGTAGGGCTGGCCGACGCGGGTCGCCTGCTCGGCGATGATCTCCTGGGCCTGCTTCTTGGTGCCGACGAAGAGGACCGTTCCGCCGTGGGCGACGGTCTCCTTGACGAACTCGTACGCCTTGTCGATGTACGTCAGCGACTGCTGGAGGTCGATGATGTGGATGCCGCTGCGCTCGGTGAGGATGAAGCGCTTGACCTTCGGGTTCCACCGGCGGGTCTGGTGTCCGAAGTGCACGCCGCTGTCGAGCAGCTGGCGGATGGTGACGACGGCCATGGCCGTTCTCCTGTTCTCGACGCACGGGTGCGCCGCTTGCGGTTGTTCTCTCGCTCGATCGGGTCGATCGGCGGGCCTGGTGCCCGGCGCACCCCCGCTCTCGGGCTTTCGCCAGACAGACCGGTGGGAGTGGATGCCGCGATTCTGCGGACCGGGGTCCGCAGGCCGCTGAGGGCACGCGTATTCACCTCGATGAACGGGGTGTCCTGCCAGTGTATCAGTCGCCCCTCCTCCCCAGCTCTTCGATGCACGTGGTTCTCCCCCGTTCGCACGGTTCGGGCTCACCGGCTGCGCGGTCGAAGGCACGCTGGCGGTGTGGAACTGTCGCGTACGCGGGCACCGCGCCTGCCGGCGATCACGCTCGTCGCCGCTCTCGCCGTCGCTTGTGGTGCGAGCGCCCTGCCGGAGGGCGCGCACGGAGCGGCAGGCGTGACGGTCCCGTCGACGCGGACGATGCTCGCTGAGCGGGACTGGGCGCGGCCGGTCGTTCCGTTCCGCGTCGTGCGCGCCTTCATCGCCCCGGCCCATGAGTACGGTCCGGGGCATCGAGGCATCGACGTGGAGGCCCCCGCCGGGGCGGATGTCTCCGCTCCGGCCTCCGGCATCGTCGCCTTCTCGGGGATGGTGGCCGGGCGCGGCATCCTGACGATCGACCACGGCGATGGCCTGGTCTCCACTTTCGAACCCGTGCAGAGCGTCCTGAGTCCCGGGACCCCGGTCGGCAAGGGTGAGCACATCGGGGCCGTGACATCCGGCGGACATGCACCGCTCGGACAGCTGCACTTCGGAGTCCGGCTGAACGACTCCTACATCAACCCGATGCTCCTGCTCGGGGAGGTGCCGCGCGCGATCCTCCTCCCCTGCTGCGAATGACCCGCGGGCCGGCCGCTCAGGCCCGGGGGTGTGCGAGGCGATACGTGGCGGCGAGGCGCTCGGAGGAGACGTGCGTGTAGATCTGGGTCGTGCCGAGGCTGGCGTGTCCGAGAAGCTCCTGCACGGCCCGAAGATCCGCGCCGCCGTCCAGCAGATGCGTCGCGGCGGAGTGGCGCAGTGCGTGCGGCCCCACGGCTGCCGACTCGAGAACCGCACCGAGCTCTCGAGAGACGACGTCGTAGACGGCCCGTGCCGTGATGCGGCGGCCGCGACTGCCCAGGAAGACCGCGGGTCCTGCACCGTCTTCCGACCGGTCGACCAGAGCGGGGCGTGCCCTGATCAAGTAGGACTGCAGAGCTCGGTGCGCCGGCACGCCGAACGGGACGACACGCTCTTTGTCGCCCTTGCCGGTGACCCGCACGGTGGCCCGGCTGTCGTCGATGTCGTCGCGATCGATCGCGGTGAGCTCGGACACCCGGATCGCGGAGGCATAGAGCAGCTCGAGCATGGCGTGATCGCGCAGCACCACCGGGTCACCGCCGGCGGCGCGGGAGCCCAGGTCATCGAGCATCAGGCGCATCCGATCCGCCGTCGCCACCCGGGGCAGGGTTCGGCCCCGTTTCGGGGCGACCAGCCTCAGGCTCGGGTCGGCGCCGAGAAGACCCTCCTCGGTCGCCCAGGCGCAGAATCCACGCGCCGCGGCGGTGCGGCGCGCGAGAGTCGATCGGGCGTCGCCGCGCTGCGTCGCCCGCCACAGCCATTCTCGGAGGGCTTCGAGGTCCAGCGCGTCCAGGTCGGGCGACGGGACGGCTGCGGCGAGATCCCGCAGGTCCGCTCGGTACGCGCGGACCGTCGCCGGAGACAGCCGACGCACGCGGGCGAGGTGATCCGCATACGCATCGGCCGCCTGCTCGATCTGCATCCTCTCAGCATGCCCCACGCCCGGCATCACGCGGAGCCGGACCGCCGCACGCGTCGCCATCCGTCCCGACCGTCGACCGCCGCGCCTTCGAGCCAGAGCAGACCGAGGATCGCGGACGCGTCATCCACGGCGATTCCGGATCTGCGGGCGATCTCCGCGACCTCGCGCGGCGCGCGGAAGCTCATGGCATCGAGGACCCGCGTCGCATCGTCGGTCCTCCCTGCCGATCCGCTGCGCGGACGGGGCTCGCCGGTCACGTCGAACAGTGCCGTCTGTCCGTCCGGGGCGCCGATGAGTTCCAGGACGTCGTCGGCGCTGGTCACGCACCGCGCGTCGTACTCGCGCAGCAGCCGATGGCATCCGGCGGACGCGGCGCTGGTCACCGGGCCCGGCACGGCACCCAGGGGACGGGACATCGCGGCGGCGTGGCCCGCAGTGTTCAACGACCCGCTGCGGTGACCCGCTTCCACGACGACCGTGGCATCTCCGAGTGCGGCGATCACGCGGTTGCGCTGGAGGAAACGCCACTTCGTCGGCTCCGAACCGCACGGCACCTCGCTGATGACCGCCCCCGTCGTCGCGATGCGGTCGAGCAGGTGCGCATGCGCCCGGGGATACGGGCGGTCCACGCCCCCGGCGAGCACCGCGATGGTCGTGCCTCCGGCCAGCAGAGCAGCACGGTGCGCCGCCCCGTCGATGCCGAACGCCGCTCCGGAGATCACGCCGACTCCGCGACCGCAGAGCTCGGCCGCGATCTCGGTCGTGACGTGCTCCCCGTACGAGGTCGAGGCGCGCGCCCCGACGAGGGCGACGGTGTGCGCGGCGCGCGTCAGCGCGTCCGGAGCGCCGCGCACCCAGAGGACGAACGGCGCATGGACGCCGAGATCTCCCAGCGCAGCCGGCCAGTGCTCGTCCTCGGGGACGATCAGGCGCAGCCCCGCCCGCCGGGCGGTGTCGAGCGGGATCCGCGCATCCAGGCGCTCCAGGCGCGGCATCCACCGATTGCGCGCCTCGATCCACTGCTGCGCGGACAGCTCCGCGGCCTCCCGTGCAAGGCCGTCCGAGCCCCCGCCGGCGACCTCGATCAAGGCCGTCTCTGCTCCTACGGCCGCCACGATCCTTCCGGCGACTCCGTCGCCCGGCTCCGCCACGCAGCTCCACACGTGAGCCGCGAAGATGCGCCGCGCCCGATCCTCGTCCACGTCGGCGTCCACGACGGGGGCGATCGCGGCCCGCACTTGCGCGGAGGTGGGTAGCTGGGGGGTCATGTCGTGATGCCTTTCTTCATGAACAGCGCGCGTCCGATGTCGCCGAGGGTAGGACCGGGCTGATCCGCCAGATCGCTGAGCGTCCACGCGACTCGGAGGACCCGGTCGTAGCCACGCAGGGTGAGGGAGCCGCGATGCAGCGCGGCGTCGATCGGACGACGGATCGCCGGCGGGAGCGCGAGGGGTCCCTCACGCAGCCACGGGCCGGACACACGGGCGTTCAGCGACCACGGCGTCTCGCGCAGGCGATGCCCTGCGCGGTCGCGGGCGGCCAGGACGCGTGCAGCAGCCTCGGCGGTCGTGACCAGCCCCGTGTTCAGCGTCGACGACGCGTGCGCCACGGAGACACGTGCCAGCGACAGCTCGATGTCGACCCGATCGAGCAGCGGTCCGGACAGCCGGCCGAGGTAGCGGCGGATGGAGACGGGTGGGCACACGCACGTGCCTCCACGCACGCCGTAATTTCCGCACGGACAGGGGTTGGTCGCAAGAATCAGCTGGAAGCTGGCGGGAAAGGATGCCGTCACCCCCGCTCGGTGGATCGTGATCTCCCCCTTCTCCAGCGGCTGGCGCAGCGCATCCAGGACGCTGGGCGCGAACTCTCCCACCTCATCCAGGAACAGCACCCCGTGGGTCGCCCGCGCGATCGCGCCGGGGCGGAGCATACGGGATCCCCCGCCCACGAGTGCCGCGATGCTCGCACTGTGGTGAGGCGCCTCCAGGGGCGGTCGCCTCTGGAGTGCGGCGACCGGTTGCCCGGACAACGAGCGGATCGACGCGACCTCGAGTGCCTGCGCATCGCCGAGCGAAGGGAGGATGCCGGGCAGACGCGTCGCCAGCATCGTCTTCCCCGCGCCCGGGGGTCCGCTCATGAGCATGTGATGACCCCCGGCGGCCGCAGTGATGAGTGCATCGACGGCATCGCGCTGACCGATCACCTCCGCCAGTTCCGCGTTCGGAGCATCCTCGTCAGCGACGGCCGGCCCCGGGACCGGATCGAGCGAGCGCTCTTCGACGTCGATGCCGTGGCGGCGCGCCACGTCGCCGAGCGAGATCGCGCCGATCACCTCGATCCCGTCCACGAGGGCTGCCTCGGCGTGGTTGGCGTGGGGGACGATCACGCGTCGCATACCCAGTCGCGCCGCGGCCAGGACGGCCGGCAGGACGCCCGGCACGGGTCGCAGTCTGCCGTCGAGTCCCAGTTCGCCGATGTGGACGGTGTGGGCGAGGGACGCGGCATCCATCGGCGCCTCCGTCGCGAGCGCGGCGATCGCGATCGCGACGTCGAAGGACGAACCGTGCTTGGGCAGACTCGCCGGCGAGAGGTTCACCGTGAGCCGTCGATGCGGCAGGACGAGACCGCAGTTCGCGCTGGCGTTGTGCACACGCTGGACCGCCTCACCGAGCGCCTTGTCGGGCAGCCCGATGATGCGGAACTCCGGTCGCTGGTTCGACAGATCCGCCTCGACCTCCACGAGCGCACCGTCGAGTCCGGTCAGGGCGACGGCCCACGTGCGGGCGATCGTCATCGGAGGTCCTGCAGGTGCTCGAGGTCGCCGACGCGCGGGTCCGGCCCGACGATCGAGATGACATCCAGGCGAAGCCGCCGCCCTTGCGCCTGGTCGGGATGCTCGGCGATCCACGCGATCGCCAGGCGCCAGAGCCGCGCGTGCTTGCGCGCGTCGATCGCTTCGAACGGGTGCCCGAAGGCCCGACCGCTGCGGGCCTTGACCTCCACCACCACGAGTGCACGACCACGGGTGGCCACGAGGTCGAGTTCACCCTCGCGGATCCGCCAGTTGCGATCCAGGATCTCGTAGCCGGCGGCGCTCAGGTATGCCGCCGCACGCTCCTCCCCCGCTCTGCCGAGCACATCTTTGGCTGCCATGAAGCGATCGTGCCGGGCGCAGGGACACTGCCGGAGCGAGCGAGAGCGGACGGTGCACAAGTCGTGGGCTCGGCTGTCTGGGGAGGAGCGGCCGACGCTGAGAGGGTGACGACTCTAGGATGGAGTCACCATGGATGACGAAGTCTTCGAGGACTATGACCGCGAACTGGAGCTCGCGCTGTACCGCGAGTACCGCGATGTCGTCTCTCAGTTCCAGTACGTGATCGAGACGGAGCGCCGCTTCTATCTCGCGAACGAAGTGAACGTCGTCCGCCGGGACACGGAGCACGACTTCTATTTCGAGATCACGATGACCGACGTCTGGGTGTGGGACATCTACCGTGCCGACCGGTTTGTGAAAGGCGTTCGCGTCCTCACATTCAAGGACGTCAACGTCGAGGAGCTCTCGCGGCGCGACTTCCAGCTCCCCGAGGAGCTGTCGCTCGACTCCTGATCGGTCCTCAGAAGAGCGTCGGCGAGCCGATGAACGACCAGGATGCGCGGTGATGCGCGCTGATGCCGTGCCGCAGGATCGCCTCGCGGTGATCGAGGCTCGCGTAGCCCTTGTTGCGAGCCCAGTTGTAGTGCGGCTCCGCGTCATGCAGCTCGATCATCCGCGCGTCGCGCGCCACCTTCGCGATCACCGAAGCCGCCGCGGCGCTCGCGCAGTCGCGGTCGGCCTTGATCACCGGTCGCACCGTGAGCGCGTCACCGTGCACGGGGGTGATGTAGTCGTGATTGCCGTCCAGGACCACGATCCCCTCCTCGGGGGTGAATCCGGCGGCGGAGAGCTGCTGGAGTCCGCGTGAAGCGGCGAGTCCGAGCGCGCGCATGATGCCGATCTCATCGATCTCCTGCGGGCTCGCCCAGCCGACGGCGCTGACGCTCACCCACGCTGCGGCGCGTTCCGCGACGCCTGCGCGGCGCGATTCCGGCACGAGCTTGGAGTCGCGCAGGCCCTGAGGGACGCGCTTGCGCGAACGTGCGGCGTCGATCGCGACGACACCGACGGCGACCGGACCTGCGAGAGCGCCGCGACCGACCTCATCGCACGCGATCAACAGGGGATGCTCGCGGAGCAGACGCCGTTCGAGGGTCAGGCGCGGCTCGGTCACGACCATGGGCGCGTCGTCACTTCGAGGATTCGGCGGGCGCCTCGTCCGGCACGCTCTCGAACACCTCATGGTGGAAGTCCAGCATCCCGAACCGGTCGAACGGCCACGTGATCAGGAAAGCCCGGCCCACGACGTTCTCCACCGGCACGAACCCCTTGCCGGGCTGATCCTGGTTGTAGCGCGAGTCCTTGGACGAGTAGCGGTTGTCGCCGAGGACCCACAGGCGGTCTTCCGGGACGACGACATCGAAGTCGTCGGCGGATGCCGGGCTGTCGGGCGTCGGCAGCTTCAGGTAGGCGCTCTCGTCGATCGCCTGATCGTTCACGGTGATCTGCCCGAGGTCGTTGCAGCAGACCACGTGGTCTCCCGGCATCCCGATGACGCGCTTCACGAGATGGTCATCGCTGTCGGGTGCGGAAAGACCCACGAGCGAGAGCGTCCAGTCGAGCGCCTCGACCAGAACCGAGCGCGGCGGTTCGGTGCGCGCCGGCAGCCAGCCACCGGGGTCGCGGAACACGACGATGTCACCGCGCTCGTACCCGCCGAACCGGGGTGTGATCTCGTCGACGAGGATGCGGTCGTTCACGAGCAGCGTGTCCTCCATCGACCCGGACGGGATGTAGAACGAGCGGACCAGGAAAGTCTTCACGAGGAAGGAGACGAGCACCGCGACGAGCACGATGATGATGACGTCGCGGAGGAACGCCAGCCATCCGCGTCGACGGTCCCGGCCGCCGGCCGACCCGGAGCGGGAAGAGGACGCCGGCGCTGCGGGAGCCGTCTGCTCGGTGGTCATTCAGATTCCTTCGGCGGGCGCACCGCACCTCAGCGCGCTCTGGATCAAGGGTCGCACATCCGGCACCCCGGGGACGACGAAACCCCGGTGCCGAGCACCGGGGTTTCGCGGGAATCGCGTCAGTTGTCGCGCTTCTCCTTGATCTTGGCCTTCTTGCCGCGGAGGTTGCGCAGGTAGTAGAGCTTCGCGCGGCGGACGTCACCGCGGGTGACGACCTCGATGTGGTCGATCACCGGGCTGTGGACAGGGAACGTGCGCTCCACGCCCACCTGGAAGCTGATCTTGCGGACCGTGAAGGTCTCGCGCACGCCGTCACCGGAGCGGCCGATGACCACGCCCTGGAAGACCTGGATACGCGAGCGGTTGCCCTCGGTGATGTTGACGTGCACCTTCACGGTGTCGCCGGCGTTGAAGGCGGGGATGTCCGAACGCAGGGATGCTGCGTCGACGGCGTCGAGGATCTGCATGATCATTGCTCTCTGCGGCCGCCACAGGTCGACCGCGGGTACTGGTGGGAAAGAAAGGTGCGTGTCCGAGGCCTTCGACGATCGTCTGAAGTCCGGCTCCCCTGAGGCAGAGCCTGGTCAGGACACAAAGGACCATTCTGCCACGGATGCCACGAGCCGCCAAAACGGCTCAGACCGCAGGCGGACGCTCCGTGATCACGATGACATCGCGGTCGGAGGTCGCAGGACGCGGCGGCGGTGGGGTCTGCGCGGGGATGTACCCGATGCCCTCGGTCGTCCTCATCAGCACGGCCGACGGCTTCGCCTCGCGCCAGAGCTGGACCAGTTCCAGCCAGAACAGGGCGAGCCCGACGATGATCGTGAGCACCATGACCGGTGCCCACCAGGCCTGGTTGAAGAATCCCAGGGCGATCGTGAGCGCATGCCAGACGCCGAAACCGAGAACGTCCCACCAGGACACCGCCCGCTCGGCGCGAACCGTTCCGCGGGCCCGCACGAGCAGCGTGAGCAGCAGTTGACCGATGAACACGGAGGGGATCGCGAGGAACAGCACCCAGAGGAACGCCCATCCGCCCGCGTTGAAGACCCCCCAGCCCACGAGGAGCCACAGCGGCAGCACGAACGCGGCCGGGATCATCCAGCCGTAGAACACCCGACGAACCCACATAGCCTTGATGGTACGCGCACTGTGCCAGGTGCGGCCTGGGAGAATGATCACGACGAGAGGAACCGGATGATCGAGTTGCGCACACCCGTTGAGATCGAGGCCATGCGCCCTGCCGGGCGCTTCGTGGCCGAGACGCTGGCGACGCTGCGCGAGGAGACACGGGTCGGCACGAACCTCTTGGCGATCGACCGACGCGCCCACGATCTGATCCGCCGCGCCGGGGCGGAGTCCTGCTACATCGACTACCACCCGTCGTTCGGGGCGAGGCCGTTCGGCAAGGTCATCTGCACGTCGGTCAACGACGCCGTCCTGCACGGTCTGCCGTTCGACTACGCATTGCGCGACGGCGATCTGGTCACTCTGGACTTCGCGGTGTCCGTCGACGGATGGGTGGCGGACTCCGCGGTGTCCTTCATCGTGGGCACGCCCCGTGACGAGGATCTCGCCCTCATCGACACGACGCAGCGCGCCCTGGATGCCGCGATCGGAGCGGCCGTGGAAGGTCAGCGCGTCGGCGACATCTCGCACGCGATCGCGCAGGTCGCCCATGCCGACGGATACCTCATCAACACCGACTTCGGTGGGCACGGCGTGGGTCGGATCATGCACGGCGACCCGCACGTGCCCAACGACGGCAAACCGGGCCGCGGCTATCCGCTCCGCGCCGGTCTCGTGGTCGCGCTCGAACCCTGGTTCCTGCAGACCACGGACGAGCTCATCACCGATCCGGACGGCTGGACGCTGCGCAGCGCGGACGGATCCCGCGGCGCGCACGTCGAGCACACGATCGCCGTCACGGCGAACGGTCCGATCATCCTGACCGACCGATCCTGGCTGGGCGTCGACTGATCGGGTGATCAGCGTTCGGCGACGGTCAGCACCACCGCCGAACGCGACGGAACGGCGACCTCTTCGCCCGCGAGGGCGACTCCGGATGCGGTGGCGAGGACGATCTCGGCGTGCGGCGGAACCGGCATCCGCGAGGCCCGCTCGGAGAAGTTGACCAGGATGTGCGTGCTTCCCCGGCGGAGCCGGAACAGCCGCCGGTCCTCATCCGCCTCTGCGAAGACCACGGTGAAATCCGGGTCCGTGAGGTCGGGCAGTTCCCGGCGGAGGGCGATCAGCCGCGTGTAGAGATCCAGGATGCGACGGTGGATGCCGGACTCGCGCTCGTCCCACCGCAACCGGGAGCGTTCGAACGTGGCCGGATCCTGCGGGTCGGGAACCACGCTGCGGTCCCATCCCATCGCGGCGAACTCTTCGATGCGCCCCTCGGCGGTCGCCCGGCCCAGCTCCGGCTCGGGGTGGGAGGTGAAGAACTGCCACGGGGTCGAGGCGGCCCACTCCTCCCCCATGAACAGCATGGGCGTGAAGGGGCTGAGGACGGTGAGCACGGCCGCGATCGCGAGTCCGCCCTGATCGAGGGTCTGCGAGAGACGGTCGCCGGCTGCGCGATTGCCGATCTGATCATGATCCTGGCTGAATGTGACCAGCCGCGAGGTGGGGATGCGGGGATCGATCGGGTGGCCGTGGATCACGCCCCGGAACGAGGACCACGTGCCGTCGTGGAAGAAGCCGCCGGTACAGACCTTCGCGAGCGCCGCCAGCGGAGCGAAGTCGGCGTAGTAGCCGGAGGTCTCACCCGTCACCGCGACGTGCAGAGCGTGGTGGTAGTCGTCGCTCCACTGCGCCGCGAGACCGTAGCCGTCGGCCTCTCGCGCCGTGATGAGACGCGCGTCGTTCATGTCGGACTCGGCGATCAGGGTGAGCGGGCGGCCGACGTGCGCGCTGAGCGCGTCGGTCTCCTCGGCGAGCTCCCGGAGGATGTGTCGGTTCGAGGAGTCCTTCAGGGCGTGGACCGCATCCAGACGCAGACCGTCGACGTGATGGTCGCGCATCCACATGAGCGCGTTGTCCACGATGTACCGGCGGACCTGCGGCTCATCGAGGTCCACGGAGGACCCCCATGTGTTGCGCTCGGCGTCGCGGAGGTAGGGACCGTATTCGGGGAGGTAGTTCCCACTCGGCCCGAGATGGTTGTAGACGACATCCTGGATCACCGCGAGTCCGCGCGCGTGGCACGCGTCGACGAAGCGCTGGTAGGCCGCGGGCCCGCCGTAGCCCTCGTGCACGGCATACCAGAGCACGCCGTCGTAGCCCCAGTTGTGCGTGCCGTTGAACGCGTTCACGGGCAGGAGTTCGACGAAGCCGACGCCGAGGGCGACGAGATGATCGAGTCGCTCGACGGCGGAATCCAGCGTGCCTTCGGGCGTGAACGTCCCGATGTGCAGCTCGTAGACGATCGAGCCTGCGAGCTGACGGCCGGTCCACTGCGCGTCCTGCCAGTCGTGCGCAGACGGATCGAACCATGCGCTGTGCCCGTGGACGCCGTGCGGTTGACGGCGCGAGCGGGGATCGGGCCGCACGTCGTCCCGGTCGTCGAGCAGGAAGCCGTACTCGTCGCCGTCGACCAGCTCGATCGGGGCGCCGAACCAGCCGTCGCCCCGGACTGCCAGGTCGATCGGTTCGTGACCGGGGCGATCCAGACGCACCCGTTCGGCGCGGGGGGCCCAGACCTCGATCATGCGCGGCTCCCGTCGTCCGGCACGGTCGGGATGAGAAGCGCGACGGGGTAGGTCGCCATCACCTCGGAGAGCGGAACGGGACCGCCGGCGTACGTGCGACCGGTGAGGACGTCGATGACAGGAGCAGACCGCAGCATCACCGCGGTGTCGCCCCATCCGCCGCGCCTGGTCAGACCGATCGGGAGACGCGTGGCGATGCTCACCGCTCCCCCGCGATCGAAGGCGACGACGTGATCGGCGGCGGCCCCGACGGCGGTGACCGGGGTGTACCGCGTGAACAGATCGGGCCGATCTCGGCGCAGACGCAGCGCGCGCGAAGTGACGAGGAGCTTGGCGGCGCCCGTCACGTCGACGGACGGAAGCTCACCCCCGGCGGCATCCAGCTGCGCCAGCATCCGTCGGCGCTCCGCGAAGTCGACGGCGCGTCGGTTGTCCGGGTCGACCAGCGAGGTCGCCCAGAGTTCGGAGCCCTGGTACACGTCCGGGACGCCGGGAGCGGTCAGCTGGATGAGTTTGGCGGACAGGCCGTTCGACCAGCCGTCGGCGGCGATCTCCGCGACGAAGTCCTCGATCACGCGACGCAGCGACGGGTCGTCGAACACGGCGTCGACCGTCGCGTGCATGCGCCTCTCGAACTCCTCATCCGGGTCCCACCACCCGGTGGCTTCCGCGGCCTCCCGCGACGCCTTCTCCGCGTAGGCGTGCACGCGATCCCGCGTCACCGGCCACGCTCCGATCACGGCCTGGTAGAGCAGAGAGTCGAACGGCCCGTGACCGGTCGACGAAACGGCGCGCAGCGCGTCCAGGACCTCGGCCCAGCGCCCGGGGATCTCCGCGAGCACGTCGAGCCGGGCGCGGACGTCTTCACCGCGTTTGGTGTCGTGCGTGGACAGCGTCGTCATCGCATCCGGCCAGCTCGCCTGACGATGGGCGAGCGCGGCGTGGAAGCCGCGCGTGGTCAGGGCGAACTGCGTGGGGTCACCGCCGACCTCGGTCAGTGAGCCGAGCCGGGTGTAGCGGTAGAACGCGGTGTCTTCGACGCCCTTGGCCATCACCGGGCCCGTGGTCTGCTGGAAACGCCGCGCAACGGGCCGTGTCGGATCGGCGAGGATCGGCACGAGCGCCTCGATCGCGGCCGAGAGGTCGGGGCGGTGAGCGGATGCCGCGGCCGCGGCCGCATCGAGGTGCTCGCGTCCGGCCGGCAGGTACGACCGGTAGACGGGGAAGCACGCGAGGAGCTCGGCGAGGGCGTCGTGCGCACGGGCGGGATCCAGATCTCCGGTGCCGTCCAGCTCGCGCACGAGTCGGGCGATCTCCGAGCCCTGGATCGTGTCGGCGATCATGCGCTTCGTGTCGTGGATCAGTTGCGCGTAGTCCGCGGGATCGTCGCCCACGTCGCGAAGCCGGGCATCCAGCCGGGCGAGCGCATCTTCCCCGGTCGGATCGATCAGCACGCGCTCGACCTCGCCGAGCGCGTCATAACCCGTCGTCCCCGCGGTGTCCCACCATCCGGGCAGCGTTTCGCCGTGCTCGAGGATCTTCTCCACGAGCACGTAGGCACCCTGCGTCGCCTCCGCGAGGCGCGCGAGATAGGCACCGGGATCCAGGAGTCCGTCCGGGTGATCCACGCGCAGGCCGTCTGCGAGGCCGTCGCGCACCCAGGTCAGGATCTCCGCGTGGGTCCGGTCGAACACCCAGGGGATCTCGACGCGGACGCCCGCGAGGGTCGTCACGGCGAAGAAACGCCGATAGTTCAGCTCGCCGGCCTCGCGACGCCAGAAGATCGCCTCCCAGTGCTGCCGGGTGAGGATGCGGGCGATGACCGCCGGATCGTCCCGCGCACTGTCGTCCGACGTCACGGACCCGGGCGCGAGCGGAAGCTCGTGCTCGTCGTAGAACCGCACCACGCCGTCGGGTGACGATGGTGTCGGAGTCGGGTCGATCACGACCTGGCCGTCGGCGATCACCTGCGCGATGTCGGCTCCGAGGATCGGAACGCGGACACGACCCTGTCCGAACTCCCAATCGATGTCGAAGGCCTCGGCGTAGCGCGACGCGCGGCCCTCGCTGAGCACGCTCCACCACCACGGGTTCTCCTCGGGAGCGGAGATCCCCATGTGGTTGGGCACGATGTCGACCAGGATGCCGAGCCCGGCCGCTCGCGCGGCGGCGGCGAATCTCACCAGGGCGTCACGTCCGCCGCGGTCCGGATCCACCTCGCCCGCATCCACGACGTCGTAGCCGTGGTCGGAGCCGGACGTGGCTTTCAACAGTGGCGAGAGGTACGCCCACGAGACGCCCAGATCACGGAGATAGTCCGTCACCTCGGCGGCGGCATCCAGATCGAAGCTCTTCCTGATCTGCAGGCGGTAGGTCGATCGGGGTGCGCTCATCGCTACCGCTCCATCTCCTGCTTGGGCGACTGCCCCGGCATGGATCCCTCCGCGAGGGCCGCGAGCGAAGCCGCCACGGAATGGTCGACCTCGGGCTCGGGAAGGTCGTGCTCGCACAGCACGACGAGGGACTTCGCGTGCAGGCGCACGATGGAGCCCGGTTCGTGCGGATCGCTGTCGGCGAGATCTCCCGCGGTGTCGACGAGCACGTCCCACTTCGGGCTGTACTCGACAGCGGGGATCGTGAAGTCCATGATGTCGTCACCGGCGTTGAACAGCACGATGAAGTGCTTGTCCTCGATGGGCTCGCCGCGGCGGTCGCGCTCACGGATGCCGCGGCCGTTCAGGAAGACGCCCACCGCCCGCCCGAAGCCGGAGTCCCAGTCCTCGGGCTGCATCGCCGTACCGTCCGGTCGCAGCCAGGCGATGTCGGGCAGTCCCTGACCGACCTCCATCCGGACGGGGCGCCCGTTGAAGAAGCGGCGGCGGCGGAACGTGGGGTGATCGTGTCGCAGCCGTGCCAGCGCGGCGGTGAACTCGATGAGCGGCTGGTCCACGTTGGACCAGTCGACCCAGGTCAGTTCGTTGTCCTGCGCGTAGCCGTTGTTGTTGCCGCGCTGCGTGCGGCCGAGCTCGTCGCCGTGCAGGAGCATCGGGACGCCCTGGGAGAGCAGCAGCGTGGCGATGAAGTTGCGCTGCTGCTGGGCGCGCATCGTGTTGACCGTCGGATCGTCCGTGGGGCCCTCGACGCCGAAGTTCATCGACCGGTTGTGGGACTCTCCGTCGTTGTTGTCCTCGCCGTTGGCCTCGTTGTGCTTGTCGTTGTAGCTCACGAGGTCGCGCAGCGTGAACCCGTCGTGCGCCGTGACGAAGTTGACCGAGGCGACCGGACGCCGTCCGGAGTGCTCGTACAGGTCGGCCGAACCGGTCAGACGCGACGCGAACTCGCCGAGCGCCTGCGGCTCGCCCCGCCAGAAGTCGCGGACCGTGTCTCGATACTTGCCGTTCCACTCGGTCCACTGCGGCGGGAAATTGCCCACCTGGTAGCCGCCGGGGCCGATGTCCCACGGCTCGGCGATGAGCTTGACCTGCGAGACCACCGGATCCTGCTGCACGAGCTCGAAGAACGTCGAGAGCCGGTCGACCTCGTAGAACTCGCGGGCGAGTGTCGAGGCGAGATCGAAGCGGAAGCCGTCCACGTGCATCTCGAGCACCCAGTAGCGCAGGGAGTCCATGATGAGCTGCAGCGTGTGCGGGTTGCCGACGTTCATGCTGTTGCCGGTGCCCGTGTAGTCGGTGTAGTACCGCTTGTCGTCGTCCTCGAGCTTGTAGTACGCGACGTTGTCGACGCCCTTCATGGACAGCGTCGGACCCATGTGGTTGCCCTCCGCCGTGTGGTTGTACACGACGTCCAGGATGACTTCGATGCCCGCGGCGTGGAGCGTGCGCACCATGCCCTTGAACTCCTCGACCTGCTGACCGCGCTCTCCGGTGGAGGCATACGTGTTCTGCGGCGCGAGGAAGGCGATCGTGTTGTAGCCCCAGTAGTTGGACAGCCCCTTCTCCTGGAGCGTGGAGTCGTTGACGAACTGGTGCACCGGCATGAGCTCGATCGCCGTCACACCGAGCTTCTTCAGGTGGTCGATGATCACGGGGTGCGCGATGGCGCTGTAGGTTCCCCGGATCTCCTCGGGGATCCCCGGGTGGGTCTCGGTCAGGCCCTTGACGTGCGCTTCGTAGATGAAGGACTCGGAGTAGGGGGTCTTCGGCTGACGATCCCCCGCCCAGTCGAAGAACGGATTGACGACGACGCCCGTCATCATCGACGACGCCGAATCCTCGTCGTTGCGGGAGTCCGGATCGCCGAACGTGTAGCCGAAGACCGGCTGACCCCACTTCACCTGGCCGTCCACGGCCTTGGCGTACGGGTCCAGCAGCAGCTTGTTCGGGTTGAACCGTGCCCCGGTCGCCGGGTCGTTCTCGCCGTGCACCCGGTAGCCGTACCGCTGACCCGGACGGACCTGCGGCAGGTAGACGTGCCACACGAAGGCGTCGACCTCACGCACCTCGATGCGGGTCTCCTTGCCGCGGTCTCCGAACAGGCAGAGCTCGACGCGCTCTGCGCCCTCGCTGAACAGCGCGAAGTTCGTGCCGTTTCCGTCAAAGGTCGCTCCGAGCGGGTAGCTCGATCCGGGCCAGGTCTGCACGTCGCCTCCATCGCTGACCACCTCGAGAGGAGGGGTCGGGAGTCCCAGATTACTGGCCGTGGCGGGCACCGTTTCGCCGCCGGACGAGCCGCTATGATGCCGGTTCGCCGGCGTTCTCGCCCGGGATCCGCAGATCGGGCCGGCGAACCTTCGTCCGCTCGATCTGCTGCGCGCGGCGCCACTGCGCGATCGCCGCATGATTGCCGCTCAGGAGCACGGCGGGAACCTCGACTCCGCGCCACACCGCGGGCTTGGTGTACGAGGGGTACTCCAGCAGGCCGTCTTCGTGCGACTCCTCAACGAGGCTCTCCGGATTGCCCACGACGCCGGGGATGAGTCGCCCAACAGCCTCGATGATCGCCATCGCGGCCACTTCGCCGCCGTTGAGGACGTAGTCGCCGAGGCTCACGAGTCGCACCTCGCCGAGCGATGCGGCGTGCGCGAACACGCGCTCGTCGATCCCCTCGTAGCGGCCGCACCCGAAGACGAGGTGGTCGCGCGCGACGAACTCGCGGGCGGTGGCCTGCGTGAACACCTCACCCGCGGGCGAGGGGAAGACGAACAGCGGGCGGCCGGGCGCGGCATCCGTCGCGATGTCATCCAGCGCCGCGCCCCAGGGCTCGGGTTTCATCACCATTCCGGCGCCGCCGCCGTACGGGGTGTCATCGACCGTGCGGTGACGGTCGCTCGTCCAGTCGCGCAGGTCGTGCACGCGCACATCGAGCAGGCCCTGTGCACGAGCCCTGCCGAGCAGGGAGACGTCGAGGACGTCGAAGAACGAGGGGAAGATCGAGACGACGTCGATGCGCACGTCAGGCCTCGTCGGCGTCGTCCGGGTCAACGGGTGCCGAGAGGTCGGCATCCGATTCATCCTCGTCGTCGGCGGGGAGGTCCTCGAACAGACCAGCGGGGGGTGTCACCGTCACACGCCCGGCGCGCACGTCGACCTCGGGGACGATCGCCTTCACGAACGGGACGAGGACCTCGCGATCGCCGTCGACGCGCACGGTCAGCAGGTCCTGAGCCGGGAAGTGCTCGACGCGGACGACTCGCCCGACCACGCTGCCGTCGCGGATGACCTCGAGTCCGACCAGCTGGTGGTCGTACCAGGCGTCCTCTTCGGCCGCGTGGGGCTCGTCGTCCTGGTCGATCCACAGGATCGCCCGCACGAGCTCCTCGGCGGCCGTGCGGTCATCGACACCGTCGAAGAACGCCACCGGGTGCGAGTTCATCCAGCGGAACTCCCGGACGGTGAGCGTCTTGCCGTGCCACGGAGACGCTTCGGGCACCTGGAGCGTGAACGACGCACCGGGGACGAACCGACCCTCCGGGTCGTCGGTGTAGAGCTCGAGCTTGAGCGCACCCTTCAGTCCGTGCGCCTTGACCAGACGGCCCACGCGCAACTGCGTCTTGGGCTGACGAGGCGGTCGGGCGGAAGACGCCGCAATCGGCGCCGCCTCGTCGGGTGCGGCGTTCTCGGGGACCGACACGTCAGTCGTCCGCGACGTCGACGCGGACGCGCCGGCCGTCGGCGAGAGCCGCGATGAGGGTGCGAAGGGCTTTCGCCGTGCGGCCGCCGCGCCCGATCACACGACCCCGGTCATCGGGGTGCACGTGGATCTCGAGGACGTCGCCCCGCGGCGACGTCGACGAACGGATGGACACGTCGTCCGGGTGATCCACGATCCCCTTGACGACGTGCTCGAGCGCAGCGGACAGCACCACGATTACTCTGCGTCGGTCGAGGCGTCGGCGTCGGCGTCCGCCGCAGGCTCGTCGGCCTTCTTCTCGGCCTTCGGCTTGATGACGACCTTGCTCGCGTCGGCTTCGAACGCGGCCTTGGGCTCCTTGACCTTCACGGTCGAGACGGCGTTCGCATCGCCCTTGAACTTGCCCCAGTCGCCGGTGAGCTTCAGCAGCGCCGCGACCTGCTCGGTCGGCTGCGCGCCGACGCCGAGCCAGTACTGCGCGCGCTCGGAGTCGACCTCGATGTACGAGGGCTCCTCGGTCGGGTGGTACTTCCCGATCTCCTCGATGACGCGGCCGTCGCGCTTGGTGCGCGAGTCGGCGACGACGATGCGGTAGTACGGCGCGCGGATCTTGCCCATGCGCTTGAGACGGATCTTGACAGCCACGATTCTCCTGAATGGTGTGAAGTGAGATGAACTGGTCGCCTGGAGAGTGGGGTGCACACCCGGCGGAAGCTCCAAAGGAGGATCACCGAGCTGGATAGAGGGTCGAGCAGGGTGATCCGACCCGCAATTCTCTCATAACGCGGAGCCTGGTGCGAACCGGCACGGCCGCGTGACGCCCGGTGTCGTCCCGCCGTCCGGTTGCGCGGGGCGGCGGCATCCGCGTGTCAAACTGTGCGCATGACGGTGCCCTTCGCGACTTCGGCGCGATCCTCGGTCGGTCTCGAATGGGAACTCATGCTCGCCGACGGCGCGACGGGCGATCTCGTGCCGCGCGGACCGGACGTCCTCGCGCTGCTGGAGGAGCGCACGGCGCTCGAGCGCTACACCGTGACCGGTGAGCTCCTCACCAACACGGTCGAGGTCACGAGCGGCATCGGCGACACCGTCGCCGCGGCGGTGGACGACATCGCCGACGGCATCGCCGCAATCCGCACCGTGACCGATCCGATGCAGGTCGAGCTGCTGTGCGCCGGCAGCCACCCGTTCGCGCAGTGGTACGACCAGCAGGTGACCGACAAGACCCGCTACCACACGCTGATCGAGCGGACGCAGTGGTGGGGCCGGAACATGATGATCTGGGGCATCCACGTGCACGTCGGCGTGGAGGATGTGAACAAGGTCATCCCGATCATCAATGCGCTCTCGGTGTATCTCCCCCACCTGCAGGCGCTCTCCGCCTCCAGTCCCTTCTGGGCCGGTGAGCGCACCGGGTACGCCTCGAACCGGTCCCTCGTGTTCCAGCAGCTGCCGACCGCGGGACTCCCGTGGCCGCTGAAGTCCTGGGCGGAGTTCGAGGGCTATCTGGCCGACATGGTCGCGACGGGCGTCATGGCGGACGCGAGCGAAGTGCGCTGGGACATCCGCCCCGCGCCGCGCTGGGGCACGATCGAGGTGCGTGCGTGCGACGGCATGTCGACGCTTCCCGAACTCGCGGCCGTGGCCTCGCTCGTGCAGGTGCTCGTGGAGCACTTCTCGCGCGAGCTCGACGAGGGGCGCGACCTGCCGACGATCCAGCCGTGGTTCGTGCGGGAGAACAAGTGGCGCGCGGCCCGCTACGGGCTGGACGCCCGCGTGATCGTGGATCGCGCCGGGCGGCAGGTGCCCGTGCGGGAGCACCTCGCGGAGACGATCGAGCACCTCGCGCCCGTGGCGGTCGACCTGCACTGCGCGCGCGAGTTCGCGGGTCTGCGCACGATCATGACCGAGGGGGCGAGCTACGCACGCCAGACGACCGTGGCGGATGCCGCCGCCGGAGATCTCCGCGAGGTCGTGGCGCATCTGATCCGTGAGTTCCGCGCCGGTCCCACGCTGCGCGAGCACCTCGCGGCTCTCCCCCACTGACCGCTGCGCCGGAATTCGCCGCATCCGCAGGACAGTTCGCGGACGATCCTCCTGTGGATCGGGTGTTCGCCTGCGTTCAGGCGGCGAGGTGCAGACCCTGCGCCACCGCGCTCATGATGGTGGCTTCCACGTGGGCCCAGTCGAAGAGCACCTGCTGGTAGTCGAAGCGCAGGACGGTGTAGCCCAAGAGCACCAGACGCGCGTCGGCACGGATGTCCGTACGCCGCTGCGCGGCATCCGCATGGTGAGTGAAGCCATCGATCTGCACGATGAGCCGCTCGCCGATGAGGGCGTCCACCGGACGATCGTCGATCCAGACCTGCTGGCGCACCACAAGCCCGTACGGACGCAACCTGTCGATGAAGATCGTTTCCAGGCCCGAGTCGGAAAGGGCTCCCACGCGTGCGGCGAGGCGCTGCGCGGAGCGCGACCGCCACATCACCCGCCTCAGGGCAGCGACGCTCGTCGCGCCACTGCGCACGGCGGACTCCCACACGGCCAAGGCGGATTCGAACGGCAGGCAGCGGTCGACCGCCTCGAGCACATCGATCATCGGGTCGATGAGGGCGTAGCGCGCAACCGGCGCCGGCGGTGTGCTCCAGTGCAGCACCAGCCCCGTCCCATGTCGCGCCGAGGAGGAGGGAACCCGCACGTGCGCCCGCGACCCGGTCTCGTGGTCGGGCACCCACAGCCCGAGCGTCCGGGCGGCGCTCACGCACGTCAGACGCCCGCCGGCGCCGGCCGCGAGACGGAGGAGCGGGTCGCTGCGGCGTGCGCTCAACCAGCCGCGAGAAAGTCTGACCACGTGTCCGCCGGCGACCTCCTGGCGGATCGCGTACTCGGTATAGCCCGCGTCCAACGCCTGGGAGCGGTGCGCAAGTCCCGAGCGAGCGGTGAGCCAATCGGAGAGTCGGAGGAGCGGCATCCGCAGAGCATGCCCCACCCCATCGCCTCACCGCGCGCGGGATGCGGCCGGCGGTGGAAGGATGCCGCACACGCCGACCTGGGGAGGAGCGGTCGCTTCGGCTGGCCTTCGCCTACTCTGCAGGACCAAACGCGGACGTTCCACCTGCAGACCGGGTGTTCGCCTGCGCCGGCGAGGAGGTCAGTTCTTGCCGAGGAGCTTCTGCAGCTGCGCGAGGTCCGCCTCACTCGGCGCGCCGGGCGTGCCAGCGCCGCCGAGCCCGAAGCCCGATCCGGTCGGGGCCGCGGGAGCGGCCGCCGCGATGCCGGCGTTCTCGGCGGCGCGCTTGGCGGGGTTGCCGGAGCGCGAGCCCTTCGCCTTCTGCTGCTTGCCGCGCTTGGCGGACGCGCCGGGACGCGAGCCGGGGATCGGGCCCATGCCCGGAATGTTCGGCGTGCCGCCGCGCGCCACGGTCTTCATCATCTTCGCGGCCTGCTCGAAGCGATTCACGAGCGCGTTGACGTCGGTGACCGTCATGCCGGAGCCGCGGGCGATGCGCAGCCGCCGCGATCCGTTCAGGACCTTCGGGTTGCGCCGCTCGATCGGAGTCATCGAGCGGATGATCGCCTCGGTCCGGTCGAGCTCGCGCTCGTCGAAGTCCTCGAGCTGCTGCTTCATCTGGCCCATACCCGGGAGCATCCCGAGCATCTTCTTCATCGAGCCCATCTTCTTGAGCTGCTGCATCTGATCGAGGAAGTCCTCGAGGGTGAAGCTGTCGGTCGCGAGCTTCTCGGCCATCTTCATGGCCTCGGCCTCGTCGAAGGCCTGCTGCGCCTGCTCGATGAGGGTCAGGATGTCGCCGAGGTCGAGGATGCGGGACGCCATCCGGTCGGGGTGGAACGGCTCGAGGTCGTCCAGCCCCTCACCCGTGGACGCGTAGATGATCGGGCGTCCGGTGACCGAGGCCACCGAGAGCGCCGCACCACCGCGGGCGTCGCCGTCGAGCTTGGACAGGACCACGCCGGTGAAGTCGACACCCTCCTGGAAGGCCTTGGCGGTGTTGACCGCGTCCTGACCGATCATCGCGTCGATGACGAACAGGACCTCATCCGGATCGGTCGCCCTGCGGATGTCCGCCGCCTGCTTCATGAGCTCGGCATCCACACCGAGGCGTCCCGCGGTGTCGATGATCACGACGTCGTGCTGGTGGCGACGCGCCACCTCGACGCCGTCGCGGGCGACCTGGACGGGATCCCCGACGCCGTTGCCGGGCTGGGGCGCGTAGATCGCGGCGCCGGCTTGACCGGCGACGACCTGGAGCTGATTCACGGCGTTCGGACGCTGCAGGTCGGCGGCGACCAGAAGAGGAGTGTGCCCCTCCTTCTCGAGCATCTTCGCGAGCTTTCCGGCGAACGTCGTCTTGCCGGAGCCCTGGAGACCCGCGAGCATGATGATCGTGGGCGGGTTCTTCGCGAACTGGAGACGCCGCTGCTGCCCGCCGAGGATCGCAATGAGCTCCTCGTTGACGATCTGCACGACCTGCTGGGCAGGATTGAGGGCCTTGTTGACTTCGTCGCCGAGCGCGCGTTCGCGCACCTTGGCGGTGAACTCCTTGACCACGGGAAGAGCGACGTCGGCGTCCAGCAGTGCGCGGCGGATCTCGCGGACGGTGCCGTCGACGTCTGCGGGAGTGAGCTTTCCCTTCGTGCGCAGATTGCGGAAGGTCTCGGTGAGACGATCGGAGAGCGTGCCGAAGGTTGCCATAGTGCTTTCGAGTTTACGCGAGGCCTCCGCGCGCGTCCGCCTGCGCGCGAGCTCAGCGCGGGTCGAGCTCCTGGAAGAGCGTCAGCTGCAGGCCGGCAGGGCCGCGCAGCCGGGCGTTGACCGATCGCCACGGGGTCTGTCGCGCCGGCGCTTCGACGACGGCGCCGACGGCTTCGAGCCGGTCCGTCATCGCCACCGTGTCGCCGACCTCGAGGGCGATCCGGATCGGGTCGCTTTCTCCCCCGTCGGTCTCGACGGCATCGATGAACGCGATCTGTGCGGGGTTGCTCAACTCGAGCGTGGCGCGGCCGGCGTCCAGGATCACCACGCGCGCCCCGCCTTCCGCCTCGTACGCCTCCGATTGCGGCATCCCGACCACGTCGCGGTAGAACGCGAGCGCCTCGTCGAAGTCCTCCGCCCGTGCGACGACGCGGAGCTGCCGCACCGGACCCTCCGGACCACCCGCCACGACGTCCGCGGCTCGGATCAGGAAGCCGTCGAGCGCCGTGCGCCCGGCGCCGTCGCGCGCCCACGCCTCCACGGCGGCGAGCACGGCGCCACCCCACGCTGCGCCGCGGACCTCGGCGGCGAGGCGATCGGTCCCGGCGCGGACGAAGCGGTCAGACACGGCGGCTGCCAGGCGTGACCGACGCACCGCGGCTTCGCGCTGCAGTTCCTCGAGAAGCTGCATCGGACCCGCGTTCACGAGCGCGAGCGCGAGACTGTCCGGCGCGAACCCGTCCGCAAGGGGCAGAACCGCCGCGCGGACGTCGGCCCCGGCATCCACACCGTCGGATGAGAGCAGGCGGCGCTCGACATCCGCGATGCGTCCGTCCAGTCCCGACCAGAGGATGTCCGACTTCGACGAAAAGTAGTTGAAGAAGCTGGAACGGCTGACGCCCGCGCGCGTCGCGATGTCGGCGATCGTCGTCGCGGGGAAGCCGCGTTCGAGGAAGAGCTCGCACGCGGCCTCGGCGAGGACCTCGCGTGAGGAGGACTTCGGGCGGCCGGCGCGCTGATCGGTCATGCGGACAGCGTACGAGCAGCGCGTCGGCGGGTCGCGGTCATCGCCATACCGCGTATTGTTGCACTCGATCCAGAAACACCACCCCGTCACTCATCGGAGGAGCATCATGCTCGACATCCTCGACGTCGGCACCGCGCCGACGTATGTGCCGTACCTCGACGGGTGGGCGCTGCAGCGGCGCATCCACGCCGACGTGGTCGAGCATGCGCGCCCCGACACCCTGCTGCTCCTCGAGCATGAGGCGGTCTACACCGCCGGCAAGCGCACGGAGGCGCACGAGCGACCCGTCGACGGGACGCCGGTGATCGACGTCGACCGGGGCGGGAAGATCACCTGGCACGGACCGGGGCAGCTCGTGGGCTATCCGATCGTCCGGCTCGCCGAGCCGATCGACGTCGTCGCGCACGTCCGGCGCCTGGAGCGTCTGCTGATCGACGCGCTGCAGCAGCACGGCGTCGACGGGTACCAGGTCGCCGGCCGCAGCGGAGTCTGGGTGCGCCGTCCACTGTCCGAGGACAAGGTCGCCGCGATCGGCGTCCGCGTCGAGAAGGGCGTCACGATGCACGGCTTCGCGATCAACTGCGACAATTCCCTCGCGGGCTTCCGAGGGATCATCCCGTGCGGGATCACGGATGCCGGTGTGACCACCGTCAGCGAGGTGATCGGTGCCGACACGTCGCCGACGGATCTGATCGGGACCGTCTCCGCCGTCTTCCGCGCGGAATTCGCCCGAGAGGCGGTCCCCGCGTGAGCGCGTCGGCGCCCGACGGACGCAAGCTCCTGCGACTGGAGGTCCGCAACGCCCAGACGCCCATCGAGCGCAAGCCGGAGTGGATCAAGACCCGGGCGAAGATGGGCCCGGAGTATCAGGCGCTGCACTCACTCGTGAAGACGGAGGAGCTGCACACCGTCTGCCAGGAAGCGGGATGCCCGAACATCTACGAGTGCTGGGAGGACCGCGAGGCCACGTTCCTCATCGGCGGTTCGCAGTGCACCCGGCGGTGCGACTTCTGCCAGATCGACACCGGCAAGCCCGCGGACTACGACGTGGACGAGCCACGCCGCGTCGCGGAGAGCGTCGTGCGGATGAACCTCCGCTACGCCACGGTCACGGGCGTCGCCCGCGACGATCTGCCCGACGGCGGCGCATGGCTGCATGCCGAAACCGTCCGCCGCATCCACGAGATGAACCCGAACACGGGCGTGGAGATCCTCGCGACGGACTTCAACGGCGATCCGGCGCTCCTGCGCGAGGTGTTCGAGAGCCGGCCCGAGGTCTTCGCCCACAACGTCGAGACCGTCCCGCGCATCTTCAAGCGCATCCGGCCGGCGTTCCGGTACGAGCGCTCGCTGGATGTCCTCACGCAGGCGCGCGCGTTCGGCCTCATCACGAAGTCGAACCTCATCCTGGGGATGGGTGAGGAGCCGGAGGAGGTCGTCCAGGCCCTGCAGGACCTTCACGATGCCGGAACCGACATCATCACGATCACGCAGTACCTGCGGCCCTCCCCTCGGCATCTGCCGGTGGACCGCTGGGTCAAGCCGGACGAGTTCGTGGCGTTCAAGGAGGAAGCTGAGCGCATCGGCTTCCTCGGGGTGCTCGCGGGGCCGCTCGTGCGCTCGTCGTACCGCGCAGGGCGCCTCTGGGCGCAGTCGATGATCTCGAAGGGCCGCGAGATCCCGCCCCACCTGGCGCACATCGCCGCCGACGTGCACGTCGAGCGGGGATTCGCTCAGGCGGTCTGAGCGGCGCTGCGATCAGTCGGCGCTGGTCACCGACAGGACGTCTCCGTCCGAATCGAGGTTCACCAGCAGCACGTCGTCGGTCGCGTCGGGGTCCAGCGCGTACTCGAGGACCGCGAAGGGGTCTGCACCGCCGTGCTCGTCGGCGAGGATCGTCATGCTCATGAGCTGCAGCGAGCGGATCACGTCCACCTGCACGTCGCCGGAGATGTCCACGAGGAGGTCCTCGAGCTCGTCGCCCAGCTGCTCCTGCTGCTGGAGGATGTACTCGATGACCTCGCTCGTGCGGTCGTCCAACTCGGAGACCATCGCATTGCGCGCCGTGCGATCGATCGCCTCGATCGACGAGATGAGCGCGGCCGCGACATCCAGAGCCGCCTCCGACACGTCGTCCTGGTCAGGGGCGGTGAGATCGACCGTCACGCTCTGATCGCCGAGGTCGACGTTCTCGGACCAGAAGATCGACCCGTCCGGTCCGGACTCGAGCAGTCCGAAGAAGTCGTGTTCGATCGCCATGCCCCCATGAAACCAGGACGCGACGACGGGCGCCATCCTGTGACGGCGCGCCGCCCGGATGCGCCGGCCGATCAGTCCACGAGCGATGCGGCGAACACGTGCGGAGTGAAGCCCGTGAGGTCGCCGATGCCTTCGCCCTGACCGAGCAGCTTGACCGGGATTCCGGTGCGCTCCTGCACCGCCAGCACGAATCCGCCCTTGGCCGATCCGTCGAGCTTGGTCAGGACGAGACCCGTGACCCCCGCATGCTCGAGGAACGCCTGCGCCTGCATCACACCGTTCTGCCCCGTCGTGGCGTCGAGCACCAGCAGCACTTCGCTGATGGGCGCCTGCTTCTCGATGACGCGGCGGATCTTGCCGAGCTCATCCATGAGGCCGCCCTTGGTGTGCAGCCTGCCTGCCGTGTCGACCAGCACGATCTCGGTGCCGGTGCGCTTGGCGTAATCGATCGTCTGGAAGGCGACGGATGCCGGATCCTGACCCTCCTGCTGCGGGCGGACGATCGTGGCTCCCCCGCGTTCGGCCCAGGTCGCGAGCTGGTCGACGGCGGCCGCGCGGAACGTGTCGGCCGCCCCGACGACGACGCTGCGTCCGTATCGCTGGAGGAACTTCGCGAACTTGCCGATCGTCGTCGTCTTGCCGACGCCGTTCACGCCGACCACGAGTACGACGGCGGGACGTTCGGTCAGTCGCAGAGTCGTGTCGAACTTGGCGAAGTGCTCCTCGAGCGTCTCCTTCAGCATGCGCTGGAGATCTCGCGGATCGGTCGTGCGGTAGCGCTCGACCTTGGCGCGCAGCTCGTCGATGATCCGCTCGCTGATGTCCGGTCCGAAGTCGGCGGTCAGAAGAGCCGTCTCGAGGTCGTCCCACGTCGTCTCGTCGATCGTGGGGCGCACGAACATCCCGCGCAGAGCACTGCCGAGGGACCACTTCTCTGCCATGATCTCAGCCTACGGGGACGACTCAGGCGCTCGCGCGCTCGCCGACGCGCTGCCCGACGACGGCGGAGACCCCGTCCTGCCGCATCGAGACCCCGTACAGCGCATCCGCGATCTCCATCGTCCGCTTCTGGTGTGTGATGACGATGAGCTGGCTGCTCTCGCGGAGACGCTCGAACACGCCCAGGAGGCGACCGAGGTTCGCGTCGTCGAGCGCGGCCTCGACCTCGTCCAAGATGTAGAAGGGACTGGGTCGCGCCATGAAGATCGCGGTCAGCAACGCCACGGCCGCGAGTGAACGCTCACCGCCGCTCAAGAGCGACAGCCGCTCGATCTTCTTGCCGACCGGCCGTACCGACACCTCGATTCCGGTCGTGAGCATGTCATCCGGGTTCGTCAGAGCGATACTGCCGGTTCCGCCGGGGAAGAGGATCGGAAAGACCTCGCCGAACGCACGTCGGGTATCCTCGAACGCGGCCGCGAAGATCGTCTGCATGCGCTCGTCCAGGTCCTGGATGATCGTCAGCAGGTCCGCGCGCGTCTGAGTGAGATCGGCCAGCTGCTCGACGAGGAACTTGTGCCGCTGCTCGAGCGCGGCGAACTCTTCGAGGGCGAGCGGATTGACCCGGCCCAGCTGCGCGAGCTTGCGCTCGGCATCCTGCAGGCGGCGCCGCTGGGCGGCACGGTCGAACGGGACGCTTTCGGCCTCTCCTTCTCCGGCGCCGTCGCGGGGAACCGGCTGGTCGGGTCCATATTCCGAAAGGAGAATATCCTCCTCGAGGCCGAGCTCGGACGCGACGCGCTCCAGCAGGCTCGTCACGTGCAGACGCTTCTCGTGGATCTGCAGCTCGAGACCGTGGACGCTTTCGGTGAGGCCGGCGAGGCGCTCGCGTACCGCGCTCTCCTGCCTGCGCAGCTCGGCGAGCTCCGCGGTCACGGCGGTGCGAGCAGTCTCCGCGGCGGTCAGTTCCACGCGGGCCTGGCTGACCGAGCGGTCCACCGAGTCCAGGACCGCGGGCAAGGCTGCCGCGACGCCGGCCGCGACATCGCGCTGCGCGCGTCGGATCACCGCGCGCCGAGCGGCCTCGGCTGCGGCCTCCCGCTCACGTTCCCGCTGTCGCTCCAGCTGGACGACCCTGGCCTCGCCTGCCCGGACGCGCTCCTTGAGCGTCTCGACGTCCAGCCGCGCGCGCATCTCGCCGTCGCGCGCGGCCTCCAACTCGGCGAGCATGCCTTCCCGGGAGGAGGCGTCCAGGATCGGGCGCGGCGCCTCGGAGGCCGCCCGCAGACGCTCCTCCGCGGCCAGAGCCGCTCTCTCGGCATCCTCGACCGCTGCCGTCGCCTGCGCGAGGGAAGCCGTGAGGCGATCACACTCGGCGACGGCGGCCTCGTGCCGAACGCTCGCGCGGTTGACCTTCTCGGTGTGGGCCGCGAGCGCGGCGTCATGCTCGCGCAGGGCCTGGAGGGCGGACTTGGTCCGCCCACGGGCCGCGTCGAGCGACTCCGTGGCGTCGGACAACGCGGCGCGCAGCGAATCCGCGACGACCACGATCTCGTCGCGCCGGTCGGCGGCTGCGTCACGCTCGGCGGCGAGCTCGAGCCGAGATCGGCCTTGCCCCGATCCGGAGCGGATCGTGTGCCGGGTCACCACTTCGCCCGAACGGGTGACGATCGTGAGATCACCGGCCTGCGCCGCCGCTTCCTGCGCCGCCGCGAGGTCGTCAGCGACGACCACCCGTGCCAGGATGCCGAGCACCCCCGCCGGCCCGGTCACGACATCGCCCGCGGGCGTCACACCCGGCACGGACATGACCGCGTCGGCCGGGCGGATACCCGCGACCGGCTCCGCGATGACGATGTCGATCACGCCGAGGTCGCCGTCCTGGACGGTCTGCGCGACGAGGAAGGCATCGTCGCGTCCGCGCACGAGCACGCCCTCGGCGAGCGGGCCGAGGGCGGCGGCGATCGCCGCCTCGTAGCCCGCGGTGACCTTGATCGCGTCGCCCACGAGCCCTTCGACGCCGGATCCCCCCGCCTCGATCAGCTCCGCCGCCGCGTTGCGCACATCCAGCGCCCGTCCGAGGGCGGCCGTCTGCGCGGTGAGCGACTCGCGTTCGCGCTCCGCGGCGTGCAGACGCTCGCGGAGCGACGTCGCCGCGGTCTCCGCGTCGGCCGCGTCGCGCTGCGCACGCTCGTAGGCCGCGGCGTATTCGGCCGCCGAGCCCTCGGGAACCAGCCCGGGCTGCACGCCATCGAGTTCGAGCTCCGCCTCGGCACGCCGTGCGAGCGCGGCCTCCAGCGCAGCACGCTGCCGTTCGACGCCCGCCCGGACGGCGGTGAGCGCGGAGGAAGCAGCCTCGAAGGAACCGCGCAGCGCCGTGAGGCGCATGTCGTGCTCGGAGACGAGCGCGCTCTGGGCCGCGATGTCGACGTCGAGCGCGTCGAGCTCCGCGCGGGCCCGGATCACCTCGCGGGAAGCCTCGGCGGCGGCATCCTGAGCGTCGCCGAGTCCGGCCGCGATGTCGTCGATCTCGGCGCGGGCGTCATCGATCATCGCCTGCGACACGGTCGTGAGCTCGATCCCGTCCTCGTCCGGGCCGTCCCCCAGCAACGCGAGACGCTGGCCGGCGAGGGTGAACAGGCTCCGCAGTCGCTCTTGCACCCTCTCCAGGCCGTGCGCCACCGTCCGGGCCTGATCGACCTGCTCGGATCGCTGCTGCTGCTCCAGGGTGGCGATCCGCGCGCGGAGGTTCTCGCTCTGATCCTGGACGGCAAGCCGTTCGGTGTGCCGCTCCTGCTCGCTGCGCGCGTGGGCGGCGAGCTCCGCACGGAGCGTCGCGAGTTCGTCGGCGAGCAGTCTGGCGCGGGCATCGCGCACGACCGCTGCGATCGTCGCGGCCTCGCGCGCGATCTCGGCCTGGCGCCCCAGCGGCTTGAGCTGGCGTCGCAGCTCTCCGGCCAGGTCGCTCAGCCGCGTCAGGTTAGCCTCCATCGCGTCGAGCTTGCGAAGGGTCTTCTCCTTGCGGCGTCGGTGCTTCAGGATGCCGGCCGCCTCCTCGATGAAGCCGCGCCGCTCCTCCGGGGTCGCCTGCAGGACACTGTCCAGTCGACCCTGCCCGACAATCACATGCATCTCGCGGCCGAGGCCGGAATCACTGAGGAGCTCCTGGACGTCCAGCAATCGGCACACCGCACCGTTGATCGCGTACTCGCTGGAACCGTTGCGGAACAGCGTCCGGCTGATCGTCACTTCGGAGTACTCGATGGGCAGCGCGCCATCCGCGTTGTCGATCGTGAGCTGTACTTCGGCACGACCGAGCGGTCCTCGCGTCGCGGTACCGGCGAAGATGACGTCTTCCATCTTGCCGCCGCGCAACGTCTTGGCGCCCTGCTCACCCATGACCCACGCGAGGGCGTCGACCACGTTCGATTTGCCCGAGCCGTTGGGTCCGACGATGCAGGTCACACCGGTCTCGAACGCGAACGTCGTCGGCTGGGCGAACGACTTGAACCCTTTGAGCGTCACGCTCTTCAGGTGCATACGGACGCCTTCCATCCCGCTCGGTTCACCGCATCACGCTACCGGAGGAGTCGGCTTCGTCAGAGGAGGCGGGGCCGCACACGGCGCAAGGAGCACGCACGCGGGGCGGCGATGCCCGACACGCCCGTCATCCCTCGAAACTGAAAATTCGCTTGACGAGCGTATCGGACACGCGCTAGCGTCTCTCTTCGCGTCCACACCCACGAAAGGAGGTCACCGATGATGCACATGATCACACCCGGCTTCGCGCCCGTCTGCCGTACGCCGTTCCGCGGATCCGCTCCGGTGACCTCGTCGTTCGGCGCGACCGCTCTCACGGCCGTCTGACCCGCCGCTCAGGAGGACTCCGCCCTGCAGGCGGTCCCTGCGCCTCCGCGGAGCGTGCCACGGGCCTTGTCGCGGCTGTCCGCGCAGGCGCCCCCCGCGGGTCCGCGTCCGTCGCGTCTCCGCGATCCCGCGCCCTCTCGTGCGCCTCCCTCCCCCACCACCCTTCACTTGGAAGAGACCATCATGAACGACACCCTGACGCCCGTCCGGTCTCCCGGCACGGAGCGACGATTCGACTTCGCCACGACGGCGGACGGCGTGCACCTGACGCCCGTCGACCGCTTCGAACTGCGGATCGGACTCTGGTTGCTGCTGCGCAGCGCCCGCCGCCAGGAGGGCGCGCGCGATCGCGACGCGCACGCACGCCGTATGCGCAATGATCGGGCTCGCTCCGATCTCCACCATGCTGCCCTTCGCGTCCACGCACTCGACAGCATCCGCGCCTGACCCGCGCGGGGCCCTCCGGAGGCCCCGCGCGCCCTCACTTCACACAGAACGGAGATCGTCATGATCACCGCCCCCGCCCCCACGGGCATCGAACTTCGGCCGCTCACGATCCCGGCGTCGCTCGATGCGCCCGACGCCGCCGATTTCCTTGCGATGGTCGACGTGCGCAACCGCATCTACCGCGAGATCTCCGGTCACGGCGACGAAGCGATCACCGCGGCTGAGCTTCTCCCGCACTACCTGCCCGACGAGTACGAACTGCGCTTCAGCTGGCTCGTGCTCCACGACGGGATCCTGGTCGGCAGGGTCGGCGTGGACGTCCCGCTGCACCCTGGGTCTCGCGTGGCCTTCTGGCTCGTCGAGCTGCTCGAGGCGGCGCAGGGTCAGGGCATCGGCTCGACGGCATACGAGCTCGTCGAGCAGACCGCGCGCGAGCACGGCCGCACCATCCTGCAATCCTGGGCCGAGCACCGCGCCACCGACGGTCCAGAGCTGGCCGCGCCGACGGGCTTCGGGTCGATCCCGCACGACCGGGCGGCGCGCTTCTACCTGCGGCACGGCCACACGCTCGAGCAGATCGAGCGCAACAGCGCCTTCGAGCTGCAGGGCTCGTTCGACGAGGTCGATCGGCTCCTCGCGACGGCGGAAGAAGCCTCGAGCGACTATCGCATCGTGCAATGGTCTCCTCCGACGCCCGCGGAGTACATCGACGGCTACGCCTGGATGAAGTCACGGATGAACACGGATGCACCCGCAGCCGCCATGGAATTCGACGAGGAATTGTGGGACGCGGCGCGCGTCTCACGGCACGACGCCCTCTACACCGACGGTGGCCGGCTCCTTCTGGTGACGGCGGCCCAGCACATCGAGAGCGGCGAGCTGTGCGCCTTCAACGAACTCGTCGTCGGCCGAGACCGAACGGAGGCATCGCACCAGGAGGACACGCTCGTCCTGAAAGAGCACCGGGGCCACAGGCTCGGCACCCTCGTCAAGTGCGCCGGACTGCTGACGTGGCGAGCACTCGTCCCGCAGTCGCCGCGCGTGCTGACCTACAACGCGGAGGAGAACCGCCCCATGCTCGACATCAACGAGGCGATCGGCTTCGTCCCGATCGCCTACAACGGCGCATGGAAGAAGGTGCTCGATGCCTGACATCTCGACGGAGCAGGTGGCGGTCGCACGGATCGCTCCGCCCGCGCGTCTCGATGGTCCCGAAGCGGCGCCGTTCCTCGAAATGGTCCGCATCGGCAACGCCGTCTGCCGGCACGACACGGGACACGACGACCTGGCCCAGGAACCGGCCGAGATGCTCGGCTTCTGGCAGGACCAGACCTACTGGGGTCAGGACGGGTTCGTCGCCGAGCGGAACGGGGGCATCATCGGTGCCCTGAAGCTGTCCTATTCGAAGGAGGACGGGGCGACCGCCCTCGAGTTCGACCTCATGGTCGACCCCGAGCACTGGGGCGAGGGCGCCGAGCAGGCGCTGCTCGGCGTCGTCGAGGATGAAGCACGATCGCTCGGTCGTACGGTCGTGCAGACCTGGACGCTGCACCGACCGGACGCGGGCGGGCATCGGCTCGAACCCTCCACCGGGTGGGGTTCGATCCCCGCGGAGGATCGCCAGACCGTCCTCCACCTGACGCACGGCTACACGTTGGAGCAGGTCGAGCGCAACAGCGCGTTCGACCTCCGCGGATCGTTCGAACTCGTCGGGCGCATGCTCCACGACTCGCTGCGCGCCGCCGGCGACGACTACCGCGTCGTCGAGTGGACCTCGCCCACCCCTCACGAGCATCTCGACAGCTTCGCCTACGCCATCTCCCGGATGTCGACGGATGCGCCGCAAGGTGGACTCGTCATCGAGGAGGAGAAGTGGGATGCCGAGCGCGTCCGTACGCGCGACGAGCGACTGAGAAGCCAGGGTCTGCTGGCTTCTCTCGCGTGCGTCGTCCATGTGCCCACCGGCGCGATCGTCGCGTTCAACGAGCTCGTGATCGGCGAGGACCGCAGCGCGGCCACCCAGCAGTACGGCACGCTGGTCGTGCGAGAACACCGGGGACGACGGCTCGGCACCGTGGTCAAATGCGCGAATCTCATCCGCTGGCGCGATCTCGTGCCCGAGTCGCCTCGCGTGACCACGTTCAACGCCGAAGAGAACCGCCACATGCTCGCCATCAACGAGGCGATCGGATTCTACGCGATGTCCTACGCAGGGGCGTGGAAGAAGGTGCTCACCTAGGCGCTCAGCCCGCCGAGCTCTGAGTGTCGTTCCGGCTGTTGCCGTCTCGGCGCTTCTCCGCGAATCCGGTGAGCGTGCCGGCGACGGAAGTCGAACGGAAGCGCTGACAGTGCGGGCAGTAGTGGCTGGAGCGGTTCATGAAGGAGACGCGTACGATCGCGCGCCCGCAGCGCGGGCAGGGAAGTCCGGTGCGGCCGTAGGCATTCAGGGAGTGCGCGAAGTAGCCGGCCTGCCCGTTGACGTTGACGTACTGGGCGTCGAAACTCGTGCCCCCCTCCGCGAGCGCCTGGTGCAGCACCGCGCGGATCTCGCTCAGCAGACGGTTGACGGTACGAGTCGAGAGCGCTCGCGACTCAGTCTCAGGGTGCAGCCGGGTGCGCCAGAGTGCTTCGTCGGCGTAGATGTTGCCGATGCCGCTGATGACCGTCTGATCGAGCAGGACCCGCTTGATCGCGGACTCCTTCCGCCGCAGCGCCTCGCGGAACCGGTCGTCACGGAAAGCGGGATCGAGCGGATCGCGAGCGATGTGGGCGACCTGTTCCGGGACGAGCGGCTGATCCGTGCCGAGCCCACCGGGCGCGGCATCCGGCGTCGACGTGAGGGGGTCCACCGTGAGTGAGCCGAAGGTGCGCTGGTCGGCGAAGACGACGGCCAGCTCACCGTGCTGCGGATGCTGGATCTCCAGGCGGATGCGCTCGTGCCTCTCGGCGGGCGCACCGGGCGTCCGCAGGAGCAGCTGTCCGCTCATGCCCAGGTGAGCGAGGAGGGCGTGGGCGGGCTGTGACTCGCCTGCCGCCGGCGCGAGCGGGATCCAGAGGAACTTGCCGCGTCGCGCCGCTCCGTGCAGCACCCGTCCGGTCAGGACGCGTTCGAAGTCCGCGGCCGTGCCGTCGTATCTCGTCAGTGCGCGCTCATCCCACGCGCTGACGCCGACGACGGTGGCGCCGGACACGGCGGGGTCGAGGCCCGCTCGGACGACCTCGACCTCGGGAAGCTCCGGCACGGCGCGCTCAGCCTCGTGCGCTGAGCTCGCGCCACGCGTGCAGCGCAGCAGCCATCTCGGCCTGCTTCTTGCTCGAACCCGTTCCGTGGGCGGAGTAGTCTCCGACGGTGACGGTGGCGGAGAAGAGCCGGTTGTGGTCAGGACCGGTCGAGGTCACCTCGTACACCGGAGGCGTTGATCCGGTGCGGGACGCGAGTTCTTGAAGCGTGGTCTTGGGATCCACGGCGGCGCCGTAGCGGTCGGGATCCGCCAGGAGAGGGTCGATCAACCGCAGCACGAGACCGGTCGCAGCCTCCGGGCCCACCGACAGATACGTCGCGCCGATCACCGCTTCCATCGTGTCGGCGAGGATGGAGTCCTTGTCGCGGCCGCCCGTCTGCTCTTCGCCCCGCCCGAGCTTCACGTGCGCGCCGAGGCCGATGCCGCGGGCGACGTGGGCCAACGCGACGGTCGACACCACGCTCGCACGACGCTTGGCGAGCGCACCCTCGTCGAGCGAAGGGTTGGCCGTGAAAAGCCGCACGGTCACGGCTTGCCCGAGCACGGAGTCGCCGAGGAATTCGAGGCGCTCGTTGTGCGGCCCCTGGCCGTGTTCGTACGCCCAGGAACGATGCGTGAGCGCCAGCGACAAAAGCTCGGGGTCGATATCGACTCCGAGCTTGTCGGTGAGCGCACTGCGCTCAGGTGCGACCTGTGTCACGATCCGCCGGTGCGGGATCAGACGTCGGCGACCTTGCGGCCCTTGTACTCCAGGAACAGCTCCGTGCCCTGCGAGTCGGTGACGACCTTCGCCTGGTGGGGACGCCCGTAGACGACCTTGCCGTTCTCGATGGTCTTGGTCAGCGCGATGGGCGCCGCCTTCCACTGCGCGCGGCGCGAACGGGTGTTGGAGCGGGAGACCTTCCGCTTCGGGGGGTTACCAGCCATGGCTTGCTCTCTTCTGTGTTCGCGACGATGATCCCGGCGCTACGCGCGCGGCTCTTCGTCGTCGTGGTCTGGGGTGAACTGCTCGAGCGCGGCCCAGCGGATGTCGCGGGGATCGCCCTGCTCTGTCCCGGTGCTTCCGGCCAGCCGCTCGCCCGTGACCGGATCGAGGCCGGGGCAATCCGGCTGACACACCGGCTGAAACGGAAGCGACAACACGGCCGCGTCCCTGACCAGAGTTTCAAGATCCACGTGGTCGTCTTGAACCTCGAAGTCAGATGCTTCCTCCCCAGGATACGCGAAAAGCTCCTGAAACTCGACTTCGACGGGTGCGGCGATGTCGATCAGACAGCGACCGCACACTCCGTCGTACTCGGTCTCGAGGCTCCCGCTGGCCAGGATCCCCTCGTGGACGGATTCGAGCCGGACCTCGACCCGCACGTCGCGGCCCGCCGCGACGCTCACCAGTCCCTCGCCCCATTTCTCCGGCGCCGGCGCGTCGATCGTGAACTCGCGCATCTCCCCGGGGTGGTGGACGATGTCGCGCACGGGCAGCGCGAAGGGCCCTGGACGATGATTTCTCACGATCCTCAAGCCTACCGGGTCAGGTGCGCGAAGCTCCCGGGTCGAGGAACCGGGCGACCGCAGGGGGCACGAACGGCGACACGTCGCCACCGAGGGACGAGACCTGCCGGACGAGCGAGCTGGAGACCAGCGCGTGGGCCGGGTCGGGCAGCAGGAAGACGGTCTCGACGTGCGCGAGGTGCCGGTTCACGATCGCCATCGGGGTCTCGTACGCGACGTCGATCTGCGACCTGATGCCCTTCACCAGGACTCCCGCCCCGACGTCGGTGGCGTAGTCCACGAGCAGGCCGACGCTCCAGGAGGCCACGATGACCTGGCCTGTGATGTCGCTCTCCTGGATCGACTGCTCGAGCAGCGCGAGCCGCTGCGCGATCGGCAGCAACGCTTCCTTGCCCGGGTTGTGGACGACCAGCACGTGCAGCTCGTCGTACAGCGCCGCCGCCCGCCGGATGACATCGAGATGCCCGAGGGTCGGCGGGTCGAAAGATCCTGGAACGACGGCGATCCGGCTGCTCATGAGGCGAGCCTATCGGCGGCGGCGATACCTAGTTCTTCGCGAGTGCCGCCCGCTCGTGCTGCCCGAGCCTCCGCTCCAGGGCGCTCGCGAGTCCTGGGTGCGCACGCAGCGCCGGATCCTCCTCCAGTACCTGCTCCGCGACGTTGCGCGCGTGGGCGATCAGATCGGCATCCGTCACGACCCGCAGGAGCCGCAGCGACGATCGTGCGCCGGACTGCGCGTCGCCGAGCACATCGCCCTCGCCGCGGAGATCGAGGTCGATCTCGGCGAGAAGGAAGCCGTCGAGCGTGCCGGCGACCGCTTCGACACGGTCACGGGCGGGCGTTCCGAGTGCCGCCTCCGTCACGAGCAGGCAGAGTCCCGGCACTCCGCCGCGTCCCACGCGTCCGCGCAGCTGGTGAAGTTGCGAAACCCCGAACCGATCGGCTTCGAGGATCGCCATGGTCGAGGCATTCGCGACGTCGACCCCGACCTCGACGACGGTCGTCGCGACCAGCACGTCGATCTCGCCCCGCGCGAAGGACTGCATGATGGCGTCCTTCTCGTCCGCGGGCATCTTGCCGTGGAGCCCAGCGACGCGCAGCCGCGCGTACGACGGATGGCGCGAGAGCAGGTCCAGCACCTGCGCAACCCCCCACCGCGTGCGTACCGTTTCGCCGTCCGAGGGCGCCGCCGGCTCGTCGGCGGTGTCATCTTTCGTCTGCGACTCCGCGTCGATCGCCGGACACACGACGAACGACTGGTGACCTGCGGCCGCCTCTTCGGCGATCCGGTCCCACACGCGGGAGAACCATCCCGGTTTCTCGGCCAGGGGCGCGACGAACGTCTGTATTCCGGCCCGTCCCTGCGGCATCGTGCGGATCGTGGAGACGTCGAGGTCGCCGAAGACCGTCATCGCCACGGTGCGTGGAATGGGGGTCGCGGTGAGGACGAGCGCGTGCGGAGCAGAGCCCTTCGCCCGCAGGGACTCGCGCTGCTCGACGCCGAAGCGATGCTGCTCGTCGACGACGACGAGACCGAGGTCGGCGAACGTGGTCGACTCGCTCAACAGGGCGTGCGTCCCGACCACGATGAGCGCCTGGCCCGAGGCGACGCGCAGTGCCGCCTTGCGCCGCTCCGCGGCCGGCATCTGCCCGGTCAGCAGCGTGGGCATGAGCTCGGGGGCCAGACGCGGACCGAGCATCCGCGCGATCGAGCGCAGGTGCTGGCCGGCGAGCACTTCCGTCGGTGCGATGAGAGCGGACTGTCCACCGCTCTGGGCGACCTGGAGCATCGCACGCAGTGCCACGAGCGTCTTGCCCGAACCGACTTCGCCCTGCACGAGCCGGTTCATGGGCCAGTCGCCCTGCAGATCGCGCTCGATGCGTTCGCCCACCGAGATCTGATCCGGCGTGCGCTCGAACGGCAGAGCCGCGTCGAAACCCGCCAGGAGCGCACCCGGCGCCCGGCTCGTCGCCGACAGTGCACGGACGGACTGCCGCTGCTGCAGCAGGGCCACCTGGAGGACGAACGCCTCGTGCATACGGAGGGTGGCGCGGGCCTGATCGATCTGGCCCTCGACCTCGGGACGGTGGATGCGGTCGATCGCAGTGCGCGCGTCCAGCAGACCCTCTTCGCGGCGGAGGCTCTCGGGCAGGGGGTCCGCCACCGGGCCGAGGCCGTCGAGGACCAGCTCGACGATCTTGCGCAGCTGCCAGCTCGCGATCGTGCTCGTCGCGGGATAGATCGGGATCGGCAGGTTCGCGTTCGCCTCCGCGGTCAGTCGCGCCGTCTGCTCGTCGTCGAACAGTTCGTAATCGGGGTGCGCGAGCTGCTTGGCGCCGCGGTACTCCCCCACTTTCCCGGCGAAAACCCCCCGCCGCCCCGGCTGCAGGTCCTTCAATCGCCAGGTTTGGTTGAAGAACGTCAGCGACAGTTCGCCCGCGCCGTCGCTGATCACGACTTCCAGCAATGATCCCTTCCGATTCTGCATACGGCGCTCGGACGCACGCCTCACCTCGGCGACGATCGTGACGGGCTCGCCGATCGGCAGAGAGGAGATCGGGGTCAGCTCACCCCTCTTCGCGTAGCGGCGGGGGTAGTGAGCGAGCAGATCGCCCACTGTACGCATGCCGAACGCACGCTCGAGCGCCGTGGCGGTCTTCCCGCCCACGGCGCCGTCGAGACGCGATTCCAGCGCGAGGGCGGGCATGCTCCGAGTCTAGGCACGCCTCCCGACGCGCCGCGATCGGGTCACTGCCCGTTGGTGATCCCGAAGATCCCGTCGACGATGTCCGACAGCAGCGGCGTCCCGTCCAGGTTCGAGGTCTCCATGAAGACCCAGACACCCTCGCGCGCGACGACCGTTTCGACGACGTCGACCGGATACTGGCTGTTCGGCGTCGTCTTCTGGCAGACCGGAGCCCCGAAGTCATCCGTCGTGCACGTGAACCCGTCCGCCGGCAACGCTGCCGCGGCGGCGGCGACATCGGACGCGGGCGCAGTGCTGATGAGCACCAGCAGCCCGGTCGCGTCACCCGCGAACCAGTCGCAGCCCAGGGCGAGCGTCGCGTTCGCGGGCACCGGTCGGACGAACTGCGTGTAGTCGCCGCCCTGGAAGCCGAGCCCGTCGAGCACTGCGGCACGTGACTGCTCCGTCCCGAGTGCGGCGCAGTCGGTGGGCAGCGTCACCGGCGCAACCGTCGCCGTCGGCATGGGGGTCGCCGTCGGCGTGGGCGAGCCGCTCGCGGTCGGCGCGGCGCTCGTGGGCGATGCCGTGGGGGTGTTCTCCGCCCCGTCGCACGCAGAGAGGCCCAGCGCCAGGATCCCGGCGAAGACGAGCGTGGACAGGGTGCGCGTGCGTGTGCGTGTGCGGATCATCGCCGTTCCGATTCTCTCGAAGGTCCCCCCTGACCCGAGCATAAGGGTGCATAGGCTGGGGGCGTGCCACGGATCATTGCAGGACGTGCCGGATCGATCGTGCTCGACGTCGCCGACAGCGGAACCCGTCCCACGAGCGATCGGGTCCGAGAGTCGCTGTTCGGTGCCCTCGAATCCGCCGACGCGCTGCGAGGTGCCGCGGTGCTGGACCTGTACGCGGGATCGGGGGCGCTGGGACTTGAGGCGGTGAGCAGGGGCGCGGCATCCGCGGATCTCGTCGAGAAGTCGCCGCAGGCCGCGGCGATCGTGCAGCGCAATGCGGCGAAGGTCGGCAAGTCCGTCGGGCGCGACGTCGCGATCACGGTGCACCGCAATGCGGTGGCGACCTTCCTCGGCGGGCCGCGCGGACCGTACGATCTCGTGTTCCTCGACCCGCCCTACGAGCTGTCCGAGGCGGACTTGACACATGCGCTCTCTTTACTCGTCCCCTCACTGTCGGCGGAGGCCACCGTCGTGGTCGAGCGGGCCGCTCGCGCCCCGCAACCGCTGTTGCCGCCCGGGCTGCGCCACGAGCGTTCCAAGAGGTACGGCGACACCGTCCTGTGGTGGGCGACGCCGGTCGGCTGATCAGCCGCGGTGGGCGTCCCAGTCCCGGTAGGGATCCCACCCGGCGCGACCGTCGTGGGCTCTGCCGTCCACGAGCACCCGATGCGGGCCCGCTGGCAGGACGCGTCCGATCGCCCGGAAGCCGGAGGGCAGCGGATCGGAATCCGGGAAGGCCGCGAGCAGCGCGTGGTCCTCGCCTCCGGTGAGGGCCGTCTGAGGATCGGGTCCGAGCGCTGCGAAGTCGATCCCGATCGATACCTCGGATGCCGCGGCCATGCGCGATGCGTCCAGCAGGAGTCCGTCCGAGACGTCCATAAGGGCCGTCGCCCCCGCGTCCGCCGCAACCGGCCCGAGGGCGATCGGCGGCGTCGGCGCCAGCTGCGCGCGGAGCGCGTCGCGCTCGGCGTCGTCGAGGAGGTCGGCGTCGACGGGGACCGCCTCACCGGAGGCGTCGCGGAAACGATCGAACAGGATGCCGAGCCCGCGTCCGGCGAGTCCGAGCGCGCCGGCCACGGCGATCACATCGCCCGCGCGTGCGCCGCCGCGGAGCACAGGTTGTCTCCCGTCGAGGCTGCCGAGCGCCGTGACGGCGATCGTGAGCGTGTTTGAGACCGTGAGATCGCCCCCTTCGATCGTGCAGCCCGGTGCGAGCGCCTCGCACGCGGCGCACAGCCCCTCCGCGAACCGCTCGACGAAAGCGACGGTGGTGCTGCCCGGCATCGCGAGGGCGACGAGCAGCGCCGTGGGCCTCGCGCCCATTCCCGCGATGTCGGCGAGATTGACCGCCGCCGCCTTCCACCCGAGGTCGAACCCGTTCGACCACGCGAGCCGGAAGTCCGGGCCGTGGACGAGGGTGTCGGTGGTCGCCACGACCCGCCCATCGGGTGCGGACACGACGGCGGCGTCGTCTCCGGGACCGACCAGGGCGCGCGACGGCCCGATCCGCTCGAGGATCCTCGCAAGGACCGCCGCCTCGCTGAGCTCACCGACCGTCCGTTCGTCCGCGCGCGAGCTCATCCGTCCACGGTAGCGTCCACGACTCGCAGCGAGGCACGCGAACGGGCCCGCAGGTAGCCTGGAGGAGTGTCCCACCGATCCGCTGCCCTCGTGTCCGTAGCGCTGGTCACCCTGCTCGGCGTGGCGCTGTCTGGCTGCGCCTCGACGGTGTCGCTGGAGGCCGCTCCCGAGGCGAACACGCCGGAGTGCGCGGACGTCACCGTGCGGATGCCCGACACCGTGGACGGCCAGGAGCGCCGCTGGACGGACGCGCAGGCGACCGGGGCGTGGGGCGATCCGGCCGCGGTGATCCTGACGTGCGGGCTCGAAGCACCCGGCCCGTCCACCCTCCGCTGCATCACGATCGGGGGTGTGGACTGGCTCGTCGATGAGAGCGAGGCGCCGCGCTTCCGACTCACCACGTATGGGCGGACGCCGGCTGTCGAGCTGTTCGTCGACAACGAGGTCGTCTCGCCCAACAACGTGCTGTCGGATCTCTCCGGAGCCGTCGGTCAGCTGCCCAAGGATCGCGAATGCATCGCTCCCGAGTCGGCGGATCCTGAAGCGCAGGGTTAGGCGCGCTCGAGCGCAGTGTCGATCAGCTCGGCGATCAGCTCGGGGTAGGTCATGCCGGACGCGATCCAGCACTTCGGGAACATCGAGATCGGCGTGAACCCGGGCATCGTGTTCAGCTCGTTCACGACGAGCCCGTCGGACGCGAGGAAGAAGTCGACCCGCGCGAGTCCCCGCCCCTCGACGGCTTCGAACGCGCGGATGCCGAGCTCCTGGATCGCGGCGATCTCGGCGTCGGTCAGCTCGGCGGGGCACACCACCTCGGCCCCGTCGCCGCCGAGGTACTTCCCCTCGAAATCGTAGAACTCGCGCGTCGTGAGGACGATCTCGCCCGGGAGCGACGCCCGCGCGCGGCCACCGCGGCGGCCTTCGAGGATCGCGACCTCCACTTCGCGCCCGACGATCGCCGTCTCGATGAGGACCTTCTCGTCCTCCGCGAAGGCGACCCGGAGGGCGTCGTCCAGCTCATCGGGCGCGGCGACCTTGGACACACCCACGCTCGAACCCGCGCGCGCGGGCTTGACGAACAACGGAAGACCCAGGGCCACGGCGTCCGCCCGCACTGCGTCGGGATCGCGCGCCCAACCGGCGGCCGTCACGGTCACCCACGGAGAGACCGGCACGCCCGCTGACCGGAGCACGATCTTCATGAAGTGCTTGTCCATGCACAGCGCCGAATCCAGCACCCCGCCACCGGCGTACGGCAGCTCGAGGGTGTCCAGGAACCCCTGGACGGTGCCGTCCTCGCCGTGCACGCCGTGCAGGATCGGCAGGACGACATCGACGTTCCCGAGATCGGCGATGTCACCGTCCGCGCGGCGCACGCGCAGCGTCCGATCGCCACCGCCTTCGGGCCACAGGATCCGGGAGCCGTTGTCGATGACCTCCGGAAGCCGGTCGGCGTCGAGGGCGAACTTGTCGGGATCGTCGTCCTCGAGGACGAACACACCCTCGCGGGTGATCCCGACCGGGATCACCGCGTAGCGGTCACGCGGAATCGCGCGGAGAACGCCGCCCGCCGTTGCGGAACTGATCGAGTGTTCGCTGGAGCGACCTCCAAAGAGCACCACCACCGCCGGCCTGTCCATTCTGCGTCCTTTCGCCCTGGGGCTCATCGTCATCCGTCGTGAGGTGTGGTGCGATCTCACGCGGGTCCATCGTTCCGTCCAGCACCATCTTCACCTGCTCGACGATCGGCATCTGGATGCCGGCCTCGCGGGCGAGCTGCAGCACCGGCGCGACCGAAGCCAGGCCTTCGGCGGTCTGGTTCATCTGCTTCACGACGTCCTGGAAGCTGTAGCCCTGGCCGAGAAGTCGGCCCGCCGTGTTGTTCCGGCTGAGCGGCGACTGGCACGTCGCGATGAGGTCGCCGAGGCCCGCGAGGCCCTGCAGCGTCTCCACCTCCGCGCCTTGGGCGACCGCGAAATCGCTCATCTCCACGAGACCGCGCGTGATGATCGAGGCCTTCGTGTTCTCCCCGTATCCGACGCCGTCGACGATCCCGATCGCCACGGCGATCAGGTTCTTGAGCACTCCGCCGAACTCGGTGCCGATCACGTCCGTGTTCACGAACGTGCGGAAGTAGCGGTTGCGCGCACGGCGGGCGACAGCATCGGCGGTCTCCTGGCTGATCGAGGAGATCACCGCCGCCGTCGGCTGCTCGCGGGCGATCTCAAGCGCGAGGTTGGGCCCTGAGGCCACGGCGATGCGCGCCGGGTCGCAGTGCAGCTCCTGCTCGATGACCTGACTCATGCGCAGGCCGGAGCGCCGCTCGACGCCCTTCATGAGCGAGACGATCGGCGCGTCCGTGCCCGTCACGAGCGGACGGACCGCCTTGAGGTTCTCCCGCAGCGCCTGGCTCGGGATGGACAGATAGATCTGCTCGGCGCCGTCGAGCGCTTCCGACAGATGATGCGTCGCGTGCATGTCGCGCGGCAGGTTGATCCCCGGGAGGTACTCGCTGTTGCGCTTGGCCTCGTGGATCTCATTCGCGAGCTCGGGTCGACGTGCCCACATCGTGACGTGCGCACCGCCGTCCGCGAGGATCTTGCCGAACGTCGTCCCCCAGCTGCCTGCGCCGATCACGGCCACGCGCGGCAGGGCGGCTTCCTGTCTACGGCTCAAGGCGACCCGTCTCCTTCTGCCCGTGCTCGCTGGGGTTCCAGCGCTTCGCGGGAGCGGGAACGCCACGCAACTGCGAGAGCAGCTGGGCGATCGCATTCATCAGGCGGTCGGTTCCGGCTACGAGGGCGGCCGGCTGCGTCCCCTTCCCGGCATACTCACCGAGGTCGACCGGATCGCCGACGATGACCTGCACGGGCCGCCGCAACGGCCAGAAGCTCAGCCTGCCGTACCGCGGCAGGATGTCCTGGGCTCCCCAGTGCGCCATCGGGATGAGCGGGATGCCGTCCGCGAGGGCCAGGCGCACCGCACCGGTCTTCCCCCGCATCGGCCACAGGTCCGGATCGCGCGTCAGAGTGCCTTCGGGGTAGACGATGACCCCCCGGCCGTGCTCGACCAGGATCTCGGACGCCTCGATCGTCTGGCGTGCGGCGGATGCCGAGGAGGAACGGGCGACGGGGACCATGCCGGTCGCCCGCAGCGCCCATCCGAGCACCGGAACCTTGAAGAGGCTCTCCTTAGCCATGAAGCGCGGTGCGCGCCCCATCCGCCACACGGCGACGGCGACGATGAGCGGGTCGAACTCCGTCGAATGGCTCGGCGCGAGGACGTACGCGCCCTCCTGCGGGAGCTTGTGACCGTCGATGATCTCGATCTTGGCGAAAATTGCGGTCAGCGGCACGACGACCCAGGAGAGCGGCCAGAACACGCTCGGGCGGGTTCGCTCCGTGCTGCGTCGGGGCGTGCGCGCGCCCGGAGTGCGGGGTGAGGCGGTGGCCACGCGTCAGCCGATGACGTCGAAATCGGCGCCCAAGGCGTCGAGCTTCGTGAAGAGCTTCTCGTAGCCGCGGCGGATGATGCCGACGTTGCGGACGACGGACTCGCCTTCGGCCGCCAGAGCCGCGATCAGGTAGCTGTACCCGCCCCGCAGGTCGGGCACCACGACATCGGCGCCGTGCAACGGGGTCGGGCCGTTGATCACCGCTGCCTGTTCGAGCGCGCGACGCGGCACGCGGCGGTCGGGGCTGTCGATCCCCTGCGGATGCACCACGATGTCCGCGCCCATCTGCACGAGGGCCTCGGTGAATCCGAGACGGTTCTCGTACACGGTCTCGTGCACGATCGACGTGCCGGGCGCCTGGGTGAGCGCCACGATGAGGGGCTGCTGCCAGTCCGTCATGAAGCCGGGATGTACGTCCGTCTCGACGACGACCGGCTTGAGCGCGCTTCCCCGGCGGAACCGGATGCCGTCCTCGTGCACGTCGAACTCGCCGCCTGCCTTGCGGTACACGTTGAGGAACGTCAGCATCTCCTGCTGCTTCGCGCCGCCGACGTAGATGTCGCCGTCGGTCGCGAGCGCGGCGCACGCCCACGACGCTGCCTCGTTGCGGTCGAAGATGCAGCGATGGTCGTACCCGCGCAGGCTCTCCACGCCCTCGATCAGGATCACCCGGTTGGGCTCGTAGGAGATGATCGCGCCCATCTTCTGCAGGACGGCGATGAGATCCATGATCTCGGGCTCGATCGCGGCGTTGCGCAGCTCGGTCACACCCTTCGCGCGCACGGCGGTGAGCAGGACCTGCTCGGTCGCGCCGACGCTCGGGTAAGGCAGCTCGATGTCCGCGCCGTGCAGGCCGTTCGGTGCCGTGATCCGGATGCCCTCGTAGGTCTTGTCGACGATCGCGCCGAACGCGCGGAGTGCGTCCATGTGGAAATTGATGGGGCGGTCGCCGATCCGGCAGCCGCCGAGGTCGGGGATGAGGGCTTCGCCGAGGAGGTGCAGCAGCGGGCCGCAGAAGAGGATCGGGATGCGGGAGGCCCCCGCGTGCGCGTCGATCTCCTCGAAATGCGCCGAGACGGCCCCGCTCGGGTCGAATACGAGGGAGCCTTCCTCGTCACCCTGCTGCACGGTCACGCCGTGCACCTCGAGCAGGGACCGGACGACCTGTACGTCGCTGATGTCGGGCACGTCGCGCAGGACGCTGACCGTCTCTCCGAGGAGTGCCGCCACCATCGCCTTCGTGGCGAGGTTCTTCGCGCCCTTGACCTCCACGCGTCCGGTCAGTGGGCGACCGCCGCGGATCGCGAGCGTCTCACCGGTCATGCCGCCCCCTGTCGCCTTCGATCGTGCCTGGTCGTCCAGAAGCGTCTTCATCCGGTGGATCCTCACTTGTGTCTCGAGGGAACGGCCGTCCGCGCCCAGCCTCGTGGGCTGGATGCCCGAGCCTACGGAACCGACTGAGTCTATGGAACAGGCAGTGTCCGAGGGCGCCACGCCTCTCGGCGAGCCTCGAACTGCGCGATCTTGTCCTCGTTGCGCAGGGTGAGCCCGATGTCGTCGAGCCCTTCGAGAAGCCGCCACCTAGTGTAATCGTCGATCTCGAACGGCACCTGGAGGTCGCCGATCGAGGCGGTGCGGGCCTCGAGATCGACCGTCATGCGGATGCCGGGCTCGGCGTCGATCGCCGCCCAGATGCGCTCGAGGTCCGCTTCGGAGATCACGCCGGTCAGCAGTCCCTGCTTGCCGGAGTTCCCTCGGAAGATGTCGGCGAACTTCGGGCTGAGGACGACCGCGAATCCGAAATCGCGCAGTGCCCAGACGGCGTGCTCCCGGCTGGACCCGGTCCCGAAGTCGGGTCCGGCGACCAGGACGCTCGCGCCCTGGTACGCGGGCTGGTTCAGGACGAAGTCCGGGTCCTGCCGCCACGCCGCGAACAGGGCGTCATCGAACCCCGTCTTGGTCACGCGCTTGAGGTAGACCGCGGGGATGATCTGGTCGGTGTCGACGTTCGAGCGCTTCAGCGGCGCGGCGATGCCGGTGTGGGTGGTGAACTTCTCCATGATCAGGCCTCCCCCGCCTGGACGCGCGCGAAGATCGGAGTCTCGGACAGATCGTCGTCCGCACGCGGCGGAAGGTCGCTCGGGCTGGACAGGGTCCCCCGTACCGCCGTGGCCGCCGCGACGAGCGGCGAGACGAGGTGCGTGCGTCCGCCCTTGCCCTGGCGTCCTTCGAAGTTGCGGTTGCTCGTGGACGCGCACCGCTCGCCGGGAGCGAGCTGATCGGGGTTCATCCCGAGACACATCGAGCAGCCCGCGAAACGCCATTCCGCGCCGAACTCGGTGAAGACCTTGTCCAGGCCCTCCGCCTCGGCCTCGAGCCGGACGCGCGCCGATCCCGGGACGACCATGACCCGCACGCCCTCCGCTTTCTTCCGCCCTCGCACGATCGAGGCGAACGCCCGCAGGTCCTCGATCCGGCTGTTCGTGCACGAGCCCATGAAGACGGCATCCACGGCGACGTCCTTGAGCGGCGTCCCCGGCTCCAGGTCCATGTACTCGAGCGCTCGCTCGGCCGCGGCGCGGTCGTTCGGGTCGGCATAGTCCGCAGGCGAGGGGACGACGTCGTTCAGCGACACGCCCTGTCCGGGGTTGGTGCCCCACGTGACGAAGGGTTCCAGCTCGTCGGCGTCGAGGTAGACCTCGGCGTCGTACACCGCGCCTTCGTCGGAGGGGAGCGTACGCCAGTAGGCGACCGCGTCCTCCCAGTTCTGCCCCTGCGGCGCGTGCGGCTTGTCCTTGACGTACGCGAACGTCGTCTCGTCGGGGGCGACCATGCCCGCGCGGGCGCCGGCTTCGATCGACATGTTGCAGATCGTCATCCGGCCCTCCATCGACAGGGCCCGGATCGCACTGCCGCGATACTCCAGCACGTAGCCCTGGCCGCCGCCGGTGCCGATCTTGGCGATGACCGCCAGGATGATGTCCTTCGCGGTGACGCCGGGTCGAAGCGTCCCCTCGACCGTGATGGCCATGGTCTTGAAGGGCTTGAGCGGCAGCGTCTGCGTCGCCATGACGTGCTCGACTTCGCTCGTGCCGATCCCGAACGCCATCGCACCGAACGCGCCATGCGTCGAGGTGTGCGAGTCGCCGCAGACCACGGTGATGCCCGGCATCGTGAGACCGAGCTGCGGACCCACGACGTGCACGATGCCCTGTTCCTTGTCGCCGAGCGAGTGCAGGCGCACGCCGAACTCCTCGGCGTTGCGGCGCAGCGTCTCGATCTGCGTCCGGCTGGTGAGGTCGGCGATCGGCTTGTCGATCTCCAGCGTCGGGGTGTTGTGGTCTTCCGTCGCGATCGTGAGGTCCAGGCGCCGCAGACCCCTGCCCTCGGCGCGCAGGCCGTCGAACGCCTGCGGGCTGGTCACCTCGTGGACCAGGTGCAGATCGATGTAGATCAGGTCGGGCTCGCCGTTCTCGCCCTTGACGACGAGGTGGTCGTCCCACACCTTCTCGGCCAGAGTGCGCGGGTGATCGGGGATGTCGGTGGTCATGTCTGTCGTTCTCCAGGAAGAGGGATCAAGCCCGACGGACTCCGCGACGAGGAAGGCCTGAGATTACGAGGACTCGCCGCGGCCGCTAAGGAGAAGGAGAGCGGTGCGCATCGGCCCAGGATAACACCGGCGGCGGACGGGGACCCATCCCTGCTCAGATGGCGGCGCGCTGCTGGACGAGCGGGCAGGCGAAGGGATCCCTTTCGCCCAGACCGACCCTGTTGATGTATCGGACCACGATCGCGTAGGACTGCCACAGGCCGGTCACCGTGTAGGTCACACCGTGGCGTTGGCAGTATTCCCGCACGATCGGTGCCACCCGGCGCAGGTGCGGACGAGGCATCGAGGGGAACAGGTGATGCTCGATCTGGTAGTTCAGTCCCCCCATCATCACGTCCAGCGCGCGCGTGCCGCGCACGTTCCGGCTCATCAGGACCTGACGGGTCAGGAAGTCCAGCTTCGCGTCGCCGGGCACGATCGGCATGCCCTTGTGATTGGGGGCGAAGACCATCCCCATGTACACCCCGAAGAGTCCCAGCTGGACAACGAGGAAGACGGCCGCGATCCCCGGGGAGAGGACGAGGAACACCAGCGTGCCGAAGCCCGCAAGGCGAATCGACAGGAAGCCGATCTCAACCCATCGCCGGTCGAGCTTCTCGCGCGATGCCACCCGGCGCACGCCGGAGGCGTGCAGAGACACACCCTCGAGCAGGAGGATCGGGAAGAAGAACACCCCCTGGTGCGCGACCAGCCAGCGCGCGGCTCGGGACCGAGGGGCTCGCGCCTGCTCCGGGGTGAACGCGATGACCGGGAGGTCGATGTCCGGATCGGTACCGACTTTATTGGGATTCGCGTGATGGCGGGTGTGCTTGTGCCGCCACCAGCCGTAGCTCATCCCCACGAGGAGATCGCCGAGGATCAGGCTCACCCAGTCGTTCCATTTGCCCGACACGAAGATCTGCCGATGAGCCGCGTCATGGCCGAGCATCGCGATCTGCGTGAAGAGGACGGCGAATCCGGCGGCCGTGAACAGTTGCCACCACGTGTCGCCGATCCAGATGAACGCGAGGATCGCGCCGGCGAGGACGACGGGCACCGCGGCGAGCTTCGTCCAGTAGTAGCCGTAGCGACGCCGGAGCAGTCCGGAGCGGCGGACGATCGCCGCCAGCTCGGTGAAATCGCTCGTTCCGGTCCGAGGAACTCGGGGCTTGGTGAGGATGATGCCTGCGGACATGACGACCTCCAGAGGTCGATTCATGCGGCGGGCCGGGCTGCGCCCGCTGTCATGCTCGAAACCTACGCCCGCTCCCTGGACGTCTCACAGACTTCGGCGGCGGGAAGCGGGGTCCGCGGGATCACGCGCCCCGTCGCGGATCGGACGAGGCGGGCTGGTCCACGGTAGGGGGCGTGCCCTTCTCGTCGGCGACCACCTGGGCGGCGGCATCCGCGCTGCCCGCCTTCTTCTCTCGCGAAGAGGCGATCAGGCTCGCGACGGTCGCCACCGCCATCGACAGGATGATCACGGCGAGCGACATCCAGGTCGAGATCTCCGGCGCCCACTCGATGTGCTCCCCGCCGTTGATGAAGGGCAGCTCGTTCACGTGCATCGCGTGGAAGACGAGCTTGAGACCGATGAAGGCGAGGATGAACGCGATGCCGTAGTGGAGGTACCGCAGGCGGTCGAGCAGGTCGCCGAGGAGGAAGTAGAGCTGGCGAAGTCCCATGAGGGCGAAGATGTTCGCCGTGAAGACGATGAAGGGGCTCGTGGTGATGCCGAAGATCGCCGGGATCGAGTCGATCGCGAACAGCAGGTCGGTCACACCGATCGCGGCGAAGACGATGATCATCGGCGTGAACATCTTCTTGCCGTTCACCACGGTGCGGATCTTCGCCCCGTCGTAGTGGTCGCTGATGTCGATCGTGCGGCGAAGGAGCCGGACGATGAAGTTCTCCTTCTGCACGTCGTCATCGTGATCGCCGCCGGGGAACGCCTGTCGGTACGCGGTCCACACCAGGAACGCGCCGAAGATGTAGAAGATCCAGCTGAACTGCTCGATCGCCGCCGCGCCGATCAGGATGAAGATGCCGCGCAGCACGAGCGCGATGATGATGCCCACCATCAGCACTTCCTGCTGATAGCGCCGCGGCACCGCGAACTGGCTCATGATCAGGACGAAGACGAACAGGTTGTCGATCGACAGGCTGTACTCCGTCAGCCACCCGGCCACGAACTGACCGGCGTACTCGCCCCCGGCGAAGATCCACATCAGGCCCGCGAAGAGCAGCGCCAGCGTGACGTAGAACACGACCCACAGGGTCGATTCGCGCGTGGACGGGATGTGCGGGCGCTTCAGGATCAGCAGCAGGTCGGCCGCCAGGATGAGGGTCAGCACGACCAGCGAGCCGATTTCGAACCAAAGAGGCAGCTGCAGGTCCATGGAGGCCTTTCGGAGGTGGGGTCGACGGATCGTCGAAAGTCTCTCCCCCGCGCGTGGGGGTGTCCCCCGCGGCGGCGCGGGCCCGGGGAGCCGACGACGGCTCCCGTGATGACGGGCACGCGATGACGGGATACTCCCCCTCGCGCTCCCCAGGATAGCGCGTGAGACGATCCGCACCGCGTCGACACTTATCCGGTGAGAGACAATGAAGCTCCGCTCGCCGACACCGTCGGCGACGGGAAGGGATGCCGATGACCGAGCAGCGCTCGACGGATGACGCGACGCTCGTGGCCCGCGCCGCCGCGGGAAGCGAGCTCGCGTTCCGCGCGCTGTACCGGGCTTATGTCCGGCCGGTGTACTGGCTCGCGCACGAACTGGTCGGCAACCCCGCCGACGCGGAGGACGTGACGCAGGAGACGTTCCTGGTCGCATGGCGCAAGCTCGGCGGCCTGCAACTCGCGGGAGATTCGCTGCTGCCGTGGCTCGTGACGGTGTGCCGTTTCCAGGCGGCGAACCGGATCCGGCGTCAGCAGCGAGACCGAGCCCACACCGCCGGAGCGCCCGATGACGGCATCCGCTCGACCGTGGACGTCGAACAGCAGATCATCGACGCCGAGTTCGCGCAGCGCATCCTTCGCGAGGTGCAGGGCCTGTCGAGCCTGGATCGCGAGATCTTCCGCCTGTGCGCCACCGAGGGGTACGCCTACTCCGCCGCCGCCGAACAGCTCGGCGTGGCGCACGGTGTCGTCCGCAACCGTCTCTCCCGCATCCGCACGCGCCTGCGGACCGTCGCCGAGGAGAGCAGCACATGACCATCGACCCGCACATGCCCGATCGACCCGCCGAAACACGATCGCTGCCCCCGATCGACGATGAGCGCGTGGACCGCATGGAGGATGCCGTCTTCGCCGGAATCGCCGCGGACCGCCGCACCCACCGCACGCGACGCGCCCGCGGTTGGGCCGTCGGCGGCGCTGCCGCCGCCGTGATCGCGGTCGCCGCCGTGATCGCGCCGAGCGTGGGCGGGGTGCTCGCCCCGGCCGGTGTCACCACGTCCTCCGATGCCGCCGTCGCCCCCGCCACACCGTTCTCGGACGCGGGTGGAGCCGCCGAGGACACCGCGATCTCCAAGGAGAGTCTGAGCTCGGGCGCCGATTCGACGGTCGACTCGACCGCAGCGCGCGACATCATCACGACGGCTTCGGCCACCGTGGTCGTCGACGACATCGCCGACGCGGTGGACGCCCTGACGGATGCCGCGACGTCGCGCGACGGCTACGTCGAGTCGATGAGTGTGGGGCAATCCGGCGTCGTGATGCCGATCGACCCGATGATGGGCGGGACCACGGACACGTCGATGCCGTATCCCACACCGGCGGCCGACGCGGCATGGGTCACCCTGCGGGTGCCCGCGGATGCGCTCGACTCGCTCGTGGACCAGCTCGCCGGCCTCGGCGACGTCACCGCCTCCTCCGTGAACCGGCAGGACGTCACCGAGGTGACGGTCGATCTTCAGGCGCGCGTGGATGCCGCGCAGGCGTCCGTGGATCGCATGACCGAGCTGCTCGCCGGTGCCACCAATCTCACCGACCTCATCGCGGCGGAGTCCGCTCTGGCCGAACGCCAGGCCACTCTGGAGTCGTATCAGCAGCAGCTGAAGTACTACGACGAGCAGGTCGCGATGTCGACCCTGACCGTCACGCTCACCGAGCCGGCGCAGAGCGTCGCAGCCGACCCCGCCGGGTTCGGCGACGGCCTCGCGGCGGGCTGGAACGGCCTCGTCGCCACACTGAACGGCATCGTGATCGCGCTCGGGTTCCTGCTCCCCTGGCTCGCAGTGGCAGGGGTCGTCGCCCTGATCGTCTGGGGGGTCGTCACACTCGTCCGCCGTCGCCGCCGGAAGGCCTGAGTCCTACACTGGCCCCATGGCAGCACCGGCGAGCGGGGTGCGGCATCCGCTCCACCACGATCCGATCCTGACCGTGACGCCCAACCCGGCGCTGGATGTCAGCACGTCGGTCGCGCAGGTCGTGCCGGAGCACAAGATGCGCTGCGGACCGACGGAGCTGGATCCCGGCGGCGGCGGGGTCAACGTCTCGCGCGTCGTCCGGAATCTGGGCGGCCGATCAACCGCCGTGTACGTGGTCGGGGGCCCCACCGGCCAGGCCTATCGAGAACTTCTGGAGCGCGCGGGGATCGTCGGCCGCGCCGTGCGGATCCGGGCGAGCACCCGCGAGAGCTTCACGGTGGACGAGACCTCGACCGGTGCGCAGTTCCGCTTCGTGCTGCAGGGGCCGACGTTGCGCGAACCGGAGTGGCGGGCGCTCCTGTCCGCCGTCGGCGACGACATGCCCTCCGGCGGGTACGTCGTCGCGAGTGGCAGTCTTCCGCCCGGTGCGCCCGAGGACCTCTACGCGCGGATCGCCCGGATCGCGCGCGAGCGGGGCACCCGCTGCGTCGTGGACACGTCCGGCCCGGCGCTGCGAGCGGCCCTCGACGAGGGCGTCTTCCTGGTCAAGCCCAGCAGGCGCGAGCTCGGCGAGTTGCTCGGTGTCCATATCGACGACGACCCCGCGATGCGGGATGCCGCGCGCGAACTCGTGCGATCGGGCCGGTGCGAGATCGTGGCGCTCACCCTCGGCGAACGTGGGGCGGCGCTGGTCACGCGCGACCGCACGCTCGCACTGGACTCGCCGCGGGTGGCGGTGCGCAGCACGGTCGGTGCCGGCGATGCCTTCCTCGGCGCACTCGTGCTGCGACTCGCGCAGGGCCGAGGACCGGCCGCCGCCTTCCGCACCGCGGTCTGTGCGGGCAGCGCGACGGCGATGCTGCCCGCGACGGACCTGTGCCGGGCCGAGGACGTCGACCGGCTCTACGCGGCGATGGTCCTCCCGCCCGAGCCGGTCCTCTGACTCAGACCTTGGCCGTCGCTTCCGCACCTTCGCGGGCGAGCGCCTCTTCATTGCTGACCGGAGCGAGGGCATCGGCTCCCTGCGCTGCGGCGTCGGCGTCACGCAGGACCGGCTTGCGGGGCCACCAGAACGCGTCCTTCGTGATGAACGCCAGCGCCGGAACGATCACCGTGCGCACGAGCAGGGTGTCGATGAGCACGCCGATGCACACGATGATGCCGATCTGCGTGAGTGTGATCAGCGGCAGCACGCCCAGCACCGCGAAGACCGCCGCCAACAGGATGCCCGCGCTCGTGATCACCGCGCCGGTGGCGGCGAGGGCGCGGATCATCCCCTGGGTGATCCCGAGCCTGTCGCTCTCCTCCTTCGCCCGCGTCACGAGGAAGATGCTGTAGTCCACGCCCAGCGCGACGAGGAACAGGAAGCTGAACAGCAGCACGTTCGTGTCGATCGCGGGGAACCCGAACAGCGGGGTCTGGAAGAGCCACCACGCGGCCCCCACAGCGGAGAAGAAGCTCGCAACCACGGCGATCAGGAGCAGCAGCGGAGCGACGAGCGCCCGCAGCAGGACGACGAGCACCACGAAGACGAGCACGAGGATCAACGGGATGATCAGGGCCTGATCGCGGGCCTGTGCGTTCGTGACGTCGAGGGCCTGGGAGTCCAGCCCGCCCACGAGTCCTTCACCGTTGCCGATGTCGTCCAGCTCCGCGCGCATCCGCTCGATCGTCGCGAACGCCTCGGGAGTCTCTGCGGCGGCGCTCAGCGTGACGTCGATGCGCGCCCAGTCTTCCGTCGTCTCCCCGATGACGGCGGCATCCACGCCCTCCGTGTCGGCGAGCACCGCGGCGGCCTCGTCGGCGTCCTCGACCGGCACGACCACCGCCGCAGGCGAGGTGGCGCCGGCGGAGAACGCCTCGGCCAGCACTTCTTGACCCTGCACGGCTTCGGGCTTCTGCAGGAAGCGATCGTTCTGCGACAGGCCGGTCTGCACGAAGAACAGGCCGCTCGCGAGGATACCGAGCACGATGAAGCCGCTCGTGGCGACGATCACCGGACGCTGGGAGACCGCGCGACCGAGCTTGCCCCAGACGCTCCGCGAGATCGCGTCGGGCGATCCGAAGCGCGGAACGTAAGGCCAGAAGAGGCCGCGACCGAACAGCAGGAGCGCCGCAGGAAGGACGAAGAGCGCGAAGATCATCGCGACGATGATGCCGACCGCGCAGGCCAGGCCCAGCGCCCGGTTGCCGGCGAGTTCCGCGAACAGCAGAGTGGCCAGGGCCAGGGCGACCGTGGAGCCGCTCGCGATGATCGCGGGGCCGGCACCGCGCAGGGCCCGGCGCATCGCTTCCCGGCGGTCCTCGTGCAGCCGCAGCTCGTCGCGGTAGCGCGCGATGAGCAGCAGGGCGTAGTTCGTCCCCGCGCCGAAGACGAGGACCGAGAGGATGCCGGTGACGGACGCGTCCAGGGTGACACCGACCGCCGAGGCGACCAGGCGCGCGACGATACCCGCGAGGGCGTCAGCGACACCGATCACCACGAGGGGCACGAGCCACAGCCACGGGCTGCGGTAGGTGACCAGAAGGAGGATCGCCACGACGATGACCGTCGTCAGCAGAAGCGTGAAGTCGGCACCGGCGAAGACGGCGGCGATGTCCACATCGAATCCCTCGGCGCCGGTCAGATAGACGCGGACGCCCTCCAGATCTGCGGATGCCGCGTCCCGCAGCTCCTGGGCGCGCTCGGTCTGAGCCGCCACGTCCGGTTCGGGGTCCAACGGCACGACGAGGAACGCGACGGTGCCGTCCTCGGACACCTGCGCCGGCGGGACGAACCCGTCGCTGGAGAGGTCCGCGAGTTCTCCTAACGCCTTCGCGTCGATCGCGGCGAGGGTCTCCGCGCTGAGTTCTCCGTCGTCGGCGGCGAACACGAGGAGCGCCGAGGTGCCGTCGGCACTGTCGAATTCGTCGAGCACCTTGTCGGCCTGGACGGACTCCGCAGAGTCGGGCAGCCCCACAGTGGGCGCGGCGTCCGACTCCTCTCCCCCGGCGAGAGCGAACAGCGCCCCGGCGGCCAGTGCGGCGAGCACCAGGACGATCCACGACGTCTTCGCCGAGGTGATGAATCGGAGCAGGCCGGACATGCGCGCCTCATTCGGTTGCGACGAGAAGAATGTAGCTAGATTCTCTAACTACCAGGTTATCTAGAGACAATAGCGATATCGTGGGGGCCATGCAAACGGAGGAAGAGGAATTCCTCGGGACCGACGCGGGGATGGGCGAACCCCGGGTCCGCGATGCCACGCGCCTGCTCAGGGAGTTCCTGGACGTCAGCGACGCCTTCGAGCGCTCTCTCGGCCTCGAGCTCGAGGTCAATCAGACCGACCTGGAGGCGATGGAGCACCTCCTGATGAGCGGACCGCTCGGCCCGAGCGAACTCGCCCGACGACTCGGCATCTCGACCGCGTCCGCCACGACCGCGATCGACCGCCTGGTCGCCGTCGGGCACGTCACCCGAGAACCCAATCCCCGTGATCGGCGAGGTGTCCTCGTCGTCCCCAACGAGGCATCGCGCGCACGGGCGATGGCGCGTCTCATGCCGATGATCATCGGCGTGGACGCGCAGCTGGACCATTTCTCCGCCGGTGAGCAGGAGACGATCACGCGCTATCTGCGGCGGGTGGTCGACCTTTATCAGGAGCACGTCGGCGAGGACCCGCGCGCCCGCTGATCAGCGTCGCAACCAGCCGAACCGTCGGCGTCGCGGGCGAGGCTCGGCGGGAACGGACCGGCGTGCCGTCTCCTCGATACGGCGCGCGTGCCACGCGGCCACCCACTCCTCGATGTCCACCGTCGGAGTGACCACGGGCGGTCCGCCCAGCAGCTGCCGGCGCGCGTCGATCACGCGGCGGTTGAAATCCTGGAGGTGCTCGCGGACGTCGGCCGCGGAGGACATCCCGTCCACCCGCTCCATGAGACCCGCATACTCGGTCCGCAACGTGAGTGCCGGCGGGCCGAGCCCGGTCAGACGCTCCCGTTCGATCTTGCGTCGGATCCACCAATCCGGATCCGTCGTCGACCCGAGTCCGGGAATCGGCTTGCCGGCACCCGGCAGGTCGTCGAAATCGCCGCGCCTGATCGCCTGCTGGATCGCCGTCTCGACGATCGCGGCGCGGTCCGCCTCGCTGCGGAACCGCGCCGCGGAGGCCTCGGCCTCGGCGGCCGCCTGTGCGGCGGCATCCGGATCTTCTCTGTGCAGGCGATACCGGGCCGCGGCCTCTCGCGGGTCTTCCGTCATGGTCCGGACAGGATACGCCGCTGCTACTCGGGGGCGTCCACGCACCCCGCGGGTTCGGAGTTGCCGCTGATCGTGAACTCCTGGCACGTCAGGAACTGGTCCTGGTTCAGCCCGAGGAAGAACGCGACCACGGCTACGCCCAGTACGACGCCGACGATCAGCCACCGCTGGCGCCGCGTGGAGTTCTCGCCGAAGTCCGGCCACATGATGCGCGCCAGCACCCAGACGGTGAACGGACTCGCCACCAGGACCACGAGGAGCCCGAAGACCGTGGCGAGGAAGGCGAAGATATCGGTGGTGTCGATGGCGATGAACGACAGGATGAGCCAGACCGACGGAAGCAGCAGGACGAAAGCACGCCAGAGTCGGCTGCCGGTGGGCCGACGCTCCACGAGGACGAAGACGAACGCCGCTGTGGATGCCGCCCACAGGGTGAGCAGCGTGTCGAAGAACAGAGTGCCCCACGCGCCGAGCTGGAAGGCCGGCCACCAGACCACGACGGCCATGCCGACCGAGATCACCGCGAGGGGGATGTCGCGGCGACGGTCGGACGTGATCTCCGGACTCGTATCGCTCATGCCGTGAAAATAGCGCACGACGACGACGACGCGGCACTTGCTGTATTCAGCGGAATACAGATTGCGACCGATATCGTTGCACCCGATATGGAACGCTTCGGAACCCTCTCCTTCGGGCACTACGGACCGCTCGGCGGCGGGCGGACGCTCTCGGCCGGCGACTCGATGAAACAGGCGATCGAGCTCGCCCAGGGCATGGACGAGCTGGGCGTGGACGGGACCTACTTCCGCGTCCACCACTTCGCGCGTCAGCAGGCCTCCCCGATGCCGCTCCTCGCCGCGATCGCCGCGACGACGAAGCGCATCGAGGTGGGGACCGGCGTGATCGACATGCGCTATGAGAACCCGCTCGCGCTCGCGGAAGAAGCGGCGGCGGTGGACCTCATCAGTGATGGGCGGCTCGCCCTCGGCGTGAGCCGCGGCTCACCGGAGACGGTTCTGCGCGGGTACGAGGCGTTCGGCTACACCGGGTCGACCGACCCGCGTGGTGCGGATCTCGCGCGCGACCACTTCGCCACGTTCCTGCGGGCGATCGACGGCGAGGGCTTCGCCGAGCGCGATCCGCACAGCCCCTTCGGCGGCGGCACCGGACTCCAGGCCGTCGAGCCGCAGTCGCCCGGGCTGCGATCCCGCGTGTGGTGGGGCGCCGGCAACAGCGAGTCCGCGCGCTGGGCGGGAACCGTCGGGGTCAACCTCATGTCGTCGACCCTGTTGACCGAAGCGAGCGGGCAGCCGTTCGACGAGCTCCAGGCCCAGCAGATCGAGACCTTCCGGACCGCCTGGCGCGATGCCGGACACGCGGGTAAGCCGCGCGTGTCCGTGAGCCGGTCGATCTTCCCGATCACGACCGCCGAGGAGCACATGTACTTCGGCGGACGCCAGGACGGCGACCAGATCGGCGTGATCGACGGCATGCGGTCGACATTCGGCAAGACGTACGCGGCGGAGCCGGACGTGCTGGTCGAGCAGCTGCTGCAGGATGCCGCGATCAGGAGCGCCGACACGCTCATGCTCACGATCCCGAGCCAGCTCGGGGTCGCCTTCAACCTCCGGGTCGTGGAGTGCTTCGCGCGCTACGTCGCGCCGGCACTCGGCTGGGTGGGCACGCGCGTCTGACCCGGATCAGAACATCCACGGCTCCGGGGCCATCCCTGTGGGTGGATCCTCGATGACGGGCGGCGGTTGCTGGCGTTTCCGCAGCGGCCCCAGGGCGGCATCCCGGGAGCGGCCGGCGATGCCGGTCGCACCGGCGCGCAGCCGCGTCAGCTCGGACACGGCGGGCCCCCGGGGCATGGCCCGCGGGAGGGCTCCCGCGGACACGATCCAGGTCGGGAGCCCGAGCAGCCGCAGCACGATGCCGAGGCGCTCCGACTCGTTCACGCTGTCGGGGTCGAGCTCCTCCTCGAGCAGCTCGCCGAGCTTCTCCTCGGCGTCCGGACGGTGCCACAGGTCGGCCAGGACGCCCGCGCCCTCCGCGCCGATCGGATCGGTGAGCACTTCCGGATCCGCGCCCGGCTCCCGGGACGGGTCACTGCAATAGCGGACGACCTCCTCCGCACTGCTCCACGCCACCAGCGCGAGCTGCCGGTCGCCGCGCACGCGCACAGCCAGCACCGGACCGCGGATCACCGCCGCCAGCTGCCCCGCCACCTCGATGATCCCGCGTCGGTCATCGGCCACGACCCCGTCGCCCGGATCACCCACCACCACGATCACCCCGTCGGCCGGCGGAGCGATCCAGCCCGAGAAGCGGATGTCGCGAAGAACGCGGTCCACTCGAGCTGACGCATCCTCGCCGTCCGGGGCGATGATCGCTCCGTAGGAGTGCCCGCCGGGTCCATCCCCCTGTGCGCTCGGTGCCGGTATCGGGTACACGCGTCGATCCTTCCGCTTGCCTGGTCCTGTCGCTCGATCAGCTCGCGGCGTGCCGCGCGAGCACCGTCAGGGGCTCCCCCGTCAGACGCTGCGTCGTCCACTCATCCATCGGCTCGGCGCCGAGGGCCCGGTAGAACGCGATGGACGGCGCGTTCCAGTCGAGCACGGTCCACTCGAGGCGGCTGTAGCCGCGCTGGACGCACAGCTCCGCGAGGGAGGCGATGAGCGCCTTCCCGTAGCCTCGTCCCCGTTCGGTCTCATCGACATGGAGGTCCTCGAGCCAGATCCCGTGACGTCCCGTCCACGTCGAATAAGTCAGGAACCAGAGCGCGATGCCCACGATCCGACCTTCACGCTCGACGACATGGCAGAACGCGGCGGGCGCAGGGCCGAACAGCGTGTCGGCGAGGGCGGAAGCCGTGTTCGCGACTGCATCGGGCTCGCGTTCGTAGACGGCGAGGGCGTGGATGCCGGCGAGGATGCCTTCTTCGTCGCCGGGCTCGGCAGCCCTGAGCGTCGCGCCGTCGGCAAGGGGTCGTACAGTCATCTCATGAGGGTACCGATGCCGGGATCACAGACGCGTCGCGCCGCTGCCGCGCTCGTCGCCCTTGCGGCGACCATGTCCTTTCTGTCCGGGTGCACGGCGACCCCGGACCCCGACACATCTCCGCCACCCGGCGGGGCCCTCATCATCCCCGACGCGCCGACCGGTGAGTTCGACGATGATGTGCGCACCGCGTTGGCGACCACGCTCGACGCGACGGTCGCCGAGTATGCGGTCCCGGGAGCGGTGGTGGGGGTCTGGGTACCCGGCCAGGGCAGCTGGGTCTTCGCTGCAGGCTCAGCAGACCTCTCCACCGGCACGGCCGCGGATCCGACCATGCAGTGGCCTCTGCGCAGCGTCACGAAATCGTTCACGGTCACCCTGATCCTGCAGCTGGTCGACGAAGGCCGTGTGCGCCTCGACGACACGATCGACGAGTACGTGGACGGGATCACGAACGGCGATCGCATCACACTCCGCGAGCTCGCGAACATGACCAGTGGCAACGCCGACTACACGAACGACGCGTTCGTGGCGGAGTTCAGCGCCGACCCCACCCGTCTGTTCACGCTGGAGGAACTGAACGGCTTCGTCCTCGGTCAGCCCGCGCAGTTCGATCCCGGCGCACGGCACGTGTACACGAACGCGAACACCAACCTGCTCGGCGCGGTCGTCGAGAAGGTGACGGGTGAGTCTTTCGGGGACGTGCTCGAAGAGCGCATCCTCGGTCCGCTCGAGCTCACCGACACTCGCTACATCCTCGACGCCGCGGATTGGGAGCAGCCCCACCCGGTGGGCTACGTGATCGACGACGGCGATCCCCTGGTGCAACCCGACAACCTGTCGATCTTCGGGCCCGCCGGCTCGATGGTCTCCACGATCGACGACATGCGGGTCTGGGGCACGGCGCTCGCCACGGGAGCGCTGCTGAGTCCCGAGACGCAGGCCGAGCGCCTCGATGGGGCGCCGCTGGAGGTCGGCCCGCCGTACGACCTGTACGCACTCGGCATCGGCGAGACCGACGGGTGGTGGGGCCACAACGGGGAGGGACTCGGCTTCACCGCCGCGGTGTTCCACGATCCGGCGACCGCAGCGACCATCGCGGTGTTCATGAACGAGTCGAATGTGGAGCCCAAGGCGCACCCTGCCGACCAGCTCTTCCGTCGGATCGCCGCGATCCTCTCGGCATCCTGACGGCGACCGGCGGCGCCGCGGTCGTACGCTCAGTGCATGGCGAGTGGACCTGAGCCCGGCTGGTACGACGACGGACGCGGCGCGCAGCGATGGTGGGACGGTCGGCAGTGGACGGAGCATTTCATCGATCTCCGCGAACGCGACGTCGCGCTCCGTGAAGGCGACAGTCTCGGCACTCCGGATGCCTTCGGCGGCATCGTCGTCGACGGCCGGACGATCCGATTCGGACGGCTGAGCGAGCAGATCGCCGGGGCCGTCGCGGTCGTCGCGCGCGGTGCGGATCTGCTGCGCACCGGAAAGCTCGGAGCGGCAGCCCGGGCCCGCGTTCTCGCGGGCCCCGCGGGCGGCATCACGCCCCGACTCCTCCCCCGGGCGGTCGATCCGACCGCCCTCTACCTCGTGATCGACGTCCAGGGCAAGGTCTGGCTCGTCCCCGTGCCCGCAGGTCAAAATGTCCAAGCCGGCAGGTTCGCGACATGGGTGAATGCCTCGTCGGAGCACTACCGCTATCGATGAGGACGAGGAGGAGCCGATGTCGAAGGATCTGTCGAAAGGCGACCGTGTCAGCTGGAACACGTCGCAGGGGCGCACAAGCGGGACCGTGGTCGAGCGGCGGGTGAAGTACTTCGAGTTCGCCGGTCAGCACTTCACGGCATCCGAGGAAGAGCCGAGCTACATCGTCGAATCCGAGAAGAGCGGCGACCGTGCCGCGCACAAGGGGTCCGCCCTGCGCGCGCTCAGCTGACCCCGCGGGCGTGCACTCATGCACAGCAGCCCGCGCCTGGCAAGGCCCCTCTCCCGGAGACGGGCGGTGTGATTGCCTTGCACTTCCCGACGAACGGAGACAGACATGAGCGACCCGAGGAATTCGGAAGAGCGCGAGCCGGATCACGACCCCCAGGATCGACAGAACACGTCCGACACGGTCGAGTTGCCCGACACGACCGACGAGAACGGCCGCCCGGTCGACAACCCATCGGGCGGATGACGGGGCGATCGCGCCGCACACCGGCGCGGATCTCCGCCGCCGCATATCTCACCGCATACAACGTCTCTGCGGCGACCGCACTGGGCCACCTCCCACTGTTCGGATCGAATCTGGCGTTCCGCCGCGAAGCCTGGCTCGGCATACGTTCGCGTGTGCATCGAAACGATCCCGAGGTCCACGACGATCTTGATCTGTCGTTCCACCTGGGCGAGCGCCACAGCATCCGCTATCTGCCGGGCGCCGCGATGGGCATGTCGATGCGACCGTTCCGCGACGGACGTGCCCTGGTACGTCGGCTCTCACGCGGATACCGGACCGTCTTCGTCCACTGGCCCCACGATCTGCCGCCGGTGCGGGTGACGCGACGAGCCCTGCGACGCACTCTCGGCCCCCCGGGCGGGAGTCGTCAGCGCCAGAGCGCGTCATAGCCGTCCACCGCGATCAGGCCTTCGGCGGCCCGTCGAAGCTCGCGATCGTCTGTCACGAGCACATCTGCCTGCAGCGTCGCGACCGCAAGGTATTCGGCGAGGGCGGTGTCCTCCCCGTCGAGGGACCCGGCGATGCGGAAGGCCGTGGCGCGCGAGACCCGATCGCCCAGCAGCCTGATCTTCATGGTCGCGAGCCGGTCCAGTGCCGCTCGCGCCGCCTTCTCGTCGAGCTGCCCAGCGCGGGTCTGCCGATAGAGCGAGGACAGCACGTGCGATCGGAGGACGACGGGGCCGACGAGGGCGTGCTCCGGCCGTACGGTGCGATCCTCGAGGACGATCCGCAGCGCGGTAGCTGCGTCGATGGCGAAGCGCGTCATGCCGCGATCATGGCACGCGGCTCCGACGTCATCCGGCGTCCTCGATGAGGTGCAGCTGGGTTCCGTCGAGATCGACGAGATAGCCCGCCCGCTGACCCCATTCGCGCAGGGCGACCGGAACGAGCCGCGGGATCCCCGTGGTCCGTTCGGCGATGCCCGCGGAGCGGACGGCGGCGTAGAAGGCATCGAGGTCGGCCACACGGATGCTGACCATGTAGCCGCTCGAGTACGGATCCAGTTCGGGCGCGAGGAAGAACTCCAGCACGATGCCGCCGCGGCGCAGGATGAGCCAGCCCCCGTCGCGGTAGGACACCTCGAACCCGAACGAGCCGTAGAACGCGATCGTGGCCGCGAAGTCGCGGGCGGGCAGATTCGGCACCGCACGGTCGCCGGCGCGAGCAGGTCGACCCGCGAGCGGTGCGTGCAGGCCGCCCAGTGCGTCGCGGGCCGCCGAGACTTCGTCCGACCAGCCGGGCTCATCCGTGTGCGAAGGGTGATCCATGTCGTGAGGGTACTCCGCGGGTCGGCGGGAAACGCAGAAATCCCGGTCTGGAAGACCGGGATTTCTCGTTGGTGACCCCAGCGGGATTCGAACCCGCGTTACCGCCGTGAGAGGGCGGCGTACTAGGCCGCTATACGATGGGGCCGTTCACGCAACCGTTCGATTATGCCATGCGCCCGGCGACGCCACAAATCAACACGAGCATCCGCGGACCGCTTGCCAGCACCGCGCGCGGTCGGTTGACTCGAGACATGCGAGTCACGAAGTTCCACCACGCCGCCCTGACCGTGCATGAGTCGGGCAAGACCCTCGTCATCGACCCCGGCTCCTTCACCGATCCCCTCGTCGACCTCGGTGCGGTGGTCGCGATCGTGCTGACGCACGAGCACCCCGATCACTGGACGCCGGAACATCTGGACCGGCTCTTGGAGAAGGCGCCGGGCGTCCCGATCTTCGCGCCGGAAGGCGTGGCGAAAGCCGCCGCCGGGTACCCGATCACCGTCGTCCGACCGGGCGAGACCGTATCGGTCGAGCCGTTCACCCTGCGCTTCTTCGGCGGAACGCACGCGGTGATCCACGAGACCCTGCCCGTCGTCGACAACGTCGGGGTCCTGGTCAATGACGAGCTGTACTACCCCGGCGACTCGTACGAGGTTCCCGAAGGCGTAGAGGTGGCGCTTCTCGCGGCGCCGCTCGGCGCGCCGTGGCTCAAGATCGGCGACGCGATGGACTTCGTGCTGGCCGTCGCGCCGCGTCAGGCGTTCGGCACGCACGACATGACGCTCTCGGTGATCGGCCGCAACATGCACCGCGCCCGCTTGCGGTGGGCGACGGAGAAGAACGGCGGAGAGTTCCTCGACCTCGACCCGGGCGATTCCGTCGACCTCTGAGCGCGAACGACGGATGCCGCGGACCGATCGGTCCGCGGCATCCATCGTTCCCGCTTCTATTCGACGGCGTCCAGGTCCGTCTCCAGGAGCGCCACGAGCTCGTCCAGCGCCTGCTCGGCACCGTCGCCCTCCGCCTTGAGCGTGACGACCGTGCCGTGCGACGCACCCAGGCCCATGAGGGAGAGGATGCTGCCGGCGTTCAGGTCGGGTCCACCGTCGGCCGAGATGGTGACCGGCACCTTCTTCTCCTGCACCGCCTGCACGAAGAGCTTCGCGGGGCGGGCGTGGAGGCCCGAGCTGCTGGCGATGGTTGCCTGACGTTCTGCCATGATGATGTGCCTTTCGTAGAGATCGCAGGATCCAGCATTCCTCATCCGGAATGCTGTGGCGAGGGGTCAGGCCGGAACGGCCGCGACCTGGAGGTTCGACTCCGCCTGCGCGAGCTCTTTCGGAGCGATGAAGCGCTTGAAGCCGACCACGAGGAATCCGGTCACGACCACGCCCGCCGCCAGCGCCACCAGGAAGCCCCAGATCGGGCTGATCGCGAAGAGGACGAAGATGCCGCCGTGCGGCGCGTACGAGCCGACCTGGAACAGCATGCACAGCGCACCGGTCACGGCGCCGCCGACCATGGAGGCGGGGATCACGCGCAACGGGTCGGCTGCGGCGAACGGGATCGCACCCTCGGAGATGAACGATGCGCCCAGCAGCCAGGCGGCCTTGCCGTTCTCGCGCTCGACCGGCGTGAAGAGCTTGCGGGCGAGCACCGTCGAGGCGAGCGCCATGGCGAGCGGCGGGACCATGCCGGAGGCCATCACCGCACCCATGATGTACAGCGGCGCGGGGTTGTCGATCGAGCCGGCGGCGAGGCCGGCGACGGCGAACGAGTACGCCACCTTGTTGACCGGACCGCCGAGGTCGAAGCACATCATGAGGCCCAGGATGATGCCGAGGACGACCGCGGATCCGCCCGACTCGGTCAGGCTCGTGAGCCAGTCGGTGAGCCAGGTCATGAGCGTCGCGATCGGTCGACCGAGGAAGAGGATCAGCAGGCCCGACGCGACAATCGATCCCACGAGCGGGATGATCACGACCGGCATCAGGCCGCGCAGCCAGCGCGGAGCCGGCAGCCGTCCCAGCCACCACGCCACCACACCGGCGAGCAGACCGCCGACGATACCGCCGATGAAGCCCGCGTTCATGAGCACTGCGACCGCGCCGGCCACGAAGCCGGGAGCGATACCCGGCCGGTCGGCGATCGCGTAGGCGATATATCCGGCCAGCGCCGAGACGAGGAAGCCCATCGAGGTGGCGCCGATCATGAAGAACACCGCGCCCAGGTACTGACCCAACGGCCCGAACGGCGAGGTGATGTTCTCGGTCGGCAGATCCCACAGCGAGTTCTGGGTGATGATCGTGCCGGCGTCGGCGGTGATCTCGTACCCGCCCAGCGCGAAGCCGAGCGCGATCAGGAGGCCTCCGCCGGCGACGAACGGGATCATGTAGCTGACACCGGTCAGCAGGATCCGCTGGATGCGGGCGCCGAACGAGATCGGCGCGGCCGAACTCGCAGATGCCGCTTCGGCATTGCCGCTCACCCGGGCGCCGTTCGGGTTCTTCGCCGTGGCGATCGCCTCGGCGATCAGCTGGTCGGGCTGCTCGATACCGCGCTTGACCCCCGAACGGACGACCGGCTTGCCGGCGAAGCGCCCGGGCTCGCGCACGTCCACATCGGTGGCGAAGATGACGGCATCCGCCCCGTCGATCACGTCGCGCGGAAGAGCCTGGTAGCCGCTGGAGCCCTGCGGCTCGACGACGAGGTCGATGCCGGCCTTCTTGCCCGCGGCCGTCAGCGCATCCGCCGCCATGAAGGTGTGGGCGATGCCGGTCGCGCACGCGGTCACGGCGACGATGCGCGCGGGGTGTCCATCGATGCTGAGGGCGTCCGACGCCGTGGCCGTGGCAGCCGCCGCCGGGGCCGCGGCTCGCGGGGCCTGCCCCTCGCCGATCGCCGCGTTCACGATCGCGACGACGTCGTCCGCGGTCGTGGCCGCGCGCAGCCCGGCGGTGAAGTCGTCCTGCATGAGGCTCCGGGCGAGCTTGGAGAGCACGGCCAGGTGCGCCTCGGCGGCACCGTCCGGCGCCGCGATCAGGAAGACCAGGTCGGCGGGGCCGTCGGCGGCGCCGAAGTCCACTCCGGGCTTGAGCCGCGCGAAGGCGAGGGACGGCGTGACGACGGCGGCGCTCTTGGCATGCGGGATCGCGATGCCGCCGGGCAGGCCCGTCTCGTCCTTCTGCTCGCGCGCCCATGCGTCGGCGAACAGCGCCTCGGCGTCGGTGGCGCGACCCTGCTGCGCGACGCGCGCAGCGAGGGAGCGGATCACCGCCGCCTTGTCGGATCCGAGCGGGGTGTCGAGTGACACCAGCTCGGCGGTGATGGTCTGGGACACGATGACCTCCAATGGTCGGTAGTGCGGATGATGCGGTGGGTTCGTCAGTCGTTCAGTTCTCGGACGACGACCTCGCCCGGAGGCAGATCGTCGGGGGTGGGTGCCTGGGTTCCGGGGAGGGATGCCGCTGCCGCGCCGTACCGCACGGATCGACGCAGCCGATCGGCCGGCGCGTCGCCGGCGACGTCGGCGAGCAGGTAGCCGGCGAGCGAGCTGTCGCCTGCGCCGACGGTGCTCACGACGCGGATGCGCGGCGGTGTGGCCTGCCAGGCGCCGTCCGTGCTGACCAGGACGGCCCCGTCCGCGCCGAGGGTCACCAGGGCCGCAGCGACCTGCGCGGGGACGAGCGCTCGCGCGACGGGGAGCACCGCGGCGGCGAGGTCGGCGCCCGCCTCCAGGTCGACCCCGGCCAGTTCGGCGAGTTCCTCGTCGTTCGGCTTGATCAGATCCGGCGCGGCTTCGGTGACGACGGCGCGAAGAGCAGGTCCGGAGGTGTCCACGGCGATCCGCGGAGCGCCCGCCCCCCAGCGTGCGCGCACCGCGCGGATCATCTCGACGTAGAGGCCGCCGCCCGCCCCCGGCGGCAGCGAGCCCGCCAGCACGAGCCACGCCGCACCTTCGCTCGCCGTCACGACCGCCGCGATGAGCTCGGAGACATCTGCGGTGGAGAGCGCCGCGCCCGGCAGGTTGAGCTTCGTCGTGACGCCCGCGGGATCCGTGATCGTCACGTTCGCGCGGGCGTGCCCTGCGACCTCGACCGGGTGGGCCGGCACGTGCGAGGCGCGCAGCGCCGTCGAGAAGGGGTCGTCCTGGGCGAGCGGCAGCACCGCGGTCGTGGGCACGCCCGCGGCGGCGACCACGCGGGCGACGTTGATGCCTTTGCCGCCGGCGTCCTCGCGGGAGGAGACGGCGGACTGCACCTCGCCTGGCTGCAGCGCGGCATCGAGGGTGATCGTGCGGTCCAGGGACGGGTTCGCGGTCACGGTGACGATGGAACCCGCCGGTGCGATCGGACTCATGCGATCCAGACCTCCACTTCGGCGTCGGACAGGGCTGCGGCCAGCGCGGCGTCGGGAGCGGCATCCGTCACGAGGACGTCGATCGCGTCGAGCCGGGCGAAGCTGACGAGGAGCTCGGTACCGAGCTTGTCGGCGTCGGCGACGACCACGACGCGCCGCGCCGCGCCGACGATCGCGGACTTGACGGCCGCCTCATCGGGGTCGGGGGTGCTCAGACCGAAGGAGGCGGAGATGCCGTTGGTTCCGAGGAACGCGATGTCGGGCCGCAGCCGCTCGATCGAACGAACCGTGTCGGCGCCCACGGCCGCCGCCGTGGCGGTGCGCACGCGTCCGCCGATGACGGTGACGTCGGCATCCGGGGTCCCCGCGAGCGCGTAGGCCAGCGGCATCGCGTGCGTGACGATCTCGACCTGCCCGCCCGCGAGGGACAGCCGCTCGGGCAGCTGCGTGGCGATCGCCTGGGTCGTGCTGCCGGCGTCGAGGTACAGAGATCCGTGGAACCGGGGGCCGATCACTTCCATCGCGCGGCGCGCGATCGCCGACTTCGCCTCGCTGCGGACCCGCGTGCGCTCCGCGAGCGTCGGCTCGGCGGTGCTGTCGCGCTCGCGGCTGACCGCGCCGCCGTGCACGCGCCGGAGGGCGCCGCTGCGCTCGAGCTGATCGAGGTCGCGCCGCACGGTCTCGGTCGTGACGTCGAAGCGACGGGACAGATCGACGACGCTCACCCTGCCCTCATCGAGCAGGATCCGCTCGATGAGCTCTTGGCGCTCCATTGCGTACATCGTGTTCCTTCGTCTGCGAGGGCTCCACTGGAATTTCCCACACATTACAACACAAACCAACATGAACACAAGCGCTGTCACGGAGTTCTTCCTCAATCGGATGCCGCTGCACTAGCGTCGGGGAATGCCCGACAAGCCGGCCGCGGAGATCCGGATCGATGCGGAGCTCGTCCGCGAACTCCTGCAGGAGCAGGCACCCCAGCTCGCCGGCGCCGCAGACGAGGGCCTCCGTCACGTCGCGGACGGGTGGGACTGCGCGGTCTGGCGTCTCGGCGACGATCTCGCCGTCCGCCTGCCGCGGCGCGCCATGGCCGCACCGCTGATCCTGCACGAACAGCAGGTGCTGCCCGGGATCGCGCGCCGCCTCGCTCCCGCCGGCCTCGGAGTTCCCGTCCCACTCGTGACGGGTCGCCCGGCAAGGCGCTACCCCTGGGCGTGGTCGATCGTGCCGTGGTTCGCGGGCGACACCGGGCTCGTCGTCCCGCGCGTCCGACGCATCGGCTGGGCCGCACCGCTCGCGCGGGCCGTCCGGCTGCTGCACACTCCGGCTGCGCCCGGGTTTCCGCCGAACCCCGTCCGCGGCGTCGCACTGCGGACCCGCGCCGCGGCCGTGCACGCCCGGGTGGATGCCCTGAAGGGTCAGGTCGCTGCCGACGCGCTGGCGCGGCTCGCTCTGATCTGGGATGCCGCACTGCGGGCCCCCGCGTGGTCGGACGGCCCGGTATGGATCCACGGCGATCTGCATCCCGGCAACCTCGTCGCCCGCGGCGGACGACTCGTCGCGATGATCGACTTCGGAGACGTCACGGCGGGCGACCCGGCGTACGACCTCTCGGTGGCCTGGATGGCGTTTGACCGGGACGGGCGGACCGCGTTCCGCGCCGAGCTGTCGGATCGGTACGACGAAGCGACGTGGACCCGGGCGAAAGGATGGGCGGCCGCCGTGGCGCTCATGCTGCTCGGTCAGAGCGACGACGATCCGCCGTACGCCGAGCTCGGCGCCGAGGCCGTCGCCGAGCTCGTCGCGGCGGAGGACTGAGCGTCGCCGACGGTCTCGGCGACCCAGACCTCCATGACGTCGTCACGCAGCGTGAAACGGAGAACACTGCCGTCGGGCAGGTCGAGTCCCTCGATCTGGCGCATGCCCGGGAAGAAGATGACATCGGCGACGGGATGCAGCGGCTCAGGCGCGCACCCGGCGGCGATCCACTCCCCCGCATCGTTCGTGATCACGATGCAGGTCGAGCCCTGCTCGGTGATCCCCGACCAGATCTGCAGGTCGTGGTAGGGCTCGTAGCGGACGGGTGACTCCGCGCTCACGCCGTACAGTTCGAAGTCCACCGGTGCATCTCCGAGTGGTGCACGCTCGAGGGTTGTCACCGGCTGAGGTGCTCCGACGAAGGGCAGAAGAAACCCGCCGGCCGCCCCGAGGGCAAGGGCCAGCAGTACCCAGACCAACACCGGAACGCGCCGAAGGCCGCGCCGACGCACATCGGACGCCGAACCGTCCGGCGTACCGGTGACCACTGCTCCGTCCGGCACGGGGACCTCGGGGTCCACGGTCTGCCGAACACCGAGCTCGACCGCCTCGTCGGGCGCGGCACCGCTGCGCAGCTGCTCCTCCAACTCGACCAGTCGCGCGAGCGCATCGGCATCGCGATCGATGTCGGCATCCGGTCCGTACGCGCGGGAGCGCAGGGCGTCAAGCTCAGCCTGCGCCTCCGGCGACCCGGACGATCGCAGCGGAGCGCTCATGCCTCAATTATCCCGAGGTGTCGGGCGAGTAGGGCCGGAATGCCGAAAACCCCCGCTCAGCGGGGGTTTTCGATGGCTGGGGTACCTGGACTCGAACCAAGAACAAAGGTACCAGAAACCTCCGTGTTGCCAATTACACCATACCCCAAGGCGCTGAGCCGGAGCCCGTGCCGAAGATCAAGTCTACGTGACGAGCGCGGCCTCGCCAAACCGGGCGGAGGCTCAGCCCGCGCGGAACGCCTCGAGCGCGGCGAGTCGTCGGAGCGACTCCGCTTTGCCCAACAACTCCATTGACTCGAACAACGGCGGCGAGACGCGCCGGCCGCTGACCGCCACCCGCAACGGGCCGTACGCGACTCGCGGCTTGAGCCCGAGCCCGTCGATCAGCGCACCGGAGAGCGCCTCCTGGACGGCCGCCGCGGTGAAGTCGGCTTCGGGGATGAGCTCGAGCGCGCTCACGGAGGCGGCCAGCACGAGCCCGGTGTTCTCGGGCAGGGCGGCCAGCGCGTCGTCCGCATAGACGACGTCGTCCGTGAAGAGGAAGCCGAGGAGACCCGGCGCATCGCCGAGGAGCTGGAGGCGCTCCTGGATGAGCGGCGCGGCCTGCGCGAGGAGCTCGCCCTGAGGGATCGTCGGCGGGTAGCTCACGACGCCGGCGGACGCCAGATACGGGACGAGTCGGCGCGCGAAGTCCTCCGGCTCCAGCATCCGGATGTGGTCGCCGTTGATCGACTCGGCCTTCTTCTGGTCGAACCGGGCCGGATTCGGATTCACGTCAGCGATGTCGAACGCGGCGACGAGCTCATCGAGCGAGAAGACGTCGCGGTCATGGGAGAGCGACCAGCCCAGCAGCGAGAGGTAGTTCAGCAGTCCTTCGCGGATGAAACCGCGCTCACGCTGGAGGAAGAGGTCGGCCTTCGGGTCGCGCTTGGAGAGCTTCTTGTTCCCCTCGTCGCCCAACACGAGCGGCATGTGCGCGAAACGAGGGATGAACTCCGTGACGCCGGCATCCACGAGCGCGCGGTACAGCGCCAGCTGACGGGCCGTCGAGGGCATGAGGTCCTCGCCGCGGATCACGTGCGTGATGCCCATGAGCGCGTCGTCGACCGGGTTCACGAACGGGTACAGCGGTACCCCTCCCGCCCGGACGATCACGAAGTCCGGGAACGATCCTGCCGGGAAGGTGACTTCTCCGCGGATCAGGTCGACGTAGGTCAGATCCTCGTCGGGGACGCGAACCCGCCACGCGGGCTCGCGACCTTCGGCACGGAAGGCCGCCTTCTGGTCCTCGGTGAGGTCGCGATCGAAGTTGTCGTAGCCGAGCTGCTTCGCGCGCCCGTTCGCCACGTTGCGGGCATCGATCTCCTCGGGCGTCGAATAGCTCTCGTACACCGCTCCCGTCGCCTTGAGCTTCTCGAGCACGTCGAAGTAGATGTCGTGACGCTGGGACTGCCGGTAGGGCGCGTGCGGTCCCCCGATCTCCACGCCCTCGTCCCAGTCGATCTCGAGCCACCGCAGCGCATCGAGAAGCTGCTGATAGCTCTCCTCGCTGTCGCGCGCGGCGTCCGTGTCCTCGATGCGGAACACGAGCGTGCCGCCGTTGTGACGGGCGTAGGCCCAGTTGAACAGCACGGTGCGGATGAGACCGACGTGCGGCAGTCCCGTCGGGCTCGGGCAGAAGCGGACCCGGACGTCGGAGCCGGAAGCGGTCGTGGTGCGAGGATCGGGAGTAGACATCGCCCCCCAGCTTAGTTCGCCGCGCCGTGCCCCACCGGGGCGAGGACACGATCCAGCGCGTCGAGCGCACTGCGGATCGCCGGCACCCGATCAGCGCGGTACGCCGTGACCACGTGGAGCGTCCGCGCCTCCTGCGCCGGGAGCGCGACCGTGCGGACGCCCGGCATGCGGGGGAACGACTCGATCGCCATCCGGGGAAGGGTGGCGACGCCGATACCCTGCGCCACGAGCCCTTCGACGGCCACGAAGTTGTCGGTTTCGAAGCCGATGCGCGGAGTGAATCCGGCACGTCCGCACAGCTCGAGCAGATGGCCACGACACCGCGGGCAGCCGGCGATCCAGTTCTCGTCCGCGAGGAGGGACACATCCACAGCGGCGGCGGCGGCCGCCGGGTGCCCCTCCGGCAGCACCGCGACCAGATCGTCGGTGCCGATCGTGCGCACCGACAGCCCCCGTGCGCTGGCCCCGTGGGGATCGCTCCGGTCGCCGGGATAGCTGAATGTCAGCGCGATGTCGGCGCGATCCTCACGGACGGCGGCGACCGCCTCGGGCGGCTCGGCTTCGACATAGGTGATCGTGATGCCCGGGCGGCGTTCGCCCAGATCGGCGAGGAGGCGCGGAATGACCCCCGGCGACGCCGACGGGAACCCCACCATGCGGACGCGTCCCGCGCGCAGACCCTGCAGCTCGGCGAGCTCGCCCGCTGCGGCGTCCAGGGCACTCGTGACGGCCGAGGCGTGGCGGGCCAGCACGCGCCCCGCCTCCGTGAGCCGCACCCGGCGGCCGGCGCGCTCGATCACCGCGAGCCCCAGCCGCTGCTCGAGCCGCTTGACCTGCTGACTGACGGCGGGCTGACTGTAGCCGAGGGCCGCTGCCGCCGCGGTCAGAGACCCTTCATCGGCGATCGCCTTGAGCACCCGAAGCGACTGCACGTCCACATCGAGGGCATCAGTCATCCCGCAAGAATAACGTCTGAGCATGATTCCGATCGAAGACCTGCTGTAGACGAATGATTCGGCGCGGAGCACGCTGGGGTCATGACCGCTCTCGCCCCTCCCGACCTGCTCTCCGTGCGCGCGGAGTTCACCGGTGGGCGGTCGTACCTCGCGGCGTGCACGCTGGGCCTGCCGACACGGGCGAGCCGCGCTGCGATGATCGCCGACCTCGATGCCGCGGCGTCCGGTCGCGCGTGCGCGGTGGCGTACTCCGCCGTGGTGGAGCGCACGCGCGGCCACTTCGCGCGACTGGTCGATACGGACCCCGCGCGCATCGCGATCGGATCGCAGACCTCGGTGCTCGCGGGTCTGATCGCCGCCGCGGTGCCGGACGGCGCCGAGGTGCTGTGCGCCGACGGCGACTTCGCGTCGATGGTGCAGCCGTTCGCACACGCCGGGCGCGGCATCCGGCTGCGCACCGCGCCGGTGCACGAGCTCGCCGACGCGATCACCGCCGACACATGGCTCGTGGCGTACTCGATCGTGCAGTCCGCGACGGGCGAGGTGGCCGATGCGGAGGGGATCTCCGCCGCCGCACACCGGCACGGAGCACGCACGCTGTGCGATGCGACGCAGGCGATCGGCTGGCTTCCCGTGAACGCGAAGGACCACGACGCGCTCATCTGCCACGCGTACAAGTGGCTCTGCGCACCGCGGGGAGTGGCGTTCCTCGCGATCAGCGAGGAGTTCGCCGCGGCGGTGCCTCCGATCTTCGCGGGCTGGTATTCCGCCGCAGACCCGTGGACCTCGTGCTACGGGTCAGCCGGCGCCCTCGCGGACGACGCCACGCGCTTCGACGTCTCCCCCGCGTGGCAGGCCTTCGTGGGCGCCGAACCCGTCCTCGAGCTCTTCGCCGCGACGGATCGCGCCGCCCTGTACGCGCACGCGACGCAACTCGCGACCGCCTTCCGCCTCGGGATGGGTCTCGATCTCCCCGAGCGCCCGAGCGCGATCGTCACGTGGGTCGACGCCGCCGGGGCGGATCTGAAAAGGCTCACGGATGCCGGCATCACGGCATCGGGTCGCGCGGGACGCGCGCGCGTGGCCTTCCACGTCTTCAACGACCGCGACGACGTCGACGCCGCCCTCAGCGCGCTCGGCCGCTGACCGGACTCGAGCGCGTCGCGAACGGCGCGAGGGCGAAGACCGCGACCACCGCCACCCCGACGACGAGCGCGAGTCCGCCGTAGCCGATGAGACCGAGGACGACGCCCGCCAGAATCGCCCCCACGGCGGCGACCATGCTCATCGTGAAGTCGCTGAGGCCCTGTCGGCGGGTCCGCTGCGCTTCGGAGGACGTTTCCGTCAGCAGCGCCGAACCGGCCACCGTCGTCGCGCTCCAGCCCAGGCCCAGCAGGATGAGGGCGATCGTCACGGCCGCGGGCGAGTCCTGCCCGAAGGAGGCCGTGACGAGCGAGGCGGCGAGAATCACCTGTCCGACCAGGATCGCGGGGATTCGTCCCACCCGGTCGGCGAGGATGCCGAACACCGGCGACAGGGCGTACATCCCTGCGATGTGGAGGCTGATCGTCAGGCCGATGATGCTGAGACTCGCCCCCTGATGCAGAAGGTGGACCGGAGTCATGGCCATGATGGCGACCATGACGCCGTGGGAGGCGGCGATCGCGAAGATCGCATAGCGCGCGAGCCGCGGGTCGTCCGGCCGGGCGATCGCTCCCGCGGCGTCGTCCTTGGACGCGACCACGCGTTGGGCGAGAAGCAGTGGGTCCGGCCGCAGTGCCGTGACGTACAGGACGATCGCGAGCGTCTGGCCGATGATCGTGAAGACGTACGGACCGGTCAGGGGCGGCATCCCGAGCGCGTCTCCGACGACCGCGCCCGGTCCGGTGAGGTTGGGGCCGAGGACGGCGCCGATCGTGGTCGCCCACACGACGATCGACAGATCCCGGCCGCGCGATGCGTCGGTGGCGAGATCGGCCGCCGCGAACCGTGACTGCAGATTCGCGGCCTGACCGCCGCCGATCAGGAGGAATGCCAGCAGGAGGAGCGGGAACGAGCCGATGCCGACCGCGAAGACCACGAGGCCGACACCCACGAGCGCGACGGCCATGCCGCCCGTGAGGGACAGCCGGCGACCGCGCGACCGGGCGAGCCGTGCCAACGGGATCGCGATGAGCGCTGTTCCGAACGTGACGGCAGCTGCGGCGAGCCCGGAGAACGCCTCGTCCCCGGAGATGTCGGCAGCGAGCACCGCCCCGAGCGAGATGGTCGCGCCGAACGCGAGACCTCCGAGCACCTGGGCGATCGAGAGCACCCAGACGGTGCGGCGCTGGATGCGCGCGAGGTCCTCGGCGCCCAGCGGCGCCGACTCACCCACGCGGGGACCTCACGCGTCGCGCGCGGTGTTGCGGAGGATGCCGAGCCCGTCGATCTCGACCTCGATCGTGTCGCCGGCCACGAAGGCGCCGACGCCGGAGGGCGTGCCGGTGAGGATCACGTCGCCCGGGAGCAGGGTGAAGGCCGCCGACGCGAAGGCGATGATGTCGCCGATCGAGTGGATCATGTCCGTGAGCGGCGCGTCCTGCACGGTCTGCCCGTTCAGGCGCGTCTGCACAGTGGCCGAGGCGGGATCGAACTCGGTCTCGATGACCGGTCCGAGCGGACAGAACGTGTCGAAGCCCTTCGCGCGTGCCCACTGCCCGTCGGTCTTCTGCAGATCGCGGGCGGTCACGTCGTTCGCGATCGTGTAGCCGAAGATCACCTCGGACGCGCGTTCGGCGGCGACGTTCTTCGCGATCGAGCCGATCACGACCGCGAGCTCCCCTTCGAACGAGGTGAACTGCGACTGCCGGGGGCGCACGATCGTGTCCCCGGGTCCGATCACCGACGTATTGGGTTTGAAGAACAGCATCGGCTCCGCGGGGACCTCGTTGCCGAGCTCTTCCGCGTGCGCGCGATAGTTGCGCCCGACGGCCACGACCTTCGACCGCGGGATCACCGGTGCGAGCAAGGCGATGTCCGCGAGCGGAATCCGTTCACCGGTCGTGTCGAACCCCGCGAACATCGGGTCGCCGTCCAGGACGACGACGTCCGTCTCGTCGACGATTCCGAAGCGGATGGTGTCCTGGTGGCTGAATCGAGCGATCTTCACCCGACCAGCCTACTCAGGGCAGCCATCCGCCTCCCCGGCCCGCAGACCGGTCACTCGTCCAGACGAAGCAGCCAGCCGTGACGGTCCTCGACGCGCCCGTACTGGATGTCCGTGAGCTCCTTGCGCAGCTCGAGGGCCAGTGTGCCGGTGGGCTGCTCGTCGAAGAAGTCGGCGCCCTTGAGCACGCCGATCGGCGTCACGACGGCGGCCGTGCCGCACGCGAACACCTCGACGATGTCGCCGGAGGCGACACCCCGGCGCCACTCGTCGAGCGAGACCGCACGTCCCTCCACCTTGTGGCCGCGATCCTTCGCGAGCTGCAGGATCGAGTCGCGCGTGATGCCTTCGAGGATCGACGGGGACTGCGGGGTGACGATCGTGCCGTCCTTGTAGACGAACACGACGTTCATGCCGCCGAGCTCCTCCACGTTGCGGTCCGCGTCCAGGAACACCACCTGGTCGCACTCGTTCTCGTACGCCTCGGACTGCGGGAGGAGCGAAGCGGCGTAGTTGCCACCGGTCTTGGCCGCGCCCGTGCCGCCCTTCCCGGCGCGCGCGTAGTCCTCGCTCAGCCAGATGCTCACCGGGTTCACGCCCCCGTGGAAGTAGGCCCCAGCGGGCGAGGCGATCACGTAGTACGCGACCTTGTGCGCCGGGCGGACGCCGAGGAACGCCTCCTTCGCGAACATGAACGGGCGCAGGTACAGGCTCTGGTCCTCGCCCGACGGCACCCACGCGCCATCGGCCTTGATGATCTCGCGGAGCGACTGGATGAAGTACGTCACCGGAAGCTCGGGAAGAGCGAGACGCCGGGCGGATCGCTGCAGTCGGCGGCCGTTCTGATCCGGTCGGAACGTGTGGATCGATCCGTCGGCGTGCCGATAGGCCTTGATGCCCTCGAAGATCTCCTGCCCGTAGTGCAGGACCGCGGCGGAAGGGTCGAGGGTGATCGGGCCGTAGGGCTGGACGCGCGGACGGTGCCACCCGCCGCCGGTGGACCAGCAGATGTCGACCATGTGGTCGGTGAAGTGCTGGCCGAATCCGGGATTCGCGAGGATCGCGTCCCGCTCTGCCGGGCTCTTCGCGGCGAGGTTCTTCGTCACGGCGAACTGCAGCGGGGCAAGGCCCGTGTCGGGGTCGGTTCCGATGAGTGTCATTTCACGTCCTGAGTGAGAGTGCGGGCGACGCGCGCGTGCTCCAGGCTACGCCTGCAGCCGTGCCACGATCGCGTCGCCGATGTGCGCGGTGGGTCGGGAAGCGGCATCCCGCGCCTGAATGTCGTCCTCGACGGCGCGGGTGACGCGCTCGGCCTCCTCGCGCAGCCCGAGGTGGTCGAGCAGGAGCGAGACGGAGAGGATGGCGGCGGTGGGATCGGCCTTCTGCTGACCCGCGATGTCCGGCGCCGAGCCATGGACGGGCTCGAACATCGACGGGAACGCGCCGTCCGGATTGATGTTCCCGGAAGCGGCGAGACCGATGCCACCGGTGACGGCGCCGGCCAGGTCTGTCAGGATGTCGCCGAAGAGGTTGTCGGTGACGATGACGTCGAAGCGGGACGGGTTTGTGACCAGGAAGATCGTCGCCGCGTCGACGTGCAGATAATCTACCGCGACATCGGGGTGCTCCCCCGCCACCTCGTTCACGATGCGCTGCCACATGCCGCCCGCGTGCACGAGCACGTTCGTCTTGTGCACGAGCGTGAGCTTCTTGCGGCGCCGCTCGGCGAGGTCGAAGGCGTACCGCACGACCCGCTCGATCCCGTACGCGGTGTTCACCGACGTCTCGTTCGCGATCTCGTGCGCGGTTCCCGTGCGGATCGAGCCGCCGTTGCCGACATACGGGCCTTCCGTGCCCTCGCGGACGACGACGAAGTCGATCTCACCGGGGTCGGCGAGCGGTCCGGGAGCGCCGGGGTAGAGCTTCGACGGGCGCAGATTGACGTAGTGATCGAGCGCGAAGCGCAGCTTCAGCAGCAACCCGCGCTCGATGTTCGCGTTCTTCAGGCGCGCGTCGCCGGGCACTCCCCCGACGGCGCCGAGCAGGATCGCGTCGTGCTCGGCGATCGCCGAGAGGTCGGCATCCGTCAGCGTGTCGCCGGTCTCGAGGTAGCGCGCGGCGCCGAGCGAGAACGTCGTCCTGTCGAAGCGGATGCCGGAGCCTGCGGTGACCGCGTCGAGGACCTTCACGGCCTCGGCGATCACCTCGGGTCCGATGCCGTCACCCGGGATGACGGCGAGCTTCACGGTGCGTTCGGGGTGCATCCGACCAGCGTACCGGCGTGACATCGGCGTTGAGTGTCCAAGGCGCGCCGCGTCAGCGGGTGCGCACACGGCGCGCCCTGGACACTCGACGGATCAGTGCTCCACGCGCTCGCGGTGCGGGCGACCGCCCAGGGTCACCGCGGCGATGACCGCGGCGATCACGATCAGACCGGCGCCGATCAGCGCGGTCACCCCGACGCCCGCGTCGAACGCGTGTGCCGCGGCCTCTCGGAGCGCGTCGCCGAGAGCCTCGTCGAGCGTGGCCGCACCGGCGACCGCGCCCGCGAGCGTCTCGCGCGCGGCTTCGGAGATCGTCGCGGGCAGGCCGTCGGGCAGCACGAGGTTCGCACGGTAGAACGCGGCGAGGAGCCCACCGATGATCGTCGTTCCGAGGACCGCCCCGAGCTCGTACGCCGTCTCAGAGACGGCACTGGCGGCGCCGGCCTTCGCGGGCGGGGCGCTGGCGAGGATGAGCTCGTTCGAGACCGTCTCCGCAGCGCCAATGCCGATGCCGAGGGCGATGAACGCGACGATCAGCACCGCGAGGGCACCCGTCTGCGCGCTCACCGCGACCAGGAGGTAGCCGGCGATCGAGAACAGCAGCGCGATCGGCACCACGAGCCGCGGGGCGACGCGCTTCGCGATCGGGACGACGCCGATCCCCGCGACGATCATCGCGAGCAGGCCGGGCACGAGGGCAAGTCCGGCATCCAGCGGCGAGAGCCCGACCACGAGCTGCAGGTGCTGGGCGACGAAGTAGAGGAAGCCGACGAGCGCGATCACGCTCAGCAGGTTCACCAGGATCGAGCCGGAGAAGCTCGGCGTGCGGAACAGCGCCATGTCGAGCATGGGCGTCTCGAGCCGGTTCTGGCGACGGACGAAGAGCACGCCGAACAGGATGCCGACCACGACGAGCACGAACGGGATCGCGGTCTCCGTGCCGTGCACCGCGAATTCCTTGATCGCGTAGACGATCGGCACCATCGTCAGCAGCGACAGCGCGACACTGATCGGGTCGAAGCGACCGGGGTTCGGGTCGCGGCTCTCCGGCACCAGGATCGGCACGAGGATCAGCAGCGGCACCAGCACGGGCACGGCCATGAGGAACACAGCTCCCCACGCGAAGTGCTCGAGCAGGATGCCGCCGACGACCGGACCGAGGGCCGCACCGGCCGAGAAGCCGGCAGCCCACACCGCGATCGCGAGGCGGCGCTGATCGCGGTTCGTGAAGATGCTCCGCAGGAGCGAGAGCGTCGAGGGCATGAGCATGGCCCCGAACACGCCCATCGCCGCGCGCGCGGCGATCAGCCACTCGGCGCTGGGCGCGAAGGCCGCGAGCGCCGAGACGACGCCGAACCCGGTCGCGCCGATCAGAAGCATCCGGCGGCGGCCGAAGCGGTCCCCCAGCACGCCCATCGTCACGAGCAGACTCGCGAGCACGAGCGGGTAGGCGTCGATGATCCACAGCTGCTGCGTCGCGGTCGGTTCGAGGTCGAGCGCGATCTGCGGAAGGGCGAAGCTCAGCACCGTGTTGTCGACGGAGACGAGCAGGACCGGCAGCATGAGCACGACCAGGGCGGCCCAGCCGCGCCATCCGACGCGCGGTGCCGCCGTCGTCGGAATCCTGGTCAGTGTGTCCGTCATGTCATCCTCAGTTTCTAAACCGTCCAGCCGGTATAGTATCAGATGTGGCGACCAACCCGACGGATACGATCGAGCGATGAGCCGTCCCCCGCATGCCCGAGAGAGCGTGCTCGACGCCTTCGAGGCGATCCTGATCGAAGACGGTGAGCGCTCCGCCACGATGGACGCGACCGCCCGCGCGGCCGGCGTCTCCAAGGGCGGACTGCTGTATCACTTCGGGTCGAAGGACGCGCTCGAGCGCGGCGTCATCGAGCGGCTCGATCTGCTCGTCAGCGATGACATCACGCAGATGTCGTCCGCCCCCGACGGGCCGATCTCGTACTTCCTGCGATCCTCGATCATGCAGAACGATCCGCTGGACCGCGCGATCCTCGCGACGTCGCGGCTCGCCCAGGGCGGGAACGCGGCGGCGAGCACCGCGCTGCGTGAGGTGCGGGAACGCTGGGGCGACGCGCTGCGACCGCACACGAGGGATGCCGCATCCCTCGACCTCGTGATGCTCGTCAGCGACGGGCTCTATTTCAACAATGCCCTGGCCGGTGGCTCGATACCCGGCCCGGTGCCCCGTGGACCCGAGATGGACGCACTGATCGCCCTGGTGGAGCGCGCCGCGAAGCGCTGACTACGGCTCGGTGATCTCGATCTGGCGGAAGAGATCTGCCTGGACCGCGGCGTGCAGCTCGGTCAGCATCTCCTCGGGCACGGGCGAGTCGACCGTGAGGACGGACAGGGCACGACCGGAGGCGTCCGGGTGCGCGACCTGGAGTCCTGCGATGTTGATGCCGGCATCGCCGAGACGCTGCCCGTAGATCGCGACGATTCCCGGGCGGTCGGCATACCGCATCACGATGTGGTGCTGCTCGAACGGCACCTCGATCTCGTACCCGTTGATGCCGACGACCTTCGGCACCATGCGGGTGCCCGCCAGCGTCCCCGCGACCGTGAGCACGGTCCCGTCCGCGAGCGTCCCGCGCAGGACGGTGAGGTTGCGGTAGAGCGGGCTGTCCGCTTCGACGACGAGCCGCGTCTCGATGCCCCGCTGCTCGGCGAACAGCGGCGCATTCACGTACGAGACGTTCTCGCTGACGATGTTCGTCAGGATGCCCTTGAGCGCCGCGAGCCGGTACACGCTGACGTCGTAGGCGGCGAGCTCGCCCCGGACCTCGATGTCCAGGCTCGTGACGGCGGCGTGCGCAAGACCCGTGAAGAACTGTCCGAGCTTCTCGACCAGGGCGATCCCCGGGCGCACGAACGGATCGATGATGCCGCCCGCGACGTTCACGGCGTCCGGGACCAGATCGCCTTCGAGTGCCAGTTTGACCGACCGGGCGACCGAGATGCCGGCCTTCTCCTGCGCCTCGTCGGTACTGGCGCCCAAGTGCGGCGTGACGACGACGTTCGGAAGGTCCAGCAGCGCCGCCGCCGTGGACTCGGCGACGGGAGGCTCGGACGTGAACACGTCGAGGCCGGCACCGGCGATCACCCCGTCCACGAGCGCCGTGCGCAGCGCGACCTCGTCGATGAGACCACCCCGGGCGACGTTGATCACGTAGGCCGACGGCTTCATCAGGGCGAGCTGCTCGGCGCCGATCATGCCGGTGGTCTCCGGCGTCTTCGGCATGTGCACCGTCACGAAGTCGCTCTGGCGCAGCACGTCATCGAACGGCAGGAGCTCGACCTGCAGCTGCTGGGCGCGCGCGGGCGTGACGTAGGGGTCATAGCCCACCACACGCACGCCGAAGGCGCGCAGCCGCTCGGCGATCAGGGCGCCGATGCGCCCGAGTCCGACGATGCCGACGGTCTTCTCGAACAGCTCGGTGCCGGTGTAGGCGCTGCGCTTCCACTGGCCCGCGGCAAGAGAAGCGTGCGCGGCCGGGATGTGCCGGGCGAGGCTCAGGATGTGCCCGATCGTCAGCTCGGCTGCGGAGATGATGTTCGATGTGGGCGCGTTCACGACCATCACACCCGCGGTCGTGGCCGCCTTGATGTCGACGTTGTCCAGGCCCACGCCGGCTCGGGCGACGATCTTCAGCACGGGAGCGGCGGCGATCGCCTCCGCATCGATCTGCGTCGCCGACCGCACGAGCACGGCGCTGGCGTCGGCGAGACCGGCCAGGAGCGCGGGGCGGTCAGTCCCGTCGATCTGGCGGATCTCGAAGTCCGGACCGAGCGCGTCGATCGTGGCGGGAGAGAGTTCTTCGGCGATGAGCACGACGGGCTTCGTCACGACAGCGGATCCTTTGGAGCGTGGGCGCGCGAATCGCGGCCGAACAGACGAGTGGATGCTGCGCCGCACGCCATCGGGGCGCATTCACTCACACTCTATCGGCTCGCCCCGTGAGGACCCGCCCGTATGACGGCCGGGACACCCGGCTACGCCAGCAGCGAGGCGTAGTTCAGTTCGGTGTACGCGACGACGTTGAGCCAGAACACGGCGGTCAGGGCGAGCCCCGTGAGCAGGACGAGGATCAGATAGTGGGCCGGACGTCGATACCCGATCGCGAACGCGGCTGCGAACGCGGCGATCGGGAAGATGACCGCGAGGATCCAGATGACCCAGCCGATCGGGCTCAGCACGAAACCGTTCTCGCCCGCGAACTGCACGCTCTGGATCAGGTTTCCGAGAGCGTTCCAGACCGCGTAGGCGTAGAAGAGCCCGAAGCCGCCCGCGATCGTGGCCACGAGCCAGGTCGGTGTTCGGCGCGGGACGTTCGCGGTCTCCGGTGGGACGGCATCCCCGCTCATGAGCCCACCGCCCCGATCATCACGAAGGGCCACGGCAGCAGGAGCGCCACGCCGCCGATGAGCCACGCGAAACGCACCCATGCCTTCCCCCCGGCCGTCAGGAGGTAGACCGTGGCGAACCAGAGTGGCGCTGCGAGCACGGCGAGCCAGAAGCTCCCCTGGAACATCACATCGGTCACCAGGTAGGCGGCGCGACCCTGCAGGCGCAGTCCGCCGATCGCCCAGCCGAGGGCGTACAGCAGGTACACGCCGCCGAGGATCCCGAGCGACACGAGCGTCACGTTGCCCATGGGAGCCTTCACCACGGGCTCCCCCGCCGCCGCGGCATCCGCCGCCGAACCGGTCGAGACAGCGCCGACGTTCTCGCTCCCGCGTCCGACGGGCGTGAAGCCCTCGGGAAGAGTGGCGGGAGCGGCATCCTGGGTCTGCCCCACGGCGAGCGTCGGGTCGTCGTCGCCGTCCCAGGAGAGCGCGTCGTCGTCTGTGCCGCGGGCCATGGTGCCAGCGTAGCCGCGCGAATAGACCGATCCGACCCTCGGCGCTCCGGCGCGTGCTGTACTGGCGGGATGACGGCGATGCGGGATCGGTGGCGGTCGCACCTGTTGCAGACGCTGTCCGGCACCGACGACGGCTCGCCGCCGTGGGTCAGGCAGCTCGCCGAGGGCACGGATGCCGGGTACTTCGGTCCCGGGTCGGCGTCATGGGCCGTGCACGGCGGCATGGCCACGATGGTCGCCGGCATCCGCGCCCTGCTCGTGCAGGCGATGCACCCGGGTGCGATGGCGGGCGTTCACGACTGGTCGCGGTATCGGGAGGATCCGCTCGGCAGGCTGACCGGGACGATCCGCTGGCTCATCACCGTCACGTTCGGCGATCGCGCGACCGCCGAACGCTCCTCGGCGATGGTGCGCGCGCTCCACGAGCGCGTGCGCGGCACCTACCTCGACGCGTCTGGGCGCTCCGTGCCTTACAGCGCCGGCGATCCCGACCTGATCGAGTGGGTGCACTTGGCCTTCACCGACGCGTTCCTGACGTGCCACGAGATCTGGGAGACGGAGATCCCGGGCGGACCGGACGCGTACGTGCGGGAATGGGCCGTGGCCGGAGAGCTCATCGGCCTCACCGATCCCCCGCTCACCGCCGCGGACATGCGGGCGCGCCTACGCGGCTTCTCCGAGGCCGGCACCCTGCGGGCGGATGACCGCGTGCACGACGTCGTGCGCTTCATCCGCCGGCCTCCCCTCGTCCCCGGGATGCTGCCGGCGTACCGGATCATGTTCCAGGGCGCGATCGCCTCGCTCGATCCCTCGCAGCGCGCGATGCTCGGCCTCGGTCGTCCAGCTCCGCTGGCGGTGCCGGCGACCGGCCTGGTGCTGCGGTCCGCCCGGTCGCTCCTGGGCGAGCGGTCCACGTCGGAGGAGGCCGCGCTGACGCGCATCGCACGCCTGCGCGAGATGACCTGAGCTCTCAGATCGCGCGGACGCGGTTGTTGCGCGGGTCGTGTGTCATCTCAGCCAGACCGAGCGCCTCGAGGAGCGGCGGGAGGTACATGCCGAACCGGCCTCGATATCCCTTCCGCAGGCCGTACCAGCCGCCGACCGGATTGCTCTGACTGCGACCCCACGCCTCCACCGACCCCTCAGCGGCCGGCTTCTGCTCATCGGCTGCGCCGAGGGGAACCCACTCCTCCTGCGCGCGGAGCCAGTTCGTGAGATCCTCCACGGCCCTCAACCGATACGTCAACCGCGTCGATCCGACCTGGCAGACGAGCGCCGGAGGGTCCGCGTCCTCATCGCGGTACATCGTGTACGCAGAGGTTCCCGGCGCAGTGGTCAGCCGCCACGGATCGTCCCTCGTGCCGCTTCCCTCGCTCATCGGGACCTCCCGTTCGGGAGGTTACTCCGCCCACCGGCGATACAGAAGTGGCCCGGTTCCGCTCCTCGGGGTGCAAGGAGCGGAACCGGGCCGAAGCCGTGCCGGATCGGACGGCGGTCTCAGGGACGGTTAGCGCGCGGCGCTGCCCTCGGTGTAGTCGGCGTCGGTCTGCTTCCACGCGAACAGCGAACGCAGCTCCTTGCCGGTGGCCTCGATCGGGTGCGCGGCACCCTTCTCACGCAGCGCGAGGAACTCCGGTGCGCCGGCGTCCTGGTCGGCGATGAAGCGCTTCGCGAACGCACCCGACTGGATGTCGCCGAGCACCTCCTTCATGTGCTCCTTGACCGTGGCGTCCAGGACGCGGGGTCCGGACACGTAGTCGCCGTACTCCGCCGTGTCGGAGATCGACCAGCGCTGCTTGGCGATGCCCCCCTCCCACATGAGGTCGACGATGAGCTTGAGCTCGTGGAGAACCTCGAAGTACGCGATCTCGGGCTGGTAGCCGGCCTCGACGAGCGTCTCGAAGCCGTACTGGACGAGCTGCGACGTGCCACCGCACAGCACCGCCTGCTCGCCGAACAGATCGGTCTCGGTCTCTTCCGTGAACGTCGTCTTGATCACGCCGGCACGCGTGCCGCCGATCGCCTTCGCGTAGGACAGGGCGAGGTCCCACGCCTGACCCGATGCGTCACGCTCGACCGCGATGATGTCGGGGATGCCGCGGCCGGCGACGAACTCGCGGCGGACGGTGTGTCCGGGCGCCTTCGGGGCGACCAGGATCACGTCGACGCCCTCGGGCGCGTCGATGTAGCCGAAGCGGATGTTGAATCCGTGCGCGAACGCGAGCGTCTTGCCCTCGGTCAGCTTGTCCTTGATGCTGTCGGTGTAGATGCCGCGCTGGTGCTGGTCCGGAGCGAGGATCATGATGACGTCGGCCCACTCGGTCGCGTCGGCCACGCTCTTGACGGCGAAGCCGTCTTCCTCGGCCTTCGGAGCGGACTTCGAGCCCTCCTTCAGCGCGATGGCGACCTCGACGCCGGAGTCGCGGAGGTTCTGGGCGTGGGCGTGGCCCTGGGAGCCGTAGCCGACGATCGCGACCTTCTTGCCCTGGATGAGCGAGAGGTCGGCGTCGGCGTCGTAGAAGATCTCGGCCATGGGGTGTGTTTCTCCTTGTTTTTCTGGTTCTGGGGTCAGCCGCGCAGGACGCGCTCGGTGATGCTCTTGCCGCCGCGGCCGAGGGCGAGCAGGCCCGACTGCGCGAGCTCCTTGATCCCGAAGGGCTCCAGCGCCTTCAGGAACGCCTCGACCTTGCCCTTGTCCCCGGTGACCTCGATCACGAGGGCGTCCGGCGCGTAGTCGACGATGGACGCGCGGAACAGGTTCACGACTTCGAGGACGTTCGATCGCGACGCGTTGTCCGCGCGCACCTTCACGAGCACGTGCTCGCGCTGGACGGATGCGGATGCGTCGAGCTCGACGATCTTGATCACGTTGATGAGCTTGTTCAGCTGCTTGGTCACCTGCTCGAGCGGCAGCTGATCGACATCGACGACCACCGTGATGCGCGACAGGCCCGGCACCTCGGTGACGCCCACGGCGAGGGATTCGATGTTGAAGCCGCGGCGGGCGAAGAGCCCGGCGACACGGGTCAGCAGACCGGGCTTGTCCTCCACGAGGAGGCTCAGCACGTGCGTGGACATGGCTCAGGCCTCCTGATCGAACGCGGGCGAGTGGTCGCGGGCGTATTGGACGAAGCTGTTGCTGACACCCTGCGGGACCATCGGCCACACCATGGCATCCGCGCTCACGACGAAGTCGATCACGACGGGGCGGTCGTTCGTCTCGAGCGCGAGCTTGATCGCGGCATCCACATCCTCTTCGCGTTCCACGCGGATCGCGAGGCAGCCGTACGCCTCGGCGAGCTTGACGAAGTCGGGGATGCGGACCGTGCCGTGTCCGGTGTTGAGGTTGGTGTGCGAGTAGCGGCCGTCGTAGAACAGCGTCTGCCACTGGCGCACCATCCCGAGCGAGGAGTTGTTGATTACCGCGACCTTGATCGGGATGTTGTTGATCGCGCACGTGGCGAGTTCCTGATTGGTCATCTGGAAGCAGCCGTCGCCGTCGATCGCCCACACGACCCGGTCGGGCTCGGCGACCTTCGCGCCCATCGCGGCGGGTACGGAGTAGCCCATCGTGCCGGCTCCGCCGGAGTTGAGCCATGCGTTCGGACGCTCGTACTTGATGAACTGCGCCGCCCACATCTGGTGCTGTCCGACACCGGCGGCGAAGACGCCCTCCGGGCCGGTGAGCTCGCCGATCCGCTGGATGACATACTGGGGCGCCATGAGTCCGTCAGTGGGCTGCGCGTAGCCGAGGGGGAACTCGGTGCGCAGGCCGTCGAGGTAGGACCACCACTCCTCGGTGTCGGGCCCGGCGGCGGACACCTGGGTCCGGAATGCGGCCTCGAGGTCCACGAGGACCTCCTTCAGGTCACCCACGATCGGCACGTCGGCCGTGCGGATCTTGCCGATCTCGGCAGGGTCGATGTCCACGTGCACCACCTTCGCGTGCGGAGCGAACAGCGCCGCTTTGCCGGTCACGCGGTCGTCGAAGCGCGCGCCCAGCGACACGAGCAGGTCGGCCTCCTGCAGGGCGAGCACCGCGGGCACCGTGCCGTGCATGCCGGGCATGCCGAGCTGCTGCGGGTGCGAGTCCGGGAAGGCGCCGCGCGCCATCAGGGTCGTGACCACCGGAGCGCCGGTCGCTTCGGCGAGGGCCAGGAGCTCAGCGGATGCCTGCGAGCGGATCACACCGCCGCCGACGTACAGCACCGGCTTCTTCGCCTCGGCGAGCAGCTGTGCCGCCGCGAGGATCTGCTTGCCGTGCGCCTTCGTGACCGGACGGTAGCCGGGCAGATCGATCTTCGGCGGCCAGACGAAGGGCACCTCCGCCTGCTGCGCGTCCTTCGTGATGTCCACGAGCACGGGCCCCGGACGACCGGTTCCGGCGATCTCGAATGCCGCGGCGATCGCGCCCGGGATCTCGGAGGCGTCCTTCACGAGGAACGAGTGCTTGGTGATCGGCATCGTGATGCCGACGATGTCGGCCTCCTGGAAGGCGTCCGTTCCCATCAGGGTCGAGAACACCTGACCGGTGATGCAGACGATCGGGACGGAGTCCATGTAGGCGTCCGCGATCGCGGTGACGAGGTTCGTCGCCCCGGGACCGGACGTCGCGATCGCGACGCCGATCTTGTTGGACGCCGCGGCATAGCCCTCGGCGGCGTGTCCGGCGCCCTGCTCGTGGCGAACGAGGATGTGACGCAGCTCGGAGCTGTCCATGAGCGGGTCGTAGACCGGAAGGATCGCGCCGCCGGGCAGACCGAACACGTCGGTCACACCCAGCAGTTCGAGCGAACGGACGACCGCCTGCGCGCCCGTGAGCACGGGCGCCGAAGCGGTGCGAGCGGGGGGCCGGGGAACGGCCGTGGCGGTTTCGGCGGGCATGATGATGGTCCTCTGTCGGGGATGAAAGAGCAGGAAGTCGGGCCTATCCCGTGACCGCGCCCTCCGCAGCGGAGCGCACGAGCTTGGAGTACTTGGCCAGGACGCCACGGGTATAGCGCGGAGGAAGCGGCTCCCAGCCGGAGCGGCGGGAGTCAAGCTCAGCCTCATCGACGAGTAGGTCGAGAGTGCGAGCCGCGATATCGACCCGTATCAGATCACCATCGCGCACGAAGGCGATCGGACCTGCGTCCACCGCTTCGGGTGCTATGTGGCCGATGCACAGGCCGGTTGTGCCGCCTGAGAATCTGCCGTCTGTCAAGAGTAGTACATCTTTTCCGAGCCCCGCGCCCTTGATGGCGGCGGTCACGGCCAGCATCTCGCGCATGCCGGGGCCGCCCTTGGGGCCCTCGTAGCGGATCACGACGACATCGCCGGCCGAGATCTCGCCCGCTTCCAGCGCATCCATCGCGGCGCGTTCGCGTTCGAAGACGCGCGCCGGACCCTCGAACACGTCGGAGTCGAAGCCCGCTGACTTGACGACCGCGCCCTCGGGCGCGATCGAGCCGTGCAGGATCGTGATGCCGCCCTTCTCGTGGATCGGGTTGTCGAAGGAGTGGATGACGGTGCCGTCCACCGGGTCGGGGTTCAGGTCAGCGAGGTTCTCCGCGAGCGTCTTGCCGGTCACCGTGAGCGCATCGCCGTGGAGCAGTCCCTCGTCGAGCATCGCCTTCATGATGACGGGGATGCCGCCGTGGCGGTCGACGTCGTTCATGACGTACTGCCCGAAGGGCTTCATGTCCGCCACGTGCGGCACCTTGTCGCCGATGCGGTTGAAGTCGTGGAGAGTGAGTTCGACCTCGGCCTCGTTCGCGATCGCGAGCAGGTGCAGCACGACGTTCGTCGATCCGCCGAGCGCCATCGCGAGGGCGATCGCGTTCTCGAATGCCTCCGGCGTCAGGATGTCCCGCGTCGTGATGCCGAGCTTGAGCAGGTTGACCACGGCCTCACCCGAGCGGTGGGCGAAATAGTCGCGGCGGCGGTCGGCGGCGGGCGGCGCCGCGGAGCCGGGCAGACTCAGACCGAGCGCCTCGGCGACGGAGGCCATCGTGTTGGCCGTGTACATCCCGCCGCACGCGCCTTCGCCCGGCGCGATCGCGCACTCGATGCGCTTGAGGTCCTCCTGGCTCATCTTCCCCGCGAGGCACGCTCCGACCGCCTCGAACGAGTCGATGATCGTGACGTCCTTCTCGGTGCCGTCGGAGAGCTTCACCCAGCCCGGCGCGATCGATCCGGCGTAGAGGAAGACGCTGGACAGGTCCAGGCGCGCGCTGGCCATCAGCATCCCCGGGATGGACTTGTCGCAGCCGGCCAGCAGCACGGTGCCGTCCAGGCGCTCGGCCATCACGACCGTCTCGACGGAGTCGGCGATGACCTCGCGGCTCACGAGCGAGAAATGCATGCCCTCGTGACCCATCGAGATGCCGTCCGACACCGAGATCGTTCCGAACTGCAGCGGATAGCCGCCGCCCGAGTGCACGCCCTCCTTCGCACCCTGCGCGAGGCGATCGAGGCTCAGGTTGCAGGGGGTGATCTCGTTCCAGCTGGAGGCGATGCCGATCTGCGGCTTGTCCCAGTCGGCGTCCCCCATGCCGACGGCGCGGAGCATGCCTCGCGACGTCGTGGCTTCGATGCCGTCCGTGACGACACGGCTGCGGGGTTTGATGTCGATGGAGTTCTCAGGACCGGGCATCCTGAAAGTCTATTGCCGCGACGATGCCCGCATCCGTGCCAGCGCGCTCAACGCGTCGGCCAATTCTTGGATGCTTCCGACACGCACCGAAGCCGCCGTCTGGCCGTCGCCGACGCGGATGCCGAGATCGGCATCCCCGAGGCTCGCCAGTGCGTCCTCGTCCGTGACGTCGTCTCCCGCGAACAGCACCGCGGTCGCGCCGAGCCGCTCGCGCAGCGCCGCGATGGCGGAGTCCTTGCCCTCGTGGCGGAAGGAGTACTCGACGATGTTGTGGCCGGTGCGGCGCCGCCAGTGCGGCGCCCGTTCGGCCACGAGCCGGTCGGCGGCGTCGCGTGCGGTGGCGGCGTCCGCGGCGCTCGCGACGCGGGTGTGGATGCCGAATCCGTACGTCTTCGGCTCGACCCACACTCCGTCCAGGTCCGCCAACCGCGAGGTGAGCTCTTCGCGGAGCGCGTCGCGGAGCGCGTCGGCCGCCGCGTCGCCGGCGGTGGCCACCTGTCCTTCGCCGGGCACCCAGAATTCGGCCCCGTGCGATCCGGCGAGGTACACGGGCGAGTCGTCGCCGTGCTCCGCGATCTCCCGCAGATCGTGCAGGCTCCGGCCCGAGACGAAGGCGACCGGCGTATCCGCAAGGTCTGCCAGCGCTGCGACGGCGGCCGCCGCCTCCGGCAGCGCCCGAGCACTCATCGGGTCGTCCTCGAGCGGAGCGAGCGTGCCGTCGAAGTCGAGTGCGACCAGGAGCCGATCGGATGCCGCGACCCGGGCCAGTGCGCCGTGGAGGGACCCGCCGCTCACGCGTCGACTCCGGACCGGCCCGCGCCGTGGAACTGCGCGAGTGCCTCCAGGAATTCGCGGGACCAGTCCTCGACGCTGTGTTCGAGCACTCGGCGCCGCGCCGCGCGCATGCGTCGCCCCTGCTCGGCGGGCGCCATCTCGACCGCGCGCATCATGGCCTCCTTGAGGCCCTCGATGTCGTGCGGATTGACCCGCAGGGCGGTGCCGAGTTCATCGGCGGCGCCGGCGAATTCGCTCAGGATCAGGACGCCGCGGTTGTCCACCCGGGACGCGACGTATTCCTTCGCCACGAGGTTCATGCCGTCGCGCAGGGCCGTCACGAGCATGACGTCGGCCGCGAGGAACAGGGCGACCATCTCCTCGCGCGGGTAGGCCTGATGGAGATAGCGGATCGCCGTGTGCCCCATCGTGTCGAAATCGCCGTTGATGCGTCCGACCGTGAGTTCGATCTCGTCGCGCAACTGAATGTAGGCGGCGACGCGCTCGCGGCTGGGGCTCGCGACCTGCACGAGCGTGACGTCGTCGACGCTGAGCTTCTCGTCGGTCAGCAGCTCGCCGAACGCCTTCAGGCGATGACGGATCCCCTTGGTGTAGTCGAGACGGTCGACGCCGAGGAAGATGCGCTTCGGATTGCCGAGGCTCTCGCGGATCTCACGGGCGCGGGCCTGCACGTCGTCACGGTGTGCGAGCTCGATGTAGGAGGTCGCGTCGATCGAGATGGGGAAGGCCTTCGCGAGGGCACGGCGGGTCGTGCCGTCCTTCTCGGGTACGACGATGCCGGAGGCCTTCGTCTCGTACCGCAGCTGACGGCGCACGGCACGGGCGAAGTTGCCGGCGTCCGCGACGCGCTGGAAGCCGATGACGTCGGCGCCGAGCAGGCCCTCCAGCACCTGCCGACGCCACGGCAGCTGCGAGTACAGACCGTATGCGGGGAACGGAATGTGGTGGAAGTAGCCGATGACCAGATCCGGCCGCAGATCGCGCAGCATCCGCGGCACGAGCTGCAGTTGGTAGTCCTGTACCCACACCGTGGCTCCCGGCTCCGCCGCGTCGGCGGCCGCCTGCGCGAAGCGGCGGTTCACCCGGACGTACGACTCCCACCAGACTCTCTTGTAGCGCGGTTCGGCGATCACGTCGTGGTACAGCGGCCAGATCGTGTCGTTCGAGAAACCCTCGTAGTACAGCTCCACGTCCTCCGCGCTCAGCGTGACGGGCACGAGCATCGTGCCGTCGAACTCGAACGGGTCCAGATCGACGTCGGGCTGACCGGCCCAGCCCACCCACGCGCCGTCGGCCTTCTTCATCACCGGTTCCAGCGCGGTCACCAGGCCACCGGGAGAACGACGCCACTCCCCCTCTCCGGCGTCGGAGACGCGGTCCACCGGGAGGCGGTTGGCGACGACGACGAACTCGGCCTTGTGCACGGAGGACTCCTGACTCGGGGGCTTCCCAGGCTAACAGCGGGCTGTCAAGGGGCCGTGGGGGTTGCGGTCAGCCGATAGCGTTGTCGGCATGCGCAAGTACCTCTTCGGAACCGGGCTCGTCAGCGCCGTCATGGGCGGCGTCACTCTGCTGCGGAGCCTGCGCAGCGAGGAGACGTTCACGTGGCGGACGGCGCTCGCGTGGCTCAGCTGGGGCATCACCCTCGCCCTCGCGATCGGCTCCGTCGTCGACACCCGCCGTGCGTCCCGCGGCAAGCTCATCGCGACGGACTCCCCCGTCGACGACAATCGCACGGACCTGCTCAAGAAGCGGATCCGCCGCTGACCTCCAGGTCGATCTCGTAGTGCACGAACCCGGTGTCGACGGCCACCCGGTCATAGAGTCGACGCGCGCGGGCATTCGTGCGCTGAGTGAGCCAATAGACCTTCGGGCTGCCGTTCTCCCGTGCCCACTCCCGGACGTGCGCGATCAGCGACTCGCCCGCTCCGGTACCGCGCGCGTCGGGATGGACGAACAGATCCTCCAGGTAGCAATACGGACCGTCCGACCACGTGGACGGGTGCGTGAGCCAGTGCACGAAACCCAGGGCCGCGCCCGCTTCGTCGCGGATGAGGGCGCCGTGCACGGCGTCGTCCGCTGACACGAGCCGTGCGAACGTCAGCTCGTTCTGCGCGTCGGTGAGCTCGGTCTCATAGAACTCGAGGTACGCCCGCCAGAGCGGCATCCATTCGTCGTGATCTTCCGGGGCGAGCGGCGCAATCGCGGACATGGTGGCGAGAGTAGTCGCTCAGCGGGTGAGGATGAGCGCGTCCCCCTGGCCGCCGCCGCCGCACAGGGCCACGGCCGCGGTGCCCGACCCGCGCCGGACGAGTTCGTGCACCGCGTGAACGACGAGCCGGTTTCCGGACGCACCGATCGGGTGCCCGATCGCGATGCCGCCACCGTGGATGTTCACCACGTCATCCGAGAGCCCGAGCTCGCGCTGCGACTGAGCGACGACCGCGCCGAAGGCCTCGTTGATCTCGACGACGTCCAGATCGGAGGCGGTGATGCCCTGCTTGCCGAGCGCCTTCTCGATCGCGCGCGCGGGTTGCGCGTGCAGCGAATTGTCGGGGCCGGCCACCTGACCGGATGCGCCGATCACGGCGAGCACCTCCCACCCGTTCTCGTCCGCGTGCGAGCGCGTCGTCAGCACGACCGCCGATGCGCCGTCGGAGATCGGCGACGAGTTGCCGGCCGTGATCGAACCGCCCTGTGCGAACGCGGAACGCAGGCCCGCGAGCGTGTCGGTCGTCGTCTCCGGGCGGATGCCCTCGTCGCGCGTGAGCATGAGCGGATCCCCCTTGCGCTGCGGCACCTCGACCGGGACGATCTCCGTCTCGAACAGACCGGCCTCGTACGCAGCGGCCGCGCGCTGGTGGGAACGCGCCGCCACGGCGTCCTGGTCCGCTCGAGTCAGGCCGTAGCGATCGTTGAGCTGCTCGGTCGACAGGCCCATCGACACCTTGTCGTACGCGTCGGTGAGCCCGTCGAACGCCATGTGATCGAGCACCTCGACAGTCCCGTACTGCCAGCCTTCGCGGGATCCCATCAGCAGGTGCGGGGCGCGTGTCATGGACTCCATGCCGGCGGCGACCACGACGGTCGCATCTCCGGTGCGGATCATGCGGGCACCGTCGATGATCGCCGTCAGGCCGGACAGGCACACCTTGTTGATCGACGCGGCGTGGACGCTCCACGGGATGCCGGCGCCGATCGCCGCCTGACGGGCGGCGTTCTGACCCGAGCCGGCCGGCAGCACCTGTCCGACGAGCACGGCGTCCACGGCGTCCACCGGCACACCGCCCCGGGCGAGTGCTCCGGCGATCGCGAGCGAGCCGAGCTGGGGTGCCGTGAAGGACGACAGCTGTCCTTTCAGCCGCCCTTGCGGCGTCCGTGCGGCAGCGACGATGACGATGTCCTCGGTGGTCATGAGACGACTTCCTTCTCTCGTGCGGTGAGCTCATCCGCGACGATGAGCGGAGGTTCGGTGGCGTCCTCGGTGGTCATGAGACGACCTCCTTCTCTCGTGCGGTGAGCTCATCCGCGACGATGAGCGGAGGTTCGGTGGCCGCGATGATCTCGTCGACGCTCACGCCGGGCGCAGTCTCCACGAGCACGAGCCCGTCGGCGGTGACATCGATCACGGCGAGGTCGGTGATGATCCGGTCCACGACGCCTTTGCCGGTGAGGGGCAACGAGCACGCATCGACGATCTTCGCCGAGCCGTCCTTCGCGACGTGCTCCATGAGCACGATGACCTTCTCGGCCCCGTGCACCAGATCCATCGCGCCGCCCGGGCCCTTGACCATCTTGCCGGGGATCATCCAGTTGGCGAGGTCGCCCTGCGCCGACACCTGCATCGCACCGAGGATCGCCGCATCGATCTTGCCGCCGCGGATCATCCCGAAGCTCGTGGCGGAGTCGAAGAACGCCGCGCCGGGGAGCGTGGTGACCGTCTCCTTGCCCGCGTTGATGAGATCGGGGTCGACGTTCTCCTCGGTCGGGTAGGGACCGACGCCCAGGATGCCGTTCTCGGACTGCAGCACGACGGTCATGCCCTCGGGCACGTAGTTGGGCACGAGCGTGGGCAGCCCGATGCCGAGGTTCACGTACGAGCCGTCGGAGAGCTCGGCGGCCGCGCGGGCCGCCATCTCGTTGCGGGTCAGGGCCATGGTCATGCTCCTTCGGGGATGTCGCGGCTCAGTGCATCGGCGACCGACACGGTGCGGCGCTCGATGCGCTTCTCGATGTCGTGCCCGACCTCGATGATGCGGTGGACGTAGATTCCGGGCAGATGGATCTGGTCGGGATCGAGTTCCCCCGGCTCCACGAGCTCCTCGACCTCGGCGATGCACACCCGGCCGGCCATCGCCGCGAGCGGGTTGAAATTGCGCGCCGCCTTGTTGAAGATCAGATTGCCGTGGCGGTCGCCTTTGAGGGCGTGCACGAGCGAGAAGTCGGTCACGATCGCCTCCTCGAGCACGTAGTCGCCGGCGATCCCGCCCACCACGAACGCGCGGACATCCTTGACCGGTGAGGCGACGGCGACTCCGCCCTGTCCGTCGTACCGACGCGGCAGACCGCCCTCGGCGACCTGCGTGCCGACGCCGGTCTGCGTGAAGAACGCGGCGATCCCCGAGCCGCCGGCCCGCAGCTTCTCGGCCAGCGTGCCCTGCGGAGTGAGTTCCAGTTCGAGCTCGCCGGAGAGGAACTGCCGCTCGAACTCCTTGTTCTCGCCGACGTACGACGAGGTCATCTTGCGGATGCGCTTCGCGTTCAAGAGCACCCCGAGTCCCCAGTCGTCGACACCGCAGTTGTTGCTGACGATGCTGAGGTCGCCGGTGCCCTGAGCGAGCAGTGCCTGGATGAGCGCGGTCGGGTTGCCGGACAGGCCGAAACCGCCGACGGCGAGCGAGGCGCCCTCCGGGATGTCGGCGACGGCCTCGGTGGCGGACGCGTAGGTCTTGTCGATCACGGACGACTCCTGTGTCGGTACGAGCGGGGTGCTCCCATCCTGCGCCGACCGGATGCCGAGCGCACCCCTGCGCTTGTCATGTGGAACCCTGCGCGACTACCGTCCATATGGTGGACACAACATCGGGTCGATCCGTTCCCGGCGCACAATCGATCGCCAGGGCGGCACGCCTGTTGCGATTGGTGACCGCGGCCGGCGCGGACGGGCTCAGCGTGGCCGAGCTCGCGCGGAGCGCCGACCTCACGCGCCCGACCGCGCATCGACTCCTCACGGCTCTCCGCCATGAGGGACTCGTCGACCAGGACGAACGCAGCGGGCGATGGATGCCGGGGCCCGAGCTGTATCTCATGGGCACGGTCGCGGCATCCCGCTACGACATCACCGGGATCGCGCGCGACGTCGTGCGATCCCTCGCCGTGCGCACGGAGGAGAGCGCGTTCCTGTCGGTGCGACGAGGAGATGAGACGGTGTGCCTTCTCCGGGAGGAGGGCAGCTTCCCGATCCGGTCGTTCGTCCTCTCGGAAGGCGTGCGGTTCCCGCTCGGTGTCGCATCCGCGGGACTCGCGATCCTCGCTTTCCTCCCACCCCACGATGTGGACGCCTACTTCGAGCGTCACCCCGAGCTCGGGCAGCGTTGGGGTGCCGCACACGCGGAGCCGCGACTGCGGACCCGGCTGAAGGAGACACACGAGCGGGGGTTCGCCCTGAACCCCGGGCTCATCGTCGAGGGCAGCTTCGGGCTCGGAGCGGCGGTGTTCACGCGCGAGGGGCATCCGCAGTGGGCGCTGAGCCTGACCGGGGTGCAGTTCCGCTTCGGTCCGGATCGGCTTGCCGAACTCGGACGCATCCTGCTCGCACACGCGCATCAACTCACCACGAGGGTCGCGTCCGCGCAGCGCTGAGCATCAGCGCGCAGGCAGACGCTCCCGCACGACACTGGCGATCACATCAGCGCCCCGCGGCGACATCGCGATCGTGTAGTGATTCACATCCTCGACGGCGACGTGCCCGAGACCCGGATACCGCGTGAGCAATTCGGGCACCCGCTCCGCGTCGTACAGGGCGGGCACCTGATCGAGGAGCCCGCGCTCGGCCGTGAGCAGCACCGTCGGACGACGCAGGTGCGCGAGCGCGTCGACGATCGCCGTGCCGGTGTTCTGATCGATCGAGTCCTCCTCGAGCGTGGCGTAGCTCGTGGAAGGGCGCAGCTCGGGCTCTTCTCCCACCAAGTCGTACGCGAGATAGGCCTCGAGTTCCGGCGTCCAATCCCGTGCGAACGCGGGGTGCGCCCGCCAGAATTCCCGGTAGGACTCGACGCTCGCGAAACGCAGGGCGAGCCGGTCGGCGGTCGGCCCCAGGACCGTGCGGATCGCCTCGTCGGCAGAGATGCCCGCGGGCAGATCGAGCGGCAGTCCGCCGTCCACCAGCACGATGCCGTCGACCCGATCGGGGTGGAGATCGCCGAAGACGAGTGCCACGAACGCGCCCATCGAGTGTCCGACCACGACGGCGCGCTCGACCTCGAGCGCGTCCATCACGTCGGCGAGGTCCCGCGCGTGCGCCGCGAGTCCGGCAGGACCGGTCAGACCGTTGCTCCGGCCGCGGCCGCGGAGGTCCGGCGCGATCACCCGGACGCCCGGCAGCCGCTCGGCGACGAACGGCCACGACAGGTGGGATGCCGTCACCCCGTGGATCAGCAGGACCGCGGGACCGGCATCCGGGCCCCACAGACCCACCCGCATGTCGCCGCCCTCGACGGGAACGTCGAGCGTGCGGTAGTGCGTGAGCGTCTCGGTCATCGCGCCGTCCACCCGCCGTCCATCGTGTAGGAGGCGCCGGTGACCATGCCCGCCGAATCGGACACGAGCCAGCCCGCCAGCGAGGCGACCTCCTCGGGTTCGATCAGGCGCTTGATCGCGGACTCGGTGAGCATGATCTTCTCGACGACTTCGTCCTCGGGGATGCCGTGCACCGCCGCCTGATCGGCGATCTGCTTCTGCACGAGCGGTGTGTTGACGTAGGCGGGGTTGATGCAGTTGCTCGTGACCCCGTGCGGTCCGCCTTCGAGGGCTGTGACCTTCGACAACCCCTCGAGGGCGTGCTTCGCGGTGACGTACGCGGACTTGAACGGGCTCGCGCGCAGTCCATGGGCGCTGGAGACGTTGAGGATCCTGCCCCATCCGCGTCGGTACATCCCGGGGAGCACGGCGCGGATGAGCAGGAACGGAGACTCCACCATGAGTCGCTGCATGAGCCGGAAGTCCTCGGGCACGAATTCCGCGATCGGACTCACCCGCTGGATGCCGGCGTTGTTGACGAGGATGTCCACGTCGAGCGAGACGTCCTCGAGCGCTGCCGTGTCGGCGAGATCGACGAGCCACGGCTCACCCCCGACCTCTTCGGCCACGGACTCGGTCAGATAGACGTGGTGGTCGGCGACGATGACGTGCGCGCCGCGCGCGGCGAACTCCCGAACGCACGCGAGTCCGATGCCGCTCGCGCCGCCGGTGATGAGCGCGCGCCTGCCGGCGAGGTCCTGTTCGGTCATTCGGGGGTTCCGTTCTCGTCTGCGCCGGCCCGGGGCGCCAGGGCGTTGTCGATGAAGCGCATCATGTCGTCGAAGACCGCGGGCTCGATCGCGGACGGCGCAGCGCCGAGGCCGTCGCGCTCCCACAGCAGGAAGCGCATGCCGATGAGCTCACCCATGCCCATGAGCGCCCAGGCGGTCACGTGCGGGTCCAGAGCGCGGTCCACTTCGCCCGCCTGCTGCGCGGCGCGCAGACCCGCCTCGTATCCGTCGACGATGCGGCTGTAGTGCAGCCGCAGGGTCTCCGGCGAGACGAACTCCGCTTCGCGCACGACGCGGTACAACGCCGGGTGCGCCGCCGTGAACCGGAAGAACCCTTCGAAACCCGCGCGCTCGGCTTCCAGTCGCGTCGCTGCTCCCGCCATCGCCTCCGACATCGAGTGGCGCACGCGCCGGTTCAAGTCGATCACGAGTGCTTCGAAGATCGTCTGCTTGCTGTCGAAGTACAGGTAGAACGTGCCGAGCCCGATCCCGGCGCGCTCGGTGATCTTGACGATCGACGCCTCGTGGTACCCCTGCTCGGCGAACACGACCTCGGCCGCCTCCAGCAGGCGCCGGCGGGTCGCCTCGCCACGCTTGGTCAGCGGGCGGCCGGTCGCGGGCGAGACGAGAGCGGCCTCCTCGTCGATCAGCTCATCGGGAGCGGTCATGCGGCACACCTTCCACCATCCGTCGCGCTCGGTCCCTGAGTCGGGAGCGAGCGAGCTTGTCGATCGTCGACGTCGGGAGCGTATCGACGAATTCCATGCGCACGGGGACCTTGAAGCCGGCGAGCAGGCGACGCGCATGCGCGAACACCTCGTCCGGCGAAATCGGACCCGCGGCGACGACGAACGCGACGCCGCGTTCGCCCCACACCGGGTCGGGGACGCCGACGACGGCGGCAGCCTCGATGAGGGGATGCTGCACGAGGGCGGACTCCACTTCGGCCGGAGCCACGTTCTCGCCACCGGAGATGAAGATGTCCTTGAGTCGATCGACCACCCGGTAGGTGCCGGCCGTATCGCGCTGAACCAGGTCACCCGTGCGCAGCCAGTCGCCTGCCATCGCGCGCCGCGTCGCCTCATCGTCGCCGAGGTACTTCGCGAAGACGCTCGGACCGCGCACCCACAGCTCACCCGTCGCGCTCCCGCGCAGCGGGAGGTGTGTGTCCGGATCGACGATCTGCACGCTCACATGCGGGTACGGTCGGCCGACGCCGCCCGACGTGACGCCGGCATCGTCCGGTGCGACGTGCAGGACGTTGGGTCCCGCTTCGGTCAGCCCGTATCCCTGGACGAGCCGCACGCCGCGCGAAGCCCACTGCGCGTGCAGCGCGGTCGGCATCGTGGCTCCGCCCACGAGCGCCAGCCGCAGGGAGGAGACGTCCGCGCTCTCCCAGTCCCGATCGGCGGCGAGGAGACCGTACTGGGTCGGCACCCCCATCATCGCCGTGACCCGTCGCTCGGCGATCAGCTGCAGGGCGCGGGCGGGCTGGAAGGTGCGCTCCAGCACGACCGTGGCCCCGACCCACCATGCGAGGAGCGGCTGGCAGTTCCAGGCGGCGACGTGGAACTGCGGCAGGATCGCCAGCACGACGTCGTCGTGCGTCAGCGGCAGCGCCTGGGCGAGGGCGAGGTTGTTCCAGAAGCAGTTCGCATGCGTGAGCACGACACCCTTCGGCGTCGCTTCGCTGCCGGACGTGAAGATCACCAGGAGTGGGTCATCGTCGCGGACGCGCCTGCTCTCGCGCGGCGTGGGCGCACCGGGGATCGACGCTTCGACGCCGGTCGAGCCCAGGAACGCGCTGGGCGGGGGATTCTCGAGCCCGCGCATCGCTTCGTCAGCAAGCGCGGCGTACTCGTCGTCGATCAGGATGAGCGCGGGCGTGCACCGGATCATCACCGCGACCAGTTCGCTCGGCGTGCTGCGCCACGACAAGGGCACGAGGGCGATCCCCGCCAGGGCGCAGGCGAAGAACAGGACGACGTGGTCGGTCGAGTTGCCCGACACGGTGGCGATGCGGTCCCCCGGCCCGTAGCCGGCCGCTCGGAGTGCTGCGGCCAGCTCCTCGGCACGTCGACCGAGCGTCGCGTAGTCGGTCCGCACGCCGCGGTCGTCGATCGCGATCCGGTGCGGTGAGCGCGCCGCGCGGTCGGTGAGCCAGCGGCCGATCGTGTGCGGCCCATCCTCTGTCTCGGCACTCACGCTTTGACCTCTGCCGGCGCTTCGGCCTCGGCATCCGCATCGTCCATCTGACGCAGCGACAGGCGGACCCGCTCGCCCTTGCGTCGGCGCCACCAGGAATCGATCGTGCCGGCGATGCCGCCCGGAAGGAACATGACGACGAGGATGAAGAGCACACCGAGCAGGAAGAGCGGTTCGGACAGCGGGATGCGCAGGGCGTCGGGGAGGCCCGCGACGGCGTCGGATCCGGCGATCACGGTCAGTCGCTGATCGAGCAGGGTGTACAGCACGCCCCCCACGATGGCACCCCAGCGGAATCCGACGCCACCCAGCACGACCATCACCAGGATCGTGATCGTGAGATCTGCCGAGACCGCGCGCGGAACCGTTCCCGACTGCAGGAGCATGTAGGCCACGCCCGCCAGGCTCGCGAGCACTGCGGCGATCACGAAGATGACGAGCTTCGCCCGGTAGGGACGGAGCCCGAGGACCCGGACCCGCTGCTCGTTCTCGCGGGTCGCGCGGGCCAGGTGGCCGAGCCGCGAAGTGTCCACCCACAGTACGACGAGGTAGACCACCACGAGGACGACGAGCGTGAACCAGTACAGATTGCGGGTGTTCATCACCCCGACGAGGAAGTCGGGCACGCCGCTCGTCTGCAGTCCGAGCCCTTCCTCGCCGCCGGTGATCTCGGAGTTGCGCCGCACGAGCACGGATCCCGCTTGCGCGAATGCGAGCGTGACCATCGCGAACGGGATGCCGGAGACGCGCATGGCGACCGCACCGGTCACCAGGGCGATCAGCATCCCGCCGATCAGAGCGATGAAGATCCCCGGCCAGAGCGGAACGCCGAAGCGCTCGAGCGCGATGCCGAGGCCGTAGGCGCCCGCCCCGAAGTAGAGCGCGTGACCGAAGGACAGCATGCCGGCAGAGCCCAGCAGGAGGTTGTACGAGAGCGCCAGCGCGGCGAACACCATGCACAGGGAGAGCAGCGCGAGGGTTCCCGGCAGATAGGTCGGGGTGGGCAGGACGCCGGGTATCGAGATGTTCAGCAGCGGAAGCACCGCCATCAGGATCACCAGGCCAGCGCCGACGATCGTCGGGACGAAGCGACGGATCATGCCTTCCTCCCGAGGATGCCGGAGGGGCGGACGAGCAGCACGACCGCGAGCAGGATCACGACGATGAAGTCCCCCGTACCGTTCAGATACGAGTTGGCGAACTGCTGCAGGACGGCCACCAGGACCGACGCGATCGCCGCACCCGTGAGGGACCCGAGCCCGCCGATCACCGTGACGATGAAGGCGAAGATGAGCAGCGTCGATCCGAGATGAGCCGACACGAACGTGGTGTAGTGCATCGCGAGCACCCCGCCGATCCCGGCTGCCGCACCGCCGATCGCGAACACGAGCGTGAACGAGCGTCGCACGTCGATGCCGAGCGCCGTGACCATCGACCTGTTCTCGACACCGGCGCGGATGATCATGCCGTAGCGGGTGCGCTGCAGGAACAGCACGAGAGCCGCGAGAACGAGCGCGGCGGCGATCATGAGCACCCAGTACGTGTTGGGGATCCGTGCACCGAGCACCTCGGTGGTCTGCCGGAGCCACGGCGGCCCCGAGACGTTGATCGCGTCCGTGCCCCAGATGCCTTCGAACAGGGCGACCGCGGCGAAGGACAGCCCGACGGTCACGAGCACCTGCTCGATGTGCCGCTCGTACAGCGGACGGATCAGGATGAGCTCGGTGAGCGTCGCGAATGCGGCGCCGACGAGCGAGCCGACCACGATCGACAGCAGGAATGCGCCCCAGGATGCCGTGCCCAGCGCCTGCGCGACCGCCCAGCCGATGAAGGCGCTCAAGGTGAGGAACGCACCGTGCGCGAAGTTGAGCACGTGCATGAGTCCGTAGATCAGACTCAGTCCCGACGCGACGAGGAAGTAGAGGGCACCGAGACCCACGCCCGTGATCAGGGTGAGGACGAGCATGCTCATGCCGCACCGACTTCCGCGTGGACACCGAGCAGGCGGCGGGTGAGCTCCTCGTCGTCGAGGATCCCGCGAGCGGAGCCGGTATGGACGACGCGGCCGCCGCCGATCACGATCGCCGTGTCGGCGAGTCGGCGCACGACCTCGAGATTCTGCTCGACCAGGAGGATCGGCACGATACGCGACGCCTCCTGCAGCGCGTCGGCGACCTCGCCGACGATCTTGGGGGCGAGGCCCTTCGTCGGCTCGTCCACCAGCAGCAGGCGGTTGTCATTGAGAAGGGCGCGGGCGACGGAGACCATCTGCTGCTGTCCGCCCGACAGCGTGCCGGCCATCTGAGCGCGACGCTGCACGAGGTCGGGGAAGAGCTGGTCGACGAAGTCGCGGCGCGGATTCTTTTGCCGCTCCGCGAGGGACAGGTTCTCGGCCACCGTGAGCTTCGCGAACACCTCGCGATCCTCCGGGACGTAGCCCACACCGCGCTGGACGATGCGGTGGGTGGGGAGCCCGTCGATCCGCTCGCCCGCGAGCGTGACCCGTCCGCGACGCTGGATGAGTCCGAGGATCCCCCGCAGCGTCGAGGTCTTGCCGACGCCGTTTCGACCCAGCACGGCGGTCACGCCTGTCGCCGGCACCGTGAAGCTGACGTCTTCGACGACCTGCTGCCCGGCGATCGAGCACCGCAGGCCGGCGACCTCGAGGATGGGTGCGCTCATGCCGCCGTCCCCAGGTAGGCGCTCTGCACGAGCGGGTCGGCCATGACCTTCTGGGGCGTGTCGTAGGCGATGATGCTGCCGAAGTACATGACGGCGACCTTGTCGACGAGACCCATCAGGACATCGATGTGATGCTCGACCATGAGAACCGTGCAGCCCGTGTCGCGCTGCATCTGCCGGATGATCTCCACCAGCCCGGGGACGTCGCCGGAACCCACTCCCGCCATCGGCTCGTCCAGCAGCACGATCGACGCTTTCGTCACCAGAAGCACGGCGATCTCGAGTTTGCGCTTGTCGCCGTGCGAGATGTCACCGGCCGCGGTGTCGCGCTTGTGGCTGAGCCCTACGGCAGCGAGGCCGTCCAGGGCCACCCGGGTGGCGGCATCCGATCTGCGGGGGAAGTGGAACAGGCTGTAGTCCCCGCCGAGCGCCACCTGTGCGGCGAGTCGGACGTTCTCGAGCACGCTCAATCGCGGAAACAGGCTCGACGTCTGGAAAGTGCGCCCCAGTCCCGCCCGCGCCCGTGCGGGCACCGAGCTCGTCGTGACGTCGACGCCGTCCATCAGGACCCGGCCCGCCGTGGGCTTCATGAGGCCGGAGACGACGTTGAACAGCGTCGTCTTGCCGGCGCCGTTGGGTCCGATGACCCCGACCAGCGAGCCGGCGGCGACATCGAGTTCGACATCCTTGAGGATCGTCGCACCGCCGATCTGCAGGCCGAGGGCCTGGATCTTCAGCGCGGACGGGACAGGGGCGCCCATGGTACGCGCGACCTACTTCGCCGCAGCGGGCGGGGCGACCTCGTCGGCGGTGGCCGTATCGACGAGTTCGGGGACGAACGCGTCACCGTCTGCGACGAGCTTCGCCTGGTACATCTCCTGGATGAGGGCGTGGTCCTCCGCGCGCACGGTCATCGCACCCTTGGGACCGTCGAACTCGAAGCCCTCGAGCGCAGCGATCATCGCATCGACGTCGCCCTTGCCCTCTTCGATCGCGTGCACGATCATGATCGCCGCGTTGAAGCCGTCAGGGCTGAACAGGTCGGGGGTGCCCCCTTCCGCCTCGATCGCCTCGATCATCGCGGTGTTGACGTCGTTGTCGTTCGCCCCGGGGAAGTAGTGGTTCAGGAAGCTGATCTTCTCGGATGCCTCGCCGTACGCCCCGAACGTCGCCGAGTCGCCGAGTCCGGTGACGACCGGAATCTCGTCCAGGACGCCCTGCTGGCTCATCGCCTGCCACATCGCGCCGGAGGTCGCCCCCGCCCAGGCCACGAACACGAGGTCCGGGCTGCCGGCGAGCACCTGCTGGGCGAACGGCGTGAATTCGGTCACATCCTCCGCGACGAGCACCGAGTCCACGGTCGCTCCCTTCGCACCCAGGATCGCCTTCACTGCTGCTTCGTTTCCCTGCCCGAACGCATTGTTCTGGGCGAGGACGGTGATCTTCTTGCCCTCGAGGTCGTCGAGGAACGTGCCCGCGGTCGCGACGTCCTGCGCGCTCTGTCGACCGGAGCGGAACGTGTAGTCGTTCACACCGGTGATCGCATCGGCCGCCGCGGGCCCCGAGACGAAGAGCACCTTGTTCTGCGCGGCCTGCTCGGCCACAGCGAGGGCGACACCCGAGGATGCACTGCCGCCGATGATGGTGACGCCCGAGCCGATAAGCTCCTTGACGGCGGTGACGGCCTTGTCGGGATCTCCTGCGTCGTCCTTGTACTCGACGACGATCTTCGTCCCGGCGACCTCGTCCGTGCCGTCGGTCGCGTAATCGAGACCGGCCTTGAACCCGTCGAGGTACTGCTTGCCGTAGCCCGCGAGCGGACCCGTCTCGCTCGTGACCATACCGACGGTGATCTCGGCCGGGCCACCGGACTCCTCGGTCGCGCCGCCGCTCGGCGCCGTCTGCGGTGCGCAGGCCGCCAGGGCGAGCGCGGCCGTGGCGATCACGGACCCCAGGAGAAACTTCTTCGTAACCCGCATGTGCGTGCCTTTCACCATTGGAAGGGATCTACCTGAAACCTGATTCAGGTACTCGCTACGTTACGAAAGAGGACGACCGCTGTCAATGCGACGCCGTCACAGCTCTCGGAGCCACACACATACCTACGGTATATACTTGAGGTATGACTCACTCCGAAGATCTGCGGAACCTGGTGGTGGCCGCGCACGCCCTGACCCGGATCGCTGCGCAGGAAACGCGCAATGAGACGCCCGCCGCCCAGTGGCGGACCCTCACGATCCTCCGCGAGAACGGGCCGTTGCGTCTGGGCGAACTCGCCTCACTCAGTCGCGTCACCCAGCCGGGCATGACTCGTCTGGTCGGCGCGATGACGGAGGCCGGGCTCGTGCGGAAGTCGACGGATGCCGAGGACTCGCGTGTCACGCGGGTGGAGGTGACCGACTTCGGAGTCTCCGCGCTGGAAGCATGGATGTCCCAGCTCACGGACGCCCTGGCTCCGCACTTCTCCGATCTGGATGACCGGGACTGGGAGGCGCTGAGCCGCACCGCCGGCATCCTCGCCCGCAAGACCGGCGCGGCGGAGCTCGCCCGATGACCCGCGCACAGACGAGCCAGGCCCCCAGCGTGTGGCGGCAGCCGGTGAGGGTGTGGGCCGTCGCGTTCGCGTGCGTCGTCGCTTTCATGGGCATCGGCCTGGTCGACCCCATCCTCCCGGCGATCGCCGACCAGCTCCAGGCGAGCCCCGTCGAGACGGAACTCCTGTTCACGAGCTACTTGCTGGTGACCGGTCTGGCGATGCTCGTGACGAGCTTCGTCTCCAGTCGCATCGGCGCGAAGGCCACACTTCTGATCGGACTGGCCCTCATCCTGGTCTTCGCACTCGCGTGCGCGCTCAGCAGCAGCGTCGATGCGGTCATCGGCTTCCGCGCCGGGTGGGGACTGGGCAACGCCCTGTTCATCTCCACAGCGCTCGCCACGATCGTGGGCGCCGCAGCCGGCGGCAGCGGCGCGGCGATCGTGCTCTACGAGGCGGCTCTGGGCCTCGGCATCGCGATCGGTCCTCTTCTCGGCGGACTTCTCGGCTCGGTGAGCTGGCGAGGCCCGTTCTTCGGTGTCGCTGCGCTCATGGCGATCGCCCTGATCGGGGTGTCAGTGCTCCTGAAGGGCGACGAAGGACCTCGGACGCCCACGCGCCTGAGCGCGCCGCTGCGCGCTCTCCGTCACCCCGCGCTCGCACTCCTCGCCGCGGCAGCCCTGTTCTACAACATCGGCTTCTTCGTCCTGCTGGCGTTCTCGCCGTTCCCGCTCGGCTTCTCCGCGCTCGGCATCGGGCTCACGTTCTTCGGATGGGGGGTGGCGCTCGCGATCTCGAGCGTATGGGTCGCTCCCCTGCTGACTCGACGTATGTCGCGGACCGGTGTGCTGCTGCTCGTCCTGCCGCTGCTCGTGCTCGACCTGGTCGCCGCGGGCCTGGTGGTCACCTCCCCCGCCGCACTCGTGGCGTGCATCGTCGCGGGCGGATTCCTGCTCGGGATCGTGAACACCGTGCTGACGGAATCCGTGATGGAGGCGACCGACCTGCCGCGCTCCGTCGCGTCGTCGGCCTACTCCGCGGTGCGGTTCCTCGGTGGCGCCGCCGCTCCCCCGGTCGCGGCGCTGCTGTGGCACCTGGCAGGTCCCACCGTGCCCTATCTGTTCGCAGCGGCGTCGGTTCTGATCGCCGTGGTGATCATCGCCGTCGGACGGGGGCTGCTCGCCGGAGTCGACGGGCGTGCGGCCGATGCGGCGGACGAGGGGGCGGCCGTCCTGGTCGGCGACGCCGCGTGAGTCGAATCCGGCCCGTGGGGACGCCCGCTCAGCGCTTGCGGGCGGGCTTGTCCTCGCCGGAGCGCGGCGCATCCACGCTCACGTCGATCCGCTCCTGACCGCGGTCGGTGGACCACACCGACGCGAGGCCGCGGTTGCCGTGCTGCGAGGCCCGGACGGCCCGCTCGTCGGCCCAGCCGTTCAGGCGGTGGCCGGCGTGTCCGCGCACGTGCTCGAACGTGACGTCGGGCAGTCCTGCCGCCCGCCGCGCGTCGCGGGCCTCGATGAGCGCCTCCAGGATGTCGACGTTCTTCGTCGGCTCCTTGGCACTGGTCTTCCAGCCCCGGCGACGGTGCGCGTCCATCCAGGACTGGTAGGTGTTGATCGCGTACATGGAGTCGGCCTGGATGTGCAGGTTCTCGACGTCGGCGTTGTCGCGGATCGCGTTGAGCACCGCGAGGAGTTCGCCGATGTTGTTCGTGCCGTCCTCGAGCGAACCCGCCGCCCAGCGACCGTCCTCACCGACCCACGCCCAGCCCGTCGGACCCGGATTGCGCATGCAGGCGCCGTCGGTCGCGACCGTGTAAGAGCTCATGGTGCACCCCCTGGGACTTGAACCCAGAACCCACTGATTAAGAGTCAGTTGCTCTGCCGATTGAGCTAGAGGTGCGTGATCCGCATGAGGCGAACCGAGGGTCAACGTTACCATCACGATCCGCCGACCCGGAAATCGAGGCGACACCGCGCGGTTAGGCTGGTCGACGTGACCTCCCCCTCCCGCCCGGTCTCGTTCGATGCGCCCTTCGAAGGCGATCTCCAGGCCGATCTCGACCTCGCACTCCGGCTCGCCGACGCCGCGGATGCGGCATCCATGTCGCGCTTCGACGCGGCCGATCTGGACGTCGCGGTGAAGCCGGATGCGTCCCACGTCACCGAGGCGGACCTCGCCACGGAACGCGAGCTCCGCCGCGTCCTCGCGGCGGAGCGCCCTGCCGACGGCGTGTTCGGCGAGGAGTACGGGACGAGCGGCGACAGTGCGCGCCAGTGGATCATCGACCCGATCGACGGCACCGCGAACTACCTCAAGGGCATCCCGATGTGGACGACCCTGATCGCCCTGGCGATCGACGGCGTGCCGCGCGTGGGTGTCGCGAGCCAGCCGGCCCTCGGACGCCGGTGGTGGGCGGCGAAGGGCCTGGGCGCGTGGACGAACACACCCGACGGCGGCGTCGCTCCTCTCGCCGTCTCGGCTGTCTCGACCCTGGCCGAGGCGAGTGTGAGCTTCCAGAGCATCCGTCAGTGGGATGACGCCGGTCAGCTGGATGCCGTCATCCGGCTCTCCCGCGCCGTGTGGCGCGATCGCGGCTACGGCGACGCGTGGCCGTACATGCTCCTGGCCGAGGGCCGCCTCGAGTTCGTCGCCGAGTTCGGCGTGAAGGAGTACGACATCGCCGCGCTCGTGCCGATCATCACCGAAGCGGGGGGCCGGTTCACCTCGTTCGCCGGCCGCGACTCGCTCTCCGAGCGTTCCTCACTGGCGACGAACGGAGTGCTTCACACGGAGTTCCTCGACCTGCTCCACGCGAAGACGGAGGCTCCCGCATGACCCGCCGCCGCACCTTCTTCGGATCCTCGCTCCTGCTCACGGCGGGAGTGCTCGTGCTGACCGCCTGCGCGGGGTCCACCGAGGCCGGACCGCCCCCGAGCCCGCAACCGGTCGCGACCTCGCCGACGCCCACACCCTCCGTGACGGCGACGACCGAGCCGCTCGGAGATCCGACGTGCGAGACGATCATCCCCGCGGCGACGGTGGAGGATTTCGGCAGCGTCGGATGGACCGTCCGCGCCGAGCCTTTCCGCATCGGCGAGCAGGAGCTCGAGGGCGGCGTCCAGTGTGTCTGGGGAGACTTCACGACCGCGACCGACCACGTCCAGATCTACGGCTGGGCCCCGATCTCGGCGGAGGCCGCGGATGACGCTCAGGACGAGCTCGTCGCACTCGGCTGGCGCGTCGAGGAGTCGCCGGAGGGACTGATCGTCACCGAGAGCGCCGACACGACGGTCGCCACGGACGGCGACGGTTACGGCCTCACCTACCTGTTCGGTGACGGCTGGGTGAAATACGCCGACACCAAGCAGGGCCTGCTGCTGGTCACCTGGGGCTGAGCCGCGCCGCGGCCGTCCGCGCCGCGGCCGTCCGCGCCGCGGTCAGAGGAACGTGAGCTCACCTCGGACGATCGAGTCACCCGAGTGCGTGGGGTCGCCGTCCACCGGCTCCTGCGACACGTCCACCAGCACGTAGTCGCGCAGATCCACATCCGCCGGGACCGCGAACGTCTGCTCCTCGCCGTCCATGACGCCCAGACTCACGAGCGCCGACGCGTCGGCGGTGATGAGCCACACTTCACGGAACGTGTCGGGAGCGGCATCCGCGTCGACCTTCACCCGCACGGCGAACGTCCCGTCGGGACGCTCCTCCACGACGGCGGCACCGACGGCGTCGGGGTGGTCGGGGAACGGATCCAAAGTGGCCTCGGCGACTTCGGTGAGCCCGGAGCCCTGGTTGATCGCCCAGACACCGAGACTGACGCCGGCGACGAGGACGACGGATGCCGCAAGGGCGAAGAGTCGGGTCATCAGACGCCGGCGTGGCGGCGCGGCGTCGTGCGCCGGCTGCGGTTCGACGGGAGACGACCCGGGATCCAGGGGGAGCGCGGAGCGTGCATCGACGGGCGCGGGCTGTGCAGCCGCCGCGGGCGCGGACTCCTCCGCCCCGTCGAGTACGCGGGTGCCCAATCCGAGTTCGCTGGAGATCCGGGCCCACACGGCCTCGGGCGGCGACTCCAGGTCGCCGATGTCGATGCTGGCCCGACCGGCGACGGCGACGTGGCGCAATGCGGCCAGGTCATCGACGCATGCGGCGCAATCGGCCAGATGCTCGGTCTCGCTCGCGGTAGCGACAGGCTCACCCATCGCGAACAGGGCGAGTCTCTCGGGATCAATGTGCGGCATGTGTCACCTCCAGTCGAGTGCGCATTCTTTCCAGACTTCGTCGTATGTGGCTTTTCACGGTCCCCAGCGGCATGTCGAGGCGGCGGGAGATCTCCTGATGGGTCAGATCGTCGAAGAAGGCCATCCTCATCACCCGCCGGGCGTCGGGTTCGAGCCGCTCCATCTCCTGTGCGACCAGGACCGTTTCGCCGAGGTCGACTTCGTCGGTGACCAGATCGTCAGGCCGGGTGACGCGTTGGAGCTGCTCTTGCAGAGCACGCACGCGTGCGCGCGCCTCGTGCGTGTCGGCGATCCGGCGCTTCGCTATCGCGACGATCCACGTCGACAGGCGCGCCCGCGACGGGTCGAAGGACGCGCGCGACGTCCACGCCGAGACGAAGGTCTTCTGCGTGACGTCCTCCGCATCGGTTCGGTCGCCGAGCGAGCGAAGAGCGAGGGTGAACACCACGGGCGACCATCGGCGATAGACATGCTCGAGTGCGCGTTCGTCACCCGTGATGAACCGGGCGTCCCACGCCGCTTCGGCGTCGGCGCTTTCGCTCGCCGCAGCCGCGTCCTTAGCGCTCACCCGAAGCGCCTCCGTTCTCCGCTCGTCATCCCGATCGTGCCCGACATCCTGCGCGGGCCGGTCACGCCACCGGAGTGGCGACGACGACGACGTTGTCGTCGTAATGACCTGTTGTCTCATCGAACTCGCCTCCACACGTGATGAGCACGAGAGCCCTCGTGCCCTGGCGGGCGAACAGGTCCTGCGTCGGCAGTTCCTGCTTGGGATAGTACGTGACGGTGCTCACCGTGTAGACGGCGGACGCGCCGTCCGCCCCGGTCACCGTGACCTCCGCTCCCGCGGGCAGATCGCGAAGCCCCGCGAACGGGCCGATCGGGTAGTCGGGAGCGTCGATGTGGGCGGCGATCACCGTGTTGCCGTCAGGGCTCCACGGATCGGGGCCGAACCGATACCATCCCGCGACCGCGGGATCGACAGGCAGCTCCATGGCGCCGTTCGGTTCGACCCCGACCGGGACCACCTCCATGTCCGCGCCGATCGCCGGCACCTGCACCCGTACAGGAGGAACGGGTGCACGCACCGACGTGAGTGATCCGTCGACGATGGGGACGTCGACGGCGGCGGTCGGGGTCGCCGTGGGGGCCGGCGAGGTCGGAGGGGTGACGGGTGCGCCCGCCCCGCTGGGGGCGGGGGCGGGCGCACAGGCCGAGAGAGCGAGGATGAGCACCAGGGGTGCGATCAGTCGCAGGGTCATCGTCAGCTCTCTCGGGTGAGTCGGGTCAGGACTCGATCTTGGACTCGCGGGCGCGGCGGGCGACCACGATGGCGACGGATGCCGCGGCGAAGGCGAATGCCACACCGGCGATCCAGAACGCCTGCGTCATCGCGTCACGCTCGGCCGCGTAGCCGGCGGTTCCGGAAGGCACGCCACCGGGGGTCGAGTGACCGACGGTGATGTTCTGCGTGGCCAGGGCGAGGGTCTCGTCCTCCAGGCTGCCCCAGGCGTACGCGATCGTCAGGACGCCGTCCTGGATCGGCACGTCTGCCGGGCCGAGCACGGGCTCGGTGGTCCCCGCGGCGGCGACGGACGCCGACACGGTTCCGACCGGCAGGTTCAGCGTGGCCTGGTCCGGGTTCGCGAGGGAGGAGATGACCGCGGTGCCCCCGGCCAGGACGTCGACCGCGGGTGCGGCTGCGACGTGGCGAACCGTCAGGCGGCCCTCTCCGGCGTTCGTCGTGGCGATGTCGTTCGTGAACAGGTTGAGCGCGGGAGTTCCGTCCTCGGCGAAGTTCGCCGTGGCGGTGTAGCTCGTGTTCGCCGCAAGAGTGACTGTCGCCTCGAGGATCGGAGCGCTGGCGTCAGCCGCGTCCGGGGCCGTGAGGGCGATGTCGTAGTCACCGGCCGGAAGGTCGACCGGTCCGGCGAACGTTCCCGGCTGGAAGTCGTCGAGCGTGAGCGCGCCGTTGACGTAGACGTCGACCGGGGTGTCGGGAATGCCGTGGAACACATACAGATCCGCGTTGGTGGCAGAGATGGCCTGGGCAGGCATGACGAAGCCCGCCGCGAGGGCGAAGCCGGCAACGACACCGGCAGCGATGGTCTTACGCACGTTGTCCTCCTTGGGGGGCGGCTCTTCCGCCCTGTGATGAGTACTTCCGTGCGTGGACGGGTTTTGGATGCAGCTGAATGATCTTTTTCGGATCAGGGGGAAAAGGCCGGGTCGACGCCCAGCCATTCGGCCAGTTCGCGGATCTCGGCATCCACCATCTCGCGCTCCTCCTCCTCGAGCGGGAGGAACTCATGGACGGCCGCGATCTTCAGGGTGTCGCCGGTCCGATCCACCTCGGCATCCAGCATCCCGACGAACCGATCGCCCAGGAGGATCGGATGCGCGAAATAGCCGTGACGTCGCTGGGGCTTGGGCTTGAACTGCTCGAGGACGTACGTGAATTCGTACACCTGCTCGAGACGGGGCCGGTCGAACAGCATTCCGTCGTACGGGTTGAGGATCGCGACTCGCCCCGCCGCCTCCTCCTCCAGCGCGACGATCGCGTCGGGATCGACGCGGAACTTCCACGCGCTCCCCTCCACGCGCGCCTCCTCCCCCGCCGTGCCGACCGGAGTCCAGGGCGAACGCTGCTTCGCCAGGCCGGCTGCCTGCAGCCGGCGCGCGTCCCACAGCGACTGCGCCTCCTCCTCGTCGTACTCGGGCAGGTCGAGCGGGTACACGCGCTCGGCGAGATCCCAGCGGCGGTGCCGACCATGCCTGCCCGCGACCGCCACTTCGCCCTGGCGCAGGAGGCACTCCAGCATCGTCACGACGTTCGACCCGGACCATCCGTCGGGCTTTCGAGGAAGCTGCGCCGTGTCATCGATGGCCCCCGCCTCAAGGGGCCCTTCAGCGCGCAGCCGCGCGAGCACGTCGGCACGGAACCGCGTGTTGGCCTCGAGCCACTGCCGGGTGTTCTCGCGCTCCGGCCAGCGTCGCATCGCGGGCTTCATGAGCGGCAGGAGGCTCATCGGGCGGAAGGCACCGTCGAATTCGAACAGCTGGCGATCGATCTCGACCGCCTTGGCGAGCTGGCCCGGCTCGTAAGACCACCCGATCCGCGACCACAGCACGGTGTGCTCGCACGGTGCGATCACCGCCGTCGGATCGATCTTGGTGTACCCGAGCTGCTCGGCGACCTCGACCACGTCGCCGGGCCGAGCACCGTCGAGCAGCTGCGCGCGCACGATGATGCGGCGTGCTTGGTCGCGGGTGAGGTGATGGACCACGCGTCGAGGGTACCCGCGGGCCCGGACAGCCGCCCGGCGGATCAGGCGGGCGGCGCTTCGGGGTCGAGCGTCGCGAGGGTGTCGGCCTCGACGGCGTTGTCGGCGTCGAGCTCCTGCTCGGTGCCCTCGGTCCCGCCCCGGCCCGGCATGTTCAGATCGGCGGGGTCGACGTCGCCGTCGCCGCGATCGTCCGGTCCCCCCGTTTGGGGAGCACCCCCAGTGTGCGCGGCGGAGTCGCTGCGCACCTCGTCGGTGATGCCGTCGGTCGGGGGCGCGTCGTCGGCGGTCGCGTCGTCGGAGTGGTGCGAGTGCGGGGCGGGCGTGCTCATTGTGCGTCCTTCCGTGGCGGATCCGGTCGGTGGGTCACCGGCCGGGCGGGTCAGGCTCGTCCACTCTGCGCCGCCCCGACCCTGAACGCTCGGGGGTTGACAGACCCCGCCCCGCGACGCGCCTGTCAGAAGCGCAGCAGGATCTTGCCGTCGCGACCCGGCTGTGCGCTGGCCGCCGCGGCCTCACGCGCCTGCTCGAAGGGGAAGATCGCCTCCACCGGCAGCGAGACCTCGCCCGAACCGATGCGCTGCAGCAGCTCCCCGAAAAGCGCTCCGCGCTTGGCTGCGTCCATTTCCCTGCTCACGACGCTCCCCCAGAAGCCCTTCACGGTCGCCTGCTTGAAGATGAGGTCACCCGAGGAGATCTCGAGGTTGCCGGAGCCCATCGCCCCGAACGATACGAGTGTGCCGCCGACGCCGAGGAGCGACAGCAGGTCGCCCGCAGCCTTTCCGCCCACCGAGTCCACCGCAGCGCGCGGCTCGGAACCCTCGAGGATCGCCGCGGCACGCTCACGCCACCCGTCGCTCTCGGTCGAGACGACGTCGCGGATGCCGATCGCTGCGAGCTCGTCGACGCCGGCATCCCGTCGCACGAGCCCGAGAACGCGGATGCCGCGCGCCGCGGCGAACTGAGCGACGAGGCGCCCGACCGCGCCGTTGGCGGTGTTCTGCACGATCCAGTCGCCGGCGCTGACGTCGAGACTGTCCAGGAGGCTGAGGGCGCTGAAGGGCATGGAGATCAGCTGTGCGGCCGTCTCGTCGCTGATGCCGTCCGGCACCGGGACGAGACCTGCCGCCGGAGCGACGAAGTACTCGGCCCACACCCCGAACGTCCCGCCCGTGGCGACGCGCTGTCCGACGGTCAGGTTCTCCACGCCGTCACCGAGCGCGTCTACGACGCCGACGGCCTCGGTTCCGCTGCGCGCGGGAAGCTCCGGCTTGAAGCCGTACGTGCCGCGGATCGTCCAGAGGTCGTGGTTGTGGATCGGCGACAGGACCGTGCGCACTCGTACCTCACCGGGCCCGGGGGTGGGGAGCGGAACCTCCGTCACCTCGAGGACCTCCGCGGCGTCGGCGAACGTGGGGTGGGTGAGTGCGCGCATTCGTGGTGCTCCCTGCTGTAGATCTGAGGCCGTGGCCGCGCGGATCGCGCGAACCACCCATACGTGAACAGCACGGGCGCCCCGAGACTTCCCGATCGAGACGAATCCGCGGTCATGGCCTACGCGGACCGGCCGGCCCGCTCAGAACGGCGCGTCGCCGTGGCCCGGGGCCGGCGAACCGGTGACGCTGAACACCGGAACCCGCCGTTCGGGTCCAACCGCATATCGGCGCCCTGCAGGTGACACCCACTCCACGGCCCCGCCACTGCCCGGAATCTGTCGCAGTTTCCACCCGCCGTGGTGCTTCACCATGTGATGGCCTCTGGACAGCGGGGCAAGGTTCTCCATGCCGGTGGCACCACCGTCCTCCCAGGCGATCGTGTGATCCACGTCGCAGCGGGAGGCGGGCATCCCGCACCCGGGGCCCATGCACCGATCTGCCCGCCAGGTCACGAGCCGTCGGAGCTCCGGCGGCGGCCGGTAGCGGGTGCGTCCCACCGAGAGGATCATTCCGGACTCGGGGTGGGTGAGGACCCGCATCCACGCCGCGTCGCCGCCACACAGCTCACGCGCACGCTCGATCGGGATGGGCCCGAGACCCTCGACCGTCGCCGGTTCGTTCCCCCGCGCGGCCACGGCAGCGTCGTCCTCTTCGAGCAGCGCGAGCGCCGGGACCGTCACCACGACGGTCGCGCGGATGCCGCGTCCCTGGTCGGGCCGTTCGCCGGTGGTCCCTTCGATGAGCAGATCGCCCATCACGTCCGCACGGATCTGGTCGAGCGTCCGCGTCTCCTCCTCGTGTCCGCTGATCACCTTCGCCATCTGCGTCAGCCGACCGAACGCCGCGTGCGCCTCGACCAGCGGCCCGTAGAGGTGCGTCCAGGCCATCCCGTCGGCCACCGCCTCCACGTGGACCCGACGGGCGGCCAGCGCCGCCTCGTGCCGGTCGGACAGAGTGACGACGCGCGTCTGCTCGACCAGAGCACGCAGCGAGCGCCGGAACTGCCCGACGGGCTGCTGCTCGGCCATTGCGATGACGCGTCCCTGCAGACGTTCGCGCAGCTCGGGCTCCAGCTCGTCGAGGCCCGCGACCAGCACGTCCGCGTGCTTCTCGGTGATACGTGCGGTCTGCAGGGAATCCAGAGCCTGCGGGTAGCGATGCACGAGCGCCTCAGCCCGCGTGATCATGGTGCCGGCATCGTGCTCGGAGACGCGCATCGCCGCCGCGAGCTCGAGTCGCAACCCGCGCAGCACGACATCGGTCAGCCGTCGCCCGGCCGCCTCGGCGTCCGCGAGGTATTCCTGACGCATGAGATCGATCTGCACGAGACGGTCAGCCGCCCACATCGCCATCGTCGCCCCGAGGTCGACCACGAGATCGAGAGCGCTCGCGCGGAGCATCTCGGCGGTGGGCGACCCCTCGTTCATGACTCCACGCTAGAGCCGACCTCCGACATCGGTGCGACCGCGTCAGGGAGCGAAAGGCCCGGTCAGCGGCGCTCCAGTGCGATCACCGGAATCACGCGCGTCGTGCGCGCCTCGTAATCGGCGAAGCCCTTGCTGCGCGTCGTGAAGCGCGTCCATGCCTCGTCACGCTCGGCGCCGATGAGCTCGCGCGCCCGCACGGCGACGGTGCCGGCATCCGCAGTCTCGATCAGCACCTCGGGATGAGCGAGAAGGTTGTGGTACCACGCAGGATGCGACGGCGCTCCCGCCTTCGACGCCGCGATCAGCCACGTGTCGTCGTCGACGCGGATGCCCATGAGCGGGCTCACGCGCTCGATGCCGCTCTTCGCGCCGACGTGGTGCACGAGCACGAGATCCCGCCCGAAGTGGGCGACCTCGCCGTCGTTCGCGCGGAACTCCGCGATGATCCGGTCGTTGTAGTCCTCGAAAGCCATGGGGTCAATCTACGTCCGCTACGGTCGGAGGGGCGGGCGAGGAGGCGGGTCTGGATGGAACATTTCGACACGATCGTGGTGGGCGCCGGGGTCGCCGGACTCACGGCCGCGCGGCTGCTGAGCGGCGAGGGCGAAGACGTCCTGGTGCTCGAGGCGCGCGACCGCGTCGGCGGTCGCGTCGTGACCGACCGTCGCTACGGACTCGCGACCGATCTCGGCGCATCGTGGATCCACGGCATCACCGACTCCCCGGTCGCCGCTGCGGCCGAGGCGTTCGGTATGCGCATGGTCGAGTTCACCGTCGGCGGCTACCAGCCCGACAGCCGACCGATCGCCTATTACGGCCCCGACGGTGAGCGGCTCGAGGATGCCGACGCCCAGAGCTTCGTCGACGACATCCACACCGTCGACACGACCCTCCGCGACGTGATCGAGAGTTCGGCGCCCGACGCCTCCTACCGCGACGTGACCGAGGACGCTCTCGCGCGGCAGGGGTGGGCACCCGAACGCGCCCAGCGCGTCCGCGAGTACCTGGAGCACCGCTCGGAAGAGCAGTACGGCGCATGGATCGACGATCTCGCGGCGCACGGACTCGACGACGATTCGATCGGCGGCGATGAAGTCGTGTTCCCCGACGGATACGACCGGCTCGCCTCCCACCTCGCCGAGGGCCTGAACATCCGGCTCACCCATGTGGTCGAGCGCGTGGTGTGGACAGAGACCGGTGTCGAGGTCACGAGCGACTTCGGGACGGTGAGCGCCGCACGGGCGATCATCACGGTTCCGGTCGGCGTCCTGCAGTCCGACGACTTCGAGATCGACCCGCCGATTCCCGAGCCGGTCGCGGGTGCCCTCGGACGCCTGACGATGAACGCCTTCGAGAAGATCTTCCTCCGGTTTCCGGCCAAGTTCTGGGACGACGGAGTCTATGCGGTCCGCCAGCAGGGACCGGAGGGTCGCTGGTGGCACTCCTGGTACGACCTCACCGCGCTGCACGGCACGCCCACGCTTCTCACGTTCGCCGCCGGCCCGGCCGCCCGGGAGACACGGGACTGGGGCGAGGACGAGATCGTCGAGTCCGTGATGGAGCAGCTGCGGAGGCTCTACGGGCCCGAGATCCCCGCGCCGGCGCACGTTCACATCACCGACTGGCAGGACGATCCGCTCAGTCACGGCTCCTACGCCTACATGAAAGTGGGATCCACGACCGCCGACCACGACGCACTGGCGGCACCGATCGGAGGCGGTGTGCTGCATCTGGCCGGCGAGGCGACGTGGACGGATGACCCCGCCACGGTGACGGCCGCGATGTGCTCAGGCCACCGCGCCGCCGAGAACGTGCTCGGCCGCAAGGTCTCGATCGAGCGGGCCTGGGTGCGCTGACCGGACCTGATCAAGTGAGGTCGTCCGCCACGCGGATGAGCACCTTGCCGGTGACGCCGGCCTCGACGGCGTCGTGAGCGGATGCCGTCTCCTCGAGTGCGAACCACGTCAGGGGCAGTCCCGCGGCAGCTCCGACGGGCAGTGCACCGTCTTGGAGCGCAACGGTGATGTCGGCGGCGGCGGCCTGGAGGGCGGCATCCCCCACGGTGTAGAGCAGCAGACCCTGCCACCGTACGTTCTTCGCGAAGCTCGCCACGATCGGCGCCGTGAACTCGTCGCCGTTGTTGTTGGCGTAGTACGCGATGCTGCCGTGATTGGCGATCACGTCGACATCGAGCGCCGCGTTCTGGGCCGGTGCGACCTCGACGATCTGGTCGACTCCGTCCGGAGCCACGGCGCGGATCGCGCCGACGAGATCGGCATCCGGGTACTGCACAACGTGGTGTGCGCCCGCCGAGCGAGCCAATTCCGCCTTCTCCTCGCTGCTCACCGTCGCGATCACCGTGGCTCCTGCCCACACGGCGAGCTGGATCGCGGCGTGCCCGACGGCGCCCGCGCCACCCTGCACGAGGACGGTCCGGCCCGCGAGCGAGCCCGGCGACAGTCGCGCAGGACCGTCCTCGTGGACCGTCAGGGCGCGATGGGCCGTCATGGCGGGAACGCCGAGGCTGGCTGCGACGTCGAATCCGATGCCGTCGGGAACCCGGACGGCCCGGCTCGCGGGGACGACGGCGAACTCCTGCGCGGTGCCCGTCGGGCGCTCGTGCGCAGCAAGGAAGAGCCAGACCCGATCCCCGACCGTCAGACCGCTGACACCCTCGCCCACCGCATCCACGACGCCTGCGCCGTCCTGGTTCGGTGTGATCTCATCGAAGCCCATCGGTGTTCCGCCGGCACGCGCCTTCCAGTCCGTCGGGTTCACACCCGAGACCGCGATGCGCACGCGCACTTCACCGGGCCCGGGCTGAGCCGGTTCACGATCGACCAGATCGAGGACGGAAGACGGGCCGCGCTGGGTGTAGATGATCGTTCGCATGAGAGGTGAAAGCCGGATGAGGATGCCGGCATTCCGCGTCGCCCGGACCACGCGCACGGCGCTACTCTTCCGTGTGTGCAGCGCGGCGACGACGACACCTTCGAAGTGGAAGGTCGGTGGAAGGAGGAGGTCATCTACTGGGAGGGCTCCCGTGGCTTCATCTTCGATGCCGGCTGGGGTGTCACGCCGCTCGTTCTCTATGTTCCGCCCGAGGATGAGTGGGACGCGGTGACACCCGAGTGGATGGTCGGTCGGCGCGCGCTGATCGTCAGCCGGCTCACCGAGCGATCCGGACACGTCCTTCTCGAGGGCACGTATCCGGGTGATCCCACAGGCCGAACGGTGGCGCGCTGAAGAGCGGGCCCCCAACGCCCCCTGGAGTGCCGAGTACGGCGGAGTCGGGGTGAGACTGCCCCGTGCGATCGGGATCGAAGCCTCCGCGTGAGGGATGATGTACGCATGTCCTCCTCCGTCGAACGCCGCACGAATCCCGCAGCATGGGCTGCCTTCTGGTTCGCGCTGGCCGGTCTCCTCCTCATGCCGATCCCGGTCTTCATCGGACTGATCCTCGGCGGCGGCCTCTCGATCGTCGCCGCGATCCTCGCCGTGATCGCCTTGTTGAAGGGGCTCGCACGCAGCGGCAAGGGAATCGCTCCCGTCGTGTTCGCTGCGATCTTCATCGCACTCACGTGGGGCGGGATCTCAATCGGCGGCGGAACGGTCTGGTGATCCAGCCGAGCACAGGCTCGGGGCTGAGAACACAAAGGCCCGAGACCCACGGAATTCCGCGGCTCTCGGGCCTTCCGCGTGACAGCGGATCGGTGGAGATGGGGGGAATCGAACCCCCGTCCATCGCTGTGTCTCTGCGCCTTCTACGGGCGTAGCCTGTGCTGACGTTCTGCTCGGCTCCGACCTTTGCCACAGGCATCCAGGTCGACAAGCCCAGTCTGGGAAGAGTCCCGCGTGACGTCCAGACGCCGCCACACAGCAAGTCCCCTAGATGACGCCAGAATCCGTAGCGGGAACACCTACGGTCTGACGGAGTTCAGGCTCGCTTAGGCAGCGAGGGCGAACTCAGTGCGCTTTGCATCGGCACTTATTGTTTTGCAGAGATCGTTTACGAGATAACCCTGCATCCTCGGCCCGCTTCTCGCAGGAGCTCAGGCGATGTCGAAACCGATCATCCCCATGGTCTCCCCTGTCATGCAGAGGACCGCTGTCACGCTCTGTGGAGTTGTCTTGCCACTCGGCACCGGAGGCGCCGAGCATCCCAGTCTACAACGGATGCCGCTCCTCGGCGATTCCCGCCCGGAGCGTAGAGTCTGAGCCATGACCGACGTCACCATCACCGTCCGGGGCGAGCACGAAGCCCGCGTCGCTCCCGAAGAAGCCGTGGCCCACCTCACCGTCCGGGCGGAGGGACCCGAACGGGGTCCCGTCGTGGAGCAGATCGCCGCCCTTGCGGCTCCGCTTCGCGAAGACCTCGCCGCCCGTAAGGACGCCGGCGCGCTCGTGGACTGGTCGAGCCAGCGCGTTTCGGTGTGGGCGAACCGTCCGTGGAACAACGAGGGCAAGCAGCTCGCCCTCGTCCACTACGCCTCCGTGGAGATCACCGCGACCTTCAGCGACTTCGCCGTCATGTCGTGGTGGCTCACCGACGTCGCCGAGCGTGACGGCGTGCAGGTCGACACCGTGACCTGGCGTCTCACCCCGGCGACGTCGAAGGCCACCGAGTCGGAGGTCGCCGCACAGGCGGTCGGCGTCGCCGTCGACCGGGCCACGGCCTACGCCGCCGCCCTGGGCCTCGCGAACCTCACCCCGCTCGAGATCGCCGACGTGGGACTGCTCTCCCGCTCGTCGGACTCCCCCGCGCCGGCACCGAAGATGATGCGCGCGATGGCGATGTCGATGGATGCCGGTTCCGCACCGGCCGTCGAGCTCCAGCCCGAAGACATCGTGGTGACCGCTGCGGTCGAAGCGCGCTTCGTCGCCCGTTGAGAGCGCGCATGACCGACCTGCCCGTCTCCGTGCGCACCGGCGCGCCCGAGCGCCTGTCGCGGATGATCCAGCTGCCCACGGTCAGCGCCGAGATCGACAGCCGCGGGACCGCGCCGTTCGAGAACTTCGTCGCTCTCTTGGCCGACCTTTATCCGCTCGTGCATGAACGGCTCGAACTCGAGCGCATCACCGAGTTCGGTCTGCTCTTCCGGTGGGCCGGGGTGTCGGCATCCGCAGCGCCCGTCGTGCTCATGGCGCACTACGACGTCGTTCCGGTCGACGGATCAGACGACTGGACGCACCCGCCGTTCGCCGGTGCGATAGAGAACGGCTGGGTGCACGGTCGCGGTGCCCTCGACGACAAAGGCCCGCTCCTGGTGATCCTGGAGGCCGTCGAGAATCTGCTGGAGGCGGACTTCACCCCGCCGCGGGACGTGTACCTCTCTTTCGGCGGCAACGAGGAGACCTACGGCGCCGCGGCCGTGGCGGCCGCAACCACCCTGCGCGAGCGCGGGATCGTCCCGTGGCTCGTCGTCGATGAAGGCGGCGCGGTCGTGGACGCTCCCCTCCCGTTCGCCGTCGGTGACGCGGCGATGGTGGGGGTCGCCGAGAAAGGCGTCCTGACCCTGCATCTGAGCACCCGAGGCGAGGGCGGACACGCGTCGGCACCGCCCTCCGTGACGGCCGTCGGCCGGATAGCCCGGGCGATCGATCGGCTCGAGCCCGGCACGTTCCGGGCCCGCACACCTCCGGCGATCACGCGGATGCTGAGCGTGTTCGCCGACAGGGCGCGCGGGCGGGATCAGACGATCCTGCGCACGTTGGCGACGTTTCCGCGCCTCACCGCGCGCATCTTCACGACCCTCGGCGGCGAACCCGCCGCGCTGGTCCGCACGACCGTCGCCGCCACCATGCAGGAGGGCGGCACCGCGGCGAACGTCCTCCCCTCACAGGCATCGGCCACCCTGAACCTGCGCATCGCCCTCGGCGAGACCGTCGCCGGCACCGTCCGGCGGGTGACGCGCCGCATCCGCGACCCTCTTGTCCAGGTAACGGTCCTCGAATCGAGCGAACCGTCCCCGGAGTCTCCGACCGACAACGACCAGTTCGCTCTGATCGCAGCGGCCCTCGCCGCGTCGTATCCGGATGCCGCCACGGTGCCGTACGTCATGATGGCGGCCACCGACAGCCGGCACTTCCATCGCTTCGCACCCGCGGTGTACCGGTTCGCTCCGCTGCGGATGACGGGCGCCCAGCGAGCATCGATCCACGGCGTGGACGAGCGCGTCGAGATCGCGTCTCTCGAGCGCGGTGAGCTGTTCCACCGCACCCTCCTGCAGCGGCTACAGTGATCGCACCCGAACCCCTCCGCCGGAAGGATCCGCGATGAAGCGTGCCGCCCTCGGGGCGCTGGCGAGCGTCGTCGGCTTCCTCGCCTTCGTCGAGTTCACCAGCGGCGTGCTGCAGGGCTACTACACGCCGATGCTCACCGACATCGCCCGTCACCTCGGCATCAACGACGCCGATGTGAACTGGCTCGAGGGGGCGCAGCTCATGCTTTCCGCCCTCGTGGTGCCCGCCTTCGCCAAGCTCGGCGACATGGTCGGGCACAAGCGCATGCTGCTCATCTCGACCGCCCTCACCGGCTCCGCTGCACTCGTGCTGCCGTTCACCGATTCGTTCGCGGTGTTCCTGATCGCCTGGGCGCTCATGGGCTTCTACGTCGTGTGGCTGCCGCTGGAGATCGCCCTGATCTGGTCGCGCTCGCGACGCATGGAGGGGCGATCGATCATCACGGCCCGGGCGGCCGGGCTGCTGGTGGCCGCGCTCGAGCTCGGCGCGATCACCGGCGCGCTGGTCGGCGGCGCACTGATCGACACCCTCCCGCTCACAGCGGTGCTGCTCATCCCGGCCGTCCTGATCGTCGTGTGCTTCTTCGTGATCCTGTTCGGGGTGAAGGAGTCGCCCGAGCCCACCGGTGGCGTGTTCGACACGGTCGGACTCGTGCTCATCTCTCTCGCGCTCATCTGCTTCACGGGCGGCCTCAGCCTTCTGCGTCTCGACGGCGGACTCGTGAACCCGTGGTCGTGGGCGGTCGTCGTGCTCGGCATCATGCTGGTGATCCCGTTCGCGCTCTGGGAGCTGCGCCACCACGACCCGCTGATCGACGTCCGGATGTTCCGCTCCCCCGCCCTCGGTCCGGTCTTCCTCACGGCGGGACTCTTCGGCGTGAGCGTGCTCGGCGCGCAGGCGCCGTTGTCGACGTTCGCCCGCACGGATCCGGACGTCTACGGGTACGGGCTGGGCACCACCGGATTCGCGACGTCGCTCATCATCGGGATCTATCTGATCGCGATGATCGCCGGCGCGCTGCTGTTCCCGGTCATCGCCCGGCTCACCGCTCCCCGGCTCACGCTCATCGGCGCTTCCACGCTCGTCGGGATCGGATTCCTGATGTTCCTGCCGTTCCATGACACGTATACGCAGGTCATCGTGAACATGCTCGTGGTCGGCCTCGGCTCGGGAGCCCTCGTCGCCGCGCTCCCCGCGGCGGCGGCATCCGCGGCGCCCGCCACGCAGACCGGGGTCGCGACCGGGCTGACGAACTCGGTGAAGACCGTCGGTGGCGCGATCGCATCGTGCGTGTTCGGCATCGCGCTGCTGCAGGGCGCGGTCTCCGGAACCGCGGAGAGCACTGCCGGCTCGTTCTCAGGCTACGTGACCGTCTGGGTCGTGTGCGGCGCGACCGCGCTCGTCGCGGCGGTCGCGCTGATCTTCGTGCCGAAAACGGCCTTCACCGATCGCGCCGTGCTCGAGGCAGCTGCCGACCCTGTCGTGCGCTGAGTCCGTCGGTCACTCGCCGAGGCGATTGCGCGAGCGCATCGCGCGCTCGGCTTCGCGCTTGTCCTGGCGCTCACGCAGCGTCTGGCGCTTGTCCCATTCCTTCTTGCCCTTGGCGATCGCGATCTCGACCTTCGCGCGACCGTCGGAGAAGTAGAGCTTCAGCGGCACGAGCGTGTACCCGCCCGCCGAGATCGCGTGCGAGAGCTTGACGATCTCGTCCTTGTGCAGGAGGAGCTTGCGCGTGCGCTTGGTCGCGTGATTCGTCCAGTGGCCCTGCGAATACTCCGGGATGTGCACCGCGTCCAACCACGCCTCGCCGCCGTCGATGAAGGCGTAACCGTCCGACAGGTTCGCGCGACCCTGCCGCAAAGACTTCACCTCGGTCCCGGTGAGGACCAGACCCGCCTCGTACGTCTTTTCGATGTTGTACTCGTGGCGCGCGCGACGATTGGTCGCGACGACCTTCTCACCGCGTTCCTTGGGCATGACGACTCCTCGATGACCGGGTCGGGACTGACTCGGGATGCCGCACCGGGCGTACGGCAGCCTGTCAGCCTAGCACCCCGACTCAGGCGCGCAGCCACCGGCGGATCGCGAAGCCCGCGGACAGCGCCGCCAGCAGCACGCCGATGAGGATCAGGATCGGCACCACGATCCAGGCCTCGGAGATGCCGACCCACGTCGTGACGAAGTCCACGCGCTGACGGAGGTACTGGTCGACGCCGAAGTGCACGCCGGCGAGCACCGCCGCGCCCGCGAGGATCGATCCGAGCAGCGCCGCGAACACCCCCTCGAGGATGAACGGCGTTTGGATGAACCGGTTCGACGCGCCGACGAGCCGCATGATGCCCAGCTCCCGACGTCGGGCGTACGCGGACAGGCGGATCGTCGTCGCGATCAGCAGCACGGCAGCGACGAGCATGAGCGCGGCGATGCCGACGGCGATGTAGGTCGCGACCGTGAGCGCGGAGAACAGCGGCTCGAGGTACTGGAGCTGATCCTTGACCTCCTCCACACCCTTCATCCCCGTGAAGGCCTCGACGATCACATCGGACTGGCTCTGGTCGACGAGATTGATCCAATACGTCTCGTTCAGCTGCTCGGGCGTTATCACGCTCGCGTAGTCCTCGCCGAGCAGCTCGATGACGTTCGCGTAGGCCTGCTCGCGGTCCTCGAAGCGCAGGTCGCGGATGAGCGGGGCCAGGGCGGGGCTGTCGAGCTTGGTCTGCACCTCGGCGAGCTGATCGTCGGTTGCGACGCCGTCGGTGCACGTCGGGGCCTGCGAGATCGCGGTGCACATGTAGATCGCGACTTGGGCACGGTCGGCCCAGTAGTCCTTCATCTGGCCGATCTGCATCTGCATCAGGATCGCCGCGCCCACGAACGTGAGCGAGACGAACGTGACGAGTACGACCGAGACGACCATCGACGCATTGCGGCGGAGTCCGGTGAGCGCCTCCGAGAGGACGAGCCCGACCCTCATGAGGTCGGCCCCACTTCGTCGGCATCCGGATCCCCCAGGCCCAGGCGGTCGGCGAGTCCGAGCTCGGCGACATCCACCTCGGCGATATCCACGAGCGGCACCGGCTGGGTGCGCGGTGACGCCGCGGCGTCTTCGGCGACGGGCGCCGGCTGCTCGGACGCGGCGACGTCGGCCGGCGCTGACGCCGGAGTCTCGGCATCCTCCCGCGCCTCCGCCATCGCCGCCACGGCGGCGACCGCGCCGGTGGCGGCTGCGCGCGCGGCAATGTCGGCAGCACCACCGTGACCGTACGCGCTCGCGACAGCGGTCGAGGGGTTCGCGGCGGTCTCGCGCTGCACCTCGAGGACGGCGGTGAGCGCGGCGACCGCGGCCGCTCCCCGCTCGGGTTCGGGAGCCAGGCTCGGCAGGCTCGACGTGTCGCCGTAGCCACCGTGGCGCTCGTCGCGGACGATCTCGCCGTCGACGAGCTCGATCACACGGCGCTGCATCTGGTCGACGAATCCCGCCTCGTGCGTGGCCATCACCACGGTCGTGCCGTTCGCGTTGATGCGCGCGAGCAGCTGCATGATGTCGACCGAGGTGGCGGGGTCCAGGTTTCCGGTCGGCTCGTCGGCCAGGAGCACCTGCGGCCGGTTCACGAGCGCGCGCGCGATCGCTACGCGCTGCTGCTCACCGCCGGAGAGCTCGTGCGGCAGACGCTTGTCCTTGCCCGCGAGACCCACGAGGGCGAGCACCTCGGGGACCGCCTGCTGGATGAATCCGCGAGACGATCCGATCACCTGCAGGGTGAACGCGACGTTCTGGAAGACGGTCTTGTTGGGCAGCAGCCGGAAGTCCTGGAAGACCGCCCCCACATGCCGCCGGAAGTAGGGCACCTTGCGGTTGGAGAGCGAGCGCAGGTCGCGCCCGAGCACGACGACGCGGCCGTCGCTCGGAACCTCTTCTCGCAGGATGAGCCGCAGACACGACGACTTGCCCGACCCGGACGCGCCGACGAGGAACACGAACTCGCCGCGGACCACCTCGAAGTCGACGTTGCTCAGGGCGGGCTTCGCGGTGCCGCGGAAGCGCTTCGTGACGTTCTCGAACCGGATCATGGCCAGATGAGCCTAAGCGGCGGCATCCGTCAGGGCGTTCTGCGACACCCGCTTCAGCGACGGGTCAGTCGTCGTCTTTCCGCTTGCGCCAGCGGATGCCGGCCGAGATGAACCCGTCGAGGTCGCCGTCGAACACCACGGCGGGGTTGCCGACCTCGTGCCCGGTGCGGAGGTCCTTCACGAGCTGCTGTCCGTAGAGGAAGTACGAGCGCATCTGATCGCCCCAGCTCGCGGTGATCGTGCCGGCGAGCTCTTTCTTCGTCGCCGCCTCCTCCTCGCGCTTGAGCAGCAGGAGGCGGGTCTGGAGCACGCGCATCGCGGCCGCACGGTTCTGGATCTGCGACTTCTCGTTCTGCATCGAGACGACGAGTCCGGTCGGCAGGTGCGTGATGCGCACCGCGGAGTCTGTCGTGTTGACGGACTGCCCGCCGGGGCCCGACGAGCGGAAGACGTCCACGCGGATGTCGCCGTCCGGAACATCGACCTCGACGGCCTCCTCCATCACCGGGATGACCTCGACCGCCGCGAAGCTCGTCTGCCGCTTGTCGGCCGAGCCGAACGGGCTGATGCGCGCGAGACGGTGGGTCCCGGCTTCGACGGAGAGCGTGCCGTACGCGTAGGGCGCGTCGACTTCGAACGTCGCCGACTTGATGCCCGCGCCCTCGGCGTAGGAGGTGTCCATGACCTTGACGGGGTACTTGTGCCGCTCGGCCCAGCGCAGGTACATGCGCATGAGCATCTCGGCGAAGTCGGTCGCGTCGTCGCCGCCCGCGCCGGAGCGGATCGTGACGACCGCCGACCGCGCGTCGTACTCGCCGTCGAGCAGGGTCTGCACCTCGAGCTGGCCGACGATGTCCTCGAGCTCGGCGATCTCGTGCCGGGCCTCTTCGGCGGAGTCCTCGTCGTCCATCTCGTTCGCGAGCTCGACGAGCACCTCGAGGTCGTCCAGGCGCCGCTCGACATCGGTGACCCGCTTGAGCTCGGCCTGCCGGTGACTCAGTGCACTCGTGACCTTCTGCGCCTTCTCGACGTCGTCCCAGAGGTCCGGCGCACCGGCCTCGTCGCTCAGGCGCGCGATCTCGGCCTCGAGAGCGGGGACGTCGACCACCGCCTTGATGTCGGCGAACGTGGCGCGCAGCGCCTGGATGTCGGCGGAAGGATCGAAGTCGAGCATGACAGTCCAGACTAACGTGGATGCGGTGACCGACCGCGCCGCATCCGTCCTGTGGCGGTTCGGCCCGATGATCTACGGCCCGACGATCCTCTTCGCGCTCGGCGAGGGTGCGATCATCCCGCTGATCCCGATCATCGCGGCGCGTCTCGGCGCCGATGTCGCCCTCGCTGCGCTCGTGGCGTCGGCTCTCGTGGTCGGGCAGCTCGTCGGCAACATCCCGGCGGGCTGGGCGGTCGCGCACGTCGGCGAACGCATGACGATGGCGACCGCGGGGATGCTGTCGCTCGTCGGAGTGCTCGGAATGGTGTTCGCTCCGGTCCTGGGTGTCTTCGCCGCCTCCGTCTTCCTCATCGGGTTCTGCGCCGCCGGGTTCGGCCTCGCGCGGCACTCGTTCATGACGACCCGGGTCCCACTCGCGTTCCGCGCGCGGGCGCTGTCGCTGCTCGGCGGCACCTTTCGGCTGGGCATGTTCGTGGGTCCGTTCATCGCGGCGGGACTCCTGGCGGTCTTCGGCGACGAGCACGCCGCGATCTGGTTCTTCGGCGTGTGCCTGGTCGCCACCGTGCTGCTGGTGCTCCTCGGACCCGACCCGGAGAAGCAACTGCAAACGTCGGACGAGGGACCGGGCGTCGCCGAGGACACCGGCGAGGCCGTGACCGGATCGATCCCGACGTCGGAGCGCGCGGGGGTGTTCCGGACGATGTGGCGGTTCCGCCGCGTGCTCGTCCGGCTGGGTCTGGCCGCGGCCTCTCTGTCGGCGGTGCGCTCGGCGCGCCAGGTGGTCTTGCCGATCTGGGGCCTGTCGATCGGGCTGGACGCGCAGACGATCGCCCTCGTCGTCGGCATCTCGGGCGCGATCGACTTCGCCCTGTTCTACGCGAGCGGGCAGGTCATGGACAGATTCGGCCGGCTCTGGGCGGCTCTTCCCGCGATGCTGCTGATGGGTGCGGGATTCCTGGCACTCTCGTTCACGCACGACCTGGACTCCGCGGCCATGTGGTTCGCGATGTTCGCCGCCGTGCTCGGTGTGGGCAACGGCCTTTCCAGCGGCATCCTCCTCACACTCGGTGCCGACGTCGCCCCCCGCGCCGATCCGGCGCCGTTCCTCGGGTCGTGGCGCACCCTCACGGATGCCGGCGGTGCCGTCGCGCCACTGGCCGTCTCGGCGATCGCGGCGGCCTCGTCGCTCGGTCTCGCGACGGGCGCGATCGGTGTCGTGGCGCTCCTCGGCGCGGTCGCGTTCGCGCGCTGGGTGCCGATGTTCGTCCCGAAGAGCGCATCATGACGGTCGTCTTCTGTCGGAGTCGCAGGGGCGGCCGGCGTTGCACGCGCGAGCTCGACCACCGGGGACTGCATCGTCACCGGACGATCATGTGGGCGGATGCCGGAGCCGACGATCCGCGGTGCACCGGGTCCGGGGCGCCGGGCGCGCCCGCCGAGCTCCTATCGAACGGGTTCCCCGCGGGGCGTGCGCTCTGCCCGGTATGCCTGCGGTTCATCCCCCTCGTCGGGGCGCGGTTCCTGGATGAGCATGACACCGCGGGAGCGGCATCCGCTCAGGAGAGCCTCGACCGCGCTGACTGGTTCAACACGCACGGATGGAGCGAGGGACCCACCGGGCAGCAGTAACGTGAGGACATGCTGCTCGTCTTCCTGGGCTTGTACATCGTCCTGGCCGTCGGGAGTCTCGTGATGGGCGTGCGGAGCCGGTCGCGCCGAGCCCTCGTGTGCGGGCTGGTCGCACTCGGGTTCGCCGCCGCTTCCGCGCTCGTGAGTGCTGTCTATGCCGCGGGGGTGACGCACTGGACGGTCTCGGTGCTCGACCTGTTGCTCTCCCCCCTGCCGGAGTCGGTGCTGGAGCCGCAATCGGTCACGGAGACGGTGGCGGGGCTCGGTGTCCCGGTCATCGTGATGTCGACGGTCGAACTCGTCGTAGCGATCGCGCTGTGGGCGGTGCCGGTGACCGGCATCGTCGCGGCGAGCAGAACCGGATCGCGCGCCTGAGCCGCGCGATCACCGCAGAGCGGTGCGGCTCGTCGCCGTCGCGCTGAGCGCGACACCGTCGGGGACGAACAGCGCGACCAGCGGTGGACGCCATGTGTCCGCGACCCGCACACGGGCCGACACGCCGTCGGGGGTGCCCGCCTCGATCACCGTCGCCCCGTCCCCCACCTCGGCGACGATCGCCTCAGCCTGATCCCGGACGCCGTCATCGGAGAGCACCGCCCGAGGCTCGCCGCCGTCGACCACGAGTGTGAAGCCGTCCGCACCCGCCAGTGCGGCGGCGTCGGCGAGCGCATCGAGTCGCTTCTGGGCGAGGTACAGGCTCGTCGCGTCGATGCACACGAGGATGACCGCGATCGCGAGCAGCGCGTACCCGAGCGTCAGGAGCAGGATGCTGCCCTCATCATCCGGGCGCCCCCGCCGGTGATCCTCGCGCCACCGCATCATCCGGACCCCCAGAACCGCGAGATCTTCTGCGCCGCCGAGGCTTCGACCGGGATGCTGGCGAGTCGGTCGAGTCCGAGCACGGGAGGGACGAGCGGAAGAGCGACCCTGGTCTGGACGGTCACCACCAGAGTGGCGCCGGCTGCGGGGCACGTCGCGCCGGCGGGTCGGCACGCGAAGGAGACGCCGACGGATCCCGGATCGAGGTCGTATTCCTCGATGACGGACTGCAGGATCCGATCTGCGCTTCGCCGCGCGGCATCCGCGTTCTCAGCTGTCGACAGCGCTCGCGCGATGTGCCGCGCACCCGCTTCCGCCCCGAGAGACTGCCCCTGGATGAGACCCAGCGCGACGACGAGGTAGACCAACGGGACGAGCAGGAGCAGGCCGACGACGATGAACTCGAGTGCCGCCGACCCGCCATCGTCGGTCTCGTCGTCGATGCGATCAGTCCAGTGACTCGATCGGCGCATGAGCGGTCACCTCCAGGAGCCGCGGCAGACCGAGCAGACCGACGAGCGGCAGAGTGGCACTCACGCGCACCTCGACCGCAGCGTGTCCGAGAGCGTCCGTCTCGCGCGCCCGGACATCGGCGGCGTACTCCGCGCCGACGGTGCGCTCCACGATCGCCCGTGTGCGCGCGACACCGTCGCCGAGCGTCGCATCCGCCAGCGCGGCCTCGTGCGCACCCTCCACCGCGGCATCGTGCACGACATTGCGGACGTACACCGTGAGCCCGAATTGCAGGACGCCGAGCGTGAGAAGCGTCAGGAGGGTCCCCACGAGGACGAACTCGACGGGGCTGGATCCTGTCTCGTCGCCGAGCGTGTCGCGCAGACGGCGAAGGATGCCGCGCACGGGTCAGAGGCCGGAGACCCGGGAGATCGCCTGCTCGAACAACCCGGCGAGCGCGGGACCTGCGAGCGCCCAGATCACGACGACCAACCCTGCGGTCATGAGGGTGATCAGCACCCAGCCCGGGACGTCGCCGCGCTCGTCGTCGTGCGCGTCGCGCCAGAGCCGGGCGATCGTACGCGGGATCTCCAGTCGACCGAAGGCGTTTCGGATCATGGGGTTCTCCTTCCGGCGGTCAGCCGATTCCGAGTCGAAGCATGAAGATCCCCGGGAAGACGGCGAACAGCACGCTCAGGGGCAGGATGAGGAAGACGAGCGGTACGAGCATGTAGATCTCCTTCCGCCCGGCACGTTCGATGAGGCCGCGCTTGGCCTCTTCGCGCGCGTCGAGCGCCTGGGAGTGCAGCACCTGCGCGAGAGGTGCCCCGCGGTCGATCGCCGCGACGAGTTGATCGATGCTCCGCGAGACCGCCGGGATGTCCAGACGTCGCGATACGCGCCCCAGTGCTTCCGGGAGAGACGACCCGGTTCCGACGGCGAGGACCACCCCGCGCAGCTCGCCCGTGAACTCCCCGGCGCCGACGGTGCTCACCCGGCGGAGCGAATCGAGGATGCCTTCGCCCGCCGACAGACACAGCGCGAGGAACTCCAGCACGGTCGGCAGCTCCTCCTGGATCCGGGTGACGCGCCCGCGGGCCGCCCGCGAGAGGCCTGCGTCGCACAGCACCGCAGCGATCGCCGCGGCGGTCGGCGGAACGAGCACCGACGCACCGGTCGCACGGCCTGTGAGGACGAGCACGACCACCAGGACCCCACCTGCGGCCAAGCCGCCGACGGCCCACGCCAGCTGCCGACCACGGAAGGTCGCGGCATCCATCGCCCATCCCGCCTGCTGCAGACGACGCTCGATCGCCGCGGACCCGCCCATCATGCGGCCGAGTCGGCTCTGGAGCGCACCCCACATCTCAGCGAACGTCGTCCCCGGCAGGTTCGTCGGGAGACTCGTTCCGCGCGGATCCGTGACGTCGCGGATGTACGGCGCGATGCGGCGCGCGAGCGAGGGCGCACCCCAGCGCGGGGCGAGCGAGACCAGAAGGCACACGCCCAGTCCGAACGAGGCGCCCAGCACGACGGCGAGTGCGACATCCGTCGCACCGAGAGCGGTCATCCGAACCACCTCCGCGGCTCGGGAAGCCGACCGATGCGGAGCATGACGCGGAACGCGACGAAGGAGACCGCCGCACCGGTCAGGATCAGTACGACGCCCTCCGGGCTGCTGTAGGCGCGCGAGGCCTCCGGTCTCATCGCGAGCAGGAGGAGGATGACCCACGGTGCGGCGACCCCGAGGACGGCGGCGCCGCGGATCCAGGACTGTCGCGCCTCGACTTCGGCCCGAAGGGAGGCGTCGGCGCGGACCGAGGCGGCGAGCGCCCGCAGCACCGGCGTGAGCTCCGTGCCGCCGACCTGTCGCGCCATCCGCAACGTCTCGACGATCCGGTCCCCCACCGGATCGGACAACGCGACCTTCAGTCGCTGAGCACTCGAATCGAAGTGACCCGACGCGGCGATGTCGCGCGCGAACGCGGCGAACGGCGGGCGGAGCGGCGCCGGAGCCGATGCCGCGAGACTCGCGACCGCATCGGGAAGCGACATGCCCGCACGCACGGAGGCGATCAGCAGATCGCAGACGTCGGGCCACAGCGCGCGGCGGGAACGGATGAGGCGGGACCGGCGGGCGCGCAGCGCGCCGAACGGGGCCAGGACACCGGCAACCGCCGCGACCACGACGAGCGCCGGCACCTGCGTGAGCAGCCACGCGAGGGAGGCGAGCAGGACGGCGACGCCGACGGAGGCCGCGATGACGCCCGCGGGAGGAACCCGGCCGAGGCCCGCCGACTCGAGAAGTCGGGTGAGCGCGCCGGTCGCGGCGCGCGGAGCACGGCGCTCGTGCGCCGGCCAGACCCACGGGGAGATCAGGAGCAGGATCCCGGCCGCCAGGACCGCGCCCCAGACGATGCTCATGGGGTGTCCGCCCGATAGAGCGTCCGTGCCTGGATCGTGGATCCGGTCACGTCGGTCGGCGTCACGATCTCGACCACGCGACGCCGCCCGGTCGCATCGCGCTCGCAGTGCGCGACGAGATCCACGGACGCGGCGACCGCGGGAAGGACGAAGCCGGCATCGATGTTGCGGCCGGCGAGCAGCGGCAGCGCCGCGAGCTTGGCGAGCGCCTCGCGGGCCGAATTCGCGTGGATCGTCGCGGCGCCCGGGACGCCGGTGTTCAGCGCGAGCAGGAGGTCCAGCGCCTCCGCGTCGCGGACCTCGCCGACCACGAGTCGGTCCGGCCTCATGCGCAATGCTTCCTTCACGAGCCGGCGGAGCGAGACCTCCCCGGTGCCCTCCAGACTCGGCTGACGACCCTGGAGGCTGACGAGGTCGGGCGCGTCCACCGCGAGTTCGAACGTCTCCTCCACCGTGATGACCCGATGCTCGGGCGGGCACGCGGCGATCAGAGCCGCCAGCAGCGTGGTCTTCCCCGCGTGAGTGGCTCCCGAGACGAGGACGCTGCGTCCCGCGCACATCGCCTCCGACAGGATCCCCGCCGCCGACGGCGCGATCGAGCCCGCATGCACGAGGCGTCCGAGATCGCGGAACGCAGGAAGGAACTTCCTGATGTTCACCGACCAGTGCCGGCGCGTGATGTCCGGGATGACGACGTGCAACCGGCTCCCGTCGGGCATCGACGCGTCCACGAAGGGCTGACTCAGATCCACCCGCCGACCGGTCGCGTGCAGCATCCGCTCCACGAGATCGCGCACCGCGGAGTCGGTCAGGTTCAGCGGGACGCGCTCGGCGACGCCTGCTCGGGCGATGAAGATCCGGTCGGGTGCGTTGATCCACAGCTCTTCGACCGTCGGGTCGTCGAGGTAGGGCTGCAGCGGGCCGTATCCGGCGACGGCGGCGAGCACCTCGCGGACGCAAGCGCCCTCATCGTCGACCGGCGTGAGCCCGCGCGCCAGGGCGAAGTCGTTGTGCCGGCGCACTTCGGCGTGCACGATCCTCGTCGCCAGCTCCGGCTCGCGGGTGGGGTCCGTCCGCTCCGCACGGAGCCGCTCACGCACACGCTCCGCCACGACCGCCGCAGCGGAGGACGTGCCAGTGTACGCGAGAGTCATCCGAGCATCCTCGCAATCCCCCGGCATCCGGTCTGGAAGTTATCCACAGGTGCGCGCGCGCCCGCCGCGAGGCAGGATGGGAGGACCGGTCGAGAGGATCCCCATGTCGCGCACGAACACCGATGTCTCCCCCGCCGGACGGGTCGCGATGGGTCTTCTGGGTGTCGTGCAGTTCGCCCTCGCCGGTCTCGCCTTCTGGGACCTTTCCCACCGTCGCGCAGACGAGGTGAGAGGACCGAAGCCCGCGTGGATCCCCGTGATCCTCATCAACTGGATCGGTCCGCTCGCCTACTTCTACGTGCACCGCAACCGCTGATCCGCGCCATCGCATCCGCTGGCCGAGAAGCGACCGAGAGCGGGGGTCATCCCTACGGTGGGCGCGGACCCGCCCGGATAGACTGATCCGACCCGCGGGAGTGGTGAAATCGGCAGACACGCAGGATTTAGGTTCCTGTGCCTTCGGGCGTGTGGGTTCAAGTCCCACCTTCCGCACGCGATCATCCGCACCCGCACCGACGATATGACCGCCGACCGTGCCGACCGACGGGAAGACCCTTGCACAACATCGCCCTGATCCCCTGGCTGGATCCCGAGACGATCATCGCTGCGGCCGGCCCCTGGGCTCTGCTCGTGGTCTGCTTCATCGTGTTCGCAGAGACCGGCCTGCTCGTCGGGTTCCTTCTGCCCGGTGACACGCTCCTGATCATCTCGGGTCTGCTCACCAACACGAGCAACATCTTCGGCGTCAACATCTGGGTCGTCTCGCTGCTGATCGCCCTGGCCGCGTTCGTGGGCGGCGAGGTCGGATACCTCATCGGCCACAAGGGCGGACCGGCCGTGTTCGAGCGCAAGGAGTCCGGCGTCTTCAGCAAGAAGAACGTCGAGCGGACGAACGCCTTCTTCGAGCGCTTCGGCGGCCTCACGATCATCCTCGCCCGCTTCGTCCCGATCGTGCGGACGTTCGCGCCGGTCGCGGCGGGCGTCGGACACATGCCGTGGCGGCGCTACACCCTCTACAACTTCATCGGCGCGATGCTGTGGGGCTTCGGGCTCACGATGGTCGGCTACCTGATCGGCTTCATCCCCTGGGTGGCCGACATCGTCACCGAGTACATCGACATCATCCTGCTGGTCGCCGTCGGCGGCACGGCGATCGTCACGCTCTGGCATTATCTCAGCGAGCGCCGCAAGGCGAAGAAGGCGGCGGCCGCCGGCGAAGACGTCGTGACCGACCATGAGGAGGCCGAAGCCCTCGTCCTCGACCCGGAGGTGTTCGAGCACGGCCCCGGCCACCCCGACGCGGGCCCCGCGCCGAAGAACCCGCTCGGCTAAGAGGCCTTCGACTTCTTCTTCGCCGTGCTTCCGGCGGCCTTCTTCGATGTGCTCTTTGCCGGGCTCTTCGCGTCGGCGCTCTTTTTCGCCGCGGGCTTCGCCTCGGCATCCGCGGATCCCGCCCGCGCGGCGCGGCTGCGCTCGACACTCGCGCGCAGCGCCTCCATGAGGTCGATGACCTCGCCGCCCTTCGCGTCCTCGTCCTGCTCGCCGAAGGTCTCGGTCGTGTCCAGCGCCTCCCCCTTCTCGAGCTTCGCGTCGATCAGGGTGCGCAGCTCCTCCTGGTACTCATCCGTGAACTCGGTCGGATCGAAATCGGCCGCGAAGCTCTCGACGAGGGATGCCGACAGCTCGAGTTCCTTCGCCGAAATGCGCACCGGCTCATCCAGCGCCGGGAAGGCCGCCTCGCGGACCTCGTCCGCCCACAGCAGGGTCTGCAGCACCAGAACGTCCCCGCGCACCCGCAGCGCCGCCAGACGCGTCTTCTGCCGCAGTGAGAAGCGGACGATCGCGGTGCGGTCGGTCTGCTCGAGCGTCTTGCGCAGCAGCACATAGGCCTTCGGCGATGCCGAGTCCGGCTCGAGGTAGTAGGCGCGGTCGAGGGTGAGCAGGTCGACCTGGTCGCTCGGGACGAATTCGACGACGTCGATCTCGCGACTGCGCTCCGAGGGGAGCGAGTCGATGTCCTCCTTCGTGAGCACGACGGTACGCTCGCCGTCGTCGTACGCCTTGTCGATGTCGGCGTACGGCACGACCTCACCGTCGATCTCGCAGATGCGCTGATAGCGGATACGCCCGCCGTCCTTGTTGTGCACCTGGTGCAGCGGCACGTCGTGGTCCTCGGTCGCGGAGTACACCTTGACCGGCACGTTCACGAGGCCGAAGGTCAGCGCGCCCTTCCAGATCGCTCTCATCACACCAGTACACACCTGTCACACCGAGCCCCGCTACCTCCGCGGCTGAGTCACCATGCGTTCACCCGCTGTCCGTAAAGTCGGCAGAGTGAGTGCCCCCTCCGATCCGCCCGCGCTGCAGCGCCGCCTGGGACTCACGGACGCCGTCTTCATCGGGCTCGGGTCGATGATGGGTGCGGGGGTGTTCGCCGCGTTCGCCCCGGCCGCGGCCGCCGCCGGAGCCGGGCTCCTCGTCGGTCTGGTCCTCGCCGCGATCGTGGCCTTCTGCAACGCGACCGCCTCAGCCCAGCTCGCCGCGGCGTATCCGACCTCGGGTGGCACCTACGCCTACGGTCGCGCCGAGCTGGGGCCCTGGTGGGGCTTCATCGCCGGCTGGTCGTTCGTGATCGGCAAGCTGGCCAGCTGTGCGGCGATGGCGCTCACGTTCGCCGCGTACGCCGCGCCGCCCGGCTGGGAACGCCCCGTTGGCATCCTCGCCGTGATCGCGCTGGTGACCGTGAACTGCCTCGGCGTCACCCGCACCGCCCAGCTCACCCGGATCATCGTCGTCGCCGTGCTGCTGACGCTCGCGGTCGTCGTGGCCGCGGGGATCGCCGCACCCGATCACGTCGGGTTTGCGGCACCGGATCTTCTCCGGAGCGGGGTGTACGGCATCCTGCAGTCGGCGGGGCTGCTGTTCTTCGCGTTCGCCGGCTACGCCCGCATCGCCACGATGGGCGAAGAGGTGCGCGACCCCGCCCGGACGATCCCCCGCGCGATCGTCCTCGCTCTGCTGCTGGCGATCACGGTGTACGCGGTGATCGCCGTCACCGTGCTCACGGTCCTCGGCCCGGCCGCGACAGCGGCATCCCCCGCGCCGCTCGCCGACGTCGCCGCGGCATCGGGCTGGGGATGGACGCAGCCGGTCGTCCGCGTCGGCGCGGCAGCGGCATCCCTCGGAGCCCTGCTCGCCCTGATCGCGGGCATCGGCCGAACCACCCTCGCGATGGCGCGCGAGGACGATCTGCCGCGCTTCCTCTCCGCCGTCCACCCGCGCCGGAACGTCCCCGTCCGCGCCGAGGTCGCGATCGGCCTGATCGTCGTCGTGGCAGTCGCGGTCACCGACCTTCGGGGCGCGATCGGCTTCTCGTCGTTCGGCGTGCTCCTCTACTACTTCGTCGCGAACCTCGCCGCCTGGCGACAGCGCGCGCCGCACCGCCGCTACCCGCGCACCCTCCAGATCCTCGGCGTGATCGGCTGCGCGGTGCTCGTGGTCACCCTCCCCCCGACGGCGGTCGTGATCGGCACCGCCGTCGTCCTGCTCGGCGTCGGCTACCGGTTCATCCGACTCCGCATCCTGCGCGCCCGCGCCGGTTGAGGGCAGGATGAGGGGATGGCGGATGCGCGGGCGGATCGGAGCGCGTCGAAGGAACAGCTGGTCACCGTCGGCGGACGCCGTCTGAAGATCACGAACCTCGACAAGGTCCTGTACCCCGAGACCGGGACGACCAAGGGCGAGGTGATCGCCTACTACACGCGCATCGGCGCGGTGATGATCCCGCACGTCACGGGCCGTCCGGTCACCCGCAAGCGCTGGCCGGACGGCGTGGGCACCGACGAGCACCCCGCGCAGTCCTTCTTCGCGAAGGATCTCGAGCCGGGCGCACCGGGCTGGGTTCATCGCCTGCCGATCCCGCACTCCGGCGGGCCGAAGGACTACCCGCTGATCGGCGACGTGCCGACGCTCGTCTACCTCGCGCAGGTCGCGAGCCTCGAACTGCACGTGCCGCAGTGGCGTTTCACGGCGGAGGGGACGCGCGGGGATGCCGACCGCCTCGTGCTCGACCTGGATCCGGGCCCCGGCGCAGGTCTTGCGGAGTGCGCGCAGGTGGCGCGCTGGGCGCGCGAGATCCTCGGTCACATGGGGCTGGACCCGTACCCGGTCACGAGCGGCAGCAAGGGTATGCAGCTGTACTGCGCGCTCCCGCCGGGGCAGCGCAGCGAAGCGGCATCCGCACTCGCGCACGAGCTGGCGCGCGCGATCGAGGCGGATCACCCCGATCTCGTCGTGAGCACGATGAAGAAGGATCTCCGCGGCGGCAAGGTGCTGATCGACTGGAGCCAGAACAACACCGCCAAGACGACGATCGCCCCCTACTCGCTGCGCGGTCGCGCTCATCCGAACGTCGCGGCGCCGCGCACGTGGGAGGAACTCGACGACCCCGAACTCGGTCAGCTGTCGTTCCACGAGGTCCTGGACCGCGTCGACTCGATCGGCGATCCGATGGCGGCGCTCGGCGTCCATGCGGGTGCACGGTCCGCGGACGACGCGCCGCTGCGCGCATACATCGCCAAGCGCTCGGCCGCCAGAACGCCCGAGCCGGTGCCCGACGACCCGTCGGCGGAGCCGCCGGGTCCGGCAACGCTGCCGATCTTCGTGATCCAGGAACATCATGCGACCGCCCTGCACTGGGACTTCCGCCTCGAACACGACGGCGTGCTGGTGAGCTGGGCCGTCCCTCGCGGGGTTCCGCACTCCTCTCGGCGCAACAACCTCGCGATCATGACCGAGGACCACCCGATGTCCTACGCCGTCTTCGAGGGGACGATCCCGGCCGGAGAATACGGCGGCGGCAGCGTCACCATCTGGGACGACGGGCGGTACGAACTGGAGAAGTGGCGCGAGGACGAGATCATCGCGACGCTCGAGGGTCGACCGGGCGGCCCGCTCGGGCGGGTGCGCCTCGCCCTGATCCGCACCGACGGTCACGGCGAGAAGTCCAGCTGGCTCCTTCACCGCATGAAGACGGATGCCGAGGGGCGGGTGCAGCCGGACGGGGTCGTCGTCGAGCCCTCCCCGCAGGCGGACGGGATCGTGGTCGAGCCCGCCCCGCAGGCGGAGACGGCACCGGCCGAGGATCCGACCGCGACCTGGCCGCCGACCCGCGAGGACCTGCGGCCGATGCTGTCCACGAGCGCGACACCCGAGCGTGCGAAACTCGCGGCGCGTCGGTGGGGAGACCCGGTGTGGGCAGAGGCCAAGTGGGACGGCATCCGCGCGATCGGCGTGTGGGACGGATCGAGGCTGCGACTGGTCGCCCGCAGCGGCAATGACGTGACCGCCAAGTATCCCGAAGTGACCGAGATCGACGTGGGGCTCGGTCCGGAACCTGCGATCATCGACGGCGAGATCGTCGCGATCGACGAGAACGGGCGGCCCAGCTTCCCGCTCCTGCAGAGCCGCATGAACCTGCAGCGGCCCGCCGAGATCGCGCGCGAGCGCACGCGGACTCCGGTGCAGTACCACCTGTTCGACCTGCTCGCCGCCGACGGACACGATCTCACCGCACGGCCGCTCGCGGACCGCCGCACGATGCTCGAGCGCCTCGCCGCGCGGGTGACCGCGCCACTGGTCCTGCCGCCCGTGTTCGACGACGTGGATGCCGCCCTCCAGGCGAGCCGCCGCTTCGACCTCGAGGGCATCGTAGTGAAAGACCCGGCCTCGACGTACCGGCGCGGTGTCAGATCGGAGTCCTGGCTCAAGGTCAAGCTCACCCGGACACAGGAAGTCGTCATCGTCGGCATCCGGCCGGGGCAGGGCGGCCGCGCGCAGACGTTCGGATCGCTCCTGCTCGGCATCCCGGGACCCGACGGTCTCGACTACGCCGGACGGGTCGGCACCGGCTTCAGCGACACGACGCTGCGTTCGCTCATGCAGACCCTCGCCCCCCTGCACACCGCGGAGCGCCCGCTCCGCGATGTGCCGGCGCTCGATGCCCGCGGTGTGCAGTGGGTGCGTCCGGAGCTCGTCGGCGAAGTCGAGTTCGGTGAGTTCACTCCCGGCGGCATCCTCCGCCACTCGCGCTGGCGGGGTCTCCGCCCCGACAAGGCGCCCGAGGACGTCGTCCGCGAGTCCTGATCAGGCGTGCGCGTCGTGCTCGACGTGTCCGGCGGGCTCGAGCTGGAACGTGGAGTGCTCGACGTCGAAGTGATCGCTCAGGCACGACTGCAGCCGCTGCAGGATCGCCCCGGACCGTCCCTCGGCGAGGACCTGGTCGTCGACGACCACGTGAGCGGTGAACACCGGCGCCCCGCGCGTGAGCTGCCAGACGTGCACGTCGTGGCAGCCGACGACGCCCGGCGTCGCGAGGATGTGGTCGCGGATCTCGGTGACGTGCATGCCCTTCGGCGTCGACTCGCTCAGCACCGAGACGACTTCGCGCAAGAGGGAGATCGCGCGCGGGATGATCATGGCGGCGATGAACAGCGAGGCGATCGCATCGGCCTGCACCCAGCCCGTCGTGACGATGAGGATCGCGGCGACGATCACCGCCGCCGACCCGATCAGATCGCCCATGACCTCGAGGTACGCGCCGCGGACGTTGATGCTCGTGCGCTGCGCGGCGCTCAGCAGCCACATCGCGACGGCGTTCGCGATCAGTCCGATGATCGCGATCGCGAGCATGAGGGTGCCGGACACCTCCACGTCCGACGGCCGCACGAGTCGGGTGATGCCCTCGATCGAGACCCATACCGAGAGCGCGATCAGGATGACCGCGTTCACGGCGGCGCCGAACACCTCCGCCCGTTGGAACCCGAACGTGCGGCGGTCGTTCGCCGGCCGTGCCGCCACGATGCTCGCGATCAGCGCGATCACGAGCGCCGCGGCATCCGTGAACATGTGCGCCGCATCGGCGAGCAGGGCGAGGGAGCCGGAAAGTGCCGCGCCGACGATCTGGACGACCATGACGACCGTCGTGATCGCGAGCGAGATCGCGAGCAGCCGGCGGTTGCCGGTGCCGCGGATGCCGGGCGCGTGATCGTGCATACGCCCAGGGTAGAGCCGCGCCGTGCGCGGGTCGGGGCATTCCGTCTAGTCGGGAATGATCGCCGTTCTCACGGGATCCGCGCGAGCAGCGGCACGAGTGCGACGAAGGCCCGCGCTCGATGCGAGGCGGCGTTCTTCTCCTCCGCCGACCACTCCCCGACCGTCCGCTCCGCGCCGGCCGGCTGGTCGTCCGGCACGAACACCGGGTCGTACCCGAAGCCGCCGGCGCCCGACGCGACGCGCGCCAGCCGACCGGGCCACCGGCCCTCGACGGTGTGCTCGGTTGCGGCATCCGGTCCCCCGTCAACGGGGATCACGAGGGCGATCGTGGAGACGAAGGAGGCGGTGCGGTGCGGATCCTGCACGTCGGAGAGCTGATCGAGCAGCAGCTCGAGGTTGGCGCGGGCGTCCTTCGCGTGACCGGCCCAGTACGCCGAGAACACGCCCGGGGATCCGCCGAGGACATCGACGCAGATGCCCGAATCGTCCGCGAGCGCGGGCAACCCGGTGTGCGCGGCCGCCACGCGGGCCTTGATGAGCGCGTTCTCCGCGAACGTGACACCGTCCTCCACCGGCTCCGGGCCGTCGTACCCGACGACCTCGAGATCGGGCCTGGTCTGGGCGACGATCGCGCGGAACTCCTCGACTTTGTGCGGATTGTGGGTCGCCAGGACGATTCTGCGAGTCGGAACCGCCGGATCTGAGGAGTTGTGCACGTCGGTCACTCCGCCGCGAGCGCTGCCAGCTGCGCCTCGCGCAGATCGGCGCAGCCGGCCACGCCGAGCTCGAGCAGCGCGTCGAGCTCGCGCTTGTCGAACGGGGCCCCTTCGGCGGTGCCCTGCACCTCGACGAACAGGCCCCGGCCGGTCACGACGACGTTCATGTCCGTCTCGGCACGGACGTCCTCGACGTAGGCGAGATCGAGCATCGGCTCACCGTCGATGATCCCTACCGACACGGCGGACACAGAGTCGATGAGGGGCGTCGCCTTCTGTCCGATGAACTTCTTGCGCCGACCCCACTCGATCGCGTCCGCGAGCGCCACGTAGGCACCGGTGATCGCCGCGGTGCGCGTGCCGCCGTCGGCTTGGAGCACGTCGCAGTCGATCACGATCGTGTTCTCGCCGAGTGCCTTCGTATCGACGACGGCGCGCAGGGCGCGCCCGATCAGGCGTGAGATCTCGTGCGTGCGCCCGCCGACCTTGCCCTTGATCGACTCGCGGTCGTTGCGGCTGTTGGTCGCCCGTGGCAGCATCGCGTACTCCGCGGTGACCCAGCCCTTGCCCTTGCCGGTGAGCCACCGCGGCACGCCGTTGGTGAAGGACGCCGTGCACAGCACCTTCGTGCCGCCGAAGGAGATGAGTGCCGAGCCTTCGGCGTGCGCACTCCATCCGCGCTCGATCGTGATCTCGCGAAGCTGATCCGCAGAGCGTCCGTCGGCGCGGACGGTGGGGGCGGTGGTGTCGGTCATGAGGTTCCTCACGTCGGGGAAGGTCCGGCGGGGTGCCGGGCAAGGGCGGTCAGGGGGCGCTGGGCGCTCAGCGCGGAAGCTCGATCACGCCGGTCTGGACGAGCTGCACCTCGCTGACCTCGCGCCCCATCAGGCGGTGCGCGAGACGGAGGAAGTCGTCCGCAGACTCACCGGTCGCTTCGTACACGTGGTGCGGCATCGCGTCGGGCCCCGCGAGCAGGTCGCGGCTGACGAGCTGGCGGTACACGTCCTTCGCCGTCTCGGTGTCGCTGGAGACGAGCGAGACGTCCGGGCCCATCACGTAGCTGATCGCGCCCTCGAGGAACGGGTAGTGCGTGCAGCCGAGCACGAGCGTGTCCACTCCCGCGTGCCGGAGTGGAGCGAGGTACTCCTCCGCGACGCGCAGGACTTCGGGCGAGTCGGTGACCCCGGCCTCGACGAACTCGACGAACCGCGGGCACGCCTCGGCGAACACCGTGAGCTTCGCGTTCACCTCGAGCATGTCCTGATAAGCACCTGAACCGATCGTGCCGGTCGTGCCGATCACACCGATGCGGCCGTTGCGGGTCGTGGACATCGCGGTGCGCACCGCCGGACCGATGACTTCGACGACCGGCACGTCGTACCGCTCGCGCGCGTCGCGCAGCATGGCGGCCGACGCGGTGTTGCAGGCGATCACGAGCATCTTCACGCCCTCGTCGACCAGAGTGTCGAGCACTTCGAGCGCGTAGCGCCGCACATCGGCGATCGGCTTGGGCCCGTACGGCGAGCGTGCCGTGTCGCCGATGTAGCGCAGTGACTCGCGCGGGAGCTGGGCGGAGATCGCGCGGGCGACGGTCAAGCCGCCCACTCCGGAGTCGAAGATCCCGATCGGCGCGTCATCCACGATCGACCAGCCTACCCGCGGCTTCACTCTCAGTAGGCTGACGCCGTGACCACGAGCACCGCCCTGCACACCGACCGGTACGAGCTCACGATGCTCGAGGCGGCCCTTCGCGACGGCACGGCGCACCGGCGCTGCGTCTTCGAGCTGTTCGGCAGACGCCTCCCTGGCGGCCGCCGCTTCGGTGTCGTCGCGGGCACGGGCAGGCTGCTCTCCCTCATCGACGACTTCCGCTTCGGGGACGACGAACTCCGCTTCCTCCGGGACAACAGGGTCGTGGATGCCGCTACCCTGGCCTTCCTCGCCGACTATCGCTTCCGCGGCTCGATCAGCGGCTATCGCGAGGGGGAGCTCTACTTCCCCGGCTCGCCGATCCTGACGGTGGAGGGCACGTTCGCCGAGGCGGTGATCCTGGAGACGCTCGCGCTGAGCGTCCTCAACCATGATTCCGCGGTCGCCACGGCGGCCGCCCGCATGAGCATCGCCGCCGGCGACCGCCCGCTCGCCGAAATGGGGTCGCGGCGCGCCGCCGAGGAGTCGGCGGTCGCGGCCGCTCGCGCCGCCTACATCACCGGCTTCGGCGCGACGAGCAACCTCGAAGCGGGACGGCGCTGGGGCATCCCCACGATGGGCACAGCGGCACACGCGTGGACGCTCCTGCACGACACCGAAGAAGACGCGTTCCGCTCGCAGGTCGAGGCGCTCGGCGTGGGGACGACGCTCCTCGTCGACACGTACGACACCCGACGAGGAGTCGAGCTCGCCGTCCAGGTCGCCGGAACCCGACTCGGCGGTGTCCGCATCGACTCCGGCGACTTGCCGACGGTCGCCGCCGAGGTCCGCGCGCAGCTGGACGCGCTCGGCGCGACGGGGACGAAGATCACCGTGACCAGCGACCTCGACGAGTACGCGATCGCCTCTCTCGCGGCATCCCCCGTCGACGCGTACGGCGTCGGCACCTCGGTCGTGACCGGGTCGGGAACGCCCACCGCCGGGATGGTCTACAAGCTCGTCGCGCGGCAGGACGCCGCGGGCTCGTGGATCGCGGTGGCGAAGGCCTCCACGGACAAGGGGTCCAAGGGCGGACGCAAGGCCGCGTTCCGCACCGTGGCGGACGGCACGGCGACCAGCGAGCTCATCGCGGTCTCGGACGGTTTCGAGCACGTGGACACCGCGTCCGAGCATCCGGATGCACGACCGTTGCAGGTGCCGCTCGTCGAGGCGGGCCGCACGGATGCCCGCTACGTCGGACCGGCCGGCGTCGAGGGCGCCCGCAGCCACCACGCTCGGGTCCGCGAGGAGTTGCCGGTGCGCGCGCTCGCGCTCAGCAAGTCCGATCCGGCAATCCCCACCGTCTACGTCGACGCGCGGGAGTGAGCGCGAGGGTGCGTCAGCCGACGAGCGACTCGTAGATCTCTTTGCAGGTGGGGCAGACCGGGAACTTGTCCGGGTCGCGGCCCGGTGTCCACTTCTTGCCGCACAGAGCCCGCACCGGCTTGCCGGTCAGGGCCGACTCGAGGATCTTCTCCTTCTTCACGTAGTGCGAGAAGCGCTCGTGATCGCCCGGCTCGAGGTTCTCCTCGCGGATGAGCTCTTCGAGTTCGCGGTCGAGCGTCATCGTGCCGCCGGGTTCGTTGCCACCCTGGTCCGGGGCGTCGAGGGGGGTGCTCATGGTCAGCCAGTGTAACGCGGGGCATGACACGGCGGGCGGATGCCGAACCCCGCGAACGCGCTCAGACCGACTCCGCGAACTCCATCAGTCGCCCACCGCGCCGCTCGAAGATCGCCGCGCCGATCGCGACGCCGACGGCGAGCACGACGAGCCCGCCGCCGAGCCCGACCCAGAGAGCGGTCGACGAATCCTCGATGTCGGCGGTCAGGGCGAGCCAAGCGAACCACAACGCCGGTGCGCTCAGCACGATCGCGCCGATCATCACGAGCGCCTGGGCGATCGCGCTCGCGGAGCCCGCGCGCGGCGGCTGCTGGAACGGACTGTCGCCCGGCCGTGACGCGGCATAGGGGGCGAGCACCGACGAGATGCTGGACAGGCCGAGTCCGCACAGGAACAGCGAGGCGCAGACCCCGACCATGGCGGGCAGGAGCGCCCACCTGCCGTGCAGCGAGATCGCGACCGGGATCAGGATCGCCAGAAGGGGAATGCCGATCACCAGCACCGGCACGAGCCGGCCGGCCCGGTCGGACACCCCGCGCAAGCCGCTCGCGATGTGCATCCAGACGGCGGTCGAGTCGTACGCGAGGTCGTTGTGCGGCAGCCAGCCGAGGAACAGCGCGATGATCGGCACGGGCACGAGGGCGACGATCTGAGGCGGAACGCCGGCGATCAGCAGCGGCACGGTCGTGATCGCGCCGGCGATCGGGATGATCAGGACGTTGACGATGTAGCGGCGATCGCGCAGCCAGTAGACGAGGCTGCGCGCGGCGACCGCTCCCCCGGGTGTTCCCGGTGCGACCGCGAACCAGCCGAGCCCGCCGCGCTCACGACCGGACAGCGGTCGCTCGGTCCGCGAGAGCATGAGACGGACCAGGAGTGCCCACAGCAGGCCCAGCACCACGAGCGTGCCGAGGGCGACGAGCAGTGAAGCCGTCGCGGATCCCGTCCCCAACTGTGCGACGCGACCGGGATACGCCCACGCCGCGCCGAGCGGAGTCACCGCGAGCGTGGCGACGGCTTCGGCCAGCTGCGTCGGCACCCGTCCTCGCCACTCCAGTGAGGCGAAGAACACGCCGACCGGGACCACGACGACGAGGACGGCCAGCGCGAAGAGGCCCGAGAGTTCGCGCGATCGCCTTTCGCGCAGGAACAGCGCGGTCAGCGCCATGCAGACCCTGGCGAGCAGGACGCAGGTCGCGACGCCCAGGACGACACCGATCACCGCAGCCGGCCACGGCACGCCGTGCGCCGTCCACACGATCGCCGCGCAGACCGAGACCGCCAGAAGCGCGAAAGTGGGGACGCTGAGGAACCCGGCGACGGCGAGCACGGCGGCGAGGCGACCGCTCGGCAGCCCCAGGACGGCGAAGCGGCGGGGGTCCAGCGGATCGGTCGCCCCCGCCACGAGCGGAGCGAGGGCGAAGCCGAGCGTGACGGCCGAGCCGCCGAGGACGATGACCGCGAGCACCACGGGGGTCGCGGCATCCTGCAGCGTGAGAAGTGCCCAGCACGCGACCGCCGTCGCGGCGACCAGCAGGAAGAGCGCCAGCACGGTGCGCCGGACGTGCCCGGCATCGCCGCGCAGCGCGCCGACGAGGAGGGCGAGTCTCAGTCGGAGAACGTGTGCAGCCACTCGAGGCCCTCCACGTCGCTGAGACCGCCGGCCAGCTCTATGAAGCGCTGCTCGAGGGTGAGTTCGCCTCTCACCTCGTCGATCGTCCCTTCGGCGAGCACCTGTCCCGCCACGATCACCGCGACGCGCGAGCACACGCGCTGCACGAGATCCATACCGTGACTCGAGAGGATCACGGTCCCGCCGTGGGCGACGTAGGTCTTGAGGATGTCGAGGATGATCGCGCTGGAGACCGGGTCGACCGATTCGAACGGCTCGTCGAGGACCAGCAGTCGCGGCGAGTGGATGAGGGCGCCGGCGAGCATGATCTTCTTCACCATGCCGGCGGAGTAGTCGGACACGACGCGCCCGAGCGATTCCGTGAGGTCGAACGCGCGCGCGAGGTCGGCGGTGCGGCTCTCCACGACGGCGGACGGCAGCCCGCGCAGCACGCCGTAGTAGTGCAGCAACTGGCGGCCGGTCAGGCGGTCGAACGTGCGAAGGCGGTCCGGCAGCACGCCCATCTGGCGCTTCGCTCCGACCGGATCGGCGGCGGCATCCACTCCGTTCACGCGGATCGTGCCGCGATCGGCGCGCAGCAGACCCGCGATCATCGACAGGGTCGTGGTCTTCCCCGCGCCGTTCGGACCGACCAGGCCGTAGAAGATCCCGGCCGGCACGGTGAGGTCGATGCCGTCCACCGCCCGGGTGTCGCCGAAGACCTTCGTGACGCCTTTCACCACGAGGGCGTCGCCAGCGGTATCGACGGATGCCGCGCCGAGCGCGTTCGGATCGACCACGGCGAGCTCGGCATCCGTCGACTCGTCGCCGGCCTCCTCGATGTCGACGGGATCGGGGATCATCTCGGGTTCGGGTTCGACCTCGGGTTCCGGCTCTACGTCGGGTTCGGACTCAGGTTCGGCCTCGACTTCGGGTTGGACCTCGGGTTCGGGTTGGACCTCGGGTTCGGGTTCGACCTCGGGTTCGGGCTCGGCCTGCGGCTCGGGCTCGGACTCGGACTCGGACTCGGACTCGGACTCGAGTTCACCCTCTGGCTCGGATTCGGGTTCGACGTGGGGTTCAAGCTCGGCCTCGGCTTCCGTCTCCGGCTCAGGCTCAGCTACGAGCACCGGCTGCACGACGGGAAGGGGAGGGCGCGGAGGAATCCGCAGATCCGCGGGCAGGGGCGGCGGCGGACCGGGGTGCGGCGCCGCGGGGGCCTCGCCCCGCCCGCTCGTCTGCAGGCTGTGGATCGCCGCGGGCACGCCACCGTCTTCGCCCGTCGGGTCCTCCGTCGGGGCGTCATCGGGCTGGGGCAGCGAGGCTGGCACCGACCCAACGTATCAAGCGCGTGCCCGCGCCCCCAATGAATTGACACCGCGCGAAACCACACGCCGGCGACACGCCCCACATCACGAATCGGCAACGGGACCGGTGCATTATGCGCCTTCCCAGGTGTCTTCGCTACCATGAAACCGGCACGAGGGAGTGTCGCGTCGGTGAACCGACAGTGAAGACACTCATCCCAGGAGCAGACTTTGACCCTTCAGACCGTGATTCTGGCCGCCGGCATGGGCTCGCGGCTCGGCCGCAGCCTGCCCAAGCCGCTCACCGAGCTCAGCGACGGCCGCAGCATCATGCAGCAGCAGCATGACAACGTCCGCGCGGCGTTCGGGACCGATGCCCGCATCATGACCGTCGTCGGCTACCGCGCCGAGACGATCGTGGAAGCCTTCCCCGAGGTCGACTACGTCTACAACGACCGCTACGACCAGACCAACACCTCGAAGAGTCTCCTGCGCGCCCTCACCAAGAGCGGCAAGGGCGGGGTGCTCTGGATGAACGGCGACGTCGTCTTCGATCCCATGGTCCTCGGCCGGGCGATCGAGCTCATCGAGCGCGACCAGTCCTTCGTGACCGTCAACACCTCGAAGGTGAGCGACGAAGAGGTCAAGTACACCGTGACCGCGGACGGATTCATCGACCAGCTCTCCAAGACGGTGGTCGGCGGCATCGGCGAGGCGGTCGGTATCAACTACATCTCCGCCGCGGACAAGAAGGCGTTCATCCGTCAGCTGTCGCGCGTGGACGACCAGGACTACTTCGAGCGCGGCCTCGAGCTCGCGATCGAGCAGGACGGCATCCGCCTCCAGCCGATGGACATCTCCGACCTGTACGCGGTCGAGGTGGACTTCGCCGAAGACCTGGAGCGCGCGAACCTCTTCGTCTGACCCCGCCTGCGCTCGTGGGCGCGGCGTGTCAAGCCCAGGCTTCATCCAGAGCGCGCGCATAGGATCGGGCCGTTATGGCCGACAAGGTGCACCGAATCCACTCCCTCCCCGACGACGCGCCGTGGACGGGAGGGCTTCCGCCCGCCGGGTCGGCGGAGCATCCGATGCTCGTCCGGGTGCTCGACCGGGTCCTCGCGATCCAGCGCCCGGTCGTACTCGCGCACCTGCGCAGCATCCGTCTGCGTCACCCGACGGCCACGACGGCGGAGATCGTCCGCATCCTCGAGCGGCGATATCTCGCCGCGGTGACGACGGGCGGCGCCGCGGTCGGGGCGACGGCCGTCGTCCCCGGCATCGGCACGGGCGTGACCCTGGCGCTCAGCGGTGTCGAAACCGTCGGCTTCCTCGAGGCGACGACGCTTTTCGCCCAGTCGGTCGCCGAGGTCCACGGCATCCCGGTGGCCGACCCCGACCGCGCTCGTGCCCTCGTGCTCACCATGATGCTGGGCAAGGAGGGCGTCGACCTCGTTGCCCAACTCGCGGGCCAGGCCGCCGGCAAGGGCCCCACTCGCGACCGGTACTGGGGCGAACTGGTCACCAAGACGATCCCCCGCGCCGCGATGGGTCCCCTCGTCGATCGGCTGAAGACGACGTTCGTGCGGTCGTTCGCGGCGCGCGGCGGCGCGTCCTTCGTCGGCAAAGCGCTGCCGTTCGGCATCGGCGCCGCGGTGGGCGGCGCGGGCAACCACATCCTGGGGCGTCGCGTGCTCGTGGGTTCCCGCCGCGCGTTCGGCCTGCCGCCGCTTGATCTGCCGGCTGAGCTGGAGCCGCGCCCCGACACACTGCGCCTCGAGCACGCCGCGACGCGGGGAATCCGCAGGGCGGGCGGCGCGATCGCGGGTGGCTTCACTCGCGCCGGATCCGCGGTCGGGTCGGCAGGACGCAGCGTCGCGAAGGCGGTCACGCCCCGCGGTCGCGCGGCGATCGAGAATCCGGATGCCGAGCCCGACGTCGACGGTTCCGTCGGCCGGGACACCACCTCGAACTGACGACGCCGCACGCGCGGCAGGATGGATCCATGGGAATCTTCAGTACGCGACCCGAAGAGCCGACGGAGTGGGCCGGCCTCCCCTCCGAGCCGGAACGCGTCCGCAGCGGAGCCGAAGCGCTTCCCGAGCCGATCGACTCGGCGGACTCGCTCGGCCTGCTCGGCACCTCGATCGCGTCCGTCGCGATCCCGTTGTCACCGCCCGATCCGACCGGCGCCGACGACGACTCCTCAACCTCCGACGGCGTCTGAGGCGACGGCCCCGCGCGGGGTGACCCGCACCACTTCCGGGTCGACCGAGGTGACCTCCCGCGTGATCCCCTGCACGCGCTTGAGGCCCTTGCGGGTGAGTCCGCGTTGGATCAGGAGGGTGACGCGGTCGGGACCGTGCGTGATGCGCGCTTCGAAACCGGAACCCAACGCGGTCTCGAGGCGGGATTCGAGCATGCGGTCGCGCTCGGCTTCACGCCGGACCGTCCCGTCGTTGAGTGTGCGATCCAGGAAGGCCAGCACCTCCTCGACCGCGAATTCCTGACGATCGGCAGTCAGCACGGAATGTCCGCGACCCTCGAACTCCAGAGAGAGGAAGCGCTCGCCCAGCAGGCGCCGGAGGCTCTCGAAGCGCGTCCCGGTCGCCACGTCCGTCCGGAACCGCAGACCCAGGACCTCGCAGCCGGAATCGGCGACGGCATCCGCATCGGCGGGTGAGAGCCCCAGGTCGGCACCGCGCAGAGCCGCCGAACGGGGGAAGCCGATCGCGGCGGGAAGCGACGGCTCGGCGACCACCGGGGCGATGACCGGCGCGTCGGCCATCATCGCCAGACCGAAGCCTCCGGTGAAGCACATGCCGATCACCCCCACACCAGGTCCGCCGACACCCTCGTGAAGGTCCCTGGCCAGCGCGCGCAGCCACCCGGCGATAGGACTCGTCCTCCCCCGGGCGAACACCGAGAACTCTCGCCGCACACAGAACTGCCGGATGTCCCCCGTGATGTTGCGCGCCGAGAACCCGGCGCCGGGATCGCCGAACAGGTGCGGCAGGACGACGGTGAAGCCGGCCGCGACCACCTCCTCGGCCAGACGGAGCAGGCTCGGCTCGATCCCGGGGAACTCGTGGATGATGATGACCCCGCGACCGTCCCCCTTGCGGTAGTACGCGCGGGTCTCCTCGCCCACCGTCAGATACGATCGCTGCCAGCCCTCGAGCTCCTTCATGCGCTCATCGTCGCAGACCGGCCGGCCGCCGCGGCGGATTCCGCGGATCCCCGGTCACCGGGAGCCGTTCGAGGCACCACGCGAATCGACGTGTTGCACGCGAGGGCATAATCTCGGAACCATGGAAAGTACGCTGGCGTGCCTGGCGGCGTGGATGCCGCGGCAGCGATGGTACGCCGCGAAGGGTCGTCCGCCCGCACTGCGGCTCGTCGCGTGGTGGGACGCCCCCGCAGTTGCGGGCGCGGAGTCCGACGCCGGGGCGACGTTCGAGGCGCGCGTGCGCACGTTCCTGGTCGCGGACGACGGCTCCCAGCCGTCCGTGCTGTATCAGGTCCCGGTCGTCGCGCGCGCCACCGCCGGCGTCGACGCGTCCGCCGACCACATCATCGGAAGCCCGGAACCCGGCACCACCTACATCGACGGCCCATTCGATCCTGCGTACAGTCGCGCGCTGCTGGAGATAGTGACCCGCGGCGGCGCGGGCGAGGGGCCGGATGCCGTCGCGGTCGGACAGCCGATTCGCACCGTTGCGCCCGATGGCGTCGCGCGGACCGCAGCGGTGCTCTCCGGCGAGCAGTCCAACACGTCGATCATCTACCGCGGCGACGGGGCGATGCCGATCATCTGCAAGGTCTTCCGGCAGCTGCACGCCGGGCTGAACCCCGACATCGAGCTGCAGAGCGCACTCGCCGACGCCGGGTCCACGCACGTGCCACGGGCCGTCGGGTCCGTCGACGGCACGTGGCCGGGCACCGGGGGCACTCCGGTGTCGGGGTCACTGGCGTTCGCGCAGGAGTTCCTTCCGGGGGTCGAGGATGCGTGGCGCGTGGCACTGCACGCCGCGGCGCGCGGCGAGGACTTCCGCGATCGGGCGCGCGCGCTCGGCGCGGCGACCGCGGACGTGCACCTGTCTCTCGCGGAGCTCTTCCCCATCCGCCCGTGCGCACCGTCGGACCGTGCTGCGACCACGGCGACCTGGCATCGCCGACTCGGGATCGCGATCTCGGAGGTGCCCGCCATCGCCGATCGCCGCGCGGCGATCGAGACCGTCTACGCACGAGCGATGGAGGTCGCCTGGCCGCCGCTGCAGCGGATCCACGGCGACTACCACCTCGGGCAGGTGCTGCAGGACCCTCACCGCGGCTGGGTGCTGCTGGATTTCGAGGGTGAGCCGCTGCGGCCCATGGCCGAGCGCATCCAGCCCGATCTCGCCTTGCGCGACGTCGCCGGGATGCTGCGGTCGTTCGACTACGTCGCCGGCTCCATCCGTCTGGATCGTCCCGATCGCGGCGAGGCTGTGCGCGATTGGGCGCAGAGATCCCGCGCCGCCTTCGTGGAGGGCTACGCGGCGACGTCCGGCGAGACGGGTGACGAGGACAGCCCGCTGCTGGCTGCGCTCGAACTCGACAAGGCGGTCTACGAGGCCATCTACGAGGCGCGCAATCGTCCCACCTGGGTCACGATCCCCCTCCGGGCCATCGCGCGCCTGGTCGACGGACCCGCCCGCGTCGGCTGAGCCGTCTCAGTCGTCGAGCTCCGCTTCGTCATTGTCGAGCTCGTCGTCGCCCTCGTCCTCACGCGCGAGCGTCCGCGCGTGCCAGTGGTCCCATTCGTCCATCAGCCTGCCGACCGCGGCGTGGAACCGGGCGGTCGCCGCGCCGGGCGTCGTGTCGCCGAAATAGTGCCGCACCCACTGCTCGAGGCGTGCCACCGCGGCGTCATCGCCGAGCACCCGGTCGGTCTCGGCGACGATGCGGCCGGCATCCGCGCTGTCGAGCCACTCGCACGCCGAGAGGTAGCCGTTCGTGTCGATCAGCGCCTCGGGGTCGGCCGGACGCGTGATGATGAGCGGGCGGTCGGCTGCCAGACGGTCGTACACCATCGCCGAGATGTCCACGATCGCGACATCCGCGGCGGCGAGCTGCCAGCCGAGTTCCGGTCCGTCGTCGAACACATGAGCGGATGCCGGATCTGCGGCGTTCGCCGCGTGCAGGGCGGCGATGATCCGGCGGTTCGCGTCGCCGTACGCGGGATCGACGACGCCGGAACGCGGATGCGGCCGGTAGATGACCCGGTGTCGCCCGGTCGCGAGGAGCGCGTGGACCAGCGCTTCACCGTGCGAGCGGATCGACCCGTAGTGCGCGGACGGGCGGTCACCCTCCCATGTCGGCGCGTACAGCACGACCGTCCGCTCGTCGGGCGTGTACGGGAGCGCCCCTGAGTAATGGTCGGCCTGCGGGCGCCCGATCTGGATCGTGCGGCGATCGAGGTCGTAGTCCCACAGCACGCGCTCCAGACGCTCTCGCGCGGCTTCACCGGCGATGAACGCGTAGTCGTACGCCTTGTATTGGTTCGTCGTCATGTACATCTTGTCCGACTCGCCGTGGTTGATGAAGACGTGCCACCGGCGCCCGTAGCGGAACATCTGGAAATTGCGGGTGTTCTGATTCACGTACAGGACGACCCGGATGTCCTGATCGGCGATGAAGCGCTCCACGTCGCGCACCGTGGGGACGAACGCGACCGGCGGTGCGTCCTCGGAGAGCAGAGCGCGCGCTCCCGTCGCGGACCTGCTGAGCACGACGACGGGCCACGTACGCGCCAGTTCGGCCAGGGGCTTGTACCACTGACGCATCTGGTACATGTTCACGGCGCCGTCGGCGAAGTAGACGGCCACGCGATAGTGGTGGGAGGGGTGCGCGGGCAGGTGCGAGAGGGTTCGACGCACTTCGCGCACAGCGCTCCGACTGTCGACGGCCTTCCGCAGGAGCGCGGTGGCCTTCTTCGCATCCGAGACGATTCCCACCGATCCAGGATACCGAGCCGTGCTGGGCGCACCCGGGGGCCCGGTGCGGGCGTGGCATGATCGACGGGTGCATGTCGACCAGCCGGGGCGCAAGGATGCGCCCGTGGTGGGCGCCGGCGCCGGGGTGAGCTTCGTGATGCCGGTGCTCAACGAGAAGGCGTATCTGGAGCGCGCGGTCGAGACCGTGCTTGCTCAGGAGGTCGACGGGCCGGTCGAGCTGATCCTCGCTCTCGGACCGTCCACCGACGGGACGACGGAACTCGCCCGGGAGCTCGCGCGCCGCCATGATCAGGGACATGAGGTCGTGCTCGTGGACAATCCGCAGGCCGACATCCCGATCGGGCTGAACCGTGCGATCCGCGCGGCCCGCTACCCGACGATCGTCCGCGTGGACGCCCACTCCGAACTCGAGCCCGGCTATGCGACGCGCGCCCTCGCCACCCTCTCCCGCGTGCGCGCGGCGAACGTGGGCGGCGTGATGCGCGCAGACGGGCGTAGCCCCTTCCAGCGCGCGGTCGCCCGCGCGTACAACTCCCCGATCGGACTCGGCGGCGGGGCGTATCACGGGGGCACACAGGAGGGCGAAGCCGAGAGCGCCTACCTCGGCGTCATGCGGCGCGACGTGCTCGAGGAAGTCGGCATGTTCGATGAGAGCATCCGCCGCGGCGAGGACTGGGAGCTGAATCTGCGCATCCGCCGGGCCGGCTATCGGGTGTGGTTCGACCCCGCGCTCGCGGTGACGTACTGGCCGCGGGAGAGTTGGACGCGGCTCGCCCGCCAGTTCTCCGCGACCGGACGCTGGCGCGGTGAGCTCGTGCGACGCTACGGCCGCGGCAACTCGGTGCGCTTCTTCGCGCCGCCGGCACTCGTGGTCGTCCTCGTGCTCGCGGCCGTCGTGGGGGTGCTGCAGGTCTCCGGCATCCTCACCGGCTTGTGGTCGGCAATGGCCGCCCTGGTCTATCTCCCGGTGATCGCATACGTCCTGCTCGTGGTCGTCGTCGCGATCGGTCCCGGCGGGGGCACGGGCTGGCGCGACAAGCTCTGGACGCTCGCGGTGCTGCCCACGATGCACCTGTCGTGGGGCGCGGGGTTCCTCGGCGGTCTGATCCGCGGCGCGCACGACACTGTCGACACGTCGCGGCTGGGCGACCGCAACACCCCTCTGCCCTGACTCAGTCCCGCTCGATCAGGCGCTGATCGAGGATGCGACCGACGACCCGCTCGGCGGCATGGCCGTCGTCGCGGGAGTTGAACTTCGCGCGCCACTGCGTGTAGCGGTCGGCGAAAGCGGTCGGATCCCCGTCCCGGACGGCAGCGATGAGCTCCGCCTCGGTGCGGACGACCGGACCCGGCGCGTGCGCCGTCAGGTCGAAGTAGAACCCCCGCAGCTGGCCCCGGTAGTGCTCGATGTCGGGCACGAGGAAGTACATGGGTTTTCCGGTCACGCTGAAATCGAACATAACCGACGAATAGTCGGTGATGAGCGCATCGGCGACCAGGAGCAGCCGAGACGTGTCCGGGAAGCCGGTGACGTCCACGACACGCGGGCCTTCGGCATCCCGCCCGGGCTGCAGCGTGCGGGAGTGACCCCGGACGAGCACCACCGCGTCGGTCGCCTTCGCCAGCGCGGCGGGGTCCACGAAATCGACCATCTCCGCGCGGTCGTCGCGCCACGTCGGCGCATACAGGAGCACGCGCTCGCCGGCGTCGATGCCCAGCGCCTCCCGTGTGGCGGCGCCGTCGCCGGTCGTCAGGATGTCGTTGCGCGGATACCCCTCCACCCAGACCGGGCGGGTCACGAACGCGTAGGCCTTGCCGAGGATGCGGGCTGCGTAGGGATTCTGGGCGAGAAGCACGTTCCAGCGCCGCGACTCCTTGATCACCGCCGCCATCCGTCGCGGGTCGAAACCGGGGCGATGGAGCGCGAGACGCTTGAGCGGAGTCCCATGCCACGTCTGGATCACGACTTGCCCGGGCCGCCGGGAGAACGTGCGGCGCAACCAGTCGTTCACGACGAGCAGACGCGCCGAGCCGCGGGCGCGCCACCACTCCGGTGAGCCGTCCACCACCGGGATCGCCCCGTCGGGAACCTGCACCGAGAGGTCCACGACGCTCCAGTACCGGGTGACTCCCGGGGCACGATGGGCGAGTTCACGATCGATCGCGAGCGGATTGCAGCTGGCGTTGCGCCCGTAGAAGCTCTCGAAGAACACCGCGTTCTCCAAAGCGGCCGGCCGCGTGGCGTAGCGGCGATCGAGGGCGGCCTGCCCCTCGCCGGAGTCGTAGGCCGGGTCGATCGGCGGGCCGACGGTGAGCGCGTCCCCCGTGAGCGCCGCGCGCAGCGTCCCGAGCTGCGTGAGCGGAACACCCTCCGGGGGATCGATGACGGAGCCGTCCGCTCCGACGATGCGCAGCGTGTACGTGCCGGACGGCAGCGGAAGCTCGGCACCGCCCCAGCGTGAGGCCTGCAACGGCAGCGCGGCGCGCCAGGTCTTGCCGCGGCCGGTCAGGGTGCCGCTCACCCGTGCCCGCGGGCCGACGAGCTCTGCGGTCGCCGGACGCGGTCCCTGTCCGGAGATGATCAGCGAGACACCGTCGTCAGAGGCGAAACGGGCGTCGGTCATCGAGGTCCTTCCGTCGGACGGGTGGGCCGCGCGCCCGTCCCCGCCAGGATCGCACGGTACACCCTCCGGGTGTTCTGCCCGTCCCGGAACGCGTGCACGCGGGCGCTCGTCCGCGCTGCGGCCGCGATCCTCCGGGCACGCTCCGCGTCGTCCGAGAGCACGGCATCCAGCTGGGCGGCGGCACCCGTCCACTCGGTCGCCCAGTCCGCGCCGGCGACATCGGCGTACGAGCCGTAGAAGCCCCGGGTGCGGGCGTACTCGTCCGCATCCGGGGCGAGGAAGACGATGGGAACCGGGACGAGCGCGGAATCGAACACGAGCGAGGAGTAATCGGTGACCAGGACGTCGAGGGCCGGGAGGACCGGCGTGACGTCAGGCAGCACGTCACTGCCGAGATGCCGCACTCGTTCGGTGGCGAATGGCGGTGTGTACTCGCCCGCTCCGAGGGGGTGCGACCGGACGAGGAGGACGGCTCGACGCCGGGTCAGCACGTCCACGATCGCCTGCCACTCCGCCGCCGAGGGGACGGCCGGATCCGGCGCACCGTCGCGCCACGTCGGGGCGTACAGCACGAGCCGGTCGCCGGCATCGAATGATCCGGCTGCGGCCCCGATCGCGGCGCGGGCGAGGGATCGACGCTCCTCCGGCGTACCCTGCGAGAGCACGTCGACGCGGGGTTCGCCGGTCACCGGCACCCGCGCATCCGGCACCGAGAACGCGGACTCCAGGCGCCCGCGGACCGCGTGCGATGCCGCCGGCAGCAGGCGGATCCGCCGGGTCGCGGAGCGGTACATGAATGCCAGCAGCGCCCGGACGGGCGCCCAGCCGGGGAGGACGCCGCTGCGGACGGTCTCCGGCGAGTCCAACCCGATGCGCTTGAGCGGGATGCCGTGCCACAGCTGCACGATGAACGCCCCGGAGACCGCGTAGCGGTTCACGTCGCCGAAGCCGTGGGTGACCACGACGACCCGCGCGCGAGCGGTGAGCCAGAAGCCCCGCAGCGAGCGCTTGCGCGCGTGCGGGATGCCCTGCGCCGCAGCCTCCCGCGACTCGCGGTCCGAATCGACGAGCCAGACGGCCGGCACACCGTCGGCGGCCGCGACCCTCCAGAGTGCGAGCGCGCCGTCAGCGATGCCGACCGCGCAGCCGAAGACCCAGCCGTCCGCCGAACGCGGGATGAGCGCCGTGACCAGGCGACCGAGCGCGTACAGGGGGATGCTCGCGAGCTTCTGCGCGTTCCCCGCGCCGAACGAGAAGGACGCCACCCCGCGACTCTATCGCGGGGTGGCGTCCGTATCGGCGGACGAGCGCCGGCTACTGGAGCTGGCCGAGCGTGGCGTCCAGCGTCACGGTCTTGCCGTCTCTGACGATCGTGACCGTGGCGTCGGATCCTGCCGCCGCCGCACGCACCTGCGCCGTCAGATCCGTCGCGTCGGTGACCGGGACACCGTTGAAGGCCGTGACGACATCGCCGACCTGCAGGCCCGCGGCCGCAGCCGCTCCCCCGTCGACGACCTCGGCGATGTACGCGCCCGTCGTGGTCGAGTCCTCGACCGTCGCCGCGTCGCGCACGCTCGCACCGAGGAGGCCGTGCGTGGCCGCACCGGTCTCGATGATCTCGTCCGTCACGCGCTGCACGATGTTCGAGGGGATCGAGAATCCGACGCCGATGGAACCGGACTCCCCGCTGGAGCCTCCCGCGGTCGCGATCGCGACGTTGATGCCGATGAGCTTGCCGTCCTCGTCGACGAGTGCACCGCCGGAGTTGCCCGGGTTGATGGCCGCGTCGGTCTGGATCACCGCGATCGAGATGGACTCGGTGGGCGTCGACGCCTGATTGCCGTCGCCGAAGTCGAACTGGAAGGGACTCTGACCCTGCTGCCCCTCACCCTCCGGAGTCTGGTCATCCTGCTGCGTGCCCGAGTCGGGCGCCGCGGAGGACGCGATCTGGATCGAGCGGTTCAGCGCGCTCACGATGCCGGTGGTGACGGTGTTCGACAGCCCGAGCGGAGCGCCGATCGCGATCGTCTGGTCGCCGACGTTGAGGGCCGAAGAGTCGGCGAACTCCACCGGGGTGAGATCCTCGGCATCCGTCAGTTTGATCACGGCGAGGTCGTACGTCGGGTCCGTGCCGACGACCTCGGCGTCGTAGACGCGGCCGTCCGAGGTCGTGACCCGGATCGTGGCGTCGGCGGTCTGCCCGTCCAGCGTCACGACGTGGGTGTTCGTGACCACGTACCCGTCGCTGGTCAGCACGACACCCGAGCCCGTCCCGGCACCGTTCGTGCCCGTTGCCTGGATCGTGACGACGCTCGGCAGGACCTTCCCCGCGATCGCGGTGGTCTGGTTGACCGAGTCGGTGTTGTTCACCGTGACGGTGGCGGGCCCCGCCGCGGGACTCGTCCCGGCGGGTGTGAAGAGGTTCACGCCGGCGTAGGCACCGCCGAGACCCGCCGCGCCGCCGACGATCGCGGCGGCGACGATGAGCCCGACGACCTTTCCGGCGCCGGATTTCTTCTTCGGCTCTGCGGAGGGCGACGTCGGAACGGCGCCCGTCGCGCGCGGGTCGAACGGGATGGTCGGCTGGGTCTGGTTCGCGCCCGCGCCGAAGGACGACGCATACGCGGGTGCGGCGGCGGGCTGCCCCGCGTATTGCTGAGGGCGGGGCGCGCCGTACTGCTGCTGCGGGTAGGCGGGATAAGCGCCCTGACGCGGAGGCTGGGGAGCCTGCCACGCCGGCGTCACGGATGACGCGGGAGCCTGAGGGGCGGGCGGCTGGGGCGGGATCGCCGCGGCGGCAGGCTCGGTCTGCGCGGGCGACTCCGCCGCTGCACGGGGTTCCGTCGCGTCCGACGGCGCGTCCGACAGCGGCGTCGCCGTCTCGGGGGTCTCCGCCCGGTGCTCGTTCTCAGGGGTGGTCTCTTCGGGGCGATCGCCCGGGTTCTGGCTCATGGTGTGCTCCTTCTGCCGACGATGACCACTCTGGAGTCGCTGTCTGTGCGTTTCTTATGTCGGGGATGGGGGCCGTCTATGCGAGTAGCGTGAGCGTGATGCGAGTTCTTCCCGGAGCATGGCGCCGTGCCGCCGCAGGGGCGGGCCTGGTCGACGCCGACGGCGCGACCCGTCCCACCATCTTCGCCGAGATGTCGGCCCTCGCGGCGCGGACAGGAGCGATCAACCTCGGCCAGGGCTTTCCGGACGAGGACGGCCCGGCCGAAGTCCTGGAGGCGGCGCGCTCGGCGATCTCGAGCGGGCGCAACCAATACCCGCCGGGGCGCGGTGTGCCCGAGCTGCTCGAGGCGATCGCCGAGCACCAGCAGCGCTTCTACGGCATCCGGTTGGATCCTGCCCGCGAGATCCTCGTGACGGCCGGAGCCACCGAGGCGCTCGCTGCAGCCCTCCTGGCGCTGATCGACGGCCCGGAGGACGAGGTGGTCGTCTTCGAGCCGTACTACGACTCCTACGCGGCGATCATCGCGCTGACGGGTGCGCGCCTCGTGCCGGTGCCGCTGCGCTGGCCGGACTTCCAGCCCGATCTGCAGGAACTCGCCGCGGCGGTGACGGACCGTACGCGCGCGATCCTCGTGAACGACCCGCACAATCCGACCGGCACGATGTTCACCCGCGAGCTCCGCGATGAAGTGGTCAGACTGGCTGACCGACACGACGCCGTCATCATCACGGACGAGGTGTACGAGCACCTCGCGTTCGGACGGACGCACGAACCGATCTCGACTCTGCCGGGCGCGGCGGCGCGGACGCTGACGATCTCCTCCGGCGGCAAGACCTTCTCCGCGACGGGGTGGAAGATCGGCTGGATCAGCGGTCCCGCCGAGCTCGTCGACGCCGTGCTCGCGGTGAAGCAGTACTTGACGTATGTGAACGGCGGACCTTTCCAGCCGGCGATCGCTGCCGGCCTCCGCCTGCCCGACGAGTTCTTCCAGGCGCTGTCGGAGCAGATGCGGGCGAAGAGCGCGCTCCTCGGCGAGGGGTTGCGATCTGCCGGCCTGGAGGTGTCGCGGCCGTCCGGCTCCTATTTCACCGTCGCGGATGCCGCTCCCCTGGGCGTCACGGACGCGGCGGCGTTCTGCCGCGAGCTGCCGGCCCGCGCCGGCATCGTGGCGATTCCTCTGACGGCGTTCGCGACGACGCGGAACCGCGATCGCTACGCGACGCTCGTGAGGTTCGCGGCGTGCAAGCGCCTGTCGGTGCTGGATGAGGCGGCATCCCGTCTGGCGCGCATGACGGACTGAGGGCGCTCAGTCGATCGGCGTCACCGACATCCGGCGAAGGCGCAGAGCCGGGTTCACGCGCCGCACCCGCTCGATCAACGCGGGGTCCACGTGCGCAACGACGACGTCCGTCGTCGTCCCGATTGCGGCGATCTCGACGCCTTGCGGGTCGACCACCATCGAGTTGCCGACGCCGAGTGGCGGCGGGTGGTCCGCGGCGATCACGTACGCGGTGTTCTCGATCGCGCGCGCGTGCAGCAGGGTGCGCCAGTGGTGCTCCTTGAGCGGGCCCCGAACCCACTCGGCGGGGATGGCGAACACATCGGCGCCGGCATCGGCGAGTGTGCGGGCGACCTCCGGGAAGCGCACGTCGTAGCAGGTCATGAGCCCGAAGCGGACACCGTCGACCACGAACGTCTCCGGAGGTTCCAGGCGTCCGGGCTCGACCCAGTCCGACTCGCGCTGACCGAAGGCGTCGTACAGATGCAGCTTGCGGTAGCGCGCCACGACGCCGCTGCGATCCACCGCGACGACGGTGTTGCGCACTCGTCGTCCGTCTTCCGCCTGTTCCAGCAGGCCCGCGACGATCACGATCCCGTGCGCACCCGCCTGCTCGGTGAGTGCGGCGACGAAGGGGCCGGTGAGTGTCTCGGCGTTGCGGACCAGCGAGTCGTCGAAAGGGTCGACGAAATAGCTGGAGTACTCGGGGAGCACCACCAGCCGCGCGTCACGCGCCGCGGCGATGCGGACCAGGTCTGCGATCGCGGCGAGGTTGACGGCCTTGTCGGCGACGGGGGCGAATTGGGCCGCCGCGATCGCCAGCGGCTGCCCGGGGGCGGAATCGCTCACGAGCGGACCTCCGTTCGTGCCCTGATGCGCAGGATGAGAGGCGCCGCGACCCAGAGGATCACGATCACGAGGGCGAGCATGACGGCCGCCAGCACACCGGCGTCGACGTCGACGACTACATCGAAGAGGAAACCGACGACGCCGATCAACAGCACCGACACCGTGATCAGCGCGGTCACCAGGGCCGCGTGCCCGTACGCGACGACGTGCTGCTTGGCGCGCTGTCGGAAGAGCATGCGATGGAGGGCGACCGGCGCGAGCGCGATGATCGAGCTGAGCGCGGAGAGGACGACGAGCGTGAGGTACACCCCGCGTTGGCGGGCATCCAGCTCGGCGAACGCGGGCTGGAAGGCCAGAGCGAGCAGGAAGCCGGTCAGGATCTGCGTTCCCGTCTGCATGACACGCAGCTCCTGCAGGACTTCGCTCCAGTTGCGATCGGCGCGCTCCGCAGGAGACTCGTCCCGGCCGTCCACGAGGTCGTCGTGACGATCGGTGTCGCGCTCGGCAGGCATGTGTTCATCCTGACCGGTCGCCGGTGCCCCCGGCAACCGGCGCCGCGATGTGACGACTCCCCGGATCCGTGCTAGGCTTTCCTCTTGTGCCGCGGGGTGGAGCAGCTCGGTAGCTCGCTGGGCTCATAACCCAGAGGTCGCAGGTTCAAATCCTGTCCCCGCAACGAAAACGAAGAAGGCGTCCCCTCCGGGGGGCGCCTTCTTCGTCGTCTGCAGCGCGGCGCGGAGAACGCCGATCCGTGGCATCGTGGAGGGACGTGATGGTACGCACGAGGGCGTGCGAACACCGCCGGAGGCGGCGAGCGGTCCTCGCCGGGGGTCGTGTGGACACTCCCCGCGACGCCCTTGTATCATCGGCGGAAGGCAATGTTGCTAGCTAATCTAGCGATCTGAGGAGGATCGATGAGCGACACCGACGAGGTCGTCCTCCTTGACGACGAAGGACGGGCGATCGGCACCGCGCCCAAGTCGAGCGTCCACGGCACGGACACCGCACTGCACCTGGCCTTCTCGTGCCACGTCCTCAACGAGGACGGCAAGGTCCTCGTGACACGTCGGGCGCTCAGCAAGACGACGTGGCCGGGCGTGTGGAGCAACTCCTTCTGCGGGCACCCGCGTCCCGCCGAGCCGGTGCTCAGCGCCGTCCACCGTCGCGCGGAGTTCGAGCTCGGCATCACCCTCACCGACATCGAGCTCGCCCTGCCGCTGTTCCGGTATCGCGCGGTGGACACGTCCGGCATCGTCGAGTACGAGGTCTGCCCGGTCTACACCGCGCGCACGACGGACGAGCCCGTCCTGAACCCGCTGGAAGTCGTCGATGCGATGTGGGTCGACCCCGTCGATCTGGGCACCTCCCTCGCCGCCACCCCGTGGGCGTTCAGCCCCTGGCTCGTGCTGCAGGCCGAGCAGCTGCACCTGTTCGACTCCGGCAGGCCGGCGCTCCAGCGACGACAGGCGTCATGATCCCTCCCTCCACCCGCACGGCCATCGACGACGCGATCGATGGGTCGTTGCGGCGGATCCGCGGGCGCGCGAACGAGCTGGGCGGCGGATTCAGCGATCTGGGCGATGCTGTCACCCGCGCGACCTCCGGAGGCAAGCGACTGCGTCCCGCCCTCGTCGCGGCGTCGTTCTCGGCGTTCGGCGGATCAGAGGACGACACCGACGCGGTGTACGCGGTCGCCGCAGCGTTCGAGCTGCTGCATACGGCGTTCGTCGTGCACGATGACGTGATCGATCACGACACCGTGCGGCGCGGCATCCCGAATGTGGGTGGTGAGTTCCGAGACCGTGCCCGCCGCCGCGGCGCCGATGAGCAGGGCTCCGTGGTTCTCGGCGATGCTGCGGCGATCCTCGCGGGCGACCTGCTGCTGCACGAGGCGTCGCGCCTGATCGCGCTCGCGGACGTCCCGGCGCCGGTACGCGCCGGCCTGTTCGGCCTCCTCGATGACGCGATCTACGTCTCCGCCGCCGGCGAGCTCGCCGACGTCGAGAACGCCGTGACGCCCGACTACGCCGAGGCGGAGGCGATCTTCGACGCCACCTTCAACAAGACGGCGGTGTACTCGTTCAGCGCGCCGCTGTGCGCGGGTGCTCTGCTGGCCGGCGCGACGCCTGACGCGATCGCGGCGTTGGATGCCGAAGGCGGACGACTGGGGCTGGCCTTCCAGCTCGTCGACGACCTGATCGGCGCGTTCGGCTCGGCCGCACAGGCGGGGCGCGACGAAGGCGGCGACCTCCGCGAATCCAAGCGCACGCCGCTGATCGCCCTGGCCCGGGAGTCCACCACGTGGTCGCGTGTGAACGATGCGCTCGCCATCGCCCACACCGGGCCGATCGCGGTGCGTGAGGCGCAGCGGGCGCTCGAAGAGAGCGGCGCCCGGGCGAGCCTGCGTTCCCTGATCGACGATACGCTCGGGAGTGTGCGCAGCGCCGTGGAGGATCCCTCCTTCCCCACCTGCGCCCGCCCCTTGATCCAGGGGCTGGCCGACCGCATCGAGGAGCGCATTCCGTGAGTCACGAGCCGACGGGGCTCGCCCTGTACGACAGGACAGCACAGGATGCCGCCGCCGCGGTGATTGCGGCGTACTCGACCTCGTTCGGCCTGGCGACGCGCCTTCTGGGACCGCGTCCGCGCCCGCACGTGCGCAACATCTACGCGCTGGTCCGCGTCGCGGATGAGATCGTGGACGGTCCCGCCGCGGAGGCGGGATTGGACGCCGCCGCGGAGCGCGCCGTGCTGGACGCGCTGGAAGAGGAGACGCTCGCGGCGATCGAGCGCGGTTTCAGTTCCAATCTCATCGTCCACGCGTTCGCGCGCACCGCGCGGGAGTGCGGCATCGGCGCCGACCTCACCGGCCCCTTCTTCGCTTCGATGCGCACGGACCTGCAGACCGCACACCACGATTCCGCCTCGCACGACGACTACGTGTACGGGTCCGCCGAGGTGGTGGGGCTCATGTGTCTGCAGGTGTTCGTGAACGCCGGCGCGCCGCGTCCGATCCCGGCTTCCGCGGAACTCGTCGACGGCGCGCGGCGCCTCGGTTCCGCGTTCCAGGATGTGAATTTCCTCCGCGACCAGCACCACGACGAAGACGCACTCGGACGCGACTACCTCGGGCTCGCCGAGGGGGGCCGGCGCCGGATCGAGGTCCTCGACCGCATCGATGCCGATCTCGCGGCCGCCGCGGCCGTCGTGCCTCAGCTGCCCGCCGACTGCCGCCGCGCCGTGACGGCGGCGCACGACCTGTTCGCGGCACTCTCCGAGCGCCTGCGGCGCGACGAGAACCCGACGCAGCGCGTGCGCGTGCCCGATCCGGTCAAGGCGACCCTGGCCGCGCGCGCACTTCTGGGCTTCCCGCCGCGCCGGCCGAGCGGCGCGGGCGTCCGCACATGACCACGCACCCACCGACCGCAGAGGACCGAGAAATGGCAGAGCAGGACAAGGGCACCGCTGTCGTGATCGGCGGCGGCATCGCGGGACTGGCCACAGCCGCCCTCCTGAGCGCCGAGGGGTGGACGGTCACCGTCCTCGAAGCCCGCGACCAACTCGGCGGACGAGCGGGATCCTGGGAGCACGAGGGCTTCCGCTTCGACACCGGTCCGAGCTGGTACCTGATGCCGGAGGTCTTCGACCACTTCTTCCGGATGCTGGGCACGAGCGCCGCGGACGAGCTCGACCTCGTTCGCTTGGACCCCGCCTATCGCGTGTACACCGATCCGTCGATGAGCGCGGACGCGCCGATAGACGTGCGGACGGGGCGCGCCGAGGCGACGGCCCTCTTCGAGAGCATCGAGCCCGGCGCGGGTGCGAAGCTGGACGCCTATCTCGACTCCGCCGCGGACGCGTACGAGCTGTCCGTCTCGCGCTTCCTGTACGACACGTACGAGACCACGGCGGGGCTGCGCGATCCGCAACTGCTCAAGCGAGCCGGGCAACTCGCGCCGCTGCTGACCAAAACGCTCGCGGGATATGTCGACAAGCGCTTCACCGACCAGCGACTGCGGCAGATCCTCGAGTATCCCGCCGTGTTCCTCGGCGGCTCACCGTACGGCGTCCCGAGCCTTTACCACCTGATGAGCCACCTCGATCTCGACGACGGCGTGCTGTACCCGCGCGGGGGGTTCGTCGAGGTCATCCGCGCGGTGGAGCGGCTCGCGCGCGCACACGGGGCGACCATTCGCACCGGCGCCGAGGTGATGGAGATCACGACGACGGATGCCGTCGCCACGGGCGTCCGCCTCTCGGACGGCACCCGCATCCCCGCCGACCTCGTCGTCTCCACGGCCGACCTGCACCACACCGAGACGACGCTGCTGCCGCCGGAGCTGCAGACCTATCCACAGAAGTGGTGGGACAAGCGGGTCCCCAGTCCGGGCGCGCTGCTGCTGCTGCTGGGAGTGGAGGGTGAGCTCCCCCAGCTCGCACATCACACCCTGCTGTTCGCAAGCAAGTGGCGCGAGAACTTCGAGGACATCTTCGACGCCCCGACCCGGATCTCCGATCCCGCGTCGCTGTACATCTGCCGTCCGAGCGCGACGGACGACGACGTCGCTCCCGCGGGCAGCGAGAACCTCTTCGTCCTCGTGCCGGTCCCCGCCGATCCCGGTATCGGGCACGGCGGCGTCGACGGTGACGGCGACCCGGCCGTGGAGACCGCGGCAGATCACGTCATCCAGCAGATCTCCCAGTGGTGCGGCATCCCGGATCTGGCCGAGCGCATCACCGTGCGTCGGACGATCGCCCCCGGGGATTTCGAGACCGATCTGCACTCATGGCGCGGCAACTCGCTCGGGCTCGCGCACACGCTCGGACAGAGCGCGGTCTTCCGCCCGCGCAATGCGTCCAGGAAGGTCCGCAACCTCTCCTACGCGGGCACGTCCGCGCTGCCCGGCATCGGCCTGCCGATGTGCCTGATCTCAGCCGAACTCGTGCTGAAGCGCCTTCGCGGCGATCGCTCCCCCGGTCCCCTCGCCGAGCCTGCCCGGGTCTGACGTGCCCGGACTGTACCTGCTCGCGATCCTGATCTCCGCCGCCGGCATCGCGACACTCGACGCACGCTTCCGGCTCGCGCTGTGGGCCTCCCCCGGCCGGACACTCGCCGCCGTCGGCGTCGGCGTCGCCTTCTTCCTCGCCTGGGATGCCGTCGGTATCGTCACCGGCGTGTTCCTCAAGGGCGACAGCCCCTACTTCACCGGGATCGACATCGCCCCGGAGCTGCCCCTCGAGGAGCTCTTCTTCCTCACCTTCCTGTGCTACCTCGGGCTGGTCGCGTGGGCGGCGGGAATGCGCGTGCTCGCGCGCCGGGCGACGCAGCCCGGCACCGACGCGCCTCCGTCGCAGGGTGGTGAGTCGTCGTGACCTATTCCCTGATCGTCATCCCGTTCGTCGTCGTGACGGTGATCGTCACCCTCGCCACGCTCCGCCGGCCGGCGTTCGGCCGTCGCATGGCGGCATCGGCGATCTCGGCGGCCGTGCTCCTCGTGCTCACCGCCGTGTTCGACAACGCCATGATCGCGGCCGGGCTCGTCGTGTATCCGGAGGAGCATCTGAGCGGATTGCGCATCGGCTTGGCACCTTTGGAAGACTTCTCGTATCCGCTGTGCGCGGCGTTCCTGGTTCCGGCCGTATACACGCTGCTCACACGGAAGACCCCCGAGGAGAGACACGCATGAGCCAGTCGCGCACCCCCCTGCGGGTGAGCACGATCATCGGTCAGCTGTTCGTGGCCTCGCGTCCGGTGAGCTGGGTCAACACGGCGTATCCGTTCGCCGCCGCGTACCTTCTGGCGACGCGTCAGATCGACGCCACCCTGATCATCGGTGCGATCTTCTTCCTCATCCCCTACAACCTCGCGATGTACGGGATCAACGACGTCTTCGACTACGAGACCGACCTGCGCAATCCGCGCAAGGGCGGTGCCCACGGGGCGGTCCTGGACCGGAGGATGCATCGCATCACGCTGTGGGCGGCGACCGTGTCGTGCCTGCCGTTCGTGGTGTACCTGCTGATCGTCGGCTCGCCGGCCTCCTGGATCGTGCTGGCGGCGAGCCTGTTCTTCGTCGTCTTCTACAGTGCCCCTCCACTGCGGCTGAAGGAGGTCCCGTTCGCGGACTCGGTGACCTCCAGCATCCACTTCTTCTCCCCCGCCGTGTACGGGCTGGTGCTCGCCGGTGTCGCCTGGACGTGGCAGCTTGCGGCGGTGATCGTCGCTTTCGCGCTCTGGGGGGTCGCCTCCCATGCGTTCGGTGCCGTCCAGGACGTCGTCGCGGACAGGGAAGCGGGGATCTCGTCGATCGCGACGGTCCGCGGAGCGCGCTGGACGGTGTGGTTCGCACTGGTCTGCTACGCGGCCGCGGGCGTCATGATGCTCACGACCGCGTGGCCGGGACCCCTCGCCGCGCTCGTGCCGTTGCTGTACATCGCGACCGTCTGGCCCTACCGCTCGATCACCGACGACACGGCGGAGACCGCGACGAAGGGGTGGGGTCGGTTCCTCTGGGTCAACCAGATCGCCGGATTCGTCGTGACGCTGCTGATCATCTGGTACGCGCTGCTCACGGCGTAAGGCGTCTGGACAGCGAAGAAGGCCCCGCACCGATCGGTGCGGGGCCTTCGTCTCATGCGGCCGTTACTGCTCGCCGAGGGCGAGGAGCGCCTCGACCGCCGCGGTCAGGCGCTTGTCCGCCTCCGCGAACGCGGTCAGGTCACCGGCCTGCAGCGCCGCCTGTCGGTCCAGGATCGCCTGTCGAGCCTCCTCCAGCGCTGCCTGGTAGTCATCGGTCGGCGGCGTCGTGGGCTGCGGATCCGTCGTCTCACCCGGAGTCGGCGTCTCGGTCGGCGACGGCGTGGCGGGCACGTCGGTGTCGCCGGCATCCGCTCCCGAGTCACCGCCGAACAGCGCGTCCAGCGCCTCGTTCAGCGTGTCCTCGAAGGCGACCTCGTTGCCGAAGGCCACGAGCACCTTCTGCAGCTGCGGAAGCTGCGTCCCGCTGGAGGCCTGCACGAAGACCGGCTGGACGTAGAGCAGTCCGCCGCCGACGGGAAGAGTCAGCAGGTTCCCGTTGATCACTTCGGACTGACCCTGCTTCAGCAGGTTGATCTGCGACGAGATCAACGGGTCCGAATTGAAGGTGTTCTGCACCTGACCGGGGCCGGGGATCGTGGTGTCGGCATCCACCACGAGCATGCGGAGCTTGCCGTAGTCCTCACCCTTCACGCCCGCCTCGCTGCCCGCATTCGAATCGACGGCGAGATACCCCATCAACACGTTGCGGGATGCCGTCCCCTCGGATGCCGGGATGAAGCTCGTGAACATCGAGTACGTCGGCTCGTCCTGTCCGGGCATTTGCATCGTGAGGTAGTACGGCGGCTGCAGGACGGTGTCCTGCTGCGGGTCGTTCGGCGTCTGCCACGCGTTGTCGCGCTGGTAGAAGGACTGCGCGTCATCGACGTGGTAGACGCCCAGCGCGTAGCGCTGCACCTTGAACAGGTCGGTCGGGTAGCGGACGTGGCTCATCAGGTCGCCGGACATCTCGCTGATCGGCTTCACCGTCGACGGGTACACGTTCTGCCACGCCTGCAGAATCGGGTCCTCGTCGTCCCACGCGTACAGCGTCACCTTGCCGTCGTACGCGTCGACCGTGGCCTTCACGGAATTGCGGATGTAGTTGATGTTGTCCAGGGCGAAGCGCTGTGCCGTCGTCGTCGAGTCCGAGATCGCCTGTTGCAGGCTCACCGTCGTCGAGTACGGGTAGTTCGAGCTCAGCGTGTAGCCGTCGATGATCCAGACGATGCGACCGTCCACGACGCTCGGGTACGGGTCGCCGTCCAGAGTCAGGTAGGGGGCGGCCTTCTGCACGCGCAGGCTCGGGTCGCGGTCGTAGAGGATCTGCGATTCCTCGTTCACGTTGTCCGAGAACAGGATCTGCTCGGACTGGAACTTCAGCGCGTAGATCAGGCGGTTGAAGACGCTGCCCACGCTCGGCCCGCCGTCGCCCGTGAACGTCGTCTTGGTCTCGCTCGAGCCCTCGTCCGTGCCGCGCGGGTAGTCGAGCTCGACCGGCGCGGTCCCTTCGGGCGCGCCCACGATCGAGTAGGTCGGCGAGAACTCGCCGAAGTACACGCGCGGTTCGAAGTTCTCCTGATCCGACAGGAAACCCGCCGCCGGGATGCCGCGCTCGAGGAACACCGGGTCGCCGTCGGTCGTGCGGTCGTTGCCCTTCGCGGCGACGACGCCGTAGCCGTGCGTGTAGACGAGCGTGGTGTTCTGCCACGACGCGGCCGCGCCGAGCTGGTCCATGTTCAGCTCACGGACCGATACGACCGTGTCCTGGGAGACCCCGTCGATCTCGTAGCGGTCGACGTCCAGCGGATCCGCGAACTGGTAGTAGCCGCGGAACTGCTCGAGCTGCCGAACGGTGGGGCTGATCACGGCGGGGTCCATGATGCGGATCTGCGCGGTCGTGGCGGCGTCTTCGCGCAGCGCGCCGGCCTCGGCATCCGTCGTCGCCTGGAAATCGCTCTTCTCCAGGTCGGCGATCCCGTACGCCTGCTGGGTCATGTCGATGCCGCGCTGGTAGAACTCTCCCTCGAGGGCGAACTGGTTCGGTCGAACCTGGAAGGTGTTCACGACCCAGGGATAGCCCACGCCCACCACGATCGCGGAGACCACCAGGAGCGCGGTCGCGATGAGCGGGTAGCGCCAGCGGCCGATCACGGCTGTCACGAAGAAGAGGATCGCGACGATCACGGCCACGACGGAGAGGATCGTGAGCCCCGGGATGATCGCGTTCACCCCGGTGTACCCGGGCCCGGTGATGCGGTCGCCCGGCTCGACGAGGGTCTTGTACCGGTCCAGCCACAGGCTCGCGCCCTGAACGAGCAGGTACAGCCCGGCGATCACGGCGAGCTGGATGCGCGCCGCCTTGGAGATGCGCAGCTCGCGCTGGCCGATCCGCACCGAACCGTACAGGTACGACACGAGCGCGGTCACCAGAAGACTCACGAGCAGGACGGCCGAGACGAACCCGAGCAGCGCACTGTAGAAGGGCATCGCGAACAGGTAGAAACCGGTGTCCAGCTGGAACTGCGGGTCGGTCACGCGCGTGGCGACACCGTTGAACCACAGCCACGTGGTCTCCCACTGCGCGGACGCGGCGAAGCCCGAGAAGAAGCCGAAGAAGACCGGGATGCCCCACATCGCGAGACGGCGAAGCGGCTCGACGACCTCCTGGTAGCGGTCCAGCTGCGAGCTGAGGCGCGCGTACACGGGTCGCAGGCGGTAGGCGAGCTGGATCGCGAGCCAGACCGGCACCGCCATCCCGAGGAAGCCGACCACGAACATCACGACCCGCGCGGTCCATTGCGTCAGCAGCACGGACTGGAAGCCCAGCTGTGCATACCACTGCCAGTCGGCGTAAAGGTTGGCGAAGATGAAGAACGCCACGACGAGCGCGGCGATGATCGCCAGCGAAATCGCGATGACGCGTCGGGAGCGGGAAGGCGTGGCCGGTGTCGGCGCTGAGGTCGTGGTCACCCCTCAATCCTAGGCGGGCGGTTCTGGGCGTACGCCGTGGGATCGACCTACCGGCGCCGAGAGTTGCGCTGTGGGCGAATCCTCCGCTCAGCCGGCGGTGCAGGCCGGCAGAGCCGCGAGATCCGCCGCGTCGCGCTCGGGGTCGGCGACGACCTCGAGCACGTCCAACGCGTCGTCCAGAGTGGCGACCGAGAAGACGCGGAGCCCGTCCGGCACGTAGCCGACGACCTCGTCGCAGTTGTCGGCCGGAGCGAGGAACCAGTCCGCGCCCGCGCCCACCGCGCCCCACATCTTCTGACGGATCCCGCCGATCGGTCCGACGTCGCCCGCGGCGTCGATCGTCCCGGTGCCGGCGACGTTCTCGCCGCCGTTGAGCTGGCCCGGAGTCAGGGTGTCGATGATCCCGAGCGCGAACATCATCCCGGCGCTCGGTCCGCCGACGTTGTTCAGCTGGATCGTGACGTCGATCGGGAACTCGTAGTCGTTCGTGAGCTGGATCCCGAGCAGCCACACCTGCTCGCCGTCGATCTCGGTGGAGCGCGGAGTGACCGACACGGTCCGCGCACCGCCGTCGCGCTGGATCGCCAGGTCGACGGGGGCGCCGTCGCCGTCCGCCACGATCTCGCGCAGCGTCGCGGCATCGGTCACCGTCGTGCCGTTCGCCGCCAGGATCACATCCCCCTCCTCGAGCACGCCCGCGGATGCCGAGTCCTCGGTGAGTGAATAGACCTCCAGCTGCGCCCCCACGTCGTAGCCGAGCTCGGTCAGGGCGGCGGCGGTCGCCTCCTTCTGCGAGTCCACCATCATCGCGGCGCTCTGCTCGTTGCGCTGCTGGGTGCTCTCGCCGTCGGGGAAGACGGTGTCGATCGGAAGGACCGCCTTGCTCGGGTCGAACCATGCGGTCGCGAGCTCGAACCACGAGGGCGTGCGCTCGCGGCTGCCGACCACCTGCACCGTGAGCAGGTCCAGCGCTCCCTCCGTCGGGAACGTCTCGGCACCCTCGACGGAGATGAGCGGCACCTGCGTGCCCTGTGTCGACTCGGTCGTGCCGAGGGTGTTGTACACGGGCCCCGGGCGCTGGATGACGTAAGACGTGGGCAGGAAGGTGATCACGAGCAGCACCGCGAGCGCCACGGTGAGGGACCAGACGCCGGCGCGCATGCCGCGCGACATGCGACGCCGCGGGGCGGGCGTGATCGTCACGTTCTCATCGAACAGCGTCACGAGAGACCTTTCTGTACGTGGTCGTTCGCGACCGGCGTACAGCGGGAGGGTCCCCGGCCCGGAAGTGCGATGATCCGTGCGACTAGCGTAGAGCGCGAGGTCATGACCCGGCTGAAAGGCGGCTGAAGTGGCAGAATCCGACGACGAGCAGAGCCCGCAGGACCAGTTCCAGGAGCTCATCCGGCAGCTGTTCGGCGGGTCCGGAGCCGAGATCGATCCCGAGCAGCTGGCGAGACTGTCCGGCATGGGCATCGACCCGGCGATGATGCAGACCGTCATGCAGCACCTCCAGGGGGCGTTCGCCGCCGGTGACGAATCGGGCAGCGGCATCTCGTGGGACATGGCCGCCCGGCAGGCTCTGCACATCGCCAACCAGGACGGCCTCGGCATCTCCGCCGGAGAGCGCACCGACCTCGACCAGGCGTTCGCGCTCGCGACGCTGTGGCTGAGCGAGGCGACGACGATCTCCGATCTGTCGTCACCACCGCGCACGCTCACGCGTGGCGCGTGGGTGGAGGCGACGCTGCCCGTCTGGCAGGAGCTCGCGGAGCCCGTCGCGACCAGCATCTCGGACGCCCTCACTGCGGCACTCCAGGAGCAGGCACCCGAGGAGATGCAGGCGCTCGTCCAGGGCGCGGGCCGGTTGATGCGGACCGTCGGCGGCTCGCTGTTCGCGTCGCAGCTCGGCCACGTGGTGGGCAACCTGTCCAAAGAAGTCGTCAGCGGCGGCGACGTCGGCATCCCCCTGCTGCCGGCGGGCGAAGCCGCGATCCTCCCCCAGAACTTCGCCGACTTCGGCCGCGACCTCGAGATCCCGCAGGACCAGCTCGCGCTGTACATCGCGACCCGCGAGCTCGCACACGCACGACTGTTCCGCCACGCCCGCTGGCTGCGGCTGCACGTCCTGTCGCAGATCACGGACTTCGCGCGCGGCATCCACGTCGACACCGATGCACTCGAAGAGCTCGCGACCCGCTTCGACCCCTCCGAGCCCGACGAGCTGCGCCGCGCCCTCGAGAGCGGCGCGCTGCTGCCGACGCGGTCCGATGCGCAGAACGCGGCGCTGACGCGACTCGAGAACCTGCTCGCGACGATCGAAGGCTGGGTGGACGTGGTCACGGAGGACGCGACCTCGCGGCTGCCGTCGGCGGCGCGGATCGCCGAGGCCGTCCGGCGCCGGCGCGCGGTGGGAGGACCCGCCGAGCAGGCGCTCGGCTCGCTCGTGGGACTGGAGCTGCGGCCGCGGCGGATGCGCGAGGCGGCGGCCATGTGGCGCGCGGTGACGGATGCCGTGGGCGCGAGCGGCCGGGATGCGCTCTGGGATTACCCCGATCTCATGCCCGCCGCGGAGGACATCGACGATCCGGGAGCGCTCGTGGCGCGCCTACAGGCCCGCTCCCGTGGCGAGGAGCCGGTGCGCGACGAGATGGACGACGCCCTCGAGCGCCTGCTCGCCGGCGAGGACCCTGGGCAGCCCCCCGCAGATGCCGAGCCGGAGGATCCGCGCCCGGTCTGACCGACCGCATCGACTTCTCCCCAACCTCGCTACGGGAGCATCCCGCGCAGTGGCCTGTGGAGAACGCGCCGCGCGCGGGTGCGGTCTTGCAGAATCGGCCCATGCTGCTCCGACTGGACCCGGCTCACCCGCCGCTGTGGCGCTCCGCATCCACACTGCAGTTCGGTGCGGACGCCGTCGCGGTGATCGAGGAGCCCACACGCTGGCAGCAGCGTCTGATCGCGGAGCTCGAGCGCGGCATCCCGGACGGCGCACTGGATCCGGTGGCGATCGCGCTCGGTGCGCCGGAGCGCGCCGCCGCGCCGTTCCTCCGGCGCATCGCCGCGGCTCTGTGGGTCCCCGCGGCCGCGTCGCCGCAGCTGCGGGTGCAGATCCCGTCCGGGCTCGCGATCACGCACACGGAGACGCTGCTCGACGCCTTCGCGCAGACCGGCGCCGAGTGCTCCCGCAGCGAATGGTTCGGCGCACCGGATGAGACGGTGAAACCCGGTCCGCCGGTCGTCGTGGTGGCCTACCACCTGGTCGAACCCCGACGCATAGCCCCTCTCATGAGCGCCGACGTCACGCACGTCCCGCTGATCCTGACCGGCACGGGTGCGCAGATCGGGCCGGTCGTCGTGCCCGGGCGCACGGCATGCCTGGCGTGCGTCGCCGCCCATCGCCGGGACGCCGACGACGCATGGCCGCAGATCGCGGCGCAGCTCCTGGGTCGGCCCGCACCACCGGTGTCGACACCGATCCTCGCCGAAGCGGCGTTCGCGGCCGTGCGGATGATCAGTGAGCCCGTCCACGATCCGGGCGCGATCCCGTCCACGTCGCTGACCCTCCACGCGCGTTCCGCGCTCCGCTCGACGCTGCCGCACCGGCCGCACGCAGAGTGCCGCTGCCGATCTCTCGGAGGAAGCGCGACGGCTGTCGGTCGCGAAGTCCTCTCGACCATGACATCGTCAGGACTCGGCCGGCCCGCGTGATGCCGACGTATGCGAGGCGCCGTTCTTCGTCCGCCTGTTCGAACGTGGTCGCGTAGCTGATCGGCAGCAGCCCCTCGGCGAGGCCGAGCAGGTGCACGTACGGCCATTCCAGCCCCTTGGCCGCGTGCAGTGTCGCCAGGGTGACGGTGCGCAGCGCAGGCTCGTGCTGGGTGCGCGCACGCGCCTGCAGCTCGTCGGTGAACTGCCGCAGACTCGTCCCGGCCGGCGACTCCTGGGCCAGACGGAGAATCGCCGCCCGCGCCTCCCAGGCGTCGCGCAGGGCGCCGCCGGCCTGGGGTGGCTCGTCCGTGAACCCGAGCGAGCGAAGGACGTCGCGCACTGCATCGATGAACCCGCTCTCCAACGGCGCCACCGACGCGCCGCGCAGCGCCATCACTGCCTGCCGGACCTCCGGCATGTCGAAGAACCTGCGTCCGCCGAGCACGCTCGCGGCGATCCCGCGCTCTGCGAGCGCGCGGACGAGTTCCGGCGACTGGGAGTGGGCGCGGTACAGCACCGCGATCTCGCGCGGGTCGACGCCCGCGGCGATCCGGACGGCCACGGCCTCGGCCACGCCCGCCGCCTCGGCGGCATCGTCCTCGTACGCCGTGACCGTCGGTGGTTCGGGTCCGCGTTCGGCGCGGGCGGGCGCCAGCTCGAGCGCTCCGGGACGTCCGCGCATGAGTTCGTTCGCGACGGCCAGGATGGCGGCATCCGATCGGTAGTTGGTCTCCAGCCGCACGACGCGCGCGTCGGGGTGGGCAGCGGCGAACTCGAGGAGGAAGCGCGAGTCTGCGCCGGCGAACGAGTAGATCGTCTGGCTCGCGTCGCCGACGACGCAGATGTCGCGGCGGTCGCCCCGCCAGAGCTCGAGCAGACGATGCTGCAACGGCGACACGTCCTGGAATTCGTCCACCGTGAAGTGGCGGTACTGCTCGTGCACGGAGGCGAGCACGCGAGGTTCGGCCTCGAGCATTCCGGCGCACGCCAGGAGCACATCCTCGAAGTCGAGCTTGCGGCGCTCGTCCTTGAGCTTCTCGTAAGCACGCTGCAGGTCCACCACGCGCGAGACGTCCAGTCTGCCGACGCCCGAGGGTCGCGCCGCCGCGTACTGGTCGATGCTGAGCATCGACACCTTGCGCCACTCGATCTCCGACGCCACGTCCCGCAGGGTGGCGGTGTCGGGTTCGAGTCCGATGCCGTCCGCCGCGTGCGCGAGCAACCGCACCTTGTTGTCGACGATCGACGGGGCGGTGTCCCCTGCGACCGTCGGCCAGAAGTAGTTCACCTGCGCGAGAGCCGCCGCGTGGAAAGTGCGCGCCGCGACACCGTCGACGCCGAGCGCGCGGAGGCGACCACGCATCTCGCCGGCCGCTTTGGCGGTGAAGGTGACCGCCATCACGCGGCCGGGCGAGTACGCGCCGGTGTCGACGCCGTGGGCGATACGGTGCGTGATCACCCGGGTCTTGCCGGTTCCGGCGCCCGCGAGGACGACGAGGGGTCCGCGCAGCGTCGTCACGGCCTCGCGCTGACGCTCGTCGAGTCCGGCGAGAGCCCGATCGCTCATGCCGAGCCTGCGTACCACTCGGAGATGAGCCGGTGCGCGATCGAGGCGGGACCGGGGAGCAGCAGCTCGCTGCGGCCCGCCAGACCCGCCCCGATCTCGTCGCGCCCGAACCAGCGCACCGCGAGGATCTCCTCGCCGTCCGCCTCGGCGGCGGAGTCGTCGGCGGCCGTGGCGAGGAATCCGAGCATGAGCGACCGCGGGTACGGCCACGCCTGCGACCCGCGGTAGCGCACGTCGACGAGATCGACACCCGCCTCTTCCCGCACTTCGCGCGCCACCGCGTCCTCGAGGGACTCGCCCGCCTCGACGAAGCCCGCGAAGCACGAGAACCGCTCGCCCGCCCACATCGCATTCGATCCGAGCAGAAGCCGATCCGGATGCCGAGCGCTCGTGATCGCCACGATCACCGCGGGATCCGTGCGCGGGAAGTGCTCGCGACCGCACGACGGGCAGTGGCGCGCCCACCCCGCCGAACGGATCTCGGTCGACGCTCCGCACGCCGGGCAGTGCGGTGCCTCGCGCAGCCAGCGGCCGAGACTCAGAGCCGTGACGAACGCCCCCGACTCGGGGTGTGAGAGTGCACCGCCGACAGCACGCAGCGACGCCCACCCCGCAGGAGCCGGAAACGGATCGTCGTCAGCACTCGCCAGGACCGCCGTCAGCAGCGCCGCTCCGTCCTCCGCGCGCCCGAGGAAGGCCCACTCCGCGCCCCCGGGAACGGCGGCCGGGCTCACCCAGTACAGAGCATCAGCGTCCGACAGCGGTGCCCGGTCGCCCTGCAGCACGAGCACGCGGCTGCGCTCATCGGCGCGCGCCGCCTCGAGGAAACCGGGCACGGCACGCTCTTCGGCCGCCCGATCCAGCCCGACGGCTCGTGTGCCCTTTGACGGCGTCATGACCGATCCTCTCCGCCGTGATCCGATGTGCAGCGTGCGGGCGCGCAGATTGTCGTGCGGTGGATGCGCGACGCCTCATCGCCGCGGGCGACAAGCCGGGCGTGGCGCGGGGGCGCAGGCCCTCGGCCGACCTACCCTGGGCTCATGGCACGCTCACCCCTCACTCTAGCCGCGTCCGTGACCTCGGCTCTGCCCCGAGTGGGCGTGATCGGCGTCGGTGTCCTGACCGAAGGAACCGCCGGCCGATACGATGCCGCCGTCGCCGATCTCGACGACGGGCGGAGAGTCGTCGTCCGCGCGGCGTCCGACGCGGACGCCGATGCCGAACTCGCCGCCCAGGCCCGAGCGCTGCGCGCGCTGACTCCCGGTGTCCGCGGTCTCCTGCCCTTCCGTGCTCCTGAGCTTCTCGGCGAGACGGGCCTCGGCGACGCACGGGCGCTCGTCGTCGACTTCCTCCCGGGGTATCGGGTCGACGCCGCGCACCTGCCCTCAGGCCGCGGGGCAGCCACCTCGATCGGGGAGGCCCTCGCGGCACTGCACGCCCTGCCGCTGTCGATCGTGCGCACGGAGGGCCTGCCGGTGCGCACCCCACAGCAGGTGAGGGACGACGTCTCGCGTCTGATCGATCGCGTCGAGCACACCCGCTCGGCGCCCGTCAACCTCCTGGCACGGTGGCGTCGCGCTCTGGACGACGAGCGGCTGTGGCGCTTCGAATCCGCCGTCGTCCTCGGCGGCGCCGGTGCGGCGTCGTTCCTGTTCGAAGACATCGCCGACGAACCGCGCGTGACCGGGGTCCTCGAATGGCACGGACTCTCCGTCGGCGACCCGGCGACCGACCTGCAGTGGCTCGCCTCCGCGCCCGCGGCCGCGGAGGATGTCTACGCCGCCTACGTGGGTCACAGCGAACGCGCCCCCGATCAGCTCGTGCGGTCGCGAGCGCGTCTGTACGCCGAGCTCGAGTTCGCCAAGTGGCTCGTGCACGGGCACGACACCGGTCGCCAGGACATCGTGCAGGATGCCGTGAATCTGCTCGAGTCCCTCGCCGCCGGCGTGAGCGACGACGACATCGTCTCCGCGTCGGCACTCGGGGTGGACGACGCGCTCGCGCTCTTGGATCGGGTTCCCGACGCGCAGGCGACGACGCTGGACACCTCGATGCACACCGACGCGTACGATCCCGAGGAGCTCGCCCTGTGGGTGAGCGCCGAGGAGGACTCGGCGGACACGATCGAGGTCGACGCGGTGCAGCTCGGCGAGGATCCGGAGCCCGATCGGCGTGCCGCCGACAGGACCCCGACGACGCACGATGACACTTCGACCGCACCGATCGACATCGGCGCATTCCGCAGACCCGCCGCCGACGACGGTGACGACGGGGGCGACACGGACGCGCAGGCCGACGCGGAGCGCGCCTCCGACGCGGCGCTGCGTCGCTGGCTCTCGGACTGATCTCCGGGTCTAGGCCCGGAGCACGAGATCGTGCGCGACGTAGTAGAGCGCGACGTCGATCTCGTCGAGGGCGACTCCGTGCTTCGCGTGATACGCCCGTCGGTACAGCTCGAGCTGCAGCATCCGCTCCTGCGTCTCGGCGGCGGTGCGCGGCGGAGCGCCCGTCTTCCAGTCCACGATCTCGATGCGTCCGCCGCGGTCTTCGCGCCGGTACACCGCATCGAGCTTGCAGATGATGACGTGCGGCCGTCCGTCCAGCGTGTCCGTCTCGGTGAAGTCGATCTCGGTCTCGACCTCGATCGGTCGCAGCCCACCCCATTCGGACGCGGCGAACGTGGCCTGCAGCGCTGCCAGGAGTGCAGCGTCTGATTCGGGCGAACTCTCTGCCTCGTCTTCGCCATCGGCCTCCCACAGCGCGTCATCGAGAGACCCGGCGGTGCCGACGAGTCCGGACCGGTGCTCGACCCACGCGTGGAAGAGCGTCCCGAGGCGCGTCTGCCGATACGGCCGCTCGGGTAGCGGTCGCGCGAGTTGCGCGACGGTCCCGTTGTAGTCCGAAACGAAGTCCTTGTACCGCGAAGCGGCGATGCGTGTCGGGGCGCCTTCCCGCGGCGGATGCTGACGCGCCTCGCGTTCGGCGAGCAGGAGCGCCGCATCCCGGTCGGGTTCGGCGCGCGGCGCGTCCGAAGCCGCTTCGACGGCGCTCACCGCTCGCCCCACGGCCGCGCGGCGCGCGCCGAGCGGATCGATCGGCCACTGCAGGACGCGCCGCTCGCCGAGGTACGGATCCTCCCCCGGCTCGTCCTCGGAGACCTCGACCTGGAGCGCAGCGGCGATCTCGTCCCAGAACATGCTCCGCGCCCGCGGGCGCTTCGTCCCGGACCAGCTCGAGCCGCTGAGGAGCAGATGATCACGGGCGCGCGTGACGGCGACGTACGCCAGGCGCCGGTCCTCGGCGAGCTGGCGCGCCCGGTTCGCGGCGGTGAAGTCATCGATCGCAGCCTTGAGGTCCTGCTGCGTGGGCGCGGCATCCCGCTCCCACTGCAGCGCAGGCAGCCAGCGCGCGTCCCCCCGGAAGGAGTAGGGCAGGATGCCGAAACCCAACCAGCCTTTCGTGTCGCGCGGCGCGCTGGGCAGCTCGTCGCGGACGAGCCGGACGACGGCGACCGCGTCCCACTCGAGACCCTTCGACCCGTGGATCGTGAGCAGCTGCACCACGTCGTCCTCGGGGGGTTCGGTCCGCGGCGCGAACTCATCCCGCTGCTCGGCATGGTCGAGCCAGGCGAGCAGGTTCGCGATCGAGCCCGTTTCGTCGGCCGCGAGGAATCCGTGCAGCTCGTCCACGAACGCGCGCAGCTGCGCTGAGGCGATGCGGGCCGGCCCCCGCGACTCATTGGCGGCCAGCTCGATGTCCAGCCTCAGCTCCAATTCGATGAGTCGAACAAGGTCGGGAACGGGAAGACCCACCGCGCGGCGCAAGCCGCTGAAGACGGATGCCGCCTCCCGCAAGCGCTCGCGCGCGTCTGGAGTGAAGCCCTGCAGCCACCCGTGATCCTCACGGTGACGCAGGAAGAAGTCCAGAGCGTCCGGGAGGGACCCGCCATCGTCGTCGGCGCTGGAACGGATGCGCTCGACGACCTCCGGGGCCAGAGGCTGCAGCGCCGCGTCGTGCCGCGCGAGACGGCGCGCGAGCGCGGCGAGTTCGCGCAGATCCGGCAGGCCGATGCCCCACCGCGGCCCTGCGAGGAGCCGGATCAGCGCGGACCCGGCCGACGGGTCGCTCAGCACGCGGAGCGCGCTGACGACGTCGACCACTTCCGGGGTGGACAGGAGCCCGCCGAGTCCGAGGATCCGGTGCGGGATGCCGCGGCGTCCGAGCGCATCGCCGAAACGCACCATGTGCTTCTTGCTCCGGAACAGGATCGCGCCGGTCGTGCTCCGGCCGCGGCGGCCGCGCTCGGCGCGGACGTGCGCGAACCACGCGGCGACGCGTTCGGTCTCGGCATCCAGATCACTCTCGAAGACGAGTTCCACCTCGCCGTCCGGTGCACCCGGCCGCGCGCACAGCTCGTCGACCGAGACCGCGGCGGACGCCGCGAGCGGCGCCAGCACGGCGTTGGCCGCCCTGAGTACCTGTGCGCTGTTGCGCCAACTCGTCAGCAGCGAGTACTGCGCGCACTCCCCCGCGGACGCGAATGCAGAGGCGAAGCCGCCGAGGTTGCCGGCGCTCGCCCCCCGCCAGCCGTAGATCGCCTGATGCGGGTCGCCGACCCCCATGACCGCGGTGTCCGCGAACAGGGTCGCGAGCAGCTCGGTCTGGATGACCGAGGTGTCCTGGTATTCGTCCAGGAGGACGACCCGGTAGCGCTCGCGGAGCTCCGCGACGACTGCCGGGTGCGCACGGATGACTTCGACCGCCCCCGCGACCTGGTCGGAGAAGTCGAGGACGCCGATACGGCGCTTCTCCTGCGCATACTCGCGCGCGAGGCCAACGAGCATCTCGAGGGCGGCCACTTTGTCGTCCGCTTCGGCGACGTCGGCATAGACGATCGTGCCGCGGCGCACGGACGGGCGGTCCACGACGTCGTGGAAGCGCGCGGGGAAGGCGGCGAGGTCGTCGAAGGACACCAGGTTGTCCACACCGTCCCGCGCGATGCGCAGCGCCGCATCGATGATGCTGCGGATCGCTTCGGTCCTCGTCTCGAGCTGAGGATCGTCGGAGGCGAAAACCACGCGACGCATCAGCAGCCACGCCGCGGACTCGGACAGTATCACCGCGTCGGAGTCGCGACCGATGCGGACGGCGTGCTCACGGACGATCTGATCCGCGAAGCTGTTGTAGGTCGAGACGACGGGCCGATGGAGGAGGGCGTCCTCGTCCGGAGCCTCCGGTCGCGCACCGACCTCCGTGGCGAGCTTCGCCATGATCTCCGCACGTGCGGCGACCGCTTTCGCACCGTGCGCTCCGGAGCGCTCGAGTTCGCCGAACACGTCGAGATGCCCGGCGCCGTGCAGCTGCGGAAGCGCCCCCAGCAGCCCCCATCGCTCGAACTCCGCGAGTCGCTGCAGCCGCACCTGGATCCGCTCCGCAAGCTCGCCGGCGGCTTTGCGGGTGAACGTGAGACCCAGGATCTCGTCGCGCCGCACCAGCCGGTTCGCCACGAGCCAGACGACCCGACCGGCCATCGTCTCGGTCTTGCCGCTGCCCGCGCCCGCGACGACGAGCGCCGGCTCCAGCGGTGATTCGATCACGGCGGTCTGCTCGGGTGTGGGCGGAAACTGGCCGAGCGCCGCGGCGATCACCGCGGCGGACAGCGACGCGGTCGCGACCGGCGCCGGAGCGGTCGAGCCGCTCACGAGGCGCTCACCGCGGCGATCGTGTGGATGCGGCACAGTCCGTAGGAGTGCTCGTCGCGGCAGTGCTCTTCGTAGGCGGCCGTGAAGGACGTCCCGCGCATCACCCCGATCGCCGCGCGCAGACGCGTCAGGAATGCCGCGCGGCTCACATCGTCGAACGGTGCCTGCCAGGGCGTGGCGTAGTCCGCCCGCGCTGCGGTGGGGCGCAGGACGAGGAGCTTCGCGCCGCCGGCCGGAAGCCCTGCGGCCGAGGGGATCGCGCCCGCCTCGAAGGCGAGCTGATACGCCGCGAGCTGCGGGTTGTCGGTGACCTTCGCGTCCGTCTGCGGCTCGCGCTTGCCGGTCTTCAGGTCGACGATCACCACGCTCCCCTCCGGCGAGCGCTCCACACGGTCGATGTACCCCGAAAGGATCGCGCCGTGCGCCGTCGGCTCCTCGTCCTCCAGAGGGATCGGGACCTCGAAGTGGGGCTCCGCGCCGATCAGAGTGCCGCCCGCCGCGTCGAACCGCCGCAGGTAGAGGTGGAGCCGTCGTATCAGGTCCCGGGCCCGCGCCCGCTCGGCGCGATCGCGCCACTCCGCCTCGAACGTCAGCTCACCCCACCGCGATTCGACTTCGGCCCACAGCGTCGACTCGTCCGTGTCCGACGCATGTTCGAGCGCAGCGTGGATGATCGTGCCGAGACCCGCCGTGGCGCCACCCGGATCGCCGCCCAGATCGCCGATCACCCAGTTCAGCTCGCACTCCTCGAGCGTGTGCAGGCGCGAGGGCGAGACCCGCACGTCCTCGACCGCGAGATCGCGGAGCGGTCCGGTCGAAGTGGGCGGAGCGACACCGAACCATTGCGACGGGGCGGCACCCGCGACCCCGGCATCGGCGAGCACCGCGAGCTGCTCCGCCGCGTGGACTGCGCGCGATCCCGTCGGCGCGGTCGTCAGGGTGCGCCGATGTGCCGCCACCAAGCCGCGCAGCGACAGCGGGTGCTCCACGGCGTAGGGCTCGGGATCAGGCAGCAGCTCGAAGAAGACGCTCGGTCCGGTGTCGTCATCGTCGACGGCCGTGACGACCACTCGCGCACGCGCACGGGAAAGCGCTCGGGCGAGGAGCCGCAGCTCGTCGTGCATCGCCTGACGACGTCGGTCCAGGCTCGACGCCGCCCCGCCATCGGCACGGGTGGCGGCATCCGCGAGTCGCCACGTGTCCAGAAGCGAGCCGCGCAGACGGGTGTTCGGCCACACCCCCTCCTGCATCCCGGCGACCACGACCGTGTCGAACTCCGTTCCCAGAGCACCCGCGGGCGTGAGAACGCGCACAACCTCACCTCCGAGCGGGGCGTCCAGGCGATCCTCGGCGACGGTGCTGTCCAGGATGCTGCGCACGAAGACCCGGGGATCGGCGTCCATCGAGCGCTCCGCGAAGCGTTTGGCGGCTTGGAAGAGCGCGACGACGGCGTCCAGATCGCGGTGCGCCTGCTCGGCGAGCGGACCGAGTCCGGCGGCCGTCTGGCTCCAGGCACGCTCGAGACCGCTGCGCTCCCATGCGGTCCACAGCAGCTCGTGGGCGCTCGCCCCGCGCGCGATCTCGTCACGCAGCACCGCGAGCGTGCGGGCGAGCACCGCGGCGCGACGGGCTTCGCGCGTGTCGACGAGATCGAACTCGATGGGGTTGCGCATCGCGGACAGCAGCAGGTCGCGCCCGGACGTCGCCTCAGGAACGCCGTCCTGCGCCCGGAGTGCGACGTGACGCAGTGCCGAGCGCACCCGGCGCAGCTCGATCGAATCCAGACGAGTGGTCATGCCCCCGAGCGCGTCCGCGGCATCCTCGAACGTCCACTCGTCGCGCGCGGCGAGGTCGAGAAGTCTCAGCAGATCACGCGCGGGGGCCAGCGTCCCCAATGGCCGGCCCGGCCCGCTCGAGCGCGTCGGAACCTCCCGCGCGGCCAGTTCGGATTCGAGCTGGGTGATCTGGCGCGTGTCGTGGGCGATCACGGCGCACTGCGACCAGGGCACGCCGTCGTGCACGTGGCGTTCGCGCAGCAGTCGCGCGATCGCGTCGATCTCCTCCGCCGGTGAACGCAGTGTCAACGCGCGGACGGACGTGTCGGCGACGGCATCCGAGGCCGCCCGCCGATGGGCGACGACTCCGACGGCACCGATGCGCTCGGTCACCCGGCGAACCGTCTCGGCCTGCCACGCCGTGCCACGGTGCACGTGGCGCAGCACCGAGACCGGCCCGAGGCTCATCGCGAGACGCGAGAAGTTCTCGGCCGTCGCTCCTCGGAAGGCTCCCGAGCCGACATCGGGATCACCGAAGGCGAGCACCGCGATGCCCCGCGCCCGACAGGCCTCCAGCAGCTCCACGCCACCCAGCGTGAGCTCTTGCGCGTCGTCGACGAGGATGACGCGCTGAGGCGGGACGAGCGCGGGCTCGGCCGTGCGGACGACGCCCACCGCCTCGCGCACGAGGCTCGCCGCATCCCGGTGAGCCCCGCGCATGTCGGCGCGCACCTGCAGGTAGTCGGCGTAGAAGTCCGCGACCGCCGGCCACGCCTCCACGCGGTGCGCCGCGCCGAGCGTCCGCAGCCGGGCGGGGTCGATCCCGAGTGTCGTGCACTCGGCCATGAAGGCGCGCACTTCGGCGCGGAAGCCGGCCGTCGACCGCACGGCGGCCGGCAACGCGTCCGGCCAGCGGATTCGTCCCGCGGCTTCGTCCTCCGCGTCGCCGTCGAGCAGATCGTGGATGATCTGGTCTTCGTCGCCCCCGGTGAGCAGCTGCGGAGGGGGGTCCCCCGCCGCGACGGATGCCGCTCGGACGAGCTGGAACGAGAAGGAGGCCACCGAGCGGGCCATCGCGCCCGAGGTCGCCTGCCCGACGGCGATCGCGAGACGGTCCCGCAGCGCGGTCGCAGCCTGCCGCGACGGCGTCAGGACCAGGACGGAATCCGGATGCAAGCCGGCGTGGACGAGGGACGCGAGCCGGGCGATGATCGTGGCGGTCTTGCCGCTGCCGGGGACGCCGACGACGACTCCCGACGCCGTCGCGGGAAGCCCGATCACCGCGGCCTGGTGCGGATCGGGATCGAACGCCGCGCGCTCACCCGACCTCTGCTCCATGCCTTCGACGCTAGCCGGAACCGCCGACACCCGGCGTTCGCCGAGAGCGTGTCGACCACGGCCGGACGGGGTGGGGCCGTGTCGTAGAGTTGCCATGCGCGCCGGGGTTCCGGGCGCACGAGGCCACGGGGCACGGCCCCGCCGCAGGAGGTTATTCACGTGGAGATCCGCATCGGCATCACGAACACCGGCCGTGAGCTCAACTTCGAGACGAACGAAAGCGCGGCCGACGTGAAGAAGGCCGTCGCGACGGCTCTGGATGCGGGTGCGACGCACCTCACCCTCGTCGATGCGAAGGGCACGAGCTACATCGTCCCCACCGCGAGCTTGGCTTACGTCGAGCTCGGCACGGAAGAGACCCGTCGGGTCGGCTTCGTCGCCTGATCGTGCAGATCCTCCTCGCCCTCATCGTCGGCGCCGCGATCGGCACGGCCGCGCACTTCCTCGCGTCCGATCGGGCCACTCGGGGCACGGCTCTCGGGCCCGTGCTCGGCGCACTCGTCGCCGGCGCCGCGTGGATGATCCTCACCTGGAGCGGTCTGGGCCTGGACAGCGTCTGGCTCTGGCTCTCGGCGTTCCTCGTGCCCGCCGTGGTGGTCTACCCGGTCCTCTCGCTCCTCGCCCGCTCGCGGACGACGCACGACGCCCGTGAGCGAGCACGATTGAAGATCGGCTGATCCGGTCCGGCCTCAGGCGGCCAGACCCATCGCGTCCATCCGGCGCGAATGGGCGCCCATCAGATCGGTGAACACCGGCTCGACCTTCTGCTCGTCGGCGATCCGGAGCGTCGTGGGTCGCAGCGCCGCCCGCGCGATCAGCAGGGTGTCGCCGACGAGACGTCGTCCCCACATCGCCAGAAGCGACTTCCACTCCTGGTCGCTCGCGATCGTCGCGCCGATGATGTCCACGATCGCCTGTCGGTCATCGTCCGCCTGCAGGATGCGGGCGACCCGCCGACCCGTCTCGCCGTAGCTGGCGGACAGCGCGAGATAGAAGTCGTCGAGCATGCCCGCGGTGATGTGCACGGACAGCATCGTCTCTTGCGGACGCACTCCGTGAGTGGCGCGGCGGAAGGCGTCCAGCGGCTCCCGGAAGGGAAGCATGATGCTGGTGGGATCGTCGCCGCGCTCCCGGATGAGGGCGACGATCTCCTCGTGCTTGCGCAGCGCCGCGCCGGCAGCGCGCGACAGCGACTCCTTCTCGGCGAGCTCGGGAGTGGAGGCGATGAGCTCGGACAGCGTCTCGAAGTACCCGAGCTGGAGGTAGGCCGCCTGTCCGAGGAACGTGTCGATCTCGGGCGCGAGCTCTTCGAAGTCCACGCGATGCGCATCGCCGACCTGGTCGCGAGATCGCAGCTGGAGCTTTCGCGCAGCCGGGCGCTGCTGCCAGAACCACTTCACCACCCCCTCAGCATAGGTGTGCGGCATCCTGCGCGCGGAGGTGCGCTGCCCCGCGACCGGTGAATACGGCATCCGCGCACGCGAGCCGGTATCCTGGACGTCGTCCCCGGCATCGGATCGGGGCTCCCGCGCCTGTGGCAGAGAAAGGGCGTGGATCCCACCCCCGCCCGCGCGGCGAATGATCCCGCGCCCGGGCACCACGAGGCAGCATCTCACTGCCGGACAGGCCCACATCGTGACCACGTTCGCCGAACTCGGCGTCGACCAGGACATCGTCCAGACCCTCGCCGAGAAGGGGATCGTCGACGCGTTCCCCATCCAGGAGCAGACGATCCCCCTCGGACTTCCCGGCCAGGACATCATCGGCCAGGCCAAGACCGGCACGGGTAAGACCTTCGGTTTCGGCATCCCCGTCGTGCAGCGCCTCGGACCCGACCCCGCGCACGGTGTCAAGGCCCTCATCGTCGTCCCGACGCGCGAGCTGTGCGTCCAGGTGTACGAGGACATCGACATACTCACGCGCGGTCGCTCCACGAGCGTCGTCGCCATCTACGGCGGAAAGGCCTACGAGGGTCAGATCGATCAGCTGAAGGCGGGCGCGCAGATCGTCGTCGGTACCCCCGGGCGACTGATCGACCTGAACAACCAGCGCCTGCTCGACCTGTCGCACGCCACCGAGGTGGTCCTCGACGAGGCAGACAAGATGCTCGACCTCGGCTTCCTCCCCGACATCGAGAAGATCTTCTCGAAGGTCCCGGCGATCCGTCACACGCAGCTGTTCTCGGCGACGATGCCCGGCCCGATCGTGGCGCTCGCACGCCGGTTCATGACGAACCCGATCCACATCCGCGCGACCGATCCCGACGAGGGTCTCACGCAGGCCAACATCAAGCACCTCGTCTACCGCGCGCACTCGCTCGACAAGGACGAGGTGATCGCGCGCATCCTGCAGGCCGAGGGCCGCGGCAAGACCGTGATCTTCACGCGCACGAAGCGCGCGGCGCAGCGCCTCGCGGACGAGCTCGGCGACCGCGGCTTCAATTCCGCCTCCGTGCACGGCGACATGAGCCAGGAGGCGCGCGAGCGCTCGATGGCCGCGTTCAAGGCCGGCAAGAAGGACGTCCTGATCGCGACCGACGTCGCCGCACGCGGCATCGACGTCGACGACGTCACGCACGTGATCAACCACACGATCCCGGACGACGAGAAGACCTACCTGCACCGAGCCGGCCGCACGGGCCGGGCCGGCAAGACCGGCATCGCCGTGACGTTCGTCGACTGGGATGACCTGCACAAATGGGCGCTCATCAACCGCGCCCTCGAGTTCGGCCAGCCCGAGCCGGTCGAGACCTACTCGTCGAGCCCACACCTGTACACCGATCTCGACATCCCCGCCGGCACGAAGGGTCGCCTCGTCACGGCACCGCGCACGCAAGCGGTCAAGACGCAGGATGCCGCTCCCGCCGCGTCGGGCGACCGCGACGGCGCACCGCGCCGCCGCCGTCGCCGTGGCGGTCAGGGCGGCGAGGCGGACCAGGCACGCACGGCCGAGTCCGCTCCCGTCGTCCCCGCCGAGCACGGTGCGGACGACGGTGCCGACGGGCAGGGCACGCACGACGGCGGCGGCAGCGAGCACCACGACGGCAATGCGGCGCCGCGACGCCGCCGTCGCCGCCGCGGCGGCTCCCGCCCGAGCGGCGCGCCCGCCGGCGCCTGAGCCACGCGCTAGTGTGATCGGCGCGGCGACCGTGCCGCATACCTCGCACGAAAGGCAGCAATGAGAATCATCGAAGCAGTGGAGTACCAGGGATTCTGGGGCTCCATCGGGGACTTGATCTGGTGGTTCCTGTGGGCGTTCGTCTTCTTCACCTACCTGATCGCCCTGTTCGCCGTGGTCGGCGACCTGTTCCGCGACCACAAGCTCAGCGGGTGGTGGAAGGCCGTCTGGATCATCTTCCTGATCTTCGTCCCGTTCCTGACCCTGCTGGTGTACCTGATCGCCCGCGGCAAGGGCATGCAGGAGCGCGGCGCGGCGCAGGCGCGTGAGTACAAGGCCGCTCAGGACCAGTACATCAAGTCGGTCGCGACCTCGAGCCCGGCGGAGGAGATCGCGAAGGCCAAGGCGCTGCTGGATTCCGGAGCGATCACTCAGGCGGAGTTCGACAGCATCAAGACCAAAGCACTCGGCTGACCCCAGCCCGTCCACGAAGGTCCCGTCGCATCGCGGCGGGACCTTCGTCGTCCATCGGAGGGCGGCAGTTCAGGCGTAGACCGGTGTCGTCCCGCGCGCACGGGCGATCAGGCGTGCCACCATGTCGTCGCTCGTGGTGTGCTCCCCCGGCCGGTTCGGCTTCCCGAGCCCGTGATAGTCGCTCGAGCCGGTGACGATCAGGTCGCGTTCCTCGCAGATCCTGCGCAGGGTCCGGATGCCGGGCTCGAGGTTCTCGCGGTGGCCGAGCTCGAATCCGCCGAGGCCGGCATCCAGCATCCGCTGCATCACGCCCTCAGGCAGAAGGCCCGCGCGCCCGGCCGGGTGCGCGATGATCGGCACGCCGCCCGCGGCCACGACGGTTTCGACCGCCAGCACCGGATCGGGGGCGTACAGCGCCACGTAGTACTCCCCGCGCGGGCTGAGGATGTCCTCGAACGCCTCGGTCCGGTCGCGCACGTGCCCTTTCGCGATGAGGGCGTCGGCGATGTGCGGTCGCCCGATCGTCGCGCCGTCGGAGGTCTGGGCGAGGATGTCGTCCCAGTGCAGGTCGAAGTCGCGCGAGATGCGATCCGCCATCGTCCGGGCGCGATCCGTGCGGGACGCGCGGATCCGGTCGGTCATGGCGCGGAGCCCCGCGTCGTCGGGATCGAACAGGTAGGCCAGGACATGGACGCTCCGCCACTCGTGCTTCGCCGACAGTTCCATACCGGGGATGAAGGTCATGCCGAGGGACCCTGCCGCCTCCGCGGCCTCGGACCACCCGGAGGTCGTGTCGTGGTCCGTGAGCGCCGCGGTGCGCAGGCCGTGCGCGTGCGCGGCCGCCATGACCCCCGCCGCGGACTCGGTGCCGTCGGAGTGGATCGAGTGCAGGTGCAGATCGCTCGGCCCCTCGAAGCGTCGCGTTCCCGGCATCCTTGAAGCGTAGCGCGGGCGGCCGGACGCGAGCCGCTCGCGCCGACCTCTCAGACTGCTGACATAGAGTCGCGGGGTGCTGCGCCTGCTCGGGATCCTCGCGACCGTGATCTTCGCGATCGCGGCGGCGATCCTCACCTGGCCGGCCTTCTTCCGCCTCGAGCGGACCTTCCCGATCGCGCAGATCGTGTCCTTCCGCGGTTTGCTCGCGGTCGCGTTCGCGGTGATCGCCGTCGTCGCGCTGCTGCTCGCGATCGCGCGCCCGCTGCGCGCGCTCGCCCTCTCGGTCGCGGTCATCGCGCTCGTGGGCGCGGTGGGCAACGCCGCGGTCCTCACCTCCCGCGGGACCGGCACGGACGCCCTGCCCGCCAAGACCGAGAACACGATCCGGGTGATGACATGGAACACGGCGGGCTCGGCGACCTCCGCGGACACCGTCGCGCAGATCGCGGTCGCGATGGATGCCGACATCGTGACCCTGCCCGAGACGACGATCGAAACCGGAGGGGCCGTCGCCGTCGCGATGCGCGAGCTGGGGCACCCGATGTGGGCGCACTACACGGACTACCCCGAGACGCAGTGGGATGCCGGCTCGACGACGCTCCTGATCTCGCCGGAGCTCGGTGACTACGCCGTGATCGAGTCCTCTTTGGACGGGTCGAGCAACACCTCCACGGTCCCGAGCGCGGTCGCGATGCCCACGAACGGCGACGGGCCGATCGTGGTCGCCGCCCATGCCGTCGCCCCCCGCCAGAGCTACATGCAGTACTGGCGATCCGACCTGCAGTGGCTCGCCGACCAGTGCGTCGACGACAACGTGATCATGGCGGGCGACTTCAACGCCACGATCGATCACATGACGAACCTCGGTGTGGACGGCGGCACACTCGGACGGTGCCTCGACGGCGCGAGCGAGACCGGCAACGGCGGAGTAGGGACGTGGACCGCGCAGATCCCGGCTCTCGCCGGAGCGCCGATCGATCACGTCATGGCCTCCAGCCACTGGCGGGCGACAGGATCCCTGGTCCTGCAGTCCATGGACGCATCGGGCAGCGACCATCGCCCGCTGATCGTCCAGTTCGAACCGGTCGACTGAGTCCCACCCCGGTGCGAGACTGGTGCGATGAGCACCGCAGGCGAGGCGACCGGCACGACCGAAGCCACTGAGACCATCCCCGCAGAATCCGGGCAGATCCCCGAGAACAGCACTGTGAACCGCCGCCAGGGCTTCGGCGACGGCTTCCTCGAGACGATCTCGGACGGCTGGGCCGAGCGCCCCGAGGTGCTGCCCGTTCCGCGCGAGCAGGCGCCGTACGCCGCACGTCGGCGGGACGCCGTGTCCGCGGCGTTCCCCGGCAGACGGCTCGTGGTTCCCGCGGGGCCGTACCGGGTGCGCAGCAACGACACCGACTACCCGTTCCGTGCGCACTCGGCGTTCGCGCACCTGACCGGGTGGGCCTGTGATGCGGTGCCCGATTCCGTCCTCGTCTTCGACCCGCTCCCAGCGGGCGGCCACGACGTGACGCTGTACTTCCGCGAGCGCGCCGACCGCACCACGGCGGAGTTCTACGCCGACGCGTCCATCGGGGAGTTCTGGATCGGCCCCCGCCCCTCCCGGGCGGCCGTCGCGGCCGACCTGCAGATTCCGACCGATCACATCGACGCGTTCTCGGCATCCCCCGACGACCTCGTCGTCGATGCGGATGCCGACCTCACCCGGTTCGTCTCCGAGCTGCGCCTGCGCAAGGACGACTACGAGGTCGCGCAGCTGCAGCTCGCGGTCGATGTGACAGCCGACGGCTTCGACGACATCCTCGCCGACCTGCCGCGGATCATCGCCCACCCGCGCGGCGAGCGGATCGTCGAGGGCGTCTTCCACCAGCGCGCCCGCAGCGACGGTAATTGGGAGGGGTACGACACGATCGCCGCGTCCGGACCGCACGCGTGCTATCTGCACTGGACCCGCAACGACGGGGCCGTCCGCCCGGGCGACCTCATCCTGATCGACGCGGGCGTCGAGGTCGACAGTCTCTACACCGCCGATATCACCCGCACCATTCCGGTGAGCGGCACCTTCACCGACGTGCAGCGTCGCGTGTACGAGGCGGTGCGCGAAGCCGCCGACGCCGCGTTCGCGGCCGCCCGCCCGGGTGCGAAGTTCAGCGAGCTGAACGCCGCGGCGTGGCGGGTGATCGCCGAGCGCGTGCACGAGTGGGGCTTCCTGCCGGTCACGCCGGCGGAGTCGCTCGACCCGGCCACCGGTCACCATCACCGCCGCTACATGGTTCACGGCACGAGTCACCACCTCGGGATCGACGTGCACGACTGCGCACAGGCGCGGCGCGAACTCTACGCGGGCGGAACGCTCGAGCCCGGCATGGTCTTCACGATCGAGCCCGGTCTGTACTTCCAGATCGACGATCTGACCGTGCCCGAGGAGTACCGGGGCATCGGCGTGCGCATCGAGGACGACATCCTCATGACCGAGGACGGCCCGGTGAACCTCTCTGCTGCGATCCCGCGGACCGCGGACGAGGTCGAAGCGTGGATCGCTCGGCAGAGCGCGTGAGTTTCACCCCGCCCGAAGCCTTCACCACACGACCGACGCTCACCGGGACATTCGGCATGTCCGCGTCCACGCACTGGCTCGCGACGGCGAGCGCCCAGGCGGTTCTGGAGCGCGGCGGCAACGCGTTCGACGCCGTCGTCGCGGGCGGTTTCGTGCTGCACGTCGTCGAGCCGCACCTGAACGGTCCCGGCGGCGATCTCGTCGGGATCTTCGCCACGGCGACGGACCCGGGAACGCCGGTGGTGCTCATGGGGCAGGGACCCGCACCCGCGGCCGCCACGATCGCGCACTACCGCGCCGAGGGCCTGGACCTCATCCCCGGGGCGGGAGGGCTCGCGGCGGCGGTGCCCGGCGCGGTGGACGCCTGGCTGACCCTCCTGCGCGACCACGGGACGTGGGAACTCGGCGACGTCCTCGCCTACGCGATCGGCTACGCCCGCGACGGTCACCCCCTCCTCGCGCAGGCCGCCGGCACGATCGCGCGGGTCGCCGACCTCTTCAGGACGCACTGGCCGAGCTCGGCGTCGCTGTGGATGCCGGATGATCGGGTGCCCGCCGCGGGCACGATCGTGCGCAATCCGGCTTATGCCGCCGTGCTCGACTCGCTCGTGGACGCCGGGAGCGGCATCCGAGGCGACGGTGAAGCGGACCGCGCGGCGCGCATCGACGCCGCGCGCCGGGAGTGGAAGACCGGCGCCGTGGCCCGCAGCGCGGCCCGGTTCCTGGCGGAGCCTCACCGCCATTCGGACGGCGCCGACCACGCGGCGGTCATCGCGACAGCCGACTTCGCGGCGTTCGACGCGGGCTACGAAGCAGCCGTCACCGTCGACGTCCGCGGTCACACGATCGCGAAAGCGGGTGCGTGGACGCAAGGGCCCGCACTGCTGCAGACGCTGCGCATCCTGGACGGGTACGACGAGATCGACCCGTCCACCGAACGCGGGGCGCACACGATCCTCGAGGCTCTCAAGCTCGCCCTCGCCGACCGCGACGCGTACTACGGCGACGGCGATCTCGCCCTTACCGAACTCCTCTCCGCCGACTACGCCGCCGTTCGCCGCGCACAGATCGGTGACGAAGCCTCTCGCGAGTGGCGTCCGGGGCACCTTTCCGGCCGCGCGCCCTTCCGTCCCCCGCTGCGCCGCACGGCCGGCGAGCCCGCAGCCGCGGGCGTCGGCGAGCCGACGCGCGGTGACACGTGTCACATCGACGTGACCGATCGATGGGGCAACATGATCGCCGTGACCCCGTCCGGTGGGTGGTTGCAGTCCTCCCCCGCCATCCCCGAACTCGGGTTCTGCGTCGGCACCCGGCTGCAGATGATGTGGCTGGATGCCGACTCCCCCGCGGCGCTTCGACCGGGCAGCCGCCCGCGGACGACCCTCACGCCGACGCTCGTCCTCCGGGACGGCCGAGCCGTGATGGCGCTCGGGACACCCGGCGGTGATCAGCAGGAGCAGTGGCAGGTTCCCGTCCTCCTGCGGATGATCCTCGGCGGTTATTCGGCGCAGCAGGCGATCGATGCGCCGTCGTTGCACACGACGGCGCTCGTGGACTCGTTCTGGCCGCGCGGCTGGACACCGGCCGGCGTCGTCGTCGAGGACCGCCTCGGCGACGCCGTGATCGACGGTCTGCGCGCACGCGGGCACGACGTGACCCGCGCCGGCGACTGGTCGCTCGGCAGGGTCTCGGCGGTCGGCCGGAACCGCGACGGTCTAATTTGGGCGGCGGCCAACCCGCGCGGGATGCAGGGCTACGCGGCGGGACGCTGACCCCGCAGCTCAGCTGCGCTCGCGCAGGAATCCCGCCACGAGCGGTGCGAGAGCAGCACCCACCTCATCCGCGGGGCGTTTGCGCCCCTTCACCTCGAACGAGTGTCCGCCGCCGTCGACCCACGCGATCTGCGCGTCCCGACACGACGCGACAGCCTCCTCGAGTTGGGCGTGCGGATCCACGAACGGATCCTTCGTGCCCTCCACGAACAACTGTGGCATCACCACTGCAGGCAGGTGTGCGGCCCGCGACTTCGTCGGGTCACCGGGCGGGTGCAGCGGATAGCCCAGGTACACCAGGCCGCGGGGCGCGATCGCACCCTCGGCGGCCGCCATCGATGCCATCCGGCCACCGTAGGACTTCCCCGCCGCCCACACCGGCACACCCGGCGCATGGGCCTGCGCGTACTCCATCGCGGCGCTCCACGCGAGGACCGCGTGCGAGGCCGGACCCGGCATGCGCCTGCCCGCTTCGACGTACGCGAAATTGAACCGCACGGTCGACACGCCCTCGGCGCGCATCCCTCTGGACAAGCCGATGAGGAACGGATGCCGGAAGCCCGCTCCGGCGCCGTGCGCGATCACGAGCGCCGCCCAGGGGTCTTCGACGGGTTCGTGGTCGACGGACACGTCCACCGGACCCGACGGCAGCTCGACGCGCAGGCGAGCCGGGTCGGGCCTGGTCAAGACTGTGCGTCCGGACGGCCGCCGGCCGGCGGCTCGGCGTCCGGCTCGGGCCGGTCGGCGGGCACGGGCGGCTCGGGCCGCTCCTGTGGCTCGGCCGGGGCCTCGACCGGCGGCTGCGGGCCGGACGCGGCCGGCCGGATGCGCTCACCGTAGCGGGGTGGCTCGGCATCGGCATCCGGAACCGGCGCCGCGGGCGCCGCGGCGGGCGGAGCGTCGTCCGCGGATCCGCCCAGGACCTGCCGCGCGCGCTGGACGCTCGAGGCCGCGATCATGAGCTCGTAGTGGTCGGCGACGACCTGCATCACCGACGCGAAGTCGCGACGGCGCCTCACGAACGAGTACGTGACGATGCTGAGCAGCATGCCCAGGGCGATTCCGACGAAGATCACGCCCACGAACGCCTGGATCGGCACCGACGGCGAGCCGATCACGAGGATCGCGCTGAACAGGAGTCCGAGCAGCACACCGTTCGTGGCGCCGGCCCGCGCGGCGGTGGCGTAGCCGAGCTTGCCCGTCACCTTCTCGACCGAGCGCAGCCCCTGACCGACGATCGCGATGTCCCGCGCCGGAACCTCTCCGGCGATCAGACGCGAGACGGCCTTCTGCGCGGCCTCGTACGTCGGGAAGCTCGCCACGGTCTGCCCGAGATCGCCGACGCTCTGCGGAAACCGCCCACCGTTCATGCTCATGGCCCCATCCTCCCACCCGAACCTCAGCGGACCCTCTCTGCGTGCCGAGCGCACCGGGCTACGCTGGATCGTGTGAGCACGCAGAGGGTCTTCGTCGCACGCCTGTCGGGGTGCTCCGTCTTCGACCCCGCCGGCGATCGCCTCGGCAAAGTCCGCGACGTCGTCGTGATCTATCGCAAGGAGGATCCGCCGCGCGTCGTGGGACTCGTCGTCGAGATCCCGGGCCGCCGGCACGTGTTCGTCTCGATCGGCCGGGTCACCTCGATCGCCACCGGGCAGGTGATCACGACCGGGCTGATCAACGTGCGCCGCTTCCAGCAGCGCGGCGGTGAGGTGCGCGTGCTCACCGAACTCGTCGGGCGACGCGTGTTCCTCGCCGACGGATCCGGCACCGCAGTCATCGAGGACGTCGCGATCGAGCGCAACCGTCTCGGCGAGTGGGACGTCGGCCAGCTTTTCCTCCGGCGTCCCCGTACGAGCGCATCGCCGTTCGCGAAGGGCCCGACCACGTTCGCGAACTGGTCGGAGGTGCACGAGCAGCAATTGCCCGGCGAGTCCCAGTCCGCCGAGCAGCTGGTCGCCACGTTCTCCGACCTGCGTCCCGCCGACCTCGCGAACAGCCTCCTCGACCTGTCCGACGAGCGCATGATCGAGGTCGCCGAGGAGCTGTCCGACGAGCGCCTCGCCGACGCTCTGGAGGAGATGCCCGAAGAGGAGCAGGTGCACATCCTCGAACAGCTCGGCGACGAGCGCGCCGCCGACATCCTCGACGCGATGGAACCGGACGACGCGGCCGATCTCCTCGGCCAGCTCCCGGATGCCCGCTCCGAACAGCTCCTCGAGCTCATGGAGCCTGAAGAGGCCGAGGACGTCCGCGCGCTGCTGCAGTACGGACCCGACACCGCCGGCGGTCTCATGACGAGCGAGCCGATCGTGCTGTCCGCCGATGCGACGGTCGCCGAAGCCCTCGCGCTGATCCGCCGTCACGAGCTGCATCCTGCCCTGGCGGCATCCGTGTTCATCACCCTCCCGCCCTACGAGACGCCCACCGGGCGCCTGCTCGGGACGGTGCACTTCCAGCGGATGCTGCGGTACCCGCCGCACGAGCGGCTCGGGGCGATCATCGACGACACCCTCGACCCGGTGCCGGCCACCGCCACCGCGGCCGAAGTGGCCCGGATGCTGGCCAGCTACAACCTCGTCTCGCTTCCGGTGGTCGACAAGGCCCGTCGCCTGGTGGGTGCGGTGAGCGTGGACGACGTCCTGGACTACCTGCTGCCGGACGACTGGAGATCGTACGGCGGTGACGAACAGTCCGACGGGGATGACCCGCGTGTGCCGGCCGTGCCGGTGACGACGGCCGCAGTGCCGAGGAGGCGATGATGGCCCGCAGCTCACGTCTGCCCTCGCTCGACGCGCCCCGCGGCCGCACCGGGATGCTCAGCCGCAATCCGCAGCCCTCACGGGACCGCTTCGGCCGGTTCTCCGAGGCGTTCGCCCGCGGAATGGGCACGTCCGGCTTCCTGATCGGCATGACGGTCTTCGTGGCCGTCTGGCTCGCTTGGAACACGTTCGCCCCGGTGCCGCTGCAATTCGATCCGCGCTCGACGAACTTCACCCTGTTGACCCTGATCCTCTCGCTGCAGGCCTCGTACGCTGCGCCGCTCATCCTGCTGGCCCAGAACCGGCAGGACGACCGCGACCGCGTGCAGATCGAGCAGGACCGCCAGCGCGCCGAGCGCAACCTCGCCGACACCGAGTACCTCGCTCGCGAGATCGTGGCGCTGCGCATGGTGGTCGCCGACGTCTCGGAGGACATCGTGACCAAAGAGGTGCTGCGGAACGAGATCAAAGCGCTCCTGGAGCAGCTGGACGATCGCGCGGCGACCCCACGCGTGCACGCGGACACGACAGAGCGGTGACCATCGAACCGCACGCGTCCGCCCTCGAGGACGCCGTCCGACGCGCCGTCGGCGCCGTGAGCGATCCCGAACTGCGCCGCCCGCTCGCCGAGCTCGGCATGCTCCGCGACATCGCGGTCGACCGGGGTCGCGCCCGGGTCGGGATCGCGCTCACGATCGTCGGCTGCCCGGCCGCCGAGCGCATCGCCTCGGACGTGCGTGCTGCGGCGGCGTCCGTCTCGGGCGTCGACGACGTCGAACTCGAGATCGGGGTCATGTCACCGGCTGAACGACGCGACCTGACCGAGCGACTCCGCGAGGGGCGTCCCGCGCGGCAGATGCCGTTCGGCCCCGACTCGCTCACGCGCGTGATCGCGGTCACGAGCGGCAAGGGCGGGGTGGGCAAGTCCACCCTCACCGCGAACCTCGCCGTCGCACTCGCTGCGCGAGGACTCTCGGTGGGTCTGGTCGATGCCGACGTGCACGGCTTCTCGATCCCCGGACTTCTCGGGCTCGTGGATGCCGAGGGCGCGGTGCCGCAGCCGACCCGGCTCGACGACCTCATGCTGCCGCCGATCGCGCACGACGTGAAGGTCATCTCGATCGGTATGTTCCTGCAGTCCCGCGCGGGCGACGCGCCCGTCGGTGCCGTGGCGTGGCGCGGCCCCATGCTCCACCGCACGGTCACGCAATTCCTCACCGATGTCTTCTTCGGCGACCTGGACGTACTGCTGCTGGACATGCCGCCCGGCACGGGTGACATCGCGATCTCGGTGGGACAGCTTCTCCCCCACGCCGACGTGATCGTCGTCACCACGCCGCAGAGCGCCGCCGCGGACGTCGCGGTGCGCAGCGGTCTCGTCGCACGCCAGACCGGGCAGCGCGTGATCGGTGTCGTCGAGAACATGGCTGCGCTCACGCTCCCTGACGGCACGGTGATGGACCTCTTCGGCTCCGGCGGGGGCCTGAGGGTCGCCGAGACGCTGTCGGATGCGGCGCACGACGTGCCGCTCCTGGCGTCCGTCCCGTTGAGTCCCGCGCTCCGCGCGGATGCCGACGACGGCCGCCCGGTGGTGATCGCACACCCCGACGACCCCGCGGCGCAGCAGATCGATGCCCTGGCTGCGATTCTCGCCGCGCAGCCCCGAGGGCTTGCGCGTCGCTCGCTCCCCTTCAGCGCGGGGTGAGCCGGATCAGGTCGCTTCGTCGTCGAACGGCGGCGGGTTCTCGGCGGTGAAGGGCATGATCGCGCTCTGCGGCTTCGTGAACGCCGCCGCCGTGGTGACGGCCGCAGCCGCACCGGCGGCGCGCACCGTCGGGACCGGCGCGTCATCCAGCAGCGCTTCGCGGATGATCCGGCGCGGATCGTACTGACGCGGGTCGAGCGTGCGCCAGTCGACGTCGTCGAAGTCCGCGCCCATCTCGTCCTTCATCCGCGTCTTCGCGGTCGTGACGTACTCCTTCGCCTTCTTGGCGACCTTCGTCAGGCTCTCCACATAGCGCGGCAGCCGCTCGGGTCCGATCAGGAGCCCCGCGACCAATCCGATCAGCAGAAGCTTCTCGATCGTGAGCCCGAAGAACATGCACTCAGATTACCGCCGCGCCTGAGCGGTCGACGCCGCACCGGCCCGTACGCTGAGGGGGAAGGAGCACCTATGGCCGAGCACGACGCGAACCACCGCTTCGCCGCGGAGGCGACGGTCGAACCCGACCACATCGTCCGCGCCCGAGCACACGCACTCGAACTGGGGGCATCGCCGATCAGCGCGCCGGTCGGCGCGCAGTGCGCGGTGATCGCCGCCGCGTCGCGCGCCCTGAACATCGTCGAGATCGGCACGGGTGCCGGGGTGTCGGGGCTGTGGCTCCTGTACGGCTCGCCGCGTGCGACGCTCACGACGATCGACAGCGAACCCGAGCACTTGGGTGCCGCCCGGCAGTCTTTCGCCGAAGCCCGCATCCCCCCAGCCCGCGCGCGCTTCATCACGGGCCGCGCCGCGGATGTCCTGCCGCGCATGAACGAGGCGTCGTACGACATCGTGCTGGTGGATGCCGATCCCGAGGGTGTCATCGAGTACGTCGAGCATGGTCTCCGCCTCGTGCGCGCCGGCGGCACGGTGCTCGTGCCGCGGGTCCTGGGCAACGGTGCAGTGGCGGATCCGGTGCGGCGCGACCGCGTCACCGCCGCGTACCGGTCGCTCATCCACGAGACGCAGTCCTCACCCGCCGTGATCGGCGCGCTGTCCATCGTGGGTGAAGGACTCCTTCAGCTCACGACGCGCCCCTCGGAATGAGAACACGAACGGCCGGTCCGAAGACCGGCCGTCAGGCGTGAGAGATGCTCAGGCGGGGTTCACGACTCCGCCCAGCACGTCGTAGAGCTCCTTGGCCTCAGCGTCGTTCACGGAGACGACCAGGCGCCCCCCACCCTCGAGCGGAACGCGCACGATGATGAGGCGACCTTCCTTCACGGCCTCCATCGGCCCGTCTCCGGTTCTCGGCTTCATGGCTGCCATCGTGGCTCCCTTTCGTCGTAGTCTGCATGTCAAGTTTATCCCGCCGGCCGGACACGGGCTAACGCGCGCGTGTTGGCCGGCGTCGCATCGCCGTCAGGGAATCTGCCAGTACGTGTTGCCGAGTCCGTACATGTTGTAGATCCACCACCACTGTCCGAGCAGGCACAGCCCCAGGATCGACACCCGCCACCAGACCGATCGGGGCACCGCCACAGCACCCCACAGGGGCGACAGAAGCAGCAGGAGCCGGAAGATGCTCGACTGCGGGAAGAACACCGCCAACAGGTACAGCAGATAGGACGCCGACCACAGCCGGATCTCCGGACCCATCCGACGCACGTGCGGCTCGAAGAGCAGCAGCGCGGCGACCGCGACGATCGATGCCGCGAGGGCGATGTAGCCGGTGATGGCTCCGAGACCCCACGAGGCGAACCAGAAGCCGGCGCCCTGCACGAATCCTTCGAAGGGCACGAACCCGGCGGAGGCCTCGCCCAACCAGTTGCGCCGCCAGGCGAGTTCGGTGGCCAGGTACGCGCCGGGATCCCCGGTGACCGCACCGGCGATGACCTGCCAGGAGAACCCCGTCACGGCCGCAAGGAGCCCCAGCGCGACGATGTGGACGACCTCGCGGACGCGCAGGGGCTCCGAGCGCCGGGAGAACCACCGCCAGATTCCGAACAGGGCGAGGAACAGCGCGAATGCCAGCACCCCCGGGCGGGTGAAGGCCATGAGGGGCACGAGCGCATACAGCCACGCATACCGGCGCCGCATCACCGACCACAGTGCGAGGAGGAGCCACAGCAGGAACAGCGCCTCGGCGTAGCCGACCTGGAACATCGCCGCGAGCGGTGCGCACGCGAAGAACACGACGGCCCACATCGCCGCATCCTCCTCGGCCCGCATGCGGACGATCCGGTAGAGCACGAGGCAGCCCAGGTAACCGGCGACGAGGGAGATGACGACCGCTCCGGCACCCCAGGATCCAAGCGGCAGACCCAGCGCTTTCCCGAGGTATGCGTAGACCGGCATGAAAGCCCACTGGTTCTCCGCGACCTGGCCGGACTCGGTGAGCGGCAGTTCGGAGGGATAGCCGTTCTCCGCGAGATACCAGTACCACTGGGCATCCCACCCGAGTGCGAACCGCCCCAGATCAGCGTCCTGGCCGAACCGGGACGCCGGGCCGGACAGCTGACCCGCCAGCAGGAGGAACGCCGTCGTCACGACGCGCGCACCCAGATACAGGATGCCGATCCGCAGCGCCGCCGGGACCGAAGCCCATCGGCCGGCACCCGCCGCGGATGTCAGGGCGCGCTCAACCACGCCCGCAGTCCGCGCTCGACGTCGACGATCTGAGCGAGCGGCACGCGCTCCTGGTCGTGATGCGCCAGATGGGGGTCGCCGGGTCCGTAGTTGACCGCGGGTACACCCATCGCCGAGAATCGCGCGACGTCCGTCCAGCCGTACTTCGGTCGGGCCTCGGCGCCGACCGCTGCCACGAACTCCTGCGCGAGGGAGGCATCCAGCCCGGGTCGCGCACCGGCGGCGACGTCGATCACGTCGACCTCGAACCCCGCGAACACGTCCCGCACATGGCGTTCGGCATCCTCCGTCGACCTGCTCGGCGCGAAGCGGTAGTTCACCTCGATCTCGCACAGGTCGGGGATCACGTTGCCCGCGACACCCCCGCCGATGCGGACAGCGTTGAGCCCCTCCCGGTACACGAGTCCGTCGACCGGAACCTCTCGCGGACGGTACTCGGCGAGGCGACTGAGCACCGGCGCCGCCCGGTGGATCGCGTTCTCGCCGATCCATGCACGCGCACTGTGCGAACGCACGCCGTGCGTGCGCACGATCACGCGCATGTTGCCGTTGCAGCCGCCCTCGACCGCGCCGCCCGTCGGCTCGCCGAGGATCGCGAAGTCGCCGGCGAACAGGTCGGGCCGAGTGCGGGCCAGCCGTGTCAGTCCGTTGAGGTCGGCGTCGACCTCTTCGTGGTCGTACCACATCCAGGTGATGTCGATCCGGGGGTCGGTGAACTCTGCGGCGAGCTTGAGCTGCACCGCCACCCCCGCCTTCATGTCGACCGTGCCGCGCCCCCACAGGACCGCCTCGCCGTCGACGTGCTCTTCTCGGGTCGGCAGGTTGTCGTTGATCGGCACCGTGTCGATGTGACCGGCGATCACGACGCGCTGCGGTCGCCCGAGCATCGTGCGGGCAACGATCGTGTCACCGTCCCGGAAGACCTCCAGGTGATCGAGCGGACGCACGGCCGCATCGATGAGATCGGCCAGAGTCGTCTCGTCGCCGGACACGCTCGGCACGTCGCAGATCGCCCGGGTGATGTCGATCGAGCTCGCGGTCAGATCCAGCGTCGGCATCCTTCGATCCTAGCGTCGGGGCCGGGACGGGCCCCGGGTCCGGGTGCCGGTACCGTGGTGACATGAGCGACGAGCGTTGGGTGTGGGGCACCGGGCTGGTGACGACCGCCGAGAACGGGACGGTACTGGACACCTGGTTCCCCTCTCCCGAGATCGGGCGCATCCCGTTGGGTCTGGATCCCGCGATGCCCCCCGACGACCTCGACCGCCATGCGGTGCCCGACCCGCGCCGCGCGGTCACGGTCGACACGATCACGATCGAGGTCGATCTGGACGCCGCACCGTCCTCGACGTCGGACGCGTACCTGCGGCTCCACGCGTTGTCGCACCGTCTCGTGGCGCCCAACGCCGTGAACCTCGACGGCATCTTCGGGCACCTCCCGAATGTCGCGTGGACGAACGCCGGACCGATGCATCCCGACGACGCCGCACGTCTGCGGCCGTTCCTCCTGCGCGACGGCATCCAGATCCAGGGGCTCGACAAGTTCCCCCGACTCCTGGACTATGTGAGTCTCCCCGGTGTCCGGATCGCCGATGCGTCGCGCGTCCGCCTGGGCGCGTACCTGTCCCCCGGCACCACCGTGATGCACGAGGGGTTCGTGAACTTCAACGCGGGCACGCTCGGCGCGTCGATGGTCGAGGGCCGCATCTCGCAGGGGGTCGTCGTCGGCGACGGCAGCGACATCGGCGGCGGCGCGTCGATCATGGGCACCTTGTCCGGCGGCGGGGCCCACCGTGTCGCCATCGGCGCGCGCACCCTGCTCGGGGCGAACGCGGGCGTGGGCATCTCGCTCGGTGACGACTGCGTCGTCGAGGCGGGGCTGTACGTGACGGCCGGTTCGAAGATCGTCCTGGCCGACGAGCCGGCCGGCCACGACGGCGCGCGTCGCAGCGTGAAGGGCGCGGAGCTCTCCGGGCGCGACGGCATCCTGTATCGGCGCAATTCGCTCACCGGCGCGATCGAGGCCGTCCGGAGGGTCGGCGTGGGAGTCACCCTGAACGACGCCCTGCACGCGTAAAGTCGAGCCAGCACCGCCGGTGGGGCGGCGTGAGACAGGCAAGGGAGTCCCATGGCCGCGCGAATGGCGAAGAAGCTGTACGAATCCGAGCTCATGGTTCTGCAGGCCAAGCTCGTGGACATGCAGGCGTGGGTCCAGGCGACGGGCGCACGCATCGTCGTGATCTTCGAGGGCCGCGATGCCGCCGGCAAGGGATCCACGATCAAGCGTGTGTCGGAGTACCTGAATCCGCGCGTCACCCGCATCGTCGCCCTGAACACACCGAGCGAGCGCGACAAGACACGGTGGTACTTCCAGCGGTACGTCCCCCACCTCCCGGCTGCGGGCGAGATCGTGCTCATGGACCGGTCCTGGTACAACCGCGCCGGTGTCGAGCACGTGATGGGCTATTGCACGAGTGTGGAGTACCACCGCTTCCTGCATCAGACGCCGATCTTCGAGCGGATGCTGGTCGAGGACGGCATCATCCTCATCAAGTACTGGTTCAGCGTGTCCGACAAGGAGCAGGAGCGGCGCTTCCGCGACCGCGCGGACGACCCGATGCGTCGCTGGAAGCTGAGTCCGAACGATGTCCTGTCCATCACGAAGTGGGAGGACTACTCCCGCGCGAAGGACACGATGTTCGTGCACACCGACATCCCCGAGGCGAAGTGGTGGGAGGTCGACAACGAGGACAAGCGCCGCGGTCGCATCAACACGATCGCGCACCTGCTCTCCCAGATCCCGTACGAGGTCGTCGAGCGCGAAGAGGTCATCGTGCCCGAACGTCCGGCATCCGGCGGGTACGAACGACCGCCCCGTGACATGACCTCGACCGTCCCGGACTACGCGAAAGAGCTGGAGAAGCGCCACAAGGACGAGCGCGTCGCCTCCAAGAAGAGCAAGAAGGATCGCGAGGCGGACGCCGCGGACATCGCCGAGAAGGAAGAGGAGAAAGAGGGCCTCTGAGCCGCCCTATCCCCCCGGTCGCGCTGGTGCCATAATCCTCCCAGCGGCTGTCTCCGGGGGGAGGTCGGCGTGTCGCAAGAGCAGACTGTCGAGTACGTCGACTCGCTCGTCGTCGGAAGCGGCTTCGGCGGATCCGTCGCCGCGTACCGGCTCGCGAGCGCCGGTCGGTCTGTCGTCCTGATGGAACGGGGGCGACCCTACCCGCCCGGGACGTTCGCACGGACACCGAGCGAATTCAGCGAGAACTTCTGGTCGCCGCCCGATTCGCTGTACGGCCTGTTCGAGACCTGGAGCTTCCGCGGCCTCGAGGGCGTCGTCTCCAGCGGCCTGGGCGGCGGGTCCCTCATCTACGCGAACGTCCTGCTGCGCAAGGATCCGGACTGGTTCGTGCACGATTCGCCGCTCCCCGGCGGCGGATACGAGAACTGGCCGATCAGCCGCGAGGACCTCGATCCGCACTACGACGAGGTCGAGAGGATGATGGGGGCTGCCCCCTACCCGTATACGGACACCTCGAAGACGGTCGCCTTCGAGGAAGCGGCACACCGCGCGGGTCTGCGGACGCTGCGTCCTCCGCTCGCGGTGTCCTTCGCGCCGGAGCGCGAGGGACGTCCTTCGGTGGGCCTCGTGGCCGCCGCGCCGTACGGCAACATCCACGGCTCCGAGCGCTTCACGTGCATGCTGTGCGGCGAGTGCGACATCGGGTGCAACTACGGCTCCAAGAACACGCTCGATCACACGTACCTGTCGGCGGCCGCACACGCCGGCGCGGACATCCGCACGCTCCACGAGGTCAAGGGGTTCCGCCGGCTCGACGGGGCGTGGGAGGTCCGCTACCGCGTGCACGATCCGCACACGGGCGTTGGCATCGACCGGGTCATCAACGCGACCCGGCTCATCCTGGCCGCCGGGACGTTCGGCTCCACGTACCTGCTGCTGAAGAACCGCGCCTCCCTCCCCGGTCTCAGCACCGCGATCGGAACGCGCTTCTGCGGCAACGGCGATCTTCTCGGCTTCCTGTTCAACGCCCGCGAGAGCATCGAGCGGACCGCGAAGGCGCGTCGCCTGGTGAGCAGCCGCGGACCCGTCATCACGAGCGCCGTGCGCGTCGGCGACCGGGCTGACGGCGACGACTCCGACGCGAAGGGTCGCGGATACTACGTGCAGGATGCCGGATACCCCGGGTTCCTGAACTGGCTGATGGAGCTCAGCCAGTTGCGATCGGTCATCTCGCGCAGCACCCGGGTGGCCGCCCGCATGCTGGCCTCGCGCCTCTTCGGCGAGGCGCGCTCGAACGTGTCGCGCGACCTCGCATCGGCGATCGGCAAAGTCTCGCTGTCCTCGTCCTCCATGCCGGTCCTCGGGATGGGGCGCGACCTGCCGGACGGCATGATGTATCTGGAGGGGGGCCGTCTCCAGATCGACTGGACCACGGCGACCTCGATCGACTACTTCGCTCACATGCGCGCGACGATGGCGAAGATCGCCGCCGAGCTCGGCGCGGAGTATGCGGACAACCCGCTCTGGTGGGCAAAGCGCGTGATCACCGTGCATCCGCTCGGCGGAGCGCCCATGGGTCGGCATCCGTACGAAGGCGTCGTCGACGCATGGGGCAAGGTGTTCGGCACCGAGGACCTGTGGGTCCTCGACGGGTCGGTCATGCCCGGTCCGACCGGACCCAACCCGTCCCTCACGATCGCCGCGTTCGCCGATCGTGCGGTCACACGCCAGCTCGATTCCCCCATCCCCCGTCGCCGTCGCACACCCGTACGAAGCACACCCGAGGAGAGGACACCGCCGATGGATGCCGAATCCCCCGCCGACCCGGATGCCACGTCGGTCCGCTTCACGGAGCAGATGAAGGGCTTCGTGAAGCTCGGCGCGAGCGATCCCCGCGACGCGTACGAGGACGCCCGTCTCCTGGATGAGAAGTTCATGTTCGAGCTGACGATCTCCACGCCCGACATCGACGGATTCGTCGCCGATCCGTTGCACGCGGGCTCGGCATCCGGGTTCGTCGACGCCGACGTCCTGGGCGGTCAGGTGCCGGTCGAACGCGGATGGTTCAACCTGTTCGTCCAACCCGGCAACGCCGCGGAACGGCGCATGATCTACCGGTTGTGGATCACGCCCGACTCCGGCGCACCCTTCACGGTGCTCGGCGTGAAGGATGTGCACGACGACCCGGGCTTCGACCTGTGGGATGACACGACGACCCTGTACGTCCAGCTGCTGACCGGACACGTCCCGCCGCCGGAGGGCGGCGAACGCGGCGACCTCCTCCCCGTCGGGCATCCCGAGGTCACCGGGGCCGGGCTGCTGCGAATCAAGCCGCTCGATTTCGCGAAGCAGATGACGACGTTCCGCACCACAGGCCCCGAAGGAGCGGCAGCGGTCGCCGGGTTCGGGAGCCTGTTCCTCGGTCAGCTGTGGGACACGTACGCCGGCCTCGCGGCTCGAGAGGACTGACGGGATGAGTCCCGAGACATCCGCCCGGACAGAGACCGCACCCGTGCGCGCGCCCGCGAAGTACGTGCGACCGGGGACGCGCGGCCAGGAGACGGAGATCATCCCGTTCGCGGCGGACGACGGTGTCCCGCTCACGATGCTGCATGTCACGCGCCCGGCAGCCCCGACCCCGCGCGGTCCCGTCCTCCTCGTCCACGGCGCCGGGGTGCGCGCCGAGATCTTCCGCCCTCCGCTCGAGCACACGCTCGTCGATGCGCTGCTGGACGACGGCTTCGATGTGTGGATGGTGAACTGGCGCGCTTCGATCGACCTCCGCCCGGTCGCGTGGACCCTGGATGATGCCGCCGCGTACGACTACCCGGCGGCCGTGCGCCTGGTCCTCGGCCGGACGGGGGCCACGACGCTGAAGGCGTTCGTGCACTGCCAGGGGTCGACCTCGTTCGTGATCTCGGCGATCTCCGGGCTCGTCCCCGAGGTGACGACCATCGTGACGAACGCGGTGTCGCTGCACACCGTCCTGCCCGCGTGGTCGGTCGTGAAGATCGGGGTGCTCTCGCCGATCGTGCGCCGCTACAGCCCGACGCTGTCCCCCAAATGGGGCTACCGGACAGAGGGAGGCTTCTCCCGCCTGCTGCGAAGCGTCGTGGTCGCGACGCACCCGGAGTGCGAGAACCCGGTCTGCAACATGGTGAGCTTCACATACGGCGCAGGGCATCCCGCGCTCTGGGCCCACCGCAACATCGATGCCGCGACCCATGACTGGCTGACAGGCGAATTCGCCGGCGCTCCCATGACGTTCTTCGCTCAGATGAGGGAGAGCGTCCGCGCGGGCCACCTCGTTCCGACGGGGCGGGTTTCTCTTCTGTCGACGGACTACACGGCGCCGCCCAAGACCGACGCCCGCTTCGTCTTCCTCGCGGGATCGGACAACCGCTGCTTCCTCGCCGAGGGGCAGCGTCGTTCGTTCGCGCACTTCGAGGCGATCTCACCCGGGCGGCATGCGTACCACGAGTTCCCGGGGTACGGACACCTCGACGTCATCTTCGGCGCGAACGCCTGGCGGGAAACGCACCCCACGATCGTCGCCGAGCTGAGGGCCTGACGAGCGGCGGATCCGCCCTTATGCGCCCGGGTAGTCGCGCTGTGCGGCGCCAACGTAGAGCTGCTGCGGGCGCCCGATCTTGGTCTGCGGGTCGGACTGCATCTCGCGCCAGTGAGCGAGCCAACCGGGCAGCCGGCCGATCGCGAAGAGGACGGTGAACATGCGCGTCGGGAAGCCCATCGCCTTGTAGATCACGCCGGTGTAGAAGTCGACGTTCGGGTACAGGCGCCGCTCCTTGAAGTAGTCGTCCTCCAGGGCGAGCTGCTCGAGCTCCTTCGCGAGATCCAGGAGCGGGTCGCTGACGCCGAGAGCGCTGAGCACTTCGTCCGCCGATTCCTTCACGAGCTTCGCGCGCGGGTCGTAGTTCTTGTAGACCCGGTGGCCGAACCCCATGAGCTTGACGCCGTCCTCCTTGTTCTTCACGCGCTCGACGAAGCGCTGCACGCTCTCCCCCGAGTCGCGGATGCGGGCCAGCATCTCCAGCACGGCCTCGTTCGCGCCGCCGTGCAGGGGCCCGTACAGGGCGTTGATGCCTGCCGAGATCGAGGAGAACTGGTTGGCGCCGGTCGACCCGACCAGGCGCACCGTGGAGGTCGACGCGTTCTGCTCGTGGTCCTCGTGCAGGATCAGCAGCCGCTCCAGGGCACGACTCATCACAGGATCGACGTCGTAGATCTCGCTCAGCACGCCGAAGTTGAGCTTCAGGAAGTTGTCGACGAAGCTCAGCGAGTTGTCCGGGTACAGGAATGCCTGCCCGATGCTCTTCTTGTGCGCGTACGCCGCGATCACCGGGAGCTTCGCCAGCATCCGGATCGTGTTGAGCTCGATGTGCTCGGGGTTGTGCGGGTCGGACTGGTCTTCGTAGTACGTCGAGAGTGCGGAGACGGCCGAGGACAGCACCGACATCGGGTGGGCCGTGTGCGGCAGCGCGGTGAAGAAGCGCTTCAGGTCCTCGTGCAGGAGTGTGTGGTGGCGGATGCGGTCGTCGAACGCGGCCAGTTCGTCCGCCGTGGGCAGCTCGCCGTAGATGAGGAGCCAGGCCACCTCGAGATAGCTGCTGTTCTTCGCCAGCTGCTCGATGGGGTATCCGCGGTAGCGCAGGATCCCCTGGTCACCGTCGATGAACGTGATCGCCGACTTCGTCGCCGACGTGTTGACGAATCCGTAGTCCAGCGTCGTGTGGCCGGTCTGCCGGGTGAACGTCGAGATGTCGACGCTCGGCACCCCGTCCGTGCCGCGCAGCAGCGGGAACTCGGCGGTGCGGTCACCGATCGTGAGGGTGGCCTTGTCCTGCTGGGTGCCCGATTCGCTCACGGCGCCTCCTCGCGATTCCTGGTCGTTCCGGGGGTCTCGACGCCCTGCGGATCGCATGGAGAGGCGTTTCCGAGAGCCGGCGTGATGGCGTGGGATGCCGCGCCACCGCGCCTCTACAGCCTACTGGCGTGTTCGGCATACTGCGGACACGACCAAAGGCATCCGGCATCCGGTAGAGGAATCCTCCCATGCACGCCGTTGATACCCGCGGTGTTCATCCCGCCGATCGGAGTCGCTCTGCGGCAGCGGCGATGCGCTCGTCCGTCGCTGTGAGGGAGAGCCGGACATGCTCGGGGAAATGCGGGCCGTAGAAGTGACCGGGACCGGAGAGGATGCCGAGGTCGGCCAGACGGCCGACGCTCTCCCACGCGTCGCGGGACTCGGTCGCCCAGAGGTACAGCCCCGCCTCGCTGTGGTCGATGCGGAAGCCGGCCTCCTGCAGCGCGGGCCGGAGCACGTCGCGGCGCCGCCGGTACCGCTCCTTCTGGGAAGCGACGTGCTCGTCATCGGTGAGCGCCGCGATCATCGCGGTCTGCACGGGCGCGGGCAGCATGAGCCCGAGATGCTTGCGGGCGGTGAGCAGACGGGCGACGATCTCGGGGTCGCCCGCGAGGAACGCGGCGCGGTAGCCGGCCAGATTGGACTGCTTGCTGAGCGAGTACACCGACAGGACCCCGCGTACGTCGCCCCCGGTGACCCGGGAATCCAGAACCGACGGGATCGCCTCGTCGGCCCACCGTCCGTCCCAGCCGAGTTCGGCATAGCATTCGTCGCCGGCCAGGACCGCGCCGAGCTCGCGTGCCCGACCCACGGCAGTGCGGAGGAGGGCGGCATCCAGCACCCGCCCGTCGGGGTTGCCGGGCGAGTTCAGCCAGACCAGTCGAGTGCCTTCGGGCCACTCCGACGGGTCGTCGGACGCGAATGGCGTCGCCCCCACCAGGCGTGCGCCGACCTCGTATGTCGGGTAGGCGGCACGCGGGTGCACGACCGTGTCGCCGGGTCCGATGCCGAGGAGCAGAGGAAGCAGCGCGACGAGCTCCTTCGAGCCGATCGTCGGCAGGACGTTCGCCGGCGTCAACGCGCTCACCCCGCGGCGGCGGGCGTACCACGCCACGATCGCCTCGCGGAGCGCCGGGGTACCGAGCGTCTGCGGATAGGCGTGCGCATCGGTGGCATCCGACAGCGCCCGCGCGATCACGGCGGGTGTGGGATCCACCGGCGAGCCGATGGAGAGATCGACGATCCCGTCGACATGGGCGCGGGCGCGCTCCGCGTACGGCGCGACGGCGTCCCAGGGGTAGTCGGCGAGGTCGGCGACGCCCATGGGCTGCTACGGCGCCTGCGGCGGGAGCGCGTCGATCACGGGGTGGTCCTTGTGGATCACGCCGACCTTCGCGGCGCCACCGGGCGATCCGACGTCCTGGAACCACTCGACGTTGGCCTTGTAGTAGTCCTGCCACTCGTCCGGGAGGTCGTCTTCGTAGTAGATGGCCTCGACGGGACACACGGGCTCGCACGCGCCGCAGTCCACGCACTCGTCCGGATGGATGTAGAGCATCCGATCGCCTTCATAGATGCAGTCGACGGGGCACTCGTCGATGCAGGCGCGGTCCTTCACATCTACGCACGGGAGAGCGATCACATACGTCACGGGTCTAGTCTAGGTCGCTCCCGGAGCCGGTATCCCCCGCGACCGGCCGCAGTCTGCTCGGCCAGGCGACGGCGATCACGACGAGGATCGGCACCGCGACGGTCCAGACGACGGCGAGATCGGTCTGTGCGACGATGACCGACCCACCCGGGCCCCGGCCGGAGAACGCGATCGTCGCGGCGATCATCCCGAGTCCCGCCGCCAGTGCGCTCCAGCGATCGCCGGTCAGCAGACGGACGGCCGCGAGGAGCGCGGCGCTGCCGATGACGGCGAGGACGAGGCCGAGCGGAAACCAGCCGAGACGGAACGAGTGGGCGATCGTGCCGGCCAGACCGTACACCGCCCCCACCAGGAAGGCGACGAGCCAGGTCGCGATCCGCGAAAGCGAAGACTGCACGCCGGACAGCCTATGCGACGGCGAAACGTCACGAGGCCCATCCCCACAGGCGCAGCAGCGCCGCCGCGAGAGCCGCCGCCGCGACGACGACGAGGAAGGGCGCACGCAGGAGCAGGAGCCCTGCGGCCACGAGCACCGCCGGGACCCGCGCATCGATCACGACGGCCTGGCCGGCGCCGAGAGTCTGGACGGCCACGAGAGCGGCGAGGAGGGCGACCGTCAGCAGATCGGCGATCCGCATCGGACGCGGTGCATCCAGCCATCGCTGCGGGATGAGGTAGCCGAGCGTCTTCCACACGACGCACACGATCGAGGCGATCAGGATCGCCGGCCACAGGGTCATGACATCGCCTCCGTCACGGCAGTCCGATCCTCTCCGGAACGTCTCCGGGCTCATCCGCCGGCGGACGCCCACCGCCCAGCCAGTCGAACCAGCCGACGATGACCGCGACCACGGCGGCGATCAGGACCGGTACGCCGGGCATGAGCGCCGGGGTCAGGATCGTCGCGACGACGGCGGCGGCGACCCCGACCGCGATGGGCTGCCGACGCCTCAGGCGCGGCCAGAGCAGAGCGAGGAACGCCGCCGCCGCCGCGGCATCCAATCCGTACGCCTTCGGATCTCCGAGGACGTCGCCCAGGAGCGCGCCGGCGACGGTGGAGATGTTCCAGCCGATGTAGATCGCGACGCCCGTCACCCAGAACCCGAGCTTGCGCGCGCGGGCGTCGGTCTGCGCGAGCGAGACCGCGGTCGACTCGTCGATCGTGAACTGGGCGGCGCCCAGGCGGCGCCAGAACCCGGTCCCGATGACGGGCGACATCCGCATGCCGTACGCGATGTTGCGGACTCCGAGGAGGGATGCCGAGGCGATCGCCGCCGGTGCCGCCGGCAGTCCGCCCGCCGCGATCACACCGACGAAGGCGAACTGCGATCCTCCCGTGAACATCACGAGACTCAGCACAGCGGTCTGCCAGATGTCCAGACCCGCAGCGACCGCCAGCGCTCCGAACGAGACGCCGTACGCGCTGGTCGCGAGGGCGACACCGAGCCCCTGCCGGATCGCCGCACGGGCCGACGCCTCGTCCGGAGAGGAACGCTCGTCATCGGCGGGCGCAGGAGGCGATGGCACTGCCCCATCTTGCGTCGTGACATCTGCGTTCGTCAAACCGAACGAAAGTGCAGCAGAATGAACTGATGGATGAACTGGGAGATCGCATCGCCCGCGCGATGCGACGTGAGCGCGAGCGATTGCACGTGAGCGCAGCGGAGCTCGCCCGTCGCGCGGGAGTGTCGAAGGCCACGGTGTCGCAGTTGGAGGCGGGAGGGGCCAATCCGTCCGTGGAGACGCTCTGGGCGATCGCGACCGCGCTCGAGGTGCCGTTCTCGGTCTTCGTCGAAGACACCGCGCCTCGGCCACGCCTGGTGCGGGCGGGTGAGAGCACCGGCATCCGCTCGGCCGACTCCCCCTACGAGGCCCTGCTGCTCAGTGCGGGCAGTCCGCGAGTGCGACGCGACCTGTACATCGTGCGCGCCGAACCCGGCGAACCCCGCCATTCGGCACCGCACCCACGCGGAACAGTGGAGCACCTGGTCGTGGTGAGCGGGCGCGCTGTCGCGGGTCCCACCGGCGAGCCGTTCGAACTGATGCCGGGCGACTATCTGCGCTACCCGGGCGACGCACCGCACGTGTTCGAGGCGCTCGAGCCGCACACGAGCGCCGTGCTCCTCTCGGACTCCGACTGAGCCCGAAGAGGGTCAGGCGCCGGCGTCCTGGCGCTTCAGGCGCGAGGTCGCGCGGGCGCGCTCGGTCGCATCGAGGTTCACCTTGCGGATGCGCACGATCTCCGGAGTGACCTCGACGCATTCGTCGTCGCGCGCGAACTCCAGGCTCTCCTCGAGCGAAAGCTGGCGCGGCGGCGTCATCGACTCGAACGAGTCCGACGTCGACGAGCGCATGTTGGTGAGCTTCTTCTCCTTGGTGATGTTCACATCCATGTCATCGGCGCGCGAGTTCTCACCGATCACCATGCCCTCGTACACCTCCTGGGTGGGCTGGACGAAGAACGACATGCGCTCCTGCAGGGCGATGATCGCGAACGGCGTCACGACGCCGGACCGGTCCGCCACGATCGACCCGTTCTGACGCGTCACGATGTGGCCTGCCCACGGCTCGTAGCCGTGCGAGATCGCGTTCGCGATGCCGGTGCCGCGCGTGGTCGTGAGGAACTCGGTGCGGAAGCCGATCAGTCCACGGGACGGCACGATGAACTCCATGCGCACCCAGCCGGTGCCGTGGTTGGTCATGTTGTCCATCCGGCCCTTGCGCGCAGCCAGCAGCTGCGTGATCGCGCCGAGATACTCCTCGGGGGCGTCGATCGTGAGGTGCTCGAACGGCTCGTACGTCTTGCCGTCGACCTTCTTCGTGACCACCTGCGGCTTGCCGACGGTCAGCTCGAACCCCTCGCGGCGCATGTTCTCAACGAGGATCGCGAGAGCCAGCTCGCCGCGACCCTGCACCTCCCACGCGTCGGGCCGGCCGATGTCGACGACCTTGAGCGAGACGTTTCCGACGAGCTCACGATCGAGACGGTCCTTCACCATGCGCGCGGTGAGCTTGTGCCCCTTGACCTTGCCCACGAGCGGGCTCGTGTTCGTGCCGATCGTCATCGAGATCGCAGGGTCGTCGACGTGGATCTGCGGCAGCGGGCGGACGTCCTCGGGGTCGGCGATCGTCTCCCCGATCGTGATGTCCTCGAAGCCGGCGATCGCGACGATGTCACCGGGTCCGGCACTCTCGGCGGGGTAGCGCTCGAGCGCCCTCGTCTTCAGAAGCTCCGTGATGCGCGCGTTGCTGACGGTTCCGTCGGCGCGCACCCAGGCGACGGTCTGGCCCTTCTTCAGCGTGCCGTTGAACACGCGCAGCAGAGCGAGGCGGCCGAGGAAGGGGCTCGAGTCGAGGTTCGTGACCCACGCCTGCAGCGGCGCGTCGTCATCGTACGACGGGGCGGGCACGTGCTCGAGGATCGCCTCGAAGAGCGGCTCGAGGTCGTCGTTGTCGGGGAGCGCGCCGTTCTCGGGGCGGGTCCGGGATGCCGCGCCCGCGCGGCCGCTCGCGTACACGACCGGCACGTCCAGCAGCGCATCCACGTCGAGGTCGGGGACGTCCTCGTGCAGATCGGACGCGAGCCCCAGCAGCAGGTCGTGCGCCTCCTCCTCCACCTCGGCGATGCGGGCATCCGGGCGGTCGGTCTTGTTGACCAGCAGGATCACCGGAAGCTTGGCCTCGAGAGCCTTGCGCAGCACGAAGCGCGTCTGGGGCAGCGGGCCCTCGCTCGCGTCGACGAGCAGCACGACACCGTCGACCATGGACAGACCGCGCTCGACTTCGCCGCCGAAGTCGGCGTGGCCCGGAGTGTCGATCACGTTGATCGTGACGGGCCCGTCGGTCGCGTGCACGCCGGAGTATGTGATCGCCGTGTTCTTGGCGAGGATCGTGATGCCCTTTTCGCGCTCGAGATCGTTGGAGTCCATCGCGCGCTCCTCGACGTGAGCGTGCTCGCCGAACGAGCCGGTCTGTCGGAGCATCGCGTCGACCAGCGTCGTCTTGCCGTGGTCGACGTGGGCGACGATCGCGACGTTGCGGAGGTCTGAACGGAGGGCGCGCGCCATGGAAAATCCTTGCAGAACGGGGAAGCGCCCGGAGCCGGGCATCCCCCAGTCTACCGGGCGCTTCCTGAGCGTCCCTCCGGCGGCGCGGCGGCCGCCGTCGTTCAGGCGCCGGAAGCCGTCCGCGCCAGCAGCTCCGCGCGAGCCTCGCGGCGGATGCGCTGCTCCTCGGGATTGGGCACGGGCACCGCGGCGATGAGTCGCTGCGTGTAGGCATCGGTGGCCCCGCGGAGGATCTCGTCGCGCGTGCCGACCTCGACGAGCTTGCCGAGGTGCATCACCGCGATGCGGTGCGCGAGGATGTCCACGACCGCCAGGTCGTGGCTGATGAACAGGCATGCGAACTGGAGTTCCTGCTGCAGCTCCTGCAGCAGATCCAGGAAGCGGGCCTGAACCGAGACGTCCAGCGCCGACGTGGGCTCGTCGGCCACCAGGAGCTCGGGGGCCAGCGCCAGGGCGCGGGCGATGCCGACGCGCTGTCGCTGACCACCCGAGAGCTCGTGCGGGAAGCGGTTGCGGTACGAACGGGGCAGTTCGACCTGCGAGAGGAGCGTCTCCACCCGCTTGTCGAGGTCCTTGCCCTTCGCCTCTCCCGCCAGCAGGATCGGCTCGCCGATCGACTGGCCGATCGGCATGCGCGGGTTCAGCGACGACGCCGGGTCCTGGAACACGATGCCGGTGCGCCGACGGATCGCGAAGAGATCCTTCCGCGACGGGTGCGAGATGTCGGTGCCGACGGCGGTGAGCTTGCCTTCCGCGATCGGCAGCAGCCCGATGGAGGCACGACCGAGGGTGGTCTTGCCCGATCCCGACTCCCCCACGAGACCCACGATCTCGCCGGGATAGATCTGCAGATCGATGTGCTCGGCGGCCCGGAACGCCGGCACCCGCCCGCGCTTCGGATAGTCGATCGCGACATCCTCGAACGACAGGACCGGAGTGCGGGTCTCGACGACCTCTTCGGCCGCGGCATCCGTCGCGCGCTCGCGGATCGCGGCGACCGCGGGGACGGTTGACGTGTCGCTCGCGACTTCGGCCTGTTCGACCTCGGACTCCTCGAGGACTCCGAGACCGAGGTGCGGAACGGAAGCCAGCAGCTGCTGCGTGTACGGGTGCTGCGGATCGTGGAAGATCTGCTCGACGGTTCCCGACTCGACGACGACACCGCTCTTCATCACCATGATGCGATCGGCGAGGTCCGCGACCACGCCCATGTCGTGCGTGATCAGGATGATCGCCGAGTCCAGGCGCTTGTGGAGGTTGCGCAGCAGGTCGAGGATCTCGGCCTGCACCGTGACATCCAGAGCGGTCGTCGGCTCGTCGGCGATCAGCAGCAGCGGGTCGCACGAGATCGACTGCGCGATCATCGCGCGCTGGCGCTGACCACCGGAGAGCTGGTGGGGGTACTTGTTGAAGGACTTCTCCGGCGTCGGCATCTCGACCAGACGCAGCAGCTCGATCGCCTTCTCCTTGGCCACGGACGGCGCCATGCCGCGATCGTGCGAACGCAGCGCCTCCATGATCTGGAAGCCGATCGTGTAGACCGGGTTCAGCGCCGTCATCGGCTCCTGGAAGATCGGCGCGATCTCGTTGCCGCGGAGCGACCGCAGCGTCGCGTCGTCGACGCCGCGCAGCTCACGCCCCAGCAGCTTGATCGACCCGGTCACACGGGCGTTCTCGGGAAGAAGGCCCAAGAGCGCCATCGAGCTCGTGCTCTTGCCGGAGCCGGATTCGCCCACGATCGCGAGGACCTCGCCGCGGCGCACGACATAGTTCATGTCGACCGCAGCCGGGTAGAACTCGCCCTCGACCCAGAACTCGACGCCCAGGTTGTCGACCTCGAGGATCTTCTCGGGGAGGGCCTTGTGCGACGCCGCGATCTCGGCCTCGATGCCCGTCGTGTCAGTCATTCCGATGTGTCCCATCTGCAAAGCTTGAGTTCATGGCGTTCCAGGAGGTTTCGTACCGGCCGGCGTTCGGCCGCACGCTCGCTGTCAGCACCGTGGTGGTGTGCGCGTTCGGTGTGATCGCGCTGTTCTGGGGGGATGCGGCATCCGCGATCCGCTACGTCTGGCCGATCATCCTGGTCGCCGTCGTCGCGTGGGCGCTGTTCTGGCGTCCGAGTCTGCGGATGCAGGAGCACGGCGTCACCGTCGTGAACGTGTTCCGCACGTTCTTCATCCCCTGGCCGGCGATCCGCGCGATCGACACCCGCTACTCGCTGACGATCCACACCTCGCGCGGCAAGGTGCCGGTGTGGGCCACACCCGCTCCCGGACGTCACCGCGCGTTCGGACTCTCGGCGAAGGATTTCGAAGGAGTCGGGACGAGCGCCCGCGGAGAGCACGAGAGCCTGCGCCCGAGCGACGCGCTCAGCACGCCATCCGGCAATCTCGCGCAGGCGATCCGCGGACACTGGGAATCCTTGTCCGCGGCCGGAGCCTTCGCCCGCGGCGAAGACCCCGAGGCGCAGACCGTGACGTGGCACTACGGCACGATCACGGCGATCGCGGTGCTGGCTGCCGCGACGGCGATCGGCCTGCTGGTCTAGCAGCGTCACCGTCACCGCTCCGGATTGAGGGGCTCGTCCTGGGCATCGCCCGGCTTCTCCGGACGCGGGTCGTGGTAGTTCACGACGTCGCCGGTATAGACCGCCTCCATCGGGACCGTCACACTCTGCGGACCGGTCGGCTCGGTGGTGTCCAGGATCGGCGCGACAGGACCGCTCGCACGACCGGCACGGCGCATCGCGCGTTCGCTGGGCATCTTCTTCTGACGCGGGTCGAACGCGTCGCGCAGCCCGTCGCCGATGAAGTTGACGCACAGGGCGATCGCGATGATGAAGATACCGGGCCACCAGAACAGCCAGGGCCGCGTGGAGAAAGCCGCCTGGTTGTCCGAGACGATCTTGCCCAGCGAGGTGTCCGGCGGCTGCACGCCGAAGCCGAGGTAGCTCAGCGCCGACTCGAGCAGGATCGCGCCCGCCATCAGGAGCGTCGCGTTCACGACGATCACGCCGACCGCGTTGGGGAGGATGTGGCGGAAGATGATGCGCCGGTCCCGCGCGCCGGACACCCGCGCGGCATCCACGAATTCACGCTCGCGAAGCGAGAGGAACTCTCCGCGGACGAGTCGGGCCATCGTGGTCCATGCGAACACGCCGATCACGACGCCGAGGACGGCGGCGCCGAGGCTGCCGAACGTCTTCCCGAGCACCGCACCGATCACGATGAGCGGGATCGTGATGACGATGTCCGTGAAGCGCATGAGGACCGAGTCGGTCACCTTGCCGTAGTAGCCGGCGACCGCGCCGATGACGACGCCGATCACGGTGGCGACGACACCGGCGATCACCATCACCATGAGGGACTGCTGGGCCCCGCGCATCACGACCGCGAAGATGTCGCGACCGACCTCGTCCTGCCCGAACGGGTGCTCCCCGAACTGCAGCGGGAAGAGGCTGAGCGTTGGAACGCCGTTGTTCAGCTTCGGCGTGATCTGGGTCCAGGAGTAGGTCCACCACCCGGGGATCTTGAATCCCCAGAGGTCCACTCCGACAGACGTGAAGGCGAGGACCACGATGAAGATGAGCACGACCATCGCGACCATCGCGCCGCGGTGCCGGAAGAACCGGCGCCGGACGATCTGGCCCTGGCTGAGACCTTCGGTCTCCTTCTGCTCGATCGAGATCTCGGCGACCGCGGCCGCGTCGTTGACGTCTGGTTCTTGAGTGACTGTGGTGTTCATGTCAGCCCACCTTGATTCTCGGGTCCAGGGCCGCGTAGACCAGGTCCGCGATGAGGTTGAAGAGCACGGCGAGCGTGCCGGTGACGACGAAGAACGCCATCACGGGATTGGGGTCGACGTGGTTGATGCCGTCGACGAACAGACGGCCCATGCCGGTCCAGCCGAAGACCGTCTCGGTGACCACCGCCCCGCCCACGATCGCGCCCACGTCGAACGCGATGATCGTCGTGATCGGGATCAGCGCGTTGCGGAAGGCGTGACGGACGACGACGGTGCGCTGGGTGAGGCCCTTGGCCCGGGCCGTGCGGATGTAGTCCTGGTTCATGACCTCGAGCAGGCTGGCACGCGAGTAGCGCGTGTAGCCCGCGAACGAGATCAGGATGATCGCGATCGTCGGCAGGAGCAGATGGGTGTACAGGTCGATGCCCTGCACCCAGAAGTTCCCGCCGAGACCGGGCGTGGAGGCGCCGACCGTCGCGATCGGCCGGCCGCGCACGCGACTGGAGTTCGCGTACACCGCCCAGTACGACATGTACTTGTCCAGCGCGATCAGCGCGGCCGTGAGGAACCCGACGATCGCCGTCGTGCGGACGACCGGGCCGCGGTCTGCGCCGCCCATGAAGAAGCCGATCAGTCCGCTCACGACGATCGCCAGCACCATGAGCAGGAGGAAGAACCACAGCGTCATGCCGTTGAGGATGTAGTTGATCATCGGGAAGTACAGCGCGATGCCCAGGACCGCGACGACGAGCGACGCGTACAGCGCACGGCGGTTGCGCAGACCCGTGGAGATCGCGGTGATGCCGAAGGCGATGCCGATCGCCGATGCGCTGTAGACCACGATCCCGATGCTCGGGTCGGCGAACCACTGCGTCGCCGAGAGGTAGATCAACACTGCGGCCGTCGCGACGGCGGCGATGCCGAAGACGATGAATCTCTTCTTCGCCTTCCCGCCGAGGAGCGACATCCACAGCACACCGGCGATGAGCGAGACGACGATGATCACGGGTATCGCGATCGTCGGCTCGGCGAGCCAGTTGTTCAGCTGGATCGCGCCGTACTGCTTCAGCAGAACCGCGACCCAGAAGATCGGCAGCGAGAAGAACAGGAACGAGATGAGCGTGACGCTGTAGTCGAAGCCGCTGTACTGGCGCAGGGCCGAGATGATGCCGACCGTGAGACCCAGGATGATCGCGACGACCGTGGCCGTGGTGACCAGCGTCAGCGTCGACGTGATCGCGTTGCCCAGCAGGATGTTCACCGGCTGGTTCTGGACGCTGACCCCGAAGTCCCCGCGGAACAGAGCGCCGAGCCAGAGGAAGTAGCGCAGCGGAGGGGGGACGTCGAGATTGAGGAGCTTGGTGCGGGCTTCGATGAGCTCCGCCTTGTTCGGGGCGTTCCCCTGCCTCAGTTCTTCGAGAGGATCGCCCGCGAAGGTCGTGAGGATGTACATCAGGAACGTTGCGGCGAAGAGCACGAAGATCGACGCGATCAATCGCCGGATGATGAATGAAGCCATGGTGTGGCCGCCTGCCAATCGATGATCCAGCGGGAACGACTGCGCCGGCGTCATCACCGGGCACACGCTCTACCGCTGCGGGAAGTCTAACGGGTGGGGTGCAGGCCCGATGGACCTGCACCCCACCGCGGTCAGCGGAGCCGAAGCTCAGCGATGACCGCTACAGCGATCAGCCCTCGTCAGAGCCGCTGTCCGTGACTGCCCAGTCCCAAGCGTTCCAGAAGATCGTGGGAGCGAGGATCGACGGGTCGATGCCCTCCACACGGTCGCTGAAGGCGGTGACGCCGGGGAACTGGAAGATGGTGACTCCGTAGAAGTCATCCCACAGGATCTTGTCCAGCTGCTGCTGGAGCTCGATCTGCTTGTCGGTGTCGAACTCCACGTTCAGCTGCTCGACGATCGCGTCGGCCTCAGCGTTCGAGTAGAAGTTCAGGTTGTTGATACCACCGGTCTGGAACGTCGGCAGCGAGTTGGTCACGCCGAGGCTCGTGGACTGCCATCCGAAGAACGACGCGTCGTACGCACCCGGCGTGCCGAGGAGGCCACCCCACTGGTCCGAACCACAGTCGGTCACGTTGAAGCCGGCCTGGTTGGCCGACGCCTGGATGAGCGCGAACTCGTTCACGCGGCGGGGGTTGTTGGTCGCGTAGAGGATGCAGACCGACGTGTCGGTGACGCCCGACTCGGCCAGCAGCGCCTTCGCGCCCTCGATGTCGACGTCCGCGAACGCCTCCGAGCCGTTGTTCGCGACGGACTCGTCGTAGCCCTCGGCGCCCGGAACGAAGATCTGCGAGCTGCGCAGGAGCGCGTCCTCGCCGGCGATCGGGACGATGAGCTTGTCGAGGATCTCCTGGCGGGGAACCGTCTTGAGGAACGCCTCACGAACCTTCGGGTTCGAGAAGATGTTCTCGGGGTTCTTGCCCTGGTCGAACTGCAGGTCGAGGTGCTCGTACGTGCCCTCGACGCCGGTCAGGACCGTGATGCCGTCGAGCGCGTCGAGAGCGGTCTTGATGTCGGCCGTGGCCTGCGGGGAGATGATGTCGACTTCACCGTTCTCCAGCGCCTGAACCGCTGCGAGCGGGTCGGGGATGAAGCGGATCGTGATCTCCTCGATGTTCGGAGCGTTGTCGCCCTTGTACTCGGGGTTCGCCGTCAGGGTGACGTACTGGTCGGCGACGAAGTCGCTGATCACGTACGGACCCGTGGCCAGGTAGAGCTCGGGGTCATCCGGCAGCTCGGTGAAGTTGAAGCCCGTGTTCCAGAAGGACGAGATCGGGGCCAGAGCCGCGTCGTCCTTGTTCTGGATCGCGTCGATGACGGCCTGCTTGGCCTCTTCGTTGTCGTCCAGACCCAGGGCGTTCTTGCCGACGACGTGCGCGGGCAGCGGCGACGGGAAGGAGAGCTCCCAGTCGACGAACTGCGCGTCGTAGACCATCGTGATCGACTTGCCGTCGTCACCGATCTCGGGCGTCTGGGTGACCAGGCCCAGGCCAGCGGTGGGGGTGGCGCCGGAGTCGAAGTAGACGACGTCGGTCGGGAAGGCGTCGGTGAACTCACCCGTGTCGGGGTCGGTGAAGTCGGCCGGGTCGAAGTCCGGGGTGTCCAGGGCCCGCGAGAGCGCGGCCCACTCGAGCAGGAGGTCCGACGCGTCGACGGGGGTGCCGTCCGACCAGTTCACGCCGTCCGCGACGGTGTACTTGACCGTCAGCGGGTCCTCTTCGACGACCTCGTACGAGCCGAACGACGTGTTCTTCACGAGCTCGGGGGTGTTGTTGTAGTAGTTGAAGCCGTCAAGCGTCAGATACGTGATGTTGTTGTTCGCGGTCGCGTTACCGAACGACGTGTTGCCGTTGTACGAGTAGAACGGCTGGTTCCACGCGGCGGTGATCGACGATCCCTCGACGAGACCCGAGTCGTCGCCGCCACCTTCGGTGGCCGCGCAACCTGAGATCACGAGGGCGCCGACTGCGGTGAGAGCCACCGCCGCCGAAATGCGCTTCATTCTCACTGATTCCTCCTGTGCAGGGTTGTGCGCACGCGACAGCACAGATCTGCCGGGGCGCGGATAAGGGAAACGATAAGCACGCGTCGCCTGTTGTTCATAACGACTCGCAAAAACGTTACAGAGCCTTAACTCAACCCGCGCGACATGTGGCAATCTGACAAGGTGAGCACGGTGAGCGGCCCTTCCGATGTGAGGTTCGTCACTGATCCCGCGGCGCGGACCCGGCTCCGCTGGGAGATCGGGATCGTCCTGGCCGTCACCGTCGGACAGTCCGCGCTGTACTCCGTGCTCTCCCTCGTGCGCGCGTCGCTGCGCACGACCCCGATCGGGCAGCAGCAGACGCAGCTGAATCCGAATCGGGATGCCGAGATCCTGTGGAACGTCCTGTACCAGTTCCTGGGCGTGTTCTTCGGGCTCGCCCTCGTGGCGCTCGTCGTCTATCTCCTCTGGGAGCCCGGGCAGAACGCGCTGCGCCGCATCGGTCTGGACTTCTCCCGGTTCGGCGGTGACCTGGGGCGCGGCATCCTGCTCGCCGCCGCGATCGGCGTGCCGGGGCTGGGCCTGTACGCGATATCGCGGGTGCTGGGGTTGAATGTCGCGGTCGTCGCCTCGCCGCTGGACGCCGCGTGGTGGACGGTGCCGCTGCTCGTGCTCGCCGCGTTGCGCGCGGGGCTGACCGAAGAGGTCATCTTCATCGCGTACCTGTTCGACCGGCTGCGGCGACTGGGCTGGTCCTGGTGGGCGATCATCTTGTCGACGGCCGCACTGCGCGGTGCCTATCACGCCTACCAGGGTGTCGGTGCGATCGTCGGCAATTTCGTCATGGGCCTGGTCTTCGGCTGGTGCTACCGGCGGTGGGGCCGTGTGATGCCCCTCGTGGTCGCCCACACGCTCCTGGACATCGTCGCCTTCGTCGGCTACCCGCTCGCGGCAGGTCTCTGGCCCGACGTGTTCGCCCCCGCCCCGTCCCCGACCCCGTCCCCCTCGTCCTCGTCCTGACCCCCTTCCCTTTTCCGCTGAGACGACAACTGCACGTCGAGAGTGCGGGTGAACACCACAGTCTCGACGTGCAGTTGTCGTCTCACGGCACGTGGGATCGGCTCCTGCACAGCTCTGTGCGAGGCGCGGTTGTCCACGGGCTGGCCGAAGCCGACTCTGTGAGGGCCACGATGACGCCACAGTGCGGGGATGGTCCTCACACTCGAAGCGGATGCCGGCCACCCCGTGCTCGCTCCTTCTCCGATCCCGCTCATCCGCTCGGCCGCGGTCGCCCACGCTGACCGCGAAGTGGCTGATGGTCGCCTCGTCCGCGTACGTCGCGGGGTGCTGACCCCCGCTTCGGCATGGTCGGCGCTTCCACCGTGGGAGAAGTACCGAGCGCGGGTGCATGCGACGGCGATGACCCACCCGGACGCGGTCTTCTGTCTCGAGTCCGCCGCCGCGCTCCTGGGTGCGCCGATTTTCGGGCACCCCCGCGACGTGCATGTCCTCGACCTTCCGAACGCGAATGCGCGGCTCTCGGGCGGATTACGGCATCACACCACGGCGCAGGACCGCAACATCGTCCGGATCGGAGGTCTGCTCGTGACGTCGCTGATCGACACGACCGTCGACATCGCCCGTTCACGCCATCCCGCCGTCGCTCTGTCTGTCGCCGATGCGACACTTCGGCTAGACCCGACGGCATCCGTCGAAGTCCTCGTCGCCACGAACGAGAGCCGTCTCAGCAAGCGCGGTAGGCGGCTCGCACGCTGGCCGCTGCACCGAGCATCGCCATCAGCTGAGACGACGCTGGAGTCGATCAGCCGCGGCGTCATCGAATGGCTCGGTTTCGACGAGCCGGTCCTGCAACGGGAATTCCGCACGGGCGACTTCCTCGACCGCTCGGACATGTGGTGGGAGCATGCGCGTGTCATCGGCGAGGCAGACGGCGAGCTGAAATACGACGGCCGTCTCCAGCCGGGTGCTGAGGCGATCCGCAAGGAGAAGGAACGGGATCGACGCCTGCTCTGCCATGCGAGCCGCATCGTCCACTGGGGGTGGTCGGATGCCATCAGGGTCGATCCGCTCCGTAGCATCCTTCGGCGCGCCGGCTTGCCGCAGCGTCGGCCGGAATCGTCGCAGGAGCTGCACTCCCTCACCGCCCTCCTCGACGCGCGCTCACTCCGATGATCGCCCCGCCCTCACCGTGAAACGACAACTGCACGTCGAAACCATGGGCTGAACCCACAGTTTCGACGTGCAGTTGTCGTCTCAGCGAAGGGAGACGCGGGTCAGGCGAACGCCTCGATCGGCGGGCACGCGCACACCAGGTTGCGGTCGCCGTACGCCTGATCGATGCGTCGCACCGGCGGCCAGTACTTCGTGCGCACGAGCGTGTGCACCGGGTACACGGCGAGCTCGCGCGAGTACGGGTGCGTCCACTCCCCCTCGATGACCGACGACGCGGTGTGGGGCGCGTTCACGAGCGGGTTGTCGGATGCCGGCCATTCACCGGCAGCGACCGCCTGAGCCTCGGCGCGGATCGCGATCATCGCCTCGATGAAGCGTTCGATCTCGCCGAGGTCCTCGGACTCCGTCGGCTCGACCATGAGGGTTCCGGCGACCGGGAACGACATGGTCGGAGCGTGGAAGCCGTAGTCGATCAGGCGCTTGGCGACATCGTCGACCGAGACGCCGGTCTCCTCCTTCAGGGGCCGCAGGTCGAGGATGCACTCGTGCGCGACGAGACCGCCTTCGCCGGTGTACAGCACCGGGTAGTGGTCCTTGAGCCGCACGGCGATGTAGTTCGCCGCGAGAACAGCCGCCGCCGTCGCGTCGCGGAGTCCCTGTGATCCCATCATGCGCACGTACGCCCACGAGATCGGCAGGATGCCGGCCGATCCGTGCGGCGCACCCGAGACCGCTCCACCGTCGAACACGTGCCCCCCGCTGTGCTCGGCGCGCTGCGAGAACGGGTGCCCGGGCAGATACGGCGCGAGGTGAGCCTTCGCGGCCACCGGTCCGACACCGGGCCCACCGCCGCCGTGCGGGATCGCGAACGTCTTGTGCAGGTTCAGGTGCGACACGTCGCCCCCGAGGTCGCCGAAGCGCGCGAAGCCGAGCAGCGCATTCAGGTTCGCGCCGTCGACGTAGACCTGCCCGCCGGCATCGTGGACGGCCTGGGTGATCTCCAGCACCTCGTGCTCGTAGACGCCGTGCGTGGACGGGTACGTGATCATGAGCGCCGCGAGCCGATCCGCGTGCAGCGCTATCTTCGCGCCGAGATCATCCAGATCGACGTTGCCCGCATCGTCGCACGCGACCACGACCACCTGCATGCCGGCCAGCACCGCCGAGGCGGCGTTCGTGCCGTGCGCGGAGGACGGGATCAGGCACACCGTGCGGTCGACGTCGCCGTTCGCCCGGTGGTAGCCGCGGATCGCGAGGAGCCCCGCGAGCTCTCCCTGGGAGCCCGCATTGGGCTGCAGCGACACCGCGTCGTACCCCGTGACCTCCGCGAGCCACGACTCGAGCTGCTCGATCATCGCGAGGTACCCGCGCACGTCCGCCTCCGGAGCGAAAGGGTGCACGCGGGAGAACTCCGGCCACGAAACGGCCGCCATCTCCGTGGCCGCATTCAGCTTCATGGTGCACGAGCCGAGCGGGATCATGCCGCGATCCAGCGCGTAGTCGCGGTCGGCCAGCTGCTTGAGGTAGCGCATCATCGCCGTCTCACTGCGGTGCACGTTGAACACCGGGTGAGTGAGGTAGTCCTCGCGACGGATGAGCTCCGCGGACACGCCTGCGAGAGCGGATGCCGCTTCCCACGGGACCGCGCGGTCGCCCTGCTCTCCGCCGCCGACGAACTCCGCCTCGGGAAGACCGAAGGCCCACGCCACCGCGGCGAGGTCTGCGGCGCTCGTGGTCTCGTCCACCGAGACCCCGACTGTCGCGTCGTCCGCCCAGAACAGCTGGTATCCGCGTTCGCGCGCGCGCTCGATCACGCGGCGGGCTGACCCCGGCACGTGCACGCGCAGCGTGTCGAAGAACGAATCGGATTCGAGCGTCAGCCCGTACGAGCGCAGCCGCTCGGCGAGCGCCTCCGCCTTCTGCGCCACATCGGTCGCGATCGCGCGCAGCCCGTCAGGGCCGTGGTAGACGGCGTACATCGCCGCCATGACGGCCAGCAGCACTTGAGCGGTGCAGATGTTGGACGTCGCCTTCTCGCGGCGGATGTGCTGCTCGCGCGTCTGCAGCGACAGACGATACGCGGGGTGTCCAGCCGCGTCCTGCGAGACCCCGACGAGGCGTCCCGGCAGCTGACGCTCGAGCCCGGTGCGCACGGCCATGTAGCCGGCGTGCGGGCCGCCGAATCCGAGAGGGACGCCGAAACGCTGGGTGGTTCCGACGGCGACGTCGGCGCCGAGGGCACCGGGCGAGCGAAGGAGCGTGAGGGCGAGCAGGTCGGCGGCCATCACGACCAGGCCACCCTGCGTCTTGACGGCCGCAACGGTCTCGGACGGGTCCCACACGCGCCCACTCGCGCCCGGGTACTGGATGAACGCGCCGAAGACGTCGAGATCAGCCGGGACGGCGGACTGCTCGAACGCGTGGAACCGGATGCTGATCCCGACCGCCTCCGCCCGGTGCTGCAGGAGCGCCTTGGTCTGCGGGAGCGCGTCGGCGTCGACCAGGAAGACGTCCGATGCCGACTTCGAGGCCCGCCGGGCCACGAGCATGCCCTCCACGACCGCCGTCGACTCGTCGAGCATCGATGCGTTCGCCGTCGCGAGACCGGTGAGGTCGGTCACCATCGTCTGGAAGTTGATGAGCGCTTCCAGGCGTCCCTGCGAGATCTCCGGCTGGTACGGCGTGTACGCGGTGTACCAGGACGGATTCTCCAGGACGTTGCGTGCGATCACGGACGGCGTGAACGTGTCGTAGTAGCCGAGCCCGATCATGGGTCGTGCGACCCGGTTCTGCGCGGCGAGTTCGCGCAGCTCTGCGAGCGCCTCCGCTTCGGTGGCGGCGGCCGGGATCGAGCTCGTGGATCGGGGGTGCACGTGGATGGATGCCGGCACCGCGGTCTGCACGAGGGCGTCGACACTGTCGTACCCCACCGCGTTCAGCATGAGTGCCTGCGCCGCGGCATCCGTCCCGATGTGACGCCGGACGAAGTCGCCGGGGCGACCGGGCGCGTCGAGGGCGGTGCTCACTCCTGCCCGCCCGTGAGCGCGACGTAGGCTTCGCGGTCGAGCAGTTCCGCCGGGGCCGAGGCGTCGACGCGGATCTTCACGAGCCAGCCCTCACCGAAAGGGTCGCTGTTGACCAGCGACGGGTCGTCCACCGCCGCGTCGTTCACGGCGACGACGTCGCCGGTCAGCGGCGCATAGAGCTCACCGACCGACTTCGTGGACTCGATCTCTCCGACGACCTGACCGGCGGACACACCGGTGTCGACCCCGGGGAGCTCGACGAAGACGACATCGCCGAGTTTGTCGGCGGCGTAGTCCGTGATGCCGACGGTCGCGACGTCGCCGTCCAGTGCGATCCACTCGTGCTCGGCGGTGTACTTCAGTGCGTTGAGATCGGTCATGATGCGTTCCTCTTGTAGAAGGGCAGGGTGGTGACGGTCGCCGGGATCCGCGTCCCGCGCACGTCGATGAACAGCTGCGTACCGGGGGTGCTCACGGACTGCGGGACGAATGCCATCGCGATCGGGTGGCCGAGCGTCGGGCTGAGCGCCCCGCTCGTGATCTCGCCGACCGGAGCGTCGGCATCCGTGACGGCATAGCCCGCGCGTCCCGCTCGCTTGCCCTCCGAGACGAGGCCCACGAGCACCGGTGCGTCGGGAACCACGACGACACCGAGGCCGGCGGCGCCGACGAAGTCCTCTTTGTCGAGCGCGACGGCACGGCCGAGGCCGGCTTGCGCGGGCACGATGTCGCGCGACAGCTCGTGACCGTACAGGGGCATCCCGGCCTCCAGCCGGAGGGTGTCGCGCGCGGCGAGACCGGCAGGAACCAGACCGTGCGCCGCGCCCACCCTCAGCAGGGCGTCCCACAGCCGCTCCGCGCGATCGTTCGGGATCAGCAGTTCGTAGCCGTCCTCACCGGTGTAGCCGGTCCGCGCGATCAGCATCGGGGCGCCCTCGAACGTCGCCGTGACCGCCGCGTAGTACTTCAGCTCATCGAGCGGATGCGCGAGCTCGGTCACCGCGACCTCGTCGAGCACGGCTCGGGCGTTCGGGCCCTGCACCGCGATGAGTGCGTAGGCGTCGGTCTGGTCGTCCACGCGCACATCACGGCCCGCCGCGCGCTCGGCGAGGGCGGTCGCGACCGGCTCGCGGTTGCCGGCATTCGCCACGACCAGGAAGCGATCCTCCGCGAGACGGTAGACGATCACGTCGTCGATGATGCCGCCGCCCGGTTCGAGGACGAGGGAGTACTTCGCTTTGCCGACGGGCATCGTCGAGAGGCGGCCGGCGAGCGCGTAATCGAGATACTCGCCCGCCGCAGGTCCGTCGACGAAGAACTCGGCCATGTGCGAGATGTCGAAAAGGCCCGCCGCGGTCCGCACCGCGTGGTGCTCGGCGAGATCCGAGCTGTAGCGGACCGGCATGGCCCACCCGCCGAAGTCGGTGAACGACGCACCGAGGCTCTCGTGTCGTTCACGCAGGACGGTGTATCGAGGCTGGGTCATGAGTTCCCCCGGTCGCAGGCGGGCAGGCGCCGGACGGCACCTGTGAACTCCCCCTCTGTCATGGGCCTGAGAGTTTCATCGCGGCATCCGAAGACGAACGGATGCGGGACTTTCACCGTCGGCGGATCCGCGAGGATCGCTTTCCAGAGTGGCCGAACCAGGACGGTACGCGTGACCTGAGAGATTGGCGGGGAGGCTTGCTCCTTCGGTGCCCGACAAGGATCTGTCGAGGCTCTCCCGCCCGGGTTGTGTGGCCGGTATTGACTTGCCCTGTCAGCATAGCGCCCGAGCCCCCTCCGACACGCGGGGGTTGCGGCCTCAGCTCGTGCAGCGCCCCGTGGAGACGGCGTCCGTCCAGCCCTCTGCACCGGCGAGCACCGGCTGCAGCTCGGTCGTGGTCATCGCGTAGCCGCGCTCCGGATCGTTCTCCGCACGGGCGAACACCACGCCGGCCACCTCGCCGGCCGCGGTCAGCAGCGGTCCACCCGAGTTGCCCGGGACGATCTCGGCGGCGAGGCCGTAGATCTCGCGCAGTGCCTGCGAATCGCGGTAGATGTCGGGCACGAGGACCGCGCCGCTGGAGAGCACCTCGGCGTTTCCCGCTTCGAAGGGGCCACCCCAGGGGTACCCCTGCACGACGGCGGCCGTGCCGGGTCCGAGCGGCGTCACGACCGGGAGGGGTCGCGCATCCAGTCCGTCGACGGCGACGACGGCGAGGTCGTCGATCGGATCGAAGTAGACGATGCGTCCCTCGAGCGCCGTGCGGCCCGGCAGCTCGACGAGAGCCGTGCTCATCCCCGCCACGACATGGGCGTTCGTCACGATGCGGTCGGGAGTCACCGCGAAGCCGGAGCCGGTCGCACTCATGCCGCACGCCGCAGCGACACCCGAGACCCGCGCGACGGACTGCGCCGCTTCGGCGAGAACGGGGTCGTCCAGCGCGACCGGAGGGGCCGTCGGCTGGACATCCAGGTCCAGCAGTTCGCCGAGCATCGGCAGCGCGTCGTCCACGACGGCCGAGCGCGCCTGCGCGAGCGCCTCGGCGACGGGGCGCGGCGTGAGGTCCTCGATCGTGCGGAGCACTTGGGACGACGCGAGCGCGGAGGTGACGCCTGGTGTCCCCGTCCCTCCGATGCTCGCACTCACCATCGTCAGGGCCAGGGCCGCCGCGACGACCGAGAGGGCTCCGCCGAGGATGCGGTCGATCACGCGCAGCGGCGCGCTGCGGTCCACGCCCCGGCGGATCGCGCCACCCGCAAGGCCACCCGCGAAGGAGAGACCCACGACGAGCAGGATCACGAGAGCGACGACGGCCACGACGCGCGTGTCCGGCCACGGCCAGACGTCGTTCACGATCGGGGCGAGCCAATACGCCGCGAGCCCGCCGAGCACGAGGCCGATGAGGGTGCCGAGGCTCGCGAACATTCCGCGCTGCAGCCCGATCACGAGAGCGACGATCAGCAGGGCGATCGCGATGATGTCGATGATCAGCATCCCTCCCCCTCCCGTGATCCGCGCACACCGGTGGTTCAGCGTACGGGCGGCGGCTATGCGCGAGCCGAAGACGCGCCATTTGCCCTTCGAGTCAGAGTGACACTAAGATCGCATCCGGAGGTAATGGTCACCATGACACGAACAGTCGTCCTCGCTGCGCCGTCCGAGCAGAGCAGCGACGTGACGCGTGTCGCCGTGTCGACCGTGATCTTCACGCTCCGCCGCGATCCCGCACAGGAGAATCCCGTCATCGCCCTCCCGCTCGTTCGGCGCACGCGTGATCCTTACGAGGGCCTGTGGGCCCTCCCGGGTGGATGGCTCGACCAGGACGAGAGCCTGGACGACGCCGCCGCACGGACGCTCGCCGAGACGACCGGCATCGCCCCCAGCTACCTCGAGCAGCTCTACGCGTTCGGCGCGGTCGACCGCTCCCCCACGCGCGTGATCTCAATCGTCTATTGGGCGCTGGTGCGTCCCGACGAGATCCCCTCGCACGAGGCCGTCCCCGCGTACGACGCCGAGAACGTGACCTGGGTGGATGCCGCGCACCTGCCCCCGCTCGCGTTCGACCACACCGAGATCGTCGACTACGCGCTGTGGCGCCTGCGCAACAAGGCGGGATACAGCCGGATCGCGCACGGCCTCCTACCGGACGAGTTCACGCTCGCGGAGCTCCGCGAGGTGTACGAGTCCATCCTCGGCCGCCGACTGGACCCGGCGAACTTCCGCCGTCAGGTCGACAACTCCGAGACCCTGATCCCGACCGACCGCTTCCGCACGGGCAGCCACCGACCGGCTCGGCTGTACCGCTACAACCAGGACGTCGAGCTCGCCGACCGCGGCCCCCTCATCGCCCGCCCCTGAACCCGCCCAGATCGAATCGAGTCCGCCATGTCCCTCACCCTCCCTCCCGTGGACCCGTCGGTCGACCACGAGATCCAGGCGATCGTCGCCGGAGCCTCCACGGCCGAGACCTGCAACACGGACCTCGCCGCCGGACCCTGGACGTTCGACGCGCGCCCCGGTTACGGCCCGGGGTCGTCGATGGGCGACGTGATCCCGGTGGGCGCGCCACGGCAGGGTGAGCTTCCGGCGTCGTACCGCGAGGCGAGCCCGGAAGAGCTCGATGCGCGCATCATCGCCGCGAAGACGATCCTCGGCGACCGCGTCGTGATCCTCGGGCACTTCTATCAGCGCGAGGAGGTCATCCGGCATGCGGACTACGTCGGAGACTCCTTCCAGCTCGCGAATGCGGCACTCGAACACCCGGATGCCGAGGCCATCGTGTTCTGCGGCGTGCACTTCATGGCCGAGACCGCAGACCTCCTCTCGCGCCCGGAGCAGTCCGTGATCCTGCCGAACCTGGCCGCCGGCTGCTCGATGGCGGACATGGCGGACATCGACCAGGTGGAGGAGTGCTGGGAGCAGCTGGCCGAGATCTACGGCGATATGGATGCCCCTGACGCCGACGGACTCGTTCCGGTCATCCCGGTGACGTACATGAACTCCTCGGCCGCGATCAAGGGCTTCGTCGGTCGCCACGGCGGAATCGTGTGCACGTCCTCCAACGCCCAGACGGTTCTGGAGTGGGCGTTCGCCCGCGGGCGCCGCGTGCTCTTCTTCCCCGACCAGCATCTCGGCCGGAACACCGCCAAGGCGATGGGAGTGCCTCTGGAGCACATGCCGATGTGGAACCCGCGCAAGCCGCTCGGCGGAGCCACGGAGGCGGAGATCGAGGACGCGCGCGTGATCCTGTGGCACGGGTTCTGCTCGGTGCACCGGCGCTTCACCGTGGATCAGATCGACACCGCCCGCGCGGCGCACCCGGGCGTGCGGGTGATCGTGCATCCGGAATGCCCGATGGCCGTCGTCGACGCCGCCGACGAGTCCGGCTCCACCGACTACATCCGCCGCGCGATCGAAGCGGCATCCGAGCCGACGACGTTCGCGATCGGCACCGAGGTGAACCTCGTGCAGCGTCTCGCCGCCGCGAATCCGCAGCACACGATCTTCTGCCTGGACCCCGTGGTCTGCCCGTGCTCGACGATGTACCGCATCCACCCCGGGTACCTCGCCTGGGTGCTCGAAGGGCTCGTCGCCGGGGAGGTGCGCAACCGCATCACCGTGCCGCAGGACGTCGCCGACCCCGCGCGGGTCGCGCTCGAGCGGATGCTGGCCGCCAAGCCTCCGGCCGCGCCCGCCGCCGCGTGGGAGAACGCGTCGTGAGCGGGCCGCTGCACGCGGTCGTGGTGGGCTCCGGCATCGCCGGGCTCACGGTGGCCCTGCACGCCGTCCAGCACGGCGTGCAGGTGACCCTGGTCACGAAGGACGTCCTGGAGCACGCCAACACCAGGTACGCGCAGGGCGGCATCGCGGGGGTCATGTTCGACGACGACCGCGCCGAGGACCACATCCGCGACACGCTCACCGCGGGGGCCGGACTGAGCGATCCCGAGGCTGTCCGCGTCCTCGTCGACGAGGGTCCCGCCCGCATCCGCGAGCTCATCGACATCGGCGTCGCGTTCGACCGCGGCGAGGACGGCGCGTTCGTGAAGGGTCTGGAGGCGGCGCATTCGTACCCGCGCATCCTGCACTCCGGCGGGGATGCGACCGGCACGGCGATCGAGAAGGCGCTCGTGGCGCGCCTGCGCGCGAGCGAGGTGCGGGTGATCGAGCATGCCTTCCTGATCGATCTCATCGTCTCCGACGGACGCGTGGCGGGCGTGGAGCTGCTCGTCGGCGATGTGCCGGCGTCGACCGATCGATCCGTCGTGCGCGGGGTCCGCGAGAGCATCCACGCGGATGCCGTCGTCCTCGCCACCGGCGGCGCGGGCGAGCTGTACGCGCACACCACGAACCCGCCGGTCGCGACCGGCGACGGGATCGCCGCCGCGCTGCGCGCTGGGGCTGCCGTCGCCGACCTCGAGTTCTTCCAGTTCCACCCGACGGTGCTCGAGGGTGGTGGCTCCGCTCTCGGCGAGTCCTTCCTGGTCTCTGAAGCCGTCCGCGGCGAAGGAGCGACACTGATCGACGAATCGGGCCGCCGGTTCGCATTCGATGCCCACCCCGACGGTGAGCTCGCTCCTCGGGACGTCGTCGCCCGCGCGATCGCACGACAGATGGAGCGTCAGGACGGGCGCCCCGTGCTGCTGGATGCGACTCATCTGCGACCTACTCCGGAGGAGACGGCGGCATTCCTCGCGCGCCGGTTCCCCACGATCGACGCGGCCGTGCGCGAACGCGGACTCGACTGGGCGCGGCAGCCGATACCGGTGACGCCCGCGGCGCACTACCTGATGGGCGGGGTCGTGACCGACCTCGACGGACGCACGAGCGTCGCGGGGCTCTACGCGGTCGGCGAAGTGGCGCGCACGGGCGTGCACGGCGCGAACCGCCTCGCCTCGAACTCATTGCTGGAGGGGGCCGTGTTCGGTGCCCGGGCGGGCGATGCGATCGCCGCGGATGCGGCATCCGGAGCGTGGCCTGCTCTGCAGGTCGCGCCGGTCGACCCGATCGAGGCGACGCCTGCCGCGGACGCCCCGCCGTTCTCGCGGGCCGCCCTGCAGCGGCTCATGTGGGAGGACGCCGGACTCGTGCGGGACGCCGAAGGCCTCGCCCGCGCGGCAAGGATCCTCGCGGCATGGCGCGCGACGGAGCGGACGCCCGCCGCCGAAGCCGAGTTCGAGGACGAGAACCTGCTGCTGGTCGCCCAGCACCTCGTCGCCGCAGCGGCGACGCGCACCGCCTCCGTCGGCGCGCACTTCCGTCGTGACGGCGCGGAGCCTGACGAAACTCCACGGAATCGGTCGGATGCGGCCGCGTCGGCCGCGATCGGGGCCGACATCACGCCCGATGCGTGGAGTTCTGCCGCGCCCACCGAGGCGGTCCGCTGATGCTCACGCGCGCCACGATCGAGCGCACCGTCTCCGCCGCCCTGGAGGAGGACGCCCCCTGGGGCGACATCACGAGCGAGATGCTCATCCCGGAGGCCTCCACCGCGGTCGCCGAGCTCGTCGCGCGGGAGCGCGGCGTCTTCAGCGGCGGAGAGGTCTTCGCCGCTGCGTTCGCGTTGACCGACCCGGCCATCCAGGTGGACCTCGCGATCGCGGACGGCGCGGAGTTCGAGCGCGGTGCGGTCCTCGCGGTGGTCACCGGACCGTCACGCGGAGTGCTGACCGCCGAGCGCGTCGGACTGAACTTCGCGCAGCGCATGACGGGCATCGCCACGCTGACGGCGAGCTACGTCGCTCAGGTCGCCCACACCGGCGCGCGCATCGCCGACACCCGCAAGACCACACCGGGACTCCGGGCCTTCGAGCGTCACGCCGTCCGCTCGGGCGGCGGTCACAACCACCGCTACTCGCTCTCGGACGCGGTCATGGCGAAGGACAACCACCTCGCCGTCCTGACCCGGACCGGGATGTCCGTCACCGCCGCGCTGCAGGGTGCGATCGCGCGCCTGCCGCACACGACGCACGTCGAGGTGGAGGTCGATCGCCTCGATCAGATCGAGCCCGTGCTCGCCGCGGGCGTGGGCACGATCATGCTCGACAACTTCTCGCTCGAGGATCTGCGCCGCGGCGTCGAGCAGATCGGCGGCAGGGTCATCGTGGAGGCCTCCGGCGGCGTGTCCCTGGAGACCGTGCGCGCGATCGCGGAGACCGGCGTGGACGTCATCTCCGTCGGTGCACTCACGCATTCCGCGCGCGCCCTCGACCTCGCGCTGGACGTTCGCCTCTCGTGAGCATGCTGTACCTCGACAACGCGGCCACCACCCCGGTGCGGCCGGAGGTGCTCGAGGCGATGATGCCGTTCCTGACCCGCTGGTACGGGAACCCCTCGAGCCACCACACGGTCGGTGAGGCGGCCGCGGGCGCTCTGGCCGACGCCCGCGCCCGGGTCGCGCGCATCCTGGGAATGCGGGCGGGTGACATCGTCTTCACCTCGGGCGGCACCGAGGCGAACAACCTGGCCGTCAAGGGGATCGCGATCGCCGCGCACGCCCGCCGCGGAGCGAGCCACGTCATCACGAGTGCGATCGAGCACGAGTCGATCCTCGAGTCGGTCGACTATCTCGCGCGCATCCACGGCTTCTCCGTCAGCCGTCTGCCGGTGGACGGTGATGCGCGGATCGACCCCGGCGATGTCGCGGCCGCGCTCCGGGAGGACACCGCATTGGTGAGCGTGGGGTACGCGAACAACGAGGTGGGCACCGTCCAGGACGTCGCGGCGATCGCTGCCGCCGCGCACGCGCGGGGCGTCCCCGTGCACATCGATGCGGTGCAGGCCGCGGGGTGGCTGCCGCTGGATGCCGCGGCGCTCGGCGTCGACGCGATCTCGCTCGCCGGGCACAAGCTCGGAGCCCCGAAGGGAATGGGTCTCCTCGCCGTCCGCGGCCGCATCCCGATCGAGCCGGTCCTGCACGGCGGCGGGCAGGAGCGCGGCCGGCGCAGCGGAACCGAGAACGTCGCCGGGGCCGTGGGCCTTGCCACCGCGTTGGAACTGGCCGAAGCCGACCGGGCGGCATCCGCTCTTCGCGTGAGCGGTGTGCGGGACGCGTTCATCGGCGGCGTTCTCGCCGGCGTCACGACGGCGACCCTGACGGGCGACCGGGTGCACCGGCTTCCCGGGACCGCGAGTTTCACGTTCGCCAGGACGAGCGGTGAGGCCGTGCTTCTCGAGCTCGAGCGGCGGGGCGTGGTCTCTTCCAGCGGATCGGCGTGTGCGGCCGGAAGCGACGAACCCTCGCACGTGCTCGTCGCGATGGGCATTCCCGCCGAGCTCGCCCAGACCGCCGTCCGCTTCACGTTCGGGCACGACACCCGGGTCGACCCCGGCGAGCTGACGCGGGCCGTCCAGGCCTCGGTCGCCGCCGTACAATCGGGCGCGTGAGCACTTCCACCGGGCCGGCGGTCACGGTCATCGTCCCGGGTTTCGACGTCGCGGACTACGCTGACGCCGCACTGGACTCGCTCCGGGCGCAGACCCGCGCGGACTGGTCGGCGATCCTCGTCGATGACGCCTCCTCGGATGCCACCGCGGACATCTTCGACCGCGCCGCCGCGCAGGATCCGCGTTTCCGCGTCGTCCGCGCGCCCGCACGCGGGGGTCTCGGCGCGGCCCGCAACCGCGCTCTCGACCTCGTACAGACGCCGTACCTCGGGTTCCTCGACGCCGACGACGTGCTGATCCCCTCCGCGCTCGAGCGGCTCCTCGGTGTCCTGGAGCGGACCGGCAGCGATTTCGCGCTCGGCGCGTACGTGCGCCTGCGCCCTGATGGCCACGGAGGTTATACGCCCGGTCCCGTTCAGCCTTGGGTCGCAGCCGCGACGGCACCCGAGCGCCTGGCCACCACGATCGAAGACCACCCCGAGGCGACGGCCAACGTCGTGGCGTGGTCGAAGATCAGCCGGACCGAGTTCTGGCACCGCGCTCACCTGCGCTTCCCCGAGGGCAGGCTCTACGAGGATCAGCTCGTGGCGCAGCAGATGTACGCTCGGGCGCGACGCTTCGACACGATCCCTGACGTCCTCGTGCACTGGCGGGTGCGTCCGGACGGGTCCTCGATCACCCAACGGGAGGCGCAGCTCGACGTGCTGCGCGATTGCCTGGACGCGATGGATGCCGGCCTCCGCGTCCTGGAGGACACCGGGCACCCGCGCGCCGCGCGTGCCCGCGTCGGGCAGATCCTGCGGATGGACATCCCGCGCCTCGTCGAACTCGCGCGCGCGCACCCCGATCCCGCGTACCGTCGCACGCTCGGGGCGTTCACCCGGGAGATCTGGGATCGGGGCGCCGCGTCCACATCGGGCCTGGACGACGCGGCGAACGCCGCCGTCTCCGCCGCCCGCCTCTGGTGAGGCCCCCGCTCAGGCCTCGGGCAACGCCAGCGAGCCGGTGAGCACCGCCGCCGGATCGTCCGCCGGCAGGGTCGCCGGGTCGTCCGGCGCACGATCCGCTCTTCGCGCGGGCCGCGGCGCCGGCTCGTCGTCGGCCTCGATCTCGAGGATCCGGGATGCCGCGAGCTGCTGGGCCGCGAGCTCGGCGTAGAGGCCGCCCTCCGCCAGCAGCGACGCGTGGGTCCCCGACTCCACGATCCGCCCGGCGTCGACCACGTGGATCACGTCGGCCCCGATGACCGTCGAGAGCCGGTGGGCGATCGACAGGGTGGTCCTGCCCCGCGCGGCCGCATCGAGGGCTTCCTGCACGACGCGCTCGGAGACGGTGTCCAGGGCCGAGGTGGCCTCGTCGAGCAACAGGACGGGCGGGTCCTTCAGCAGGACCCGCGCGATCGCGATCCGCTGCTTTTCTCCCCCGGACAGTCGGTACCCGCGCTCGCCCACGATCGTGTCGTAACCGTGCTCGAACCCGCTGATGATGTGGTGGATGTTCGCTGCGCGGCAGGCCTCCTCGAGGTCTTCCTGCGTCGCGTCCGGTTTCGCGTACAGGAGGTTCTCCCGGATCGTCGCGTGGAAGAGGTAGGTCTCCTGCGAAACGATGCCGACGTGGTCGATGATCGACTCCTGCGTGAGCGCCCGCACATCGGCACCGGCGAACAGCACGGCCCCACCCGTCGCTTCGTACATGCGCGGCGTCAGATACAGAACTGTCGTCTTGCCCGCCCCCGAGGGTCCGACGAAGGCGACGTGCTGGCCCGGCTCGGCGGTGAAGGACACGCCCTGCAGGGTCGGTCGCGCCTGCGCAGCCGCATCCGGATACGCGAACACGACGTCGCGGAACTCCACCCGGCCCACCGGACCCGGGGCCGCCCGCACCGGGATCGCGCCAGGCGCGTCGCTGATCGCGGGCACGAGGTCGAGGAACTCGAAGATCCGCGCGAAGATCGCCGCAGAGGTCTGCACGTCCAGCGAGACGCGCATGAGACCCATGAGCGGCATCAGCAGCCGCGCCTGCACCGTCGTGAACGCCACGATCGTGCCCGCGGTGATGACGTCGCTGCCGCCGGTGATGAGGTACCCGGCCACGAGGTAGATGATCGCCGGCACGCTCGCCATGAGCACCTGCACGACCGCGAAGAATCCCTGGCCGCTCATGGCGCGCCGAACCTGCAGACGCACCTGATTGACGTTCTCGGCTCCGTACCGCGCGGACTCGGTGCGCTGACGGTTGAACGACTTCGACAGCAGGATGCCGGACACGCTCAGTGTCTCCTGCGTGATCGCCGTCAGCTCCGAGAGCGACTCCTGCGTCTCGCCCGCGATGCGCGCGCGCACCTGGCCGACCCTGCGCTGCACGATCACGAGGAACGGCATCATCACCACGGCGATGATCGTCAGGCGCCAGTCGATGATGATCATCGCCACCAGGGAGGCGATGACCGTCACGACGTTGCCGAGGATGCTGGTGAACGTGCTCGTGAGCACGCCGGAGACCGCGCCGACGTCGTTCTGCAGCCGGGACTGGATCACACCGGTCTTCGTCCGCGTGAAGAAGCCGAGCTCCATCGCCTGCAAGTGATCGAAGAGCTGGACCCGGAGGTCGCCGGTGATCCGGTTGCCGATCGTGGAGGTGAACCAGGTCTGCAGGACCCCGAGAGCGGCGGACAGCACGAACAGGCCGATCATGATGAGCACGAGACGCCACAGGAGCGCCTGGTCGGGGCCCGCGCCACCCGGCGGGAAGAGCGCCTCGTCGAAGATCTGCTGCACGATCAGGGCGGGGACGACGGCGATCGCGGCGCCGGCGATCACGAGCACAGCCGTCACGATCAGGCGACCGGTGTAGGGGCGGAACAGGGCGACCACCCGGCGCCCGAGATTCGGGATGCGCGGCGCCTGGGCGTTCAGCTTCTTCTGGGCGCTGATGTCGACCGGGCGGAATCCGCCGCCGTGTCCCCCGCCCATGCTCATGGGCTCGAGCCTACTTTCGGCCCCGGACGCCCGGGGCCGTGAACGCTCACGGCGGAACCGCGCTAGGAGAGATCGATCACGAGGTTCACGACCGTGCCGATGATGACTGCGCCGAACAGGTACGCCAGGAGGGACTGGGCGATCACGAGCCGACGGATCTGGTTCGTCCGCACCGCGCTGTCGCCCACCTGATAGCCCATGCCGATCCCGAGCGAGAAGTACGCGAAGTCCGTGTACGACGGATCATCATGCTGATTGAAGTCGATCCCGCCGCCCGGGGCGCCGTAGTACAGATGGGCCACGCGCAGCATGTAGTCGGCCTGGATGAGGGCCCACGAGCTCGCGACGCTGACCACGGCGATCGCCGCGAGCAGGTACGACTCGAGTTCCGATGTGGTCTGCGTCTGGATCAGGACGATCGCGACCGCGCCGAGGCTCGCGACGCTGCCGACCAGGGCGACGAGCCGGGCGAAGGAACGGCCGGGATCCTCTCCGGTGGCGTGCGCGCGCGTCTGCGCGGCATCCATCGGCCAGATCAGGATCGCCAGCCACACGACGTTCGTGGCGGCGAACCCGGACCATCCGGCGAGCAGACCCGCCGCGATGCCCAGGAACGGGGCGGCCGTCAGCCCCCCGATCACGCCGATGACGGCGGCCACGAGGGATCGGGAGAGCGCCGCCAGACGGACGGGATTCACAGCCATGTGCGAATGTTTCCACGCGATCGGGGAATGCGGTGTCCGACCCGGCCGTTATCGTGAGGGCTTGTTGTATTTCGTGTGACCCGCCTACGGGACGGTGCTCGTGCACGCCGACCCCCGAGGAGACGCCCATGGCAACGACCGACGTGACGCCGCAGACCGGGAGCGTCCGTGTGTCCGACGGCGCGGCCCCGACGCTCAGCCGCTCGGATAGCCGGGTCATCTGGCTCCTGCTCGGTGCCGCGTTCGTCGCGATCCTGAACGAGACGACCATGGGTGTCGCGATCCCGCACCTCATCGATGATCTCGACATCACGGCGGTCGCCGCGCAGTGGCTGACCACGGCCTTCATGCTCACGATGGCGGTCGTGATCCCGATCTCGGGCTTCCTCCTGCAGAGATTCACGACGCGGGCGATGTTCATCGCCGCCATGAGCCTGTTCTCGCTCGGCACCCTGATCGCGTTCGTCTCCCCCGGCTTCCCCCTCCTGGTCGTGGCACGCGTCGTACAGGCCTCCGGCACGGCGATCATGATGCCGCTGCTGATGACGACGATCATGAACACCGTGCCGCCGCAGATCCGCGGCCGCATGATGGGTCGGGTCAGCGTCGTGATCTCACTGGCACCGGCGATCGGCCCGAGCATGTCCGGCCTGCTGCTGGACACCGTCGGCTGGCGCTGGATCTTCGGCATCATCCTGCCGCTCGCGCTGCTCGCCCTCGCGGTGGGTGCGCGGTGGATCCACAACCTCGGCGAGACGTCGGACGCACCGATCGATGTGCTCTCGGTGATCCTGTCCGCTCTCGGTTTCGGCGGTCTCGTCTTCGGTCTCAGCAAGATCGGCGGAGGCGGCCACGGCGGAAGCGGGGCGGATGCCGCATCCGCCGCCGCGATGTCGACGACCACCCTGATCGCATCGTTCGCCATCGGCGGCGTCGCCCTGGCGCTGTTCATCTGGCGGCAGGTGCGCCTGCAGCGCAGAGACCGCGCACTTCTGGACCTCCGCGTCTTCCGCTCGCTGAACTTCAGTCTCGCGATCACGCAGATGGCGGTCATGTCGCTCGCGTTCTTCGGTGCGATCACCGTCATCCCGCTCTACATGCAGACCGTGCTCGACGTCTCGGCGCTCGTGACGGGTCTCGTCGTCCTGCCCGGAGCCCTCGCGATGGGCTTCGCCGGACCCGTGATCGGTCGCATCTACGACCGCTTCGGCACGCGCGTCCTGCTCGTGCCGGGCGCCGTCGTGGTCAGCGCGCTGCTCTGGACCTTCACGACGTTCGATCAGAACACGCCTGTCTGGGTGGTCGCCGTCGCGCAGACCATCCTGTCGGTGGGCCTCGCCCTGTCGTTCACGCCGCTGTTCACCGCGTCGCTCGCGTCGCTCCAGCCGCGCTTCTACTCGTACGGCTCCGCGATCGTCGGCACGGTGCAGCAGGTGGCCGGTGCCGCCGGGATCGCGCTCATGGTGACCGTGTTCGCCTCGGTCGGCGCCGCGGCGGCCGGTACCGGACTGGATGAGTTCGCTGCCGGCGCGGAGGGCGCGCACGCAGCGTTCCGCATCGCGGCGATCCTCTCGCTTCCGCTCATCGTCGGCGCCTTCCTCATCCGCAAGCCGGCGGACCAGCCGTCCCCGGCGGGGACGCCGGTGCACTGACCCCGGCTGCCTGTCGCGCCGCGCTTCGGGACGCCACTCAGTGGTGGATGAACGCCTTCAGCAGGATGATCACTCCGCCGAACGCGGCGGTGGTCAGGGCACTGCCCAGCCGCAGCCAGAAGTGGCTCGTCCATTTCGCGACCGCGAGCCACCCGAGGACGCCGAGCGCGAGCGCGTCCACAGAGAGCGCAGCCCACACGGCGTAGTCGTCGTCGATGAAACGCGAGACGCCGAGGAACAGGACCGCGATCGGCAGCAGCGAGATCAACAGCATCCCCAGAGAGTGACGTCCCGCCGCGCGCAGGCTTTCGGGGAGGGTCGCCCTTCCCTCACTGGCCGCGAGGCGCGCGAGCGTCCCCGCGTACACGTGCGCGGCGAAGAACACCAGCACGGTCACGATGACCGTCACGAGCGCGCTGAGCGACGTCCCGGTCGCCGTGTAGCTGACCACGATCATCCCCGAAACGAGGATGAGCCCGTAGACCGCCTCCTCGGACATGAGGATCCTCGTCACGCGAGGCGTCGTGCCCAGAATCTTCTCATCCGTCATTCCCGGACCTCCCCGACAAGCCTGCCAGAGGGCGCCGCGGATTGCGGACCGAGGGTCAGTCGGAGGTGCCGCAGGCCGATCCACCGCAGCAGGAGGAGGCCTGACCACCCAGGAGGTTCTTCGTCTCGTCGAGGACGGGGAGAAGGGTCACAGGCGCGGACTGCTGCTGGTCGGTCATGGGTTCCATCGTAATCACCTCGTCGTCCTCCGGGCTCACCCGAGCGACTCACCCGCGGTCTGGCAGGTCGCGCAGTACTGAGCGGCGGCGCCGGAGAACGTGAACGTGCGGATCTCGTCCCCGCACACGGGACATGCCCTTCCCGCTTTGCGATGCACCGTCAACGCCGCGTGCTTCGCGGCCTTCAGATCGGCCGGCGCGACACCGCGGCGCGCATCCCGCGCGGCGGAGAGGACCTGCACGGTCGCCGCGTACAGACGACCGACCTCGTCGGATGTGAGGTTCGCGGCATGCGCGACGGGCGACACGCGCGCCGCGTGCAGGATCTCGTCGGAATAGGCGTTGCCGATCCCGGCGAGCGCCGTCTGATCCTGCAGGAGCGCTTTGATCTGCTTCCGCCGACCCGCGAGCAACGCGGCGAATGTCGCCGTGTCCACCTCGCCCGCGAGGGGATCCGGTCCGAGCTTCGCGACGGCCGGCACCTCGTCGGGACGCGGGACGATGTGGACCGTCAGTGACTTCCACTGCCCGGCATCCGTCAAATCCACACCCTCCCCCGGAGCCGCATCGGATCCGAAGCGCAGACGCGCCATGAGCGTCGCCTCACCCACCCGCGAGCGACCCTCGGGACTGCTGTCGTGCCAGAGCACCCACCCGTCGTGCCCGAAGTGCACGATCACGTGCCGCGGTGCACCGGCATCCGTCGTCATCGCCAGATCGATCATCTTCGCGTGACGGGTCACCCCCGTCACGGTCGATCCGACGATCTCCTCGACGCCCGCCACCGGCGACTTCAGGGCTTTCGGCAGCATCACGTCGAACGAGCGCACACGCAGTCCGCGCGTGCGCTCGTTCAGGAACGACGCGAGCTCTTCGACCTCCGGCGACTCCGGCATGGCCTCATGATCGCACGCGGGCGCGCAGCCGACTCAGGCGTTGACAGCGGCGCGCTGCGGTCCGGCCAGTCGCAGCCACGTCTCCACGACGGTGTCCGGGTTCAGCGACATCGATCCGATCCCCTGACCCACGAGCCACTCCGCCAGATCCGGGTGATCGCTCGGGCCCTGGCCGCAGATACCGACGTACTTGCCCGCCCGCAGACACGCCTCGATCGCCATCGACAGCATCTTCAGCACCGCCGGGTCCCGTTCGTCGAATGTCGCCGCGACCAGTGACGAGTCGCGGTCCAGTCCCAGGGTCAGCTGCGTCATGTCGTTCGAGCCGATCGAGAAGCCGTCGAAGTACTGCAGGAATTCGTCGGCGAGCACGGCGTTCGAGGGCAACTCGCACATCATGATGACCCGCAGCCCGTTCTCGCCCCGCCGAAGCCCGTTTTCACCCAGCAGTTCGATCACGGCGTGCGCCTCCCCCACGGTCCGCACGAACGGCACCATGATCTCGACGTTCGTGAGCCCCATCTCGTCGCGCACGAACTTCAGCGCCTCGCACTCCATGTCGAAGCACGCGCGGAAGTCCTCCGAGATGTACCGCGCGGCGCCGCGGTAGCCGAGCATCGGGTTCTCCTCGTGCGGTTCGTAGACATCCCCGCCGACGAGGTTGGCGTACTCGTTCGACTTGAAGTCGCTGAGGCGGACGATGACCGGTTCCGGCGCGAAGGCGGCGGCGATCATCGAGACGCCCTCCGCCACGCGCCGCACGAAGTACTCGCGGGGCGACGGGTACGCGGCGATGCGCTCCGCGATGTCGTCCCTCAACGGTGCCGCGAGCGTGTCGAAGTCCAGCAGGGCACGCGGGTGGATGCCGATCTGCCGGTTGATGACGAACTCCAGGCGGGCCAGGCCGACGCCCTTGTTCGGCAGCTTCGAGAACGCGAAGGCCTGGTCGGGCGTGCCGACGTTCAGCATGATCTTCGTCGGGCTCTCGGGCATGTCGTCGAGCTTGGTGACGACCTCCTCGAACGGCAGCAGCCCTTCGTAGACGAAGCCGTTGTCACCCTCGGCGCACGAGACGGTGACCTCCTGCCCGTCGTGGAGCGAGATCGTCGCATCGCCGGTGCCGACGACCGCGGGGATGCCGAGCTCGCGCGCGATGATCGCCGCGTGGCACGTCCGTCCTCCGCGGTTCGTCACGATCGCCGATGCCTGCTTCATGATGGGCTCCCAGTCGGGGTCTGTCATGTCGGCGACCAGAACGTCTCCGGTGCGGAACTCCTCCATCTGCGCGAGCGTGCGCATCACACGCACCGGCCCGGCGCCGATCTTCTGCCCGATCGCCCGGCCGACCGTCGCCACCGTTCCGCGCTCGGCCAGCACGAACCGGCGGGTGACATTGCCGTCCACGCGCGAGACGACCGTCTCGGGCCGCGCCTGCAGGATGTAGAGCTTGCCGTCCACACCGTCCTTGCCCCACTCGATGTCCATCGGGCGGCCATAGTGCTCCTCGATCGTGAGCGCCTGGCGTCCGAGCTCTTCGACCTCGGCATCCGTGATGCTGAACAGCGCCCGCTCATTCTGCGGGACGTCCACGAAGACGGTGCTCCCTCCGACGTGGGTGCCGTCGGCGTAGACCATCTTCACGGCCTTCTCCCCCACGGAGCGCTTGAGGATCGCAGGGCGGCGCGCGCGGAGGGCGGGCTTGTAGGCGTAGAACTCGTCGGGGTTCACCGCACCCTGGACGACGGCTTCGCCGAGACCGTACGAGCTCGTGATGAACACCGCCCGGTCGAAGCCGGACTCGGTGTCGACAGTGAACATGACCCCCGACGCTCCGACGTCCGAGCGGACCATGCGCTGCACGCCCGCGGACAGGGCGACATCGTGGTGGTCGAAGCCGTTGTGCACGCGGTAGGCGATGGCGCGGTCGTTGTACAGCGAGGCGAAGACGCTGCGGATCGCCGCCAGAATGTTGTCGATCCCGCTGATGTTGAGGAAGGTCTCCTGCTGCCCCGCGAACGATGCGTCGGGCAGGTCCTCCGCGGTCGCGCTCGAGCGCACGGCCCACGACACCGCCTCCGGCTCGGGATCGTTCTCGATCAGGTGCGCGTACGCGGCGCGGATGTCGGCGTCCAGCTGAGCCGGGAGCGGCTGCTGTTCGATCCATTCGCGCACGTTCGCCCCGACACGCGCGAGCTCGGCGACGTCCGAGACGTCGAGCGCCTCGACAACCGTTTTGATGCGCTCGTACAGCCCGTCCGCGGCGAGGAAGTCGCGGTACGCGTCGGCGGTCGTGGCGAAGCCGCCCGGGACGCTCACACCGAGGTGCGACAGGTTGGAGACCATCTCGCCGAGCGAGGCGTTCTTGCCGCCGACCTGGTGCACGTCGTTCATGCCCATCTCGGTGAACCAGAGGATGTTCGTCATGTGACTCTCCTGTTGTGTGGGTTTCAGCTGCGCAGTCGCATGGACTGCATGATCACGGCGGACATCTCCTCGACCGACTTGGTCGAGGAGTTCAGGAACGGGACGCGGTTGCGGCGGTAGAGGTCCTCGGCGCGCCGCAGCTCGAGGGTGCACTGCGCGAGGCTCGCGTAGGTCGAGCTGGGCCGGCGCTCGTGCCGCACCTGACTGAGGCGCAGCGGCGTCGTGGTGAGCCCGAAGCAGCGGTTCGCGTACGGAGCCACGGTGGCGGGAAGCCCGTCGGACGGGAAGTCGTCGTCTGTGAGGGGATAGTTCGCGACGAGCAGGCCGTACTGCAGGGCGAGGTACATCGTCGTAGGCGTCTTGCCGCACCGGGAGGGGGCGATGATGATGACGTCCGCGATGTCGAGCGCCCGCATGCTCTGTCCGTCGTCGTGCTCGATCGCGTACTCGACGGCACGCATGCGGGCGAAGTAGCGCTCGATGTCGCCGACGCCGTGATACTGCCCGAGCTGCTCCGACGCCGTGCTCCCGAGTGCCGCTTCGAGTTCGCGCAGATGTCCGCCCAGGAGGTCGATCACGACCGCACCCGAGGCGGCGAGCTCGCCGATGATCTCGGGAGACTTCACCGTGGCGAACACGATCGGATCCGCACCGCTGCGGATCGCCTCGTGCAGGTCGTGGACGACGTTGCGAGCCCCTTCCGGTGTGTCCACGAACGGGATCGTGTGCCGACGGAAGTGCACGCCGGGGAAGTTCGCCAGCAGTGCCGAGCCCAGGGTCTCCGCCGTGATGCCGGTGCTGTCGGAGACGAAGTACGCCTCGCGCAGGGGTCGTGCGGGGACGGGGATGTCGATGGTCGTTCTCCTCGATCCGGGGGACGTGTGATCCGAGACTAGAGAAAGTACGTTGCTTTCCATGACCAGATCACCGCGAAGGAATTGCCGATTTTACGAATTCGTTACGCGCGGCGAGGTGACCAGCCCGACCCGCTCGAAGGGCTCGGGCACCCGCGCGCTCCAGTGCAACTCCTGCTTGATGCGACGCCGCAGAGTGTCGGCCGCACTGGGCTCGCCGTGTGTGACATAGACGGATGCCGGTGGCACGGGCACTCGGCGCATCCAGTCCATGAGCTCATCCGCGTCGGCGTGGGCCGACAGGCTGTCCAGACGCACGACCTCCGCCCGGATGGGCACGTCCCGACCGAAGATGCGCAGCGTCTGCGCCCCGTTCAGGAGAGCCGCGCCGCGTGTGCCCGCCGCCTGATATCCGGTGAGCACGATCGCGTTGCGCGGATCATCCGCGTAGGCGCTGAGGTGGTGCAGGATGCGGCCGCCCGTGAGCATGCCGCTCGCGGAGACGATGACCATCGGGCCACCGCGGAGGTTCAGGAGCTTCGACTCGTCGACCGTGCGCACGGGGGTCGCGAGGCCGTACATCCGGTCGATCTCGGCCGCACCGAGCCGGTGCTCGTCCGGGTGACGGTGGTAGATGCCGGCGACCTCGATCGCCATCGGGCTGTTCAGGAAGATCGGAACATCCGCAAGCCTGCCCGCCTGTCGGAGCTCGGCGAGCTGCAGGAGCACGGACTCCGTCCGCCCCACCGCGAATGCCGGGATCATCACGACCCCGCCCTTGCGAGTCGTCCTCGCGATAACGTCGGCCAGCACGTCCGCGGCGTCCACCGCCGCGTGTGCGCGATCTCCGTACGTGGATTCGACGACCAGGACGTCGCAGGGTTCCAGCGGAGCGGGCCCACGCATGACCGGATCCGCTGCGCGTCCCAGGTCCCCGCTGAAGTGGATGGAGGTGCGAGCTGCTCCCGCGCCGACGACCGCGTGCACACCGGCGGCACCGAGGATGTGCCCGGCCGGCGTGAACGTCACCTCCACGCCGTCCGCGACGCGGGTCGGCCGGCCGAAGTCCACCGGATGAACGAGGTCGAGCGCGTGCTCGGCATCCGCGGTCGTGTAGAGCGGCTCGGGGTGAGCGTGGGACGACCAGTGGTGGGATGCCGCGTGTCGGGCTTCCTCCTCGAGCAGGTGCGCGCTGTCGGGGAGCAGCACGCCGAGCAGTTCGGCCGTGGCGGGGGTCGCGTGGATCCGCCCGCGGAATCCGTCCCGGACGAGGGCGGGCAGGTATCCGGTGTGATCGAGGTGCGCGTGCGTCACGACGACGGCGTCGATCGATGCGGGCGGCACCGGAAACGGCGCGCGGTTGCGTTCGCGGAGCACTTTGAGTCCCTGGAACAGTCCGCAGTCCACGAGAACGCGCGTAGACCCGTGCTCGATCAGATAGCGGGACCCGGTGACCGTGTCCGCCGCCCCGAGGAATTGCAGCGTGCCTGTCGTCGACATCATGCACTCCTTCCCGGAAAGCGATCGTCGGCGATCCACCCCCACTCTCGGTCGCGCACGGAATGCACGACAGGGCCGGAGGTCCTACGGCGCGGAGCGCGCCTCGGGAATACGGTCATGACATGGTCGCGTCGGATGTTCCTCGGACACGGGCGTTCTACCAGACGGTCGCCGACGCGTACGCCCTCCTCGTGGCGGACGTCGGGTTCGAGGGCGCGCTCGAGCTGTCCCTCATCGCGGACTTCGTCGATCAGCTCGCGCACGGCGAGCGCGTGGACATCGTGGACGCCGGATGCGGAACGGGCCGGATGATCGGCCATCTGCGCTCGCTCTCGGCCTCCGTCCGCCCCATCGGCGTCGACCTCTCGCCCGCGATGCTCGCCCACGCGCGGGCCGCGCATCCCGACGTCGAGCTGGTCGAAGCCCCTCTCCAGCGCATGTCCCTCCCCGGCGAGTCGGCGGACGGCATCCTCGCGTGGTACTCCGTCATCCACACGTCGCCCGCCGATCTCCCGGAGGTCCTGAGCGAGTTCCGGCGGGTGCTGCGTCCGGGGGGTCTCGTTCTCCTCGGGTTCCAGTCAGGATTCGGGGAACGTCGCCGTTCGGGCGCCTACGGTCATGACATCGAACTGCACGCGTATCTGCACGACACAGCCGCGGTCAGCTCGGCCTTGACCGCTGCGCGATTCGTCGTCGAGGTGCGGATGGATCGAGGCCCGCGACGCGAGGAGAGGCTTCCGCAGGGGTTTGTGATGGCCCGCGCAGTGTGAGCCCTCCGGTCGCATCAGAGCGCGACGAGTTCGACGCTCCTCACCGCCCGGTCGGCGACGAGGACCCTCATCATCGAGCACACGGGTTGGCGGCGCCGATCGGTCGGTGAGCCGGGATTGAGCAGCCGCATCCCGCGAGCGGACACCGTGTCCCACGGGATGTGGCTGTGTCCGAAGACCAGCACGTCGACGTCCGGGTGCGCCGCTTCCATCCGCATCTCGCGACCTGTCTTCGGCCCCGTTTCGTGGACCACGGCGAACCGCAGCCCCTCGATCTCGCGGTGGGCGATCTCGGGCAGACGCGACCGCAGGTCAGGGCCGTCGTTGTTGCCGAACACGCCGAGTACCTCGCCGTGGTCGGTCAGCTCATCGAGCACGGATGCCGCCACCCAGTCGCCCGCGTGGATGATCAGATCGGCCGCGTCGGCAGCGCGCAGGAGCGCGCTCGGCAGCGCTCGGGCACGCCCGGGGATGTGCGTGTCGGAGATCAGCAGCAGGCGCGTGGTCATGGGCCGACGCTACGCGATGGGGCGGGTGGTCGAGCAGGGCTCGGCCTATGCTGGGCAGTCGACCGCCTCGATCGGCGCCGACAGCGGAAGGATGCCATGAAGATCACCGACCTGCGCCGCTTCGTCGTCGCCGCGGACGTGCTGCACTTCCCGCGCGCCGCAGAGACCCTGGGGATCCCGCTGCCGGCGCTGTACTCGTCGATCGATCGACTGGAGCAGGAAACCGGTCAGCCGCTGTTCGTGCCGCACGCCCAGCCGACGCGTCTGAGCCCGGCCGGCGCCCTCCTTGTGACCGAAGCGCGGGAGCGCATCGCGGCTGCTCCGGCAGCGGGAGCGGCATCCGCTCCCGCCGGTGGCAAGGCGAAGGCCTCGAAGGGGAAGGGTCGCGCGCCCGTCGTGAAGGGGCAGCCCAAGCCCTATAAGAAGCGCCAAGGCCGTTAGGCGGTGGCTCCCCCGACACGCGTCGACGCGTCCCGGATCGACGCCGCCTTCGTCGCGGCCCTGATCCGGGATCAGTTCCCGGAGTGGGCGCATCTGTCGCTGCGACCGGTCCGCAACGGCGGCAACGACCACCGGATGTTCCGGCTCGGCGGGGAGCTCGTGGTGCGACTGCCCAGCGCACCGGGCTACGTCCCCCAGGTGGCGAAGGAGCAGGAGTGGCTGCCGCGGCTCGGACCGGCCCTCCCGCTGCCCATCCCAGCTCTGCGCGGGATCGGCGCCGCCACCGATGGGTTCCCGGCTCCGTGGTCGGTGTACGGGTGGATCGATGGTCGGCCGTTGTCCGTCGGACGAGTCGAGGACGAGAGGGGTATCGCGATCGCGCTCGCCGGCTTCCTCCGCGCGCTGCGCGCCGCCGACGCCGACGGCGCTCCGGCGCCGGGTCCGCACAGCGCGTTCCGTGGCGGTCCCCTGCAGCATTACGACGACGAGATGCAGGCCCTCCTTGATCGTGTGCACGGCGCGGAGCGCGACCGAGCCGCGGGGCTCTGGCGGGACGCCCTCGGTGCGCCGTTCACCGGCAGACCGGTGTGGTTCCACGGGGACGTCGCGGCAGGCAACCTTCTGGTCACTGACGGAGGGCTGGCCGCCGTGATCGACTTCGGATGCGCCGGCGCCGGCGACCCCTCATGCGACACCGTGATGGTGTGGACCCGGTTCCAGGGTCGAGCCCGCGCCGCGTTCATGGCCGAGCTCGCCGTCGATGAGGCCACTTGGGCCCGTGGACGCGGATGGGCGGTGTGGAAGGCCCTGATCATGCTCACGAACGAGCAACGGGCGCAGCGCGCACTCGCCCGTCACGTTCTGGATGAACTCGCCGCCGGGCACTGATCGCGGGAGCGTCAGTCCCAGTCGAGGTACTCCTCGATGATGACGGCGGTGGCGATCGGGTGAGTCATGGGGAACAGGTGACCCGCCCCGCTGATCGTCTTGATGCTCGCGCGCTCGGGCGCCGTCGACTGCAGCCGCTCGCCGTTCTCGGGAGGGGTGCTCTCGTCGTCCGTCCCCTGCACGATGAGGACGGGGATCGTCGGGGCCAGGGCGACGTCGGTCTCTTCGACGCCGAGCAGCAGCAGTCCGTTCACGCGGTCGACGTGCGCGGCGGCGAACACCCGCGCAACAGTGCCGCCCGAGGCGTGACCGCCGATCCAGGTGTGTTCGAGTCCCACCCGGTCGATCACCGCGAGGACGTCTTCGGCGCGCTCCGCGGGCGAGGCGTCCTTCGCCGTCCCCACGCGCACGACGTGGAAGCCCGCCTCCTCAGCGAGGTAATGCCCGACCACGGCGAGCGCAGCGGAGTCGAGCCCGGCATCCGGGATCAGCACCAGCCCGACCGGGCCGTCGCCCTCCACGGCGTACTCCACCCGACGGCCGGCGTTCTCGAGAGTCTGCGTATCGGTCATGGGGGGGTGAGTCCTCTCGGGCGGGGCGGAGTGCGGTCGACGCGTGGGGCGGAGCGCCCCATCGACGGTAGCAAACGTCGATGCCGGCCCGGTTCCCGAGCCGACCACGACCGTGCGCGACCGATCCGTCGGGCTCAGTCCGTCGGCAGCGGGCCGTCCATGACCGCTTGCCGGATCCGCCAGGCGGGGAAGCCGCTCAGTCGGATGATCAGGTCGATGTCGAAGTCGTGCTCGAAATACGCGGCACGCACGGCACGGATGCGGGTCACCGTGTCGGCGAAGGCGAGATCGAGCTCGGTCGCGTAGCGCTCCCACACGCTCGCCTCATACCCGGGTACCGACATGCCACTCCACCTCGTCTCGGAGCTTCTCCCAGAACCGAGGATACGCACCGCGTGTTTCCGGAGTGCGACGGGCGTGTACCGACCTGTGGGCGCCTCTTCCCTGCGATGGCCCACCGAAACATCAGGCGCCGTCGCAGGAAGGAAGCGCCGACGTCGAGGAACTCAGACGTTGAAGCGGAACTCGACCACGTTACGTTAAGTTCGTACCTATGAGCAAACGGGCAGCCCTCTACGTGAGGCAATCGAAGTCTGACGGGACGGGCGACGGTCCCGAGCGGCAGATCGAGCGCACCCGCAGTCTCGCAGAGCTCCGCGGCTGGACGGTCGCCGGTACATACCTGGATGACGGTGTGAGCGCATCGAAGAACCGAGGGGCAGGGACCGCGTGGGAACGGATGCTCTCGGATGCTGACGCCGGCCGGATCGACGTCGTTGTAGGTGTCGACCTTGACCGTCTGCTGCGATCGACCCGGGATCTGAACACCCTCATCGACCGCGGATTGCAGGTTGTCACGGTTGACGGCGAGATTGACCTGTCGACTGCTGACGGTGAGTTCCGGGCGACGATGCTTGCGGGCATCGCACGGTTCGAGGTTCGACGTAAGGGTGAGCGGCAGGCTCGAGCGAACGCGCAACGTGCTCTGAAGGGTGCTCCCCCGTCTGGTGTCCGGTTGACGGGTTACACGCAGGCTGGTGAGCTTCACGAACCGGAAGCGGCGATCGTGCGGGAACTGTTCACACGGTTCCGCAACGGCGAAACCCTGAAGGGTCTTGCGACCTGGCTGGAGGCGCAGGGCGTGCCGACGCGTCGTGGGGGCCGATGGAACGCGTCAACAATCCGCACCCTTCTCATGAACCCACGCTATGCCGGTAGGTCTGTTCACCGCGGGCAGGTAGTCGGTGACGCGCGTTGGGAAGCAATCGTCTCCGCTGATCTGTTCGACGTCGTGCAGGCCATGATCACCGACCCGCGGCGGGTGACGAACCGTGAGGGGACAGCACGTAAGCACCTCGGCGCTGGCCTGTTCATCTGTGGTGTCTGCGACAACCCCGTCCGCACCAATGGGCTCCGGTACTGGTGCCCCGGCCATGTCACCCGCGGCATGGCACCCGTTGACGAATTGGTGGCTGGTGTTGTGCGGGCGCGACTGAGCCGTGGGGATCTTGACGCGCTACTGGTCGCACCGAACACGGAGCGACTCAAGAGTCTGCGGGATAAGTCGTCTGCGCTGCGGGCGCGCTTGGATCGGATCGCCGCTGACTATGACGCTGAACTGATCGACGGTAGACGGTATGCGGAAGCCTCTGGGAAGGTGCGTGCGGAGCTCGAATCTGTTGAGCAGGAACGGGCAAGCCTGGCGACGGGTGAAGCCGTGGCGGGGATTCTGACGGCGGCTAAGCCTGCGGATGCATTCGAAGCGTCGTCCATCGCGATCCGGCGAAACGTGATCGCCGCTCTGATGCGGGTTCGACTGCTACATGTGAAGCAGGGCCGGCGCGGGTTCAACCCGTCGAGCGTAGAGATTCAGTGGCTCTCAGAGGCCACCTAAAAGACCTTCCCGGCACAAGCTGGGCAGAAAGAAGCCCCCGCGTGAGATTGGCGTCTGAACGGGGGCAACAAACACCGAAAGGAAACAAACGATGTCTGACAACCAGATTACTCTCCCCGCCGTCACCGCGTATGAGGCGGGCGTCCGGTTCTGGGACACCCGATACGACGAATCCCCGTCCTGGTCCGAGGTACGACTGAACGACGGCGTCATGGTGTCCTTCAAGGGACAGCCATGGAAGCCGATCGAGGACTGTGAGCCGGACGAACGTGCGGTCGTGATTGCGGTGGACGCGCTATACAACAGCATGCCACTCCTGGACGGACTGCCTGAAGCGATATCGGGCTGGACCGACGAGGAGGTCAGTGAGCGGTTGCACGTTCCCGTCGCTAACGTTCCCTGGATGCGCGAATCCCGAGGCCGCTTCTGGTCCGTTCAAAGCGCGTTTGCACTCCAGGCGGAACTTGGACTGACGAGCGGAGACTTCTTTGCCCGCGTTTATCCGACTGGCTCATAGTCCGGCCGTTTCCGTCTCGGGGGTGTCGGCAACGCGGATGTCGGCACCCCCTGAAACACTCACGACTTAGGAGACACGATGAGCCGCAAGAAGACGAACACCTACACGACCCGCCGTGTGGGCCCGTGGTCAAACACAGCACGCGGCGATTCCATCTACATATCCGTCTACTGCCGCGGGACGGCAACTCACTCGCACGACAAGTGGCGTATCGGTTCGATCACCGCCCAGGTCCGTAATGGAGAGATCTTCTGGGCCGACTCCACAGCCGGGTACGCCGATCACAGTCAGGACGTGCTGCACCGGATATCTCCTGGTATCGGTCAGTATCTCGTCGGAAACGAATGGGTTCCCATCGACCGCGTGTCTGACCAAGACATTTACACCCGCGACGACCTCCGCATCAGATGGCGTCTCCGGTGCCCCGTATGCGGCTTCTCTCGCGAGATCGCGCAGCCACGGCGTATTTACCCGATTCTCGCGACGCTTGCCACTCTGCGCGAGGCGGACAACATTCTTGAGATTCCTGTTCGGGAGTTTGCTCGGCGTGTCGAGCGGCTAAACGAATGAAGGTGCTATAGTTAGCATTCACGGCGTTGGGTGGCAGTTTGGCCACTCCCCGGTTGCTCCAGCCTCCAAGCAGAGGAAGTTTCTCCCTGCCTGGAGGCTTCCCTATGTCATGGACGACTGAACGCGCCCGTGTCGCATCCCTTTCCCGTTCACGATCCGCCGACGATCCCGACCTGATCGCTGCACGCCGCGATCTCCGCGCGGCACGTATCGAGGATTACATTCAGCGCGTCGTCGCGACGGCACCGCCGCTTACAGCGGACCAGCGCTCACGCCTGGCCGCGCTGCTTGTCGGTGATGCCGCTTGAATGACGAAACCCGCCTCATGGGCGGGCTCGAGGATAACGCTGGCCGGCGGGTTCCTGGGTCCGAGTCTACCGTTTCCCCCCTTGTCCGTGGGGTGATCGAACGCACACTCCAGCCGCACGACCTGCCCCCGGCATTGCATGCTCTCTGGCGCGACGGTTTCCACGCAGGCGCAGAGAAGGTTCGTTCTCGTCTCCTTCAGGCCGAGGCTGACGCTGCCCGGTACTACTACGAGGCGTACAACTCGGACGAAGCGAAGGCACGTCACCGGCAGATGCTCGCCGAGTTCCAGGTGGCACTCAACCGGAAGTCGACTGCTGAGCGTTGGGCAGAGCTCGACCGGATCGCCGCGAGCCGATCGGCGGTGACACGATGACGAACGCGGTTACCGAAGTTACCGAGGTTACCGATGCCCAGGGGTATGGGGGCGTGCTTGACCGCATGCGGTCGTTCCTCGAGCGCTTCATCGCTTACCCCAGCGACGACGCCTCAGTGGCGCACACGCTGTGGATCGCTCACTGCCATGCGGTAGACGTGTTCGAGAACACACCGCGGATCGCGTTTCTCAGCCCGGAACCCGGATCGGGTAAGTCGCGTGCGCTCGAACTGACAGAGGCACTTGTTCCCCGTCCAGTTCTGAGCGTGAACGCTTCTACTGCGTACATATTCCGAAAGATCAGCGATGACGCCGGCCTGCCGACGCTGCTTCTAGACGAAGTGGATTCCATATTCACTGGCGGCAAGTCCGACATGAACGAAGACCTCCGTGGACTCCTCAACAGCGGCTATCGGCGTGGGGCTGTGGCGGGGCGTGCCGCTGCCCGAGGTAGAGAGATAGTCACCGAGGAGTGGCCGTCGTTCTGCCCTGTCGCCCTCGCGGGCCTGAATCAGCTTCCCGACACCCTCATGACGAGATCCGTTGTGATCGCCATGAAGCGCCGCCGGCACGACCAGCGAGTGGAACCATATCGGCGACGGGTGAACGGTGCGGAAGCACTCGATCACTATGAATCTGTCTCGGACTTCATGACGCGTTCGGTTGCTCTCATCGAGGGTGCGTGGCCTGAACTCCCCGAGTCGATCCAGGACCGTGACGCTGACGTATGGGAACCCCTTCTCGCTGTAGCGGACGCGGCGGGTAGTCACTGGCCAACTACTGCCCGCGGGGCTGCGGTGCGACTGGTGGCGGCGGCGAAGGATAAGCCCGCGACGCTCGGCATCCGGTTGCTTGCGGACATCCGTACCGCTTTGGGGGATGAGGAACGCATCTCGACGGTGGAACTGCTGGACCGACTTGTGTCTATGGACACCGCCCCCTGGTCGAACCTCAAGGGTGAACCCATCGACGCTCGATTCCTGGCTAGGAACTTGACCCGCTACGAGATCGAGACGAACAACACGATCAAGATTCAGGGTCGCCCGGTCAAGGGATATATGCGCTGGCATTTCGCCGACGCCTGGGATCGATACCTGCCCTCCCCCGCACCCCCAGAAGTCGGTAACTCCGGTAACTCCGGTAACTCCGAGGAGGTGACGTGGTGAGCGCGTACCGCGTCTGGCTCGAGAACTGCAAGAGCTGCAACCCCTGGACTCGCGTCGTCAACCACCCCACGACTAACGAGCCGATCGTTCAAGCGCTACACGAACCGGGATGCCACGCGTTCCCCCCATTGCAGCGCGTCGACGGGCAGGAGGTGACCCGTGGCCGCAGGTGACACCGAATACGCCGCACTCCTCCAGCAGATGGACGACAACACCCCCAACTGCGAAGACGACCCGCGGTTCATCCAGGACGAACTCACCCCGCGCGACGTGTTCGAGATGCGCGGCATGTGCAGGACGTGTCCCCTGATTGCCGCTTGCGAAGCGTATTCAGCGGCAGGCAAACCCAAAGGCGGCTTCTGGGCCGGCCGGCACTACGGAGCAACCCGAAAGGACAAGAGATGAGCACCCCAACCCACGAAAGCGCATACGACCGCGTATGGAGAGCCATCAACCAATGCCCCACCTGCCAACAACTCACAGAAAACGAAAGACGAGAACAAAGCCGCCAAGCACTCCGCGACGTCAAGCGAACCCAAGCCCGAAAACTACAGCCGTTCCCAGACACCCTCTGGACCGACGGACGCCCCTACTCCTAAACCTCGAACGGAAGAAAAACCATGGCAGCACGCAACGCAACCCACGAAACCATCGCCATCCACAGCCAGCGCTCAGCACTCAGCACCGACCCCGGCGCATTCCACCCCGACGCCCGCCCGCCCGCAACACACACCACCCCGGCGCTCAAGAAACTGTTCGCCGAACTCGATCGCAACAACACGATCATCGGGACAGCCGAACAGGAACTCCTGACGATCGAAGCGAACTGGATCGAACTGGAAGCTGAAGCCACCCGCAGCGACGCCCGCGACGCAGCCAACGCAAACCGCAACGGCACACCCTTCACACCGAAAGCAGTCAAGGAACTCCGAGGCCAGCGACAGAACCTCATCGACACCATCGCCGCAAGCAACGGCGCACGAAAGCTCATCGAAGCCGACCTTGCCGCAGAACGCGAACGCATCCAGAACACCGGGAACGCCGAAGCCGCCGAGCAGAAGCAACGGGAGAAGGTACGCGCAGAGATCACACGACTGCACGACCAGATCAACCAGCTCGGCGAAGCAATCGCATGGACGAACTGGGTATTCGACCACACACCCTGGGACACCACCATCCGATTCAACGTCGCCCACGTGTGGCCCGAGATCTCCGTACGCGGCGTCACCGGAACCACCATCGCCAACCACACCGAAGTCCTCAACGGACTCGCCGACATCTGAAAGGCCACGAACATGCAGAACCTCGACTATCGCCCCATCACGCAAGCAATCACGGACGAGAACGCCAAGCTCCTGACCGCTGACACCAGTCCAGACAACCCCTGGCGAACGCTGCTCGAACCACGAAGCACACAGAACAGCGAACCCGACGAATGAGAGATTGCGCCCGTCCCCCCGTCGGCTCACACCGACGGGGGGGACCCCGCAACTACCCGCGGCCAGAGAGTCGCCGGAGAGGGCTTTCCGAGGTGCGACGGGTTCAAAGGTTTCGAATCGGGCCGTTTCTGACGGCTCATCGGTCAGAAAGTTGGTGATTTGTGCGCAGGCGTCAGGTTCCGCGGTTTGAGGTGATTCGCCGTGATGATCCGCGTGACTTTTTCGCATGGCGGTTGCCGGTGGGTGGCGGCGCGGACATGTTGAGCGATGCGGAGGTGGAGCGACTGAGGGCGTTGCCCGAGTCGGTGTTGCTGGATCTGCTGGAGCGGACGGAGAGGGCGGCGGTTGAGTTGCGGTCTTTGTCGGCTCAGTTGCGTTCGCGGTGGCGGACGGGGGTGGCGTGTCCGGTGTGTGGCGGGTTCGTGTGGGGCCGGTCGGACAAGAGGTATTGCAGTGGTGCGTGTCGTCAAAGGGCACACGCAGAACGACGGAGGAGTGATCTGTATGGGTATTGAGAGTGTGTTGTCGGCGTTGCGTCCGGAGCCCGTTGTGGAGCTTTCCACACCTGAGCCGGTGCGTAGTCGGCTGACCGATCTGATCGAGCGGGCGCGGAATAGGCCGCTGTTCACGATGCCGGTTGAGTTGGCTGTTGGTGACGTGCTGGTGGAGATCGTCTTCAGTCAGGTGCGTCCTGCGGGGCCGTGGATGCTGCTGAAGGACAGCCACCCGCCTCGGCCCGGGGTGGCTCAGGACCGCGGCGTCGGTTACGACGTTGAAGCGGTGACGGGACTGTACCCAGAGGGCTCGCTGACGGTCGACGGCGATGCGGTGACCGCTGAGGCGTGGTCGGAGTTGTGGGGGCTTCTGGATGCCGCCACGCGTTCTGATCTGGCCGCTGCGGCGTGGGCCGTGAACGAGGGTATGCCGGCCGAGCAGTTGCGTGCGCTGGTGGCGAAGGAAAAGGAGAAGCGCAATGCCTGAACGGGTTGTGAAGGTGACGATGACGGCCCAGGTGGCGCAGTACCGGCAGGGCATGTTGGAGGCTGCAAAGGCGACCCGTGAGGTGGGTACGGCATCGGAGAAGCTTGCTCAGCAGCGGGAGGCGTTCCAGTCTCTGGGGCGTATCGGTCTTGCAACGGGAACTCTTGTCGCGGCGGGGTTCGCCCTGGCGGTGAAGAAGTTCGCTGATTTCGAGCAAGGCATGTCTGCGGTTCAGGCGGCGACTCATGAGACAACGGCGAACATGGATCTGCTACGGCAGGCAGCGCTTGACGCGGGCGCTTCCACGGTGTTCTCAGCAACTGAGGCGGCGGGTGCGATCGAGGAACTGTCGAAGGCTGGTGTGTCTACCGCTGACATCCTCAATGGTGGTCTGAACGCGGCGCTGGATCTGGCTGCGGCTGGTGGCCTTGAGGTTGCCGACGCGGCGGGTATCGCAGCGACGGCGTTGAAGGTGTTCAACCTGCGTGGCGAGGACATGGCCCATGTCGCCGATCTGTTGGCTGCGGGTGCCGGCAAGGCGATGGGTGACGTGTCGGATCTGTCGCAGGCGCTCGCTCAGGGAGGCCAGGTCGCAGCGGCAACGGGGCTGACGATTGAGGAGACGACGGCGGCGCTATCTGCGTTCGCGTCGCAGGGTCTTCTGGGTTCGGATGCGGGTACGTCTTTCAAGACGATGCTGCAACGCCTCACCCCTCAGTCTGCGGAGGCGCAGAAGAAGATGGATGAGCTGGGGATCTCGGCATATGACGCCGCGGGCCAGTTCGTGGGGCTCGAGAAGTTCGCGGGGAATCTGCAAACGGCTCTGAGCGATCTCACCCCCGAGCAGCGAAACGCGGCCCTGTCGGTCATGTTCGGTTCCGATGCTGTCCGTGCGGCGAATGTTCTCTACAACGAGGGCGCTCACGGTATCCGCGAGTGGACGGCTGCGGTTGATGACCAGGGGTATGCGGCTGAGACGGCTCGCGCACGGCTGGACAACCTGAAGGGTGATCTGGAGGCGCTGGGCGGGGCGTTCGATACCGCGCTGATCTCGTCCGGGTCTGCGGCGAACGATGTTCTGCGGGACATGGTGCAGGCCATCACTGTGCTCGTGGACGGCTATAACGAGCTTCCTGACCCCGTGAAGGAGACGGTCCTGGCCGTGGGCGGTGCGACGGCGGCTATCGCCCTGGCGGGCGGTACAGCCCTTCTCGCGGTGCCGAAGTTCATTGAGCTCAAGGCCACGATGGCGGGTGCCGGTATCTCGATGGGTAGGACGGCCATTCAGGCGGGCGCTGCGGGACTGGCGCTCGGTGGACTGTTCGCGATCGTCGGTCAACTCGCAGCCGAACAGGCTGAGGCTAGGCGCAGGGCGCAGGAGTACGCCGACACGCTCGAGCAGGGTACGAACAAGATCACTGATGCCACGCGCCGCGCGATCAGGGAGAACCTGGCGGCGAAACGGGAAGTCCTTTGGTTCGAGCAGGATTCCGCGCTGGACGCTGCCGAGAAGCTTGGCGTCAACCTAAACCTGGTCACGAAGGCGGCTGAGGGTAGCGGGCCGGCGCTGAAGCAGTTGAACGAAGAACTGACTTCGCTGCGGGACGGAAGTTTCGACACCGCTAACGCGATCGTGACTGTCGAGGAAGCGGTCAAGGGCGAATCCCGCACCCTGGAAGATGCGGTCAAGCGGAACGAACTGCTCGCCGCGGCTACGGACGAGAACACCGAGTCGACGCAGAGCGCAGCAGACGCCTATATCGCAGCGTCCGATGAGGTGTCAGGACTCACATCGAAGCTGGACGAGCTGATCGGGCGCATCAACGAGGCGAACGGGGTGGGTCAGGACGCGGTTTCGGCGAACCTCAGCTACAAGGATGCGCTGGCCGGGGTGGATGAGGTGATCCAGAAGGCCCGCGACGGAGTGGAGGGGTATTCAGCGACTCTCGACACGTCTACGCAGGCCGGCCGGGACAACCTGGGCATGCTGGTTGAACTGGCAAGCAAAGCTCAGGACGCCGCGGAGAAACAGTTCGAGCTCGACGGGAACACGGAGGCTTACCGGGCCACCCTCGAGGCCAGTCGCCAGACCCTGATCGACCGTGCGGAACAACTCGGCATGAATGCGGAGGAGGCGGGCGCGCTGGCGGATCAGATCTTCCGCATTCCATCCGAGACGGAGTGGAAGATGATCGCGGACACCGCTCAAGCGACATGGACCGTGCAGGACTTCATGAACAAGTACGGCACCCTGTCCGGAAACATCATCTATCGGTCGGTGCTCCCCGACTTGAACGGCGACGTATCCGGCTCAGGACGGTTCGGGACGTTTGCGAGCGGTGGTGCGGTGCGCGGACCTGGCACGGGCACGTCGGACGGTGAGCATGTGTGGACTGCGGCTGAGGTCGCTGCCGCTGGTGGGCACAAGGCCGTCGAGAATTTGCGTGGCATGGTCCGAGGGGATCAGCCGATTTACGCGCAGAGCTACGGTTCAGGCGCTGGAGCTCCGGTGTCGGTATCTTTCCCGGACACCATCACCCTGGTCGACGCCAATGGCTCCATATTGACGCAGGCCCGCGTTATCGCTGGGCAGGAGATCAAGCGTTACGACACGCATTCCGCGTTGGCGTTGCAGGCGGGAGCGCGAATGCGCTGAACCGTAACGGGGGATGTCTGAGGTATTGGCTAGGGTTCGAAGCCGAGCAACCCGAGGGGGACGAAATGGCAGTGAAGTACATCATCAATGAGGGATACGGCGATCAGGAGACTGTAGAGGGCGCGTACTCGCTCAGGCAGGAAGATGGCTTCTTCTTCTTCCAGAATGTCGCGAAGAAGACTGTTTTCGTGACGAAGGCAGCGCGTGTCACGACCATCAAGCGAGTCTCTGACGAGGACTAGCCAGCAGTAACAGCAACCCCCGGCCCGCTATGGGTCGGGGGTTTTCTGCGCTCCGCCTTGGGCTTGACGCGCGCTCACGAACGTCAGAGATCGCGGCCCATGAAATCGAATCGCGAATCCCCCGCGAACCTTTCGAATCCATTGGCTCGGAGCAGCCGAAGGCTCGCTCGATTTCGGTTGTCCACTTTGCCGTACACACCGTACTCATTGCCGTGACGCGCGTTTCTGTCCCTCAGCCGTTGAAGCGTTTCCGTGAGCGCCTGTTGCGCGTAGTCCGTCCCGTAACATCGGCGCGCCCGTGCCAGTGCGTTGATGAAGTATGACGGCGGGATGTCGCCGTACTCCACGTATGAATACGCGCATATGACCGCGATACCCAGATCGTCTTCGCCGACGAGCACCGCGGGCGGAAGTTCCCTGGGGGGTTGGAACTCTTGGAGGAAGCTCTCGACTACGATCTGGTACGGCCTCGGATGGGTGATCTCCCCGTCCCTGCGTCCGACGTACGCCGGATAAGCGCACTCGAAGCCCCTCAGACGTTGAACCGAGTCAAGGTTGGCTTCGATCCAGCTAAGCGGCACGCTTCCGCTTGAGCCATGCGGCAAAAAGTCTTGCGTCGTCAGGCGTCGCCCGGTAGACCTTCCCGTACCTGGTCGCAGCCTCGCTTCGCTCAGCGGAGGTTAGCTTTGTGCCACCAACGCGTTCACTTCGATCGCGCGCCTCTGAGACGAGCGCGGCAGTTGCCGAACCGTCGTTGGGGAGGCGAGTGGTCGTCGACATGAATCTAGGTTAGCGCGAATCGTCTGTAAATGGGCTAAATGTGTTTCATGGCGCTGGCTCTCGAAACCCACCAAATGTTACAGATCGATAACGTTCATGTTTTTCCGAAGCGGAACTCGACGACGTCGCCGTCCTGCATGACGTAGTCCTTGCCCTCCAGGCGCGCCTTGCCTGCGGCGCGCGCAGCGGCGATCGAGCCGGTCGCGATGAGGTCGTCGAACGAGATGACCTCGGCTTTGATGAAGCCCTTCTCGAAGTCCGTGTGGATGACGCCCGCGGCCTGTGGAGCCTTCCAGCCCTTGCCGATCGTCCACGCCCGCGCTTCCTTCGGCCCCGCGGTGAGGTAGGTCTGCAGGCCCAGCGTGTCGAAGCCGATGCGGGCGAGCTGGTCGAGCCCCGATTCCTCCTGGCCGGTCGAGGCGAGCAGCTCCGCCACGTCCTCCGGGTCGAGGTCGATGAGCTCGGACTCGATCTTCGCGTCCAGGAAGACCGCGTGGGCCGGGGCGACGAGTTCTTCGAGGGCGGCTTTGGCCGCCGCATCCGTCAGGATCGCCTCATCGACGTTGAAGACATAGATGTACGGCTTCGCGGTGAGAAGTCCGAGCTCCTTGATCGGGGCGAGGTCGATGCCGGAGTGCGAAAGCAGCTGACCGCGCTCGAGGGCGTCCTTCGCCGCGACCGCGGCCTCGAGGGCAGCGGGGTCGGTCTTCTTGCCCTTGACCTCCTTCTCGATGCGCGGGATCGCCTTCTCGAGCGTCTGCAGGTCGGCGAGCTGCAGCTCCGCGTTGATCGTCTCGAGGTCGTTCTTCGGGTTCACGCCGCCCTCGACGTGCACGACGTCGTCGTCGGTGAATCCGCGGACGACCTGCGCGATCGCGTCGGCCTCGCGGATGTTCGCGAGGAACTGGTTGCCCAGCCCCTCACCCTCGCTCGCGCCCCGGACGATCCCGGCGATGTCGACGAACGACACCGTGGCGGGCAGGATGCGCTCGGAGTGGAACACCTCGGCGAGCTTGCCGAGCCGCGGATCGGGCAACGACACGACGCCCACGTTCGGCTCGATCGTCGCGAAGGGATAGTTCGCCGCGAGCACGTCGTTCTTAGTCAGTGCGTTGAAGAGGGTGGACTTGCCGACATTGGGCAGACCGACGATACCGATAGTGAGAGCCACGGGCATTCAGTCTACGTGCGGGTGGCCGCCGCCCCCGCGTCGACGGACGCGTCGACGGCGCGGGCGGCGAAGACCACCGGATGCCGCTCCCCGGTCACCGCCGCAGCGCTCGGAACGCGCGCGTCACGTACGGCAGATCGACCACGTGGTCCCCGATCGCACCGATGTCATCGAGCACCCCGACAAGTCCCGCCTCGATACGCGCGCGTTCGTCCGCCGGCGCGGTGATGACGTAGCTGCGCGAGCGGGCCATCGCGAGGAAGGTCGCACGATTCATGGGCCTCGTCCACCGCCATTCGGCGCTCTCGAGTTCGCCGAACGGCTCACCCACCTGCGGCGGCCCCTCGGCGAGGACTTCCTCGGCGTGACTGCCGTGCATGACCGCCGTCATCCGGGCGACCCAGTCCACATCGTCGTCGCGCAGGTTCCAGACGAGTCCGAGCACTCCGCCGGGCCGCAGAACCCGGCCCGCCTCCGCCGCGGCAGCAGTCGGATCGACCCAGTGCCATGCCTGGCCGAGGACCACCGCGTCGACGCTGTCGTCGGGGAGCGGCATCCGCTCGGCGGTCCCGACGAACGTCGGGACGGCGTGCACGCTCTCGCGCAGCGTGGCGAGCATCTGCGGATCCGGGTCGATCGCGACGACCTCGGCACCCAGCTCCTGCACGACCCGCGTCAGCTTCCCCGTCCCCGCCCCCACATCGGCGACCCGGATGCGGCGCTCGCCGCCCGCGACCGGCTGAAGCAGCCAGTCCACGGCCTGAATCGGATAGTCGGGGCGACCGGTCTCGTACGTGTGGGCTTCGGCGCCGAACGAGCGCGCCAGCCTCTCGTCACCACTCATGCCGCGAGCCTATGCCCGGCTCCCGCGGCGCGCCTCCCCCCTGCGCGGGCTGCCCGGGGCGAGCCTGGACGCGTGCCCCTCGACTTCACCGCGATCGACTTCGAGACGGCGAACTCCAGCAACGCGTCGGCGTGCGCGGTCGGGATGGCACGGGTGCGCGACGGGCGCGTGGTGGCCACGGCCGGGTGGCTCATCCAGCCGCCACCCGGACACGACCGCTTCTTCGAGATCAACGTCCGTATCCACGGCATCGAACCCGAGCACGTCGCCGACGCCAAGACGTGGAGCGAGCAGCTGGGCGATCTCACCGACTTCGCCGGCTCCGACGTGCTGGTCGCCCACAACGCGGGCTTCGACATGACGGTCCTCCGGCGCGCGTGCGAAGCGACCGGCGACGTGCACCCGCCGTTCGAGTACGTCTGCAGCCTGCAGGTCGCCCGCAAGCTCTACGACCTCGAGTCCTATCGGCTCCCGTCGGTGGCGGCGGCCGCCGGATTCATCGACTTCGCGCATCACGACGCCACCGCCGACGCGCTCGCGTGCGCGCACATCATGATCCACGCCGCCGAACTGGTCGGAGCGAAGGACGTCGCGGGGCTCGCCGCCGCGGCATCCGTCCGCGTATCTCGACTCGAGGGGGCGGTCCCGGTGACGGATCAGCCCGCCCTGCTGTTCGTCTGACGATCAGACAGCAGGTGCCTGGGCGATCCGCACCATGTTGCCCGACGGATCACGGAACGCGCAGTCGCGCTGACCCCAGCCCATATCGATCGGCTCCTGGAGCACCTCGGCGCCGTACGCCCGGACCCTTTCGAAAAGCGCGTCCAGATCGTCTGTGCGGAAGACGAGCATCGGAAGGACGCCCTTCGTCAGCAGCTCCTGCATCGCGTCCCCGTCGCGCTCCGATCGACCGGCGTGCGGCTCGGACAGCACGATGCCCAGACCGGGTTGCGTGGGTGTGCCCAGCGTCACCCAGCGGTGCTCCCCCGACGCCACGTCGTTCAGCACGTCGAGCCCGAGGGCGTCGCGATAGAAGCCGATCGATTCGTCCACGTCGGTGACGGTCACGTTCGTGTACTGCAGTGCGATGTCCATGCCAGGACGCTACGCCGCCGAACCGCCCCGCGCTTCTCCGATCCTGCTCCGACCCGCTCGCTCCGGACGGGCACGGGCCCTGACGACGCACGACGGCATGGCCCGGAGCGCGTCGTGCTCCTGTCGGCGGTACTCGCTCGGCGTCATCCCGACGATCTGCGTGAAGCTCGCACTGAACGAACCCAGTGACGTGCAGCCGACCTCCATGCAGGCGTCGGTCACCGTGGCACCATCGCGCAGAAGCGCCATCGCGCGTTCGATCCGCCGCGTCATGAGGTAGCCGTAGGGCGTCTCGCCGTACGCGGCGCGGAAGCGTCGCGAGAAATGCGCGGGCGACATCAGCGCCTTCGCAGCCATCGTCGGCACGTCGAGCGGTCGCGCGTAGTCCCGGTCGATCAGGTCGCGGGCCCGGCGCAGATGCGCGAGGTTCTCGATCTCCTCCGGCGACATGCTCCGACGCTACACCGGCCGGTGTCGCACCCCCAGGCCATCCTTGAGGAATGGACGCACTCACTCTCTCCGTGGTGGCGATCGGCGCTCTCGCAGCCGGTCTGCTCGCCGGCTGGGCGGCCGGCGCCGCGCGCGCTTCCACGCGCGCGAGCGAGGCGCTCACTGCGGCGCAGACGCGACTGGCGGCCGAGCAGGCGACGCGGGCGGGGGTCCAGGCGCAGCTCGAGCATCAGCACCTGCTGTATCGCGAGCTGGCCGCGCAGGCGCGCACCGATCAGGCGCTGCGCGAAGAGCGCGAGCGACGGGAGCAGTCGGTCCTCCGCGCCCTCGCACCCGTGCACGAGACGCTCCAGAACATGCAGAACAAGGTCGACGACCTCGAACGCGACCGTCACGCGCAGTTCGGCACGCTCGCCGAGCAGCTGCGGCAGGCTCAGCTCTCCGACGAGGCACTGCGCGCGACGACCGAGTCGCTCGCCAGCGCGCTGCGTTCGGGCAGCACCCGAGGGGTGTGGGGTGAGACGCAGCTGCGCCGCGTCGTGGAGGCCGCCGGCCTGACCCGCTACATCGACTTCGATACGCAGATCTCGATCACCTCGGATGCCGGGGCCGGTCGGCCCGACATGGTCATCCGCCTGCCCGGCGGCAAGACCATCGCCGTCGACGCGAAGGTGCCGCTCGATGCCTACCTCGAGGCGAGTGCGATCGCTCCGTCGGCGCAGGGTGCCGAAGGGGCGCGCCGCTCCACGCTGCTCGACAAGCACGTCAGAGCGGTCCGCGCGCACATCGACGCCCTCGCGAAGAAGGCGTACTGGGCCGGCTTGGAGACGAGCCCGGAATTCGTCGTGTGCTTCGTGCCGAGCGAATCCCTGCTCTCGGCCGCCCTCGAACAGGACCCCGCGCTGCTGGACTTCGCGTTCGGCAAGCGTGTCGCGCTCGCCTCCCCCGTCAACCTGTGGGCGGTACTGAAGACCGTGGCGTACACGTGGACCCAGCAGGACGTCTCCCAGGAGGCCCGCGCGCTGTTCGACCTGGGCAACGAGCTGTACGAGCGGCTCGGCACCCTCGCCGGACACGCCGACGACCTCCGACGCGCGATCGAGCGGACGGTCGACAGCTACAACAGGTTCGCCGGCTCCCTCGAGACGCGCGTCCTGGTGTCCGCGCGCCGGTTCCCCGGAATCGATCAGACGAAACTTGACGCGCTGAGCGAGCCGGCCGGCATCGAGCGCGCGCCGCGTCGACTCACGGCTCCCGAATTCGTCGAGCCTGCCGCGGTGAACGCGCCGCACACCACGGATGCGGCATCCGAGCCGAGGGTCATCGCGGACCTCGGCGACGTCCGCGATCGGCTGTCGACCCGCGAGTGATCCACGAGCGTGACGTGAGCCGCGTGGCGGCTCAGGCGCCCCCGGGAACGAAGCTCAGGAGGGCGACCACGGCGACGGACACGCCGACGAACGCACCCACCATCCACCACGCCGAGACCTGATGGTCCTCGTCGCGGCGGACGCGGAAGAGGACGTCGGGACGCCGGGCCGGGTCGGTCGCGTCGGCGACCACCGCGATCGCGCCGGTCTGCGGCCGGGCACCACTGGCTTGTGCGGACATCGGGAGACCCTTCGGGTACGGAGACAATCGCGCATCCCCATCGACACAGGTTCGATTCTGCCAGAGAACGTCGCCGAACCGTGTGACGATTCGGTCACCCTGCGCGCCGCGCCGCTACAGCCACTTCGAGGTGAGGTGCTCCGAGACGATGCGGCGGAGGGTGCCTGAGCGCCCGCGCAGCACGACGCTCTCGCTGTAGATGAAGTCGCCCTCTCGGCGCACGCCGGCGACGAGCTGACCGTCCGTCACGCCGGTCGCGACGAAGATCGTGTTCTGTCCCGTGACCAGCTCGTCGGCTTCGTAGACGTGCCCGTCGGTCTTCAGGCCGTGATCCGCGCCCTTCTGCTTCTCGTCGTCGTTGCGCGGCCAGAGCACGCCCTGGATGTGACCGCCGAGCGCCTTGATCGCGCACGCGGTGACGATGCCCTCCGGGCTCCCGCCGATGCCGACGCACATGTCGGTCCGGGCGTTGTGCCGCGCGGCGTTGATTCCGCCGGCGACGTCGCCGTCGGACATGAGTCGGGTGCCCGCTCCCGCTTCGCGGATCTCGGCGATGAGCTGTTCGTGGCGCGGACGGTTCAGGACCGAGACGACCATCTCGTCGATCGGCTTGCCCAGCGCTTTCGCGAGAAGCCGGATGTTCTCGCCGATCGGCAGGCGGATGTCCACGACGCCGACTCCGGCGGGTCCGGTGACCAGCTTGTCCATGTAGAAGACGGTGGATGCGTCCAGCATGCTGCCACGGTCGGACACGGCGATCACCGACAGCGCGTTCTGGCGGCCCGCCGCCGTGAGCGAGGTGCCGTCGATCGGGTCGACGGCGACGTCGCACTGCGGACCCCGGCCGTTGCCGACCTTCTCTCCGTTGAACAGCATGGGCGCTTCGTCCTTCTCGCCCTCGCCGATCACGATCGTGCCGTCGAAGTTCACCGTGTTGAAGAACGCCCGCATCGCGTCGACCGCGGCGCCATCGGCGGCGAGCTTGTCGCCTCGACCGATGAATGGCACCGCCCGGATGGCCGCGGCCTCGGTCGCACGGACGAGCTCCAGCGCGAGGTTTCGGTCGGGATGCAGCGGACTCATGTCGGCGGTAAGGCTCACCATGAGGTCAGCCTAGCCACGGGCCGCCCCGCCGACCGGGAAACGCCCGGCCGGCGGAGCGAAGGATTCGCGTTTCTTGACGCAGCGGCATCCTCGAGCAGGTCGAGCGTCACGCGGACACACCGCCGACGAGCGCCCAGACGAGGAATGTGAGGAGGAATCCGACGATGCCGAGGATCGTCGTCAGCACCGTCCAGCTTCGCAGACCATCCGCGACGCTCAGGCCGAGATAGCGCGTGACCACCCAGAACCCCGAGTCGTTGACGTGGGACAGACCGAGCGCGCCGAAGGCGATGGCCAGCGTGATGACGACCACCTGGATCGGGCTGTATCCGCCCGAGAGGACGGCCTCGGAGAGGAGACCGGCCGTGGTGAGGATCGCGACCGTCGCCGAGCCCTGGGCGGCGCGCAGCGAGAGGGACACGAGGAACGCCAGGACGATGATCGGAAGCCCCGTGGACAGGAGGGTGTCGGCGAGCGCCTTGCCGATCCCCGACTCGGTGAGGATGCGGGCGAACGCGCCGCCCGCTCCGGTGACGAGGATCACGATCGCCGCGGGCGGGAGGGCCGACTCGAAGACCTCGGAGATGTGGGCGCTCGACCAGCCGCGCCGGACGCCGAGGAAGAAGCCGGCGAGCAGGACGGTGACCAGTAGCGCGAAGATCGGGGCGCCGATGAACCCGAGGACGTCGCGCGCGGGGGATCCCGCCGGAAGGACGGTCGCCGCCGTCGTGCCGAGGCCGATCATCACCAGCGGGGTCAGGATCAGCGTCAGGATCATCGCGGCCGACGGCGGGGCCTCGGTGCGGGTGAGCGTTCCGGTCATGGTCGTGCCGGGGCCGACGCCGCCGATGCCGGTGTCATCGCCGCCGCCGAAGTCCTCGAACATGACCTTCGTGGAGGCCAGCATCGGGAACTCGCGCCGATTGATCCACTTCGAGACGAAGTGCGAGAGGACGCCCAGCGGAATGGCGATCGCGATGCCGAGAAGGGTCAGCATGCCCACGTCGGCGCCGAGCAGCGATGCACCGCCCACGATGCCGGGGTGCGGCGGCACGGCGACGTGCACCGCGAGCATCACGCCGGCGATCGGCAGGCCGAACTTGACCGGATTGAGTCCCGCCGCGTGGCTGAAGCCGTAGATGATCGGCACGAGGATGATGAACCCGACGTCGAAGAAGACCGGGATCGCCAGCACGAGTGCCGCTGCGGTGAGCGCCCCCGAGACGCGGCGCGGACCCAGGAGCTTGGTGAACCGGCCCGAGAGGCTCGTGGCTCCCCCGGAGAGCTCGATGATCCGGCCGAGCATCGAGCCGAGCGCCACCAGGATCGCGACCGATCCGAGCGTGCCGCCCATACCCGCGATGATCGCCGGGATGATGCCGAGCTTCTCCGGAGTGTCCTCTGTCGCGGGGATCGTCGCAAGCGGGATGCCGGCGGCGAGGCCGACGAGGATGCTCGTGATCAGCAGGGCGAGGAAGGCATTGACCTTCAGTTTGACGATCAGCAGGAGCAGAAGCAGGATGCCTCCGACTCCGATGGCGAGCAGGACGGGAGTGGACATGAACGTGTCTCCTTCGACGTGTTTCGTGGTGGGGGGTGTCAGGCGTTGCGACGGGTGGGGGCGATCACCTTGATGACAGCCGAGTCGTCGTGGGCGGCGAGGCCCTGCGCTTCGCCGATCAGGTAGAGCTGCTCGGCCGCGGCTGCGAGCGGGGTCGCGAGGTGGGCTGCGCGGGCCGCCTTCGTGACGATCCCCATGTCCTTGACGAAGATGTCGAGGCGGCTGAGCACCTCCGCGCCATCGGCGTCGTAGGCCTGCAGCGCACGGGGTCCGCGATTGGCCAGCATGAAGGACGCGGCCGCTCCCGCTCCCAGCGCCTCCAAGGTGCGCTCGGTGTCCAGGCCCAGTGCATCGGCGAGAGCGAGCGCCTCGGCCGCCGCGGCGATGTGCACGCCGCACAGCAGCTGGTTCACCGTCTTGAGCGCCTGGCCGTCGCCGGGACGGTCGCCCACGACGGTGAGCGTCGAAGCCAGCCGCTCCAGGATCGGCGCGGCCTTCGCTCGCGCCGCCGGGGTGGCCCCCACGACGATCAGCAGATCGCCCGCACCGGCGCGCGCCGGCCCGCCGCTGAGCGGAGCGTCGACGAGCTCGATGTCGGACTCCCCCAGGCGCGCGACGACGTCGGCGAGCCCGTCCGTCCCGACCGTGCTGGTGAGAATGACGATCGATCCCCGCGCCAGGCTCGGCGCGATGCCGTTCCCACCGAACAGCACGTCGGAGAGCTGGGCGGAGTCCCGCACGGCGAGAAGCACCGCGTCCGCCGCGGAGACGGCCTCGACGGCGGACGCGCAGCGCACGATGCCGGCTCCCTCGGCGAGGTCGAGCCGGGAGGGGTTGATGTCGAACCCGCGGACGGGCAGGTCTTCGGCGAGCCGGGTGGCCATGGGAAGACCCATGGCGCCGAGCCCGAGGACGGCGACGGTCGGAGTGGTCATCAGGGTGCCTTTCGTTTTGCTCAGCGCTGAGCGGCCGAGTGGGATGCGGGGGCGGAGAGCTTCTCGACTGCTTCGGTGAGCGTGGTGTCGGAACCGACGTTGCCGGCGAAGACGACGTACGGGATGCCCGTGGCGGGTCCCTCGGCGGGCTCCCACACCGAGACGATTCCCGGGAAGAGCGATCCGCGGACGATCGCGCGGCGGATGGACAGACCGCGACTCGCGACGTCACTCGAGGTGATGCCGCCTTTCGCGATCACGAAACGTGGCGGACGCGCGGCGAGCGTGCGGCTCACGACGGCGACGAGGGCATCCGAGACACGGCGCGAGATCGCGAGGCTCTCGTCGGGATCCTCCGTCCGGATGAGGGTGCGACTGGAGTGCACGATGACATCACCGTCCGCGAGGGACGAGACGACCCGGTCGGCGGCGGCCTCGAGCGTCGCGGCGACGGTCGAATCGTCGAGGATGGACGGTACGTCGAGCTCGACGACGGCGGCATCGGGCCGGCGCGCCGTCAGATCGGCGAGCTGGCGACTCGTGAGACCCACGTGGGATCCGACGACGATGAGTCCCCCGCGGGTCGTCGATTCAGCGGCATCCGCGTCGTCGATCTCGAGCGGGCTGCGCTGGGGCTGTCCGATGCGCGCCCGCACGAAGGGCGGACCGACACGGTAGACGAAGCTGCGTCCGCCCGCTTCGGCGAGTTCGAGGCCGAGCGCGAGCTGTCGCATGTCGTCTTCCACCACGACGTCGGCGGCGAACACCGAGCCGGGGGCGGCCGAACACAGCGCCTCGGCGATGCGCTCGGCTCCGGCCCTGATCGTGTCGAGCGTGAGTTCGACGACCTGCGCCGCGGCGATCCCGCCCCGGCTCTTCTCTTCGACCCAGTCCGCGAGCCGCGAGGAACGGTATCCGAAGGTGGAGTCTTGCGCGAATTCCGTCTGCCCGATCGGTGTGAACTCGACGCCGTCGGTCATCCCGTGCACGCCGCCGATCGTGATCCGGCCGGCATCGGGGAACGCGGGGACGAGCACGACACCGTCGACGGCGGGCTCACCGAGCCCGTCGAGCGTCGCGACGATGACGTCGGGCTCGAGGGGGAAGTGTCCGCGGAGGGTCGAGTCGCTCCGACTGGTGAAGACGGGGCGGATGCCGCGGGCACGCGTCGCGGCCACCGCAGCCGTCACGACCTCACGGTTGATGCGGGCAGCCGTCTCGGCGTCGAAGCTGCGGGTGTTCGTCAGCACGTAGACCGCCGGCGCGCCGGTGTCCAGAGCCCAGTCGAGGTCCTCGACCGCCCACTGGGTGAGCACCGGCAGATCGGCGACCGACTGCGTTCCGGTGGGGTCGTCGTCGAGAACGATGTGAACGCGACGCGAGTGGCGCACGCGGTCGGCGATCACCGCAGGGTTCACCGGCTGCGACACCGGGTACGGGCTCAACAGCGCATCCAGCTTCATGACAACTCCATCGTCGATCAACGTCTTCGTTAGGTACCTGCTGTCAGGTGTCATACAGGTTGACAGATGCGACGCGTGGTGTCAACAGGAGGCGCTCAGTCGCTCTCGGCGAGCACGTACGTGTGCAGGTCCTGGAGGGTCTGCTGCATGTGGTGCTCCATCGCCGCACGCGCGCGCACGGCGTCCCCCTCCCGAAGCGCGGCGAGAACGGCGGCATGCTCGTCGATCGCGTGCCGCTGGATTTCGGGGACGCGCGAGGTCTGCGCGCGACGCTCGGCCAGCACGCGGGTGAGCGGCTCGAACAGCGCGGCGAGGAACACGTTCCCCGAGCCGCGCAGGATCAGATCGTGGAACCGGAGGTCCGCTTCGACGAACGCATCGACGTCGCCCGCGCCGCTTGCCCCCCGCATCCGCTCGACGCACGACGCGAGCTCATCCAGCGCCGCACCGTTCAGACGCGGCGCGGCGAGCGCGGCCGCCTCTGCCTCGAACATCCGCCGCACCGCGATGAGCTGCGTCGCCACCTCGCCGTCGTTGCCTCGCGCCGACCGATAACGGAGGATCGCCGCGAGCGATTGCCAGTCCTCCAGCGGTGTGACGACCGAGCCGATCCCCGACGTCACGCGGACGATGCCCTGCGTCGTCAGGACGCGGAGCGCTTCGCGCACCGTCACACGGCTGACGTCGTACGCCTCGCCGATCTCGGCTTCGCTCGGCAGTGGTGCCCCGACATCGAGGTCGCCCGAGACGATGCGGTCCAGGAGCGCGTCGGCCACGACCGAGACGAGGGATTTGCGAGGCATCCGGGCTCCTTCCCCGCGTGGTGTCGTGGGTAGCCTAACGGTCGCGGCGCGGCGCCCTTCGCTAGAGTGACGGTGAAACCCTGCACACGACCAAGGAGCCGTCATGCCCGTCGCCACCCCCGAGCAGTACGCCGAGATGCTGGACCGCGCGAAGGCGGGCGGGTTCGCCTACCCCGCGTTCAACGCGTCGAGTTCGCAGAGCGTGAACGCGATCCTGCAGGGCCTGACCGAAGCGGGATCCGACGGCATCATCCAGGTCACGACCGGCGGCGCCGACTACTTCGCCGGCCACACCGTCAAGGCCCGCGCGACCGGTGCCCTGGCATTCGCGAAGTACGTCCACGAAGTGGCCAAGAGCTACCCCGTCACGGTCGCCCTGCACACCGACCACTGCCCCAAGCCCGCGCTCGAGGACTTCGTCCTGCCGCTGATCGCGGAGTCCGAGAAGGTCGTCGCCGACGGCGGACAGCCGATCTTCCAGTCGCACATGTGGGACGGCTCGGCGGTGCCGCTCGACGAGAACATCGAGATCGCCCAGGAGCTTCTGCCGCGCCTGAAGGCGATCAACGCGATCCTCGAGGTCGAGATCGGCGTCGTCGGCGGCGAAGAGGACGGCGTCAAGCACGAGGGCTCCAACGAGGCGCTCTACACGACGGTCGCCGATGTGACCAAGGCCGTCGAGGGTCTGGGACTCGGTGAGAACGGCCGCTGGATCGCCGCGCTCACGTTCGGCAACGTCCACGGCGTGTACAAGCCCGGCAACGTCAAGCTGCGCCCCGAGCTGCTGGGCGAGATCCAGGAGGGCATCGCCGCGAAGTTCGGCACCGGCCCCAAGCCCCTCGACCTGGTCTTCCACGGCGGTTCCGGCTCCACCGACGAGGAGATCGCTCTGGCCGTCGCGAACGGCGTCATCAAGATGAACATCGACACCGACACCCAGTACGCGTTCACGCGCGCGGTGGCCGGCTTCATGTTCCAGAACTACGACGGCGTGCTGAAGGTCGACGGCGAGGTCGGCAACAAGAAGGCCTACGACCCGCGTGCGTGGGGCAAGATCGCCGAGTCGGCGATGGCCGCCCGCGTCGTGCAGGCCACGCAGCAGCTCGGCTCCGCGGGACACTCCCAGAGCTGAACCCCCGCACTCCGCGATGCCCCGGTCCGGCTGGACCGGGGCATCGCGCCGTCCGGGGACCATTACGACCGAAAGTCGACGACCGCATCGACCCCGCACAGGATCGACACGTGCGCACATCGGCCGTGCGCGCAGAACGTGGAGAACCGATGACCGAGACTTCGACCCGCCCGCGGATCAGCGCCGATCGGGCGAGATCCTGGATGCTGCGCTCGCCGCTCTCGGAATCGGACGCGGTCACCCCGGACGCGCTCGTCCTGGACCTCGAGGACGGGCTGGCGCCCGAGCTCAAGGACGAAGGGCGTGAGGCAGCCGCCGCCGTGCTCGGGCGGCGGGAGGCGTGGGTGCGCGTGAGCGGACACGGCACTCCAGCCTGGGATGCCGATCTGCGTGCCGTGGGCTCGGCAGCGGGGCTGCAGGGCATCGTCCTCGCGGAGACCGCCTCCGCCGCCCAGGTGGAGGCGACCGCGGAGCGAGTCCCCGCGGGAACAAGGATCGTCGCGCTGATCGAATCGGCCATCGGGCTGGAGCGTGCGCTGTCGATCGCGTCGCACCCGGCGACCTTCCGTCTCGCGTTCGGCAGCGGCGATTTCCGTCGCGACACCGGAATGGCCGACGACCCCGTGGTGCTGTCGTGGCCCCGCGCCCGACTCGTGGTGGCCAGTGCCGCCGCCGGCATCCCTGCTCCGATCGACGGACCGTGCCTCGGGTCGCCCACCGACGCCCTGGCCGCTGCGCGTCACGCGCTGGCGATGGGGATGACCGGCAAGCTCGTCCTGCGGGATGACCACCTCGCGCCGCTGCACGAGGGTCTCTCGCCGACGACGGATGCCATCCGGGACGCCATACGGATCCTCGACGGCCCCGTTCACGGTGACGGCTCGTATGCTCCCGCTCGCGCCCGCGCCGAACTCCTCCTCGAGCGCGCCGCCGCGTTCGGACTCGCCGCCGCGCGCTGAGACCGTCAGGCGGGGTCGCGATAGCCGACGAGAAGTCCCGGAGCGCCTTCGGGACGTGAGATGACCTCGATGGGGTCACCCGCCTGCACCGAACCGTTGCGGAGGACTCTCAGGTAGGGACCGAGGCGGCGTTCGGACGAGAAGCGCTTCACCCAGCCCCGCTGCTCGGCGCCACCCACCCACCGCGCGAACGTCTGGCACGGAGTGCGCGGCATGGTCACCTCCACCGTGCAGACCTCTCCGATCCGCCACACCTCGCCGATCACGCTCGCATTCACATCGAGGCCCTCGGTCCGCAGGTTCTCACCGAAGAACCCCGGCGGCAGAGGCCGTCCGAGCTCCTCCTCCCAGAAAGCGGCGTCCTCCGCGGCGTAGGCGTACAGCGCCTTGTCGAGACCGCCGTGATGCTTGCGATCGGCCTGGACATCCGCACCCACGCCGTAGCGACCGATGCGTACGCGACCCTCGAGAGGACGCTTGTCGATCGCGGTGACGCGATCCCTGCCGCCGTCCGGCCGCAGGGCGGACACGGCGCACACCGCGACCAGGCGCGGCATCACCGGGCGCTGTTCAGGATCGCGTTCCACAGCGTCGGATCCGACACGATCGGCACCATCAGCAGGATGCCGATGACGAACGTGAAGACCACTCCCGCTGTCAGCGGAATCCACCAGGTGAGTCTCCCCTTCGACATGCTGCGCCACGAGATGAGCGCGGTCGCCAGCCAGCCGACAGCCAGGATCACCGCCGCCGCGATCGCCCACGGTCTGCCCGCCGAAACGTCCGCGAGCTGCGCGTCGACTCCCGCCATGCCCATCACGGTCGACACGTACGCGCCGTAATCCACGATGCTGGGGATGCCGGTCGCCACGTTGACCAGACCATAGGCCAGCAGCGCGATCGTGGCGACGCGGTCGGCGAAGCGGCTCTTCGGCGGGGCGACAGGCTGGGCCTGTGAAGCCGGTGCGTCGGCAGGCGCCGCGCCCGCAAGCGCGTCGGGATCCTGTCCGGTCTCCAGCAGCCAGGTCATCTCGGGCTGCTTGATGCGGGCCCGCTGTTCTTCCGGCGTCGCGTACTCGCCGTACTGCGGCCTGGGGCGCGACGGGTCCGGATCGCTCACGTCGTACGTCCGCCGAGAGCGCGCTCGTCCCGGCGACCCGAGGCGTCCTGCCGCAGCTCCTTCGGAAGCGAGAACATCAGGTCTTCCTGCGCGGTCTTGACCTCCTCGATCGTGCCGTAGCCGGCGTCGGCGAGATCGGCCAGGACCTCCTGCACGAGGACTTCGGGGACGGAAGCCCCGCTGGTCACACCCACGGTCTCGACGCCGTCCAGCCACTCCTGCTTGAGCTCGTGCGCGTAATCGACGCGGTACGCCGCCTTCGCGCCGTACTCGAGGGCGACTTCGACCAGGCGCACGCTGTTGGACGAGTTCGCGGAGCCGACCACGATCACCAGATCGGCATCCTTCGCGACCTTTTTGATCGCGACCTGACGATTCTGCGTCGCGTAGCAGATGTCGTCCGACGGCGGATCCTGCAGCTGCGGGAACCGCTCGCGCAGTCGCCGCACGGTCTCCATCGTCTCGTCCACCGACAGCGTCGTCTGCGACAGCCACACGACCTTCGACGGGTCGCGCACCTCCACCGTGTCCGCGTGCTCGGGCGAATTCACGATCGTGACGTGCTCGGGCGCCTCGCCGGCGGTGCCCTCGACCTCTTCATGACCCTCGTGGCCGATGAGCAGGATCTCGAAGTCGTCCCGGGCGAAGCGCACGGCCTCGCGATGCACTTTCGTCACCAGCGGGCAGGTCGCGTCGATCGCCTGCAGGTGCCGCTCCGATGCCGCCGAGACGACGGCGGGCGAGACGCCGTGCGCGCTGAAGACGACGTGTGCGCCTTCGGGGACCTCGTCGACCTCCTCGACGAACACCGCGCCGGCGGCCTCGAGCTCGGTCACGACGTGGATGTTGTGCACGATCTGCTTGCGGACGTAGACCGGCGCACCGTAGCGCTCGAGAGCCTTCTCCACCGCGATCACCGCACGATCCACACCCGCGCAGTAGCCGCGCGGTGCCGCCAGCAGCACCTTCTTGTGTCCCTGCACCGGGATATCCTGAAGGCGCTCGCGCTGCCGCGGAATGCGGGGGACGGGCAGACGGACGGCCGAGGTGCTCACAGCTCAAGTCTACGGGGGCGCCCTGGGCGACGGCCGTGCGATCGGGCCGCCGTGCCGCCACCACGAGAGGATCGGATGACGACGTTCCGCGCTGACCCCGTCGCCGGGGAGCCCCCGCCGCCGGATGCCGTGCGCCCGCGGGACTCCACATCCGACTCCCCCACCTCGGTCGCCCGCCTCAACGACACGATCCGCGGGTTCGTCGAAACCTGGGGATCCGTGTGGGTCGAGGGCGAGATCACGTCGTGGAACGTCCGCACCGGCAATGTGTTCGGCCGGATGAAGGACCTCGGCACCGATGCGACCATCTCGTTCCGCATCTGGTCGAGCACGCGTCAGCGACTCCCGGCGGATCTTTCCGTCGGCGATCACGTCATCGCCTGCGTCAAGGCGGACTACTTCGTGAAGTCGGGCGACTTCAGCTTCTCCGTCTCGGCGATGCGTCACGTCGGGCTCGGCGACCAGCTCGAGAAGCTCGAGCGTCTGCGCGCGAAACTCCGCGGCGAAGGACTTTTCGACCCGGTCCGAAAGAAGCCGATCCCGTTCCTGCCCCACGTGGTCGGACTCATCACCGGCGAGAAGTCCGACGCCGAGAAGGACGTCCGGCACAACGCCGAGCTGCGCTGGCCGCAGGTGCGCTTCCGCACCGCGTACGCCGCGGTCCAGGGAGACCGCTGCGTCCCCGAGACGATCGGCGCGCTTCGGGCACTGGATGCCGATCCCTCGGTCGACGTGATCGTCATCGCCCGCGGCGGCGGCGACCCGCAGCACCTCCTCGGGTTCAGCGACGAGCGCCTCCTGCGCGCCGTGGCAGCGGCATCCACTCCCGTCGTCAGCGCGATCGGGCACGAGAACGACCATCCCCTGCTGGACGACGTCGCGGACCTCCGCGCGTCGACCCCCACGGACGCGGCCAAGCGGATCGTCCCGGACGTCCTCGAGCAGCGCGCGCTGGTCGCCCAGCTCCGCTCACGCCTGTCGATGAGACTGTCCCAGCGGGTCGCGCACGACATCGCCCAACTCGAGCAGCTCCGCTCGCGGCCCGTCCTGCGGACACCCGAGACGATGATCGACGCGCGCTCGCAGCAGCAGTGGCTGCTGCTCTCCCGCGGGCGGGACGTGATCGACCGGCGGCTCGAAGCGCAGGCGCGGCGCGCCGCGGAGCTGCGGGCGGCCCTGCGCACCCTCTCCCCCGCGTCGACCCTCGCGCGCGGCTATGCGATCGCCCACCTACCGAGCGGAGCGATCGTGCGCGATGCGAGCGAGGCCGAGGCGGGCGCGAGCGTCGTCGTGACCGTCGGCCGCGGCTCGTTCGCGGCCCGCTCCGAGGGCGAGGTCGGCGAGCGATGACCCTGCTCGAGAACGCGCAGCCGAGCGGGTGCGCGGCGCGGACGTCTCTAGAATGGATCTCATGAGCGCACCGACCGAAGGCGTGGCCGACGTCGCGGGCCTCTCGTTCGAACAGGCTCGGGACGAGCTCGTGCGCGTCGTCGCCGAACTCGAGCAGGGCGCCCCGACGCTGGAGCATTCGCTCGAACTGTGGGAACGCGGCGAGGCACTCGCGGCGCGATGTGAGGAATGGCTGCTCGGCGCGAAGCGCCGGCTCGACGAGGCCCGCTCCGGCGGCGGAAGCGCGGACGCCTGATGGCTCGTGACCCGCGTATCGTCGCCGAGCTCGGCCGACCGGAGACGCCCGACGAAGCCGCCGATCGCAAGGCGGAGTCTTCGCGCATCTACCGGGCGAGCCAGAACACCCGCAATCTGATCGCGGCTCTCCTGGTCACCCTGGGCGTGGTCCTCGTGATCGTGTTCGCGGTGCCGCGGGGCACGCCCCCGCCGCGCGAACCCATCGATGTCGCCGCGGTCGCGGAGTCGATCTCGCAGGCTGAGGGGCGCACGGTGCTCGTCCCCGGCGTGCCGACCGAATGGCTGGTGAACCGGGCGTCGATCGAAGGCGATGCGATCCCCGCGTGGACGATCGTGTACGTGCCGGACGAGACGAGCGGCTTCCTGCGCTTCGCTCAGGGATTCGACGCCGACCCGGCGTGGACGACGCGTGTGCTGAGCGGCGCCTCTGCGGACGGCACCGTTGAGATCGACGGCATCCAGTGGGACACGTACGCGATCCCCGACCCCTCGCGAGCCGGCAACGTCTCGGCCGCCCTGAGCACGCAGGCAGGGTCGGACGTCGTGCTGATCTACGGATCGACGGATGCCGCGACGCTCGAGCTCGTGGCCGCGTCGGTCTCGGATCAGATCGCGGCGCTGCGCGCCGAGACGAGCGAACAGGAGTGAGCGTGACCGAACCCAGCCCGCTGAAGGCCTGGCAGGAGATGCAGCGGGGCAACGCGCGGTTCGTCGCCGGAGAACCCCGACACCCGCGGCAGGATGTCGATCGGCGGGCCGAGCTCGCCACGGGTCAGCGTCCTCGTGCTGCCCTGTTCGGGTGTTCTGACTCGCGACTGTCCGCCGAGATCATCTTCGACAAGGGCCTGGGCGACCTCTTCGTCGTGCGCAACGCCGGGCAGGTCATCTCCGACTCGGTCGTCGGCAGCCTCGAGTACGCGGTCGCCGTTCTGGAGGTGCCGCTCATCGTCGTCCTCGGGCACGACGCGTGCGGCGCCGTCGGCGCTGCGATCGACAGCGTCGCCCTCGAGGCCCCCGCGCTCCCCCCGCGCATCTGGCGGCAGATCGCGCCGATCGTTCCCGCCGTGCGTCGTGTGCAGCGTGAGATGACCGTCGACGGGGCGGTGCCAGCCGTCATCGATGCCGACCGCGTCGGCCGCGAGCACCTCCGCGACACGGTGGCCGAGCTCCTGCACTCGTCCGAGCTGATCAGCGACGCCGTGGCGGAGCGTCGCCTGGCGATCGTGGGTGCGAACTACCGACTCGCCGAGGGCACGGCCGTGCCCGATGTGATCCTCGGCGCCGAAGACTGACCCGTCGGCGCCGCGACGGTGCCGTGAAGACAACCCCGACCTCTGGAGGAACGACGACGTGACCGACATCGAGTACCGCATCGAACACGACACGATGGGCGAGGTGCGCGTGCCGCGCGATGCGCTGTACGCCGCGCAGACGCAGCGCGCCGTGGAGAACTTCCCGATCTCGGGCGATGCCCTCGACCCGGCGCAGATCGTCGCGCTCGCCCGCATCAAGAAGGCCGCCGCGCTGGCGAACAAGGAGCTCGGGACGCTGGACGGCGCGATCGCGGACGCGATCGCGCGCGCCGCGGACCGGATCATCGCCGGCGAGCACGCCGACCAGTTCCCTATCGACGTCTACCAGACCGGCAGCGGTACGTCGTCGAACATGAACATGAACGAAGTGCTCGCGACCCTCGCGTCGCAGGATCTCGGCTCGCCCGTGCATCCGAACGACCACGTGAACGCTTCGCAGTCCTCGAACGACGTGTTCCCCACCTCCGTGCACATCGCCGTGACTCAAGAGCTCATCGATGACCTGATCCCGGCTCTGGATCACCTCGCCGTGGCGTTCGAGGCGAAGGCCGAGGCGTGGAAGGACGTCGTCAAGTCCGGTCGCACCCACCTGATGGACGCGACGCCGGTCACACTCGGACAGGAGTTCGGTGGATACGCCCGCCAGATGCGCCTGGGCATCGAACGCGTGCAGGCGGTGCTGTCGCGCGTTGCCGAGGTCCCCTTGGGCGGCACCGCTGTCGGCACCGGGATCAACACCCCGCTCGGGTTCCCGCAGAAGGTCATCGCGCTCATCGCCTCCGACACCGAGCTGCCCATCACCGAGGCGAAGGACCACTTCGAGGCGCAGGCGAACCGGGACGGTCTCGTCGAGGCTTCGGGTGCGCTGCGGACGATCGCGGTGTCGCTCACGAAGATCAACAACGACCTCCGCTGGATGGGCTCGGGGCCCAACACGGGACTCGGCGAACTGCACATCCCCGACCTGCAGCCCGGCTCCTCGATCATGCCGGGCAAAGTCAACCCGGTCGTGCCGGAGGCGACGCTCATGGTCTGCGCGCGCGTGATCGGCAATGACGCGACGGTCGCGTGGGCGGGCGCTTCCGGCGCTTTCGAGCTCAACGTCGCGATCCCGGTCATGGGCACCGCCGTGCTGGAGTCCATCCGGCTGCTGGCGAACTCGATGCGCATCCTCGCCGACAAGACGATCGACGGGCTCGAGGCGAACGTCGAGCGGGCGGCGGCATACGCCGGCATGTCCCCGTCGATCGTCACGCCGCTCAACAAGCTCATCGGCTACGAGGCCGCCGCGAAGATCGCGAAGCACTCCGTCGCGAAGGGGATCACCGTCCGTGAGGCGGTGATCGACCTCGGCTACGTCGAGCGTGGAGAGATCACGATCGAGCAGCTGGACGAGAAGCTCGACCTGCTGTCCATGACGCACGCCGGCTGAGCGCCCCTCCCGAAGTGCCGGGGCGCGGGCGATAATCGGGGGGTGACCCGCCTGCCCCGGCCCCTCTCGGCGCGCGCCCGAATCCTCGGCGCGATCCTGGCGGTGGCGTGCATCGGACTCGCCCTCGTGGGCGGGGTGACCTTCCTCGTGCAGCGCGAGCGTGTGCTCACCGAGGTCGACAGCCGCCTGCGTGAACAGGTCGATCGCCTGACGACGGTCGCCGCGGGAGCGGAGCCGCAGACGGATGCCGGGGAACCGACGACCGCCAGCGAGGATCTGGACATCAGCGAATTCACGACGGTCTCGGACTTCCTCTACAGCACCGTCGCACGGCTCTCGCCCGCCCGCAACGAAGGCGCGGTCGCCGTGATCGACGGGAAGACCCGCTACCGTCCGGCGACGCTTTCGGGCTTCGACATCTCCGGGGACCAGCAATTCATCGAGCGCGTCGTCGCCGAGACGGCCGGGGGCGAGACCGTCCTCGGGACCGCCGTCACCGAGCGCGGGTCGCTCCGCTACATCGCAATCCCGGTATCGATGCCCGGAGACCCGCAGAAGGGCGTCTACGTCCGCGCGGTGGATCTCGGCGCCGAGCTCAGTCCCGTAACGGCGGCGATCGCCACCTACTCCGCAGCCGCGGTCGTGATGCTCGTGACGATCGGCTTCGTGGGCTGGTTCGTCGCGGGCCGACTGCTCTCCCCCATCCGGCGCCTCCGGGAGGCGGCGGATGCGGTGACCCTGGATGACCTGTCCCCGCGCCTGCCCGCGCGCGGCGACGACGACATCTCCGATCTGACCCGCACCATGAACTCCATGCTCGATCGGCTCGAGGGGTCCGTCGACGTGCAGCGCCAGCTCCTGGACGACGTCCGCCACGAACTGAAGACACCCATCACGATCGTGCGAGGTCACCTCGAGCTCATGGATCCGCGCGATGCCCGAGACGTGGCGGTCACACGCGAGATCGGAATGGCCGAACTCGACCGGATGACCAGGCTCGTGGACGACATCGACCTCCTCGCCACCGTCGAGGGAGACGCCTACGCGATGACCGACGTCGACCTCGGCGCACTCACGGCGCGCATCGGCGAACTCGTCGCGGTGATCCCGGGTCACACGTGGACGGTCGTGGGCGTCGCCGAGGGGCAGATCCTGGGCGACTCCGACCGCCTGCTCCAGGCGTGGCTGCAGCTGGCCGAGAACGCCGCGAAGTACTCGCCCGCCGGAAGCGAGATCGAGCTGGGCAGTGCGGTGACAGACGCCGCCGCGTTCCTCTGGGTCGCCGATCACGGCCCCGGCATCCCACCGGCTCTGCGACACCGCATCTTCCGCCGGTTCGACCGCGCTCAGGGAACCCGAGCCGTGGGCGGCTCCGGTCTGGGCCTGGCGATCGTCGATGCGATCGCGAAGGGACACGGCGGCACCTGTACCGTCACCGAGACTCCAGGCGGCGGTGCGACGTTCACGGTCCGCATCCCGCTCTCGGCGGCGGAGGTCCCGGCACCGGTCCGGGCCGGCGACGTCGTGCTGCAGAGGGACGCGACCGGATGACCACGATCCTGCTCATCGAGGACGAGCCGCGCATCGCCGCGTTCGTTCGCCGCGGCCTGGATGCCGCCGGCTACACGACGGTCGTGATCGGCGACGGCGCCGAGGGCCTGCAGCGGGCGCTGCGCGCGGACGTCGACCTCGTGCTGCTGGATGTGGGGCTTCCGAGCATGGACGGCTTCGAAGTGCTGCGCGCCATCCGCAGTCACGGCTCGCCGGTTCCCGTCATCATGCTGACCGCGCGGACCAGCACGAAGGACACGGTGCAGGGCCTCGATCTCGGCGCGAACGACTACGTGCGCAAGCCCTTCACGTTCGAGGAGCTGCTCGCCCGCATCCGTTCACGCCTTCGCGAGAGCACCGCCACCCCCGACGTCTCGGTCACCCACGGCGGGGTCACGCTCGACATCCTCGCTCGGCGGGCCAGCGTGGACGGCCGCGATGTGGAGCTCTCGGCGCGCGAGTTCGCGCTGGCCGAGCAGTTCCTGCGCAGTCCCGGACGCGTGCTCAGCCGCGAGCACCTGCTGAGCCGCGTATGGGGTCTGGACTTCGACCCGGGATCCAATGTCGTGGACGTCTACGTGCGCTACCTGCGCGGCAAGCTCGGCGCCGAGCACATCATCACCGTTCGCGGAGCGGGCTACCGCTGGGAGTGAAGCGGCGGCGCCCACGGAGAAGCCCCCGGTGTGGGGGAAACACCGGGGGCTGGGAGGGGCCGGGCTCGGGGAAGCCGGCCGCGGCGATCGCTCAGTCTGGGGGGACCTGCGATCGCTCTCTCATCGGCCCGGGCAGCCCAGAAGGGACGTGCTCGGACGCATGATCCGTCCTCTCGGCGGGACGGTCGTGTGCCGGCTCGACGGGCGGTGAGCCCTCCGTGCCGCGCCGCTCCGACTGCGCTTGCGGACCCGGTGTCACCGGCTGCTCGGGCAGGAGCTTCGAGGAGGCGCTCGAAGACCCCGCGGCGATCTCCGCAACCCGGTGGGAAGAAGAGGAGGACTCGATCTCAGCGGGTGCGGTGAACTGATCGGCGCGCAAGGATTCCAGACGCGCGAGCCAGGATTGCAGCCGACCCGCACTCCAGCCCTGTCCGAGCGCCCAGGCGTACGCGGTGTCCCAGTCGCCGGAGCGGACTGCGTCGGCGAGCACCTGCTCCTCGTCCGCCGGGCCCGGCGCATCGGAGGTCGCAGCGCCTCCGCGGTCGGCATCCGCGGCGAGATCGACCGGTGCGGGCGCGGGAACGGTCTCGGGCTCGTCGGCCGGAAGCTCGGGCGACTCCACCACGTCGACGGGGGCGGGCGCCGGAGTCAGAACTTCTTCGGAGGGCGGTGACGGCGTCGGGGCGGCAGGCACGACCACTCCCCCCGCGTACGCGGTCGCCCCGGGCGTGTCGGCGAGGGATGCCGACGTCGTGAGTGCCACCGCGCAGACGACCGCGATGCTTGCGGCCACTGCCACGCCACCACCCACCGCCAGTCGCGTCCGGCCCTCCACGAATGATCCTCCGGTTCCGCGCACGACGTGCGCTTCCCCCATCGTGGCAGACCGTGCCTGCCCGCGGCCCTCGCGGCGCATGAGACTCTTCTCATGCGCCGCGAGGGCGCGAGGAGGGGACTCAGGCCAGTTCGCCGGCCTCGAGCAGGTCCGTCACGAGCGCGGCGATCGCCGAGCGCTCGGAGCGGGCGAGCGTGACGTGACCGAACAGATCGTGGCCCTTGAGCGTCTCGATCACGGAGGCGACTCCGTCGTGACGGCCGACGCGGAGGTTGTCCCGCTGCCCGACGTCGTGCGTCAGGACGATGCGCGAATTCTGACCCATGCGGCTGAGGACGGTGAGCAGGACGTTCCGCTCGAGAGACTGGGCCTCATCGACGATCACGAATGCGTCGTGCAGCGAGCGGCCGCGGATGTGGGTGAGGGGCATGACCTCGAGCAGACCGCGGGCGACGACCTCCTCGACGACGTTGCCGCTCACCACGGATCCGAGCGTGTCGAACACCGCCTGTCCCCACGGGTTCATCTTCTCGCCCTGATCTCCGGGCAGGTACCCGAGCTCCTGACCACCCACGGCGTACAGCGGTCGGAACACGATGACCTTGCGCTGCTGCTGACGTTCGAGAACCGACTCGAGTCCGGCGCACAGCGCGAGCGCGGACTTGCCCGTTCCGGCGCGACCACCGAGGGAGACGATGCCGACGTCCGGGTCCAGCAGGAGGTCGATCGCGATACGCTGCTCGGCCGAGCGTCCGTGCAGTCCGAAGACCTCGCGATCGCCGCGGACGAGCCGGTACTGGCCGTCGCCGGTGACCCGGCCCAGCGCGGATCCCCGCTCGGAGTGGATGATGAGCCCGGTGTTCACCGGCAGCCCGCGCGCTTCGTCGCCCGTCGCGATCTCGGTTTCGTACAGGTCGCTGAGGTCATCGCCCGAGACGTTGATCGTCGCGATGCCGGTCCACCCGGAGTCGACCGCCTGCTCGGCGAGATACTCCTCGGCGGTGATGCCGAGGGATGCCGCCTTGACGCGCATCGGCAGATCCTTCGAGACGACGGTGACCTCCTGGCCGTCTTGAGCGAGGTGCATCGCCACTGCGAGGATCCGGCTGTCATTGTCCCCGAGTCGCATTCCGGAAGGGAGGACGCCTGCCTCGGTGTTGTTCAGCTCGACCCGCAGGGTTCCGCCTTCGCCCACCTGCACCGGGAAGTCGAGCCGGCCGTGCTCCACGCGCAGTTCATCGAGATGGCGCAGCGCCTGACGGGCGAAATACCCGATCTCGGGATCGTGTCGCTTGCCCTCGAGCTCGGTGATCACCACGACGGGGATCACGACGTTGTGCTCGGCGAAGCGGAAGAATGCCCGCGGATCGCTCAGCAGGACGGAGGTGTCCAGGACATATGTGCGCAGGTCCGTCTCCGGTTCCCGAACCCCGTCGATGTGCTGACGCTGCTGTGGTGCTCGTGTGGTCACAACCCACTCCCGACCCGGGTGTTCCACCCGGCAGTCTCGAGTCGACCAGGGCCACGAGTCGTGATCCTTCACGGCCGACTCGACCGGGCGCCTTGCCCGATGAGTTGACGCTACGACCGCCGTGTGACGTCGGCGTCACCGACACGCTGAGCGATGTTACGGGCGGGTGAATTCCGCGCGAACGCGCTCAGCTGCCGTAGCGCCGATCGCGGCTCGCGTAGTCGCGGATCGCCCGCAGGAAGTCCACTTCCCGGAGGTCCGGGCCGAGCGCCTCGACGAAGTAGAACTCGCTGTGTGCGGACTGCCACAGCAGGAAGTCGCTCAACCGCTGCTCCCCCGACGTGCGGATCACCAGGTCCGGGTCCGGCTGTCCTGTCGTGTACAGGTGCTCGCCGATCTGCTCCGGAGTCAGGCTCGCCGCGAGCTCTTCGAGCGAACCGCCCTCCCGATCGTGGGTGGCGATGATGCTGCGCACGGCATCGACGATCTCGCCGCGTCCGCCGTAGCCGACCGCGAGGTTGACGTGCAGACCTGTGTGGTCGCGGGTGCGCTCCTCGGCATCGCGGAGAACGCGCGCGAGTTCGGGAGGCAGCAGGTGCGCGCGGCCCATGTGCCGGACGCGCCAATCGCGCTCGGTCGACAGCTCCACGGCGAGCTCGGCGATGATCTCGATGAGGTCCGCGAGCTCCCCCGATTCGCGCTTGACGAGATTGTCGTTCGAGAGCAGATACAGGGAGACGACCTTGACGCCCACGTCGTCGCACCACTCCAGGAACTCGCGCATCTTCGCCGCGCCGGCCCGATGACCGTGGGCAGCGGAGTCGTAGCCGAGCTGACGGGCCCAGCGGCGATTGCCGTCGATCATCATCGCGACGTGATGCGGCACCGCCGACGGCTCGATCTGACGGCGGAGCCGGTTGATGTACAGCCGGTAGAGGGGCCCTCTGCCTCCGCTCGACGCACTCACACGCCTACGCTACCCTCGCTCCCCCACCGCGCGTGCGCCCGTCGGCATACGCCGAAGCGTAGGCTCGACGCGTGGCTTCCCGCATGAGTTCCGACGCGCGAGCGGACGAGCCTGCAGACGAAGGCGTCGACCTGATCCAGCTTCCGCTCATGGAAGAGGCGGAGGACACCGCCCACGTCGACATCAAGCCGACGTGGCGCGGCTGGCTGCACGCCGGCACGTTCCCGATCGCGATCGCCGCGGGCATCGTCCTGATCGCGATCGCGCAGGGATCGGTCGCGAAATGGGCTGCGGCCGTGTTCATGGTGACCTCGATGCTGCTGTTCGGGGCCTCCGCGGTCTACCACCGCTTCACCTGGGGGCCGAAGACCAAAGCGGTGCTCAAGCGCATCGACCACGCCAACATCTTCCTGCTGATCGCGGGCACGTACACGCCGCTCGCGACGCTCGCCCTGCCGCCCGAGAAGGGGGTGCTGCTGCTGTCCCTGGTCTGGTCCGGGGCGTTGATCGGCATCCTGTTCCGCGTCTTCTGGATCGGCGCCCCCCGCTGGCTCTACGTGGCCCTCTATCTGGTGCTCGGATGGGCGGCGATCATGTACATCGTCGATCTGTTCCAGGCGAACGCCGCCATGATGATCCTCGTCATCATCGGCGGCCTGCTGTACACCCTCGGTGCGGTCGTCTACGCGATGAAGAAGCCGAACCCGTGGCCCGGGCATTTCGGCTTCCACGAGATCTTCCACGTGTGCACGGTGCTGGCCTTCCTCTGCCATTGGACCGCATGTGCGCTGATCGCCCTCCAGCCCCTCTCGCCGTCGCTCGGCGTCCCCGGCTGAGCAGTCAGGCGCGCGGAGGCGTGTCGCCCTCGGGCTCCTCGGTCGGCGGCTGGGCCGCCGCCTCGGCATCCGCCCGCTCCTGCGCATCCAACTCCTCGTTGATGTCGGCGCGCACGCGGCCGCGACGGATGCGGCGCATCATGTCCCAGACGAGCGCGACGACGGCGAGCGAGAGCAGGGCGATCACCACGAAGCCGGCCGGTCCCGGTGTGACCAGGACGGGATCGACGGTCTCCTCGGGTGTGGGCGTCATCGTGCCCGTGAACACCGTCAGGGCGGCGTGTGCGATCACGCCGAACGCGTCGTGCATGGATGTCCTCGTTCCGCGCGCAAGCGCCTAGCCTGGAGATACCAGCCTAACTTCCACGGGGGCGGAGCCTCCGCCCCCGCCCCAGCACCCGGTACGGACGAATCCGCGACGATGACGACCCCCACGACGACACAGGACATGCTCGACGAGCGCTACGGGCGCACGAGCACCCCGCGCAGAAGATGGACGATCGGGCTCATCATCGCGGCGGGCGTCGTCATCGCGGGTCTGTTCGCCTGGATGACGATCGCGAACGCCCTCGATGACGTCTCCGCGGACACGACCGGGTTCACCGTGGACGACGCGCGGTCGGTGACTCTGTCGTTCCAGGTGACCGCTCCCATCGGTCGCACGGTGGCGTGCGTCCTGGAAGCGCAGGACGAAGATCACGGCGTGGTCGGCTGGAAGGTCGTGGAATTGCCCGCATCTCAGACCCACGCACGGGCGTTCCGGGAGACGATCCCGACGACGGCAGAGGCGACGACAGGTTTGGTCAACGCGTGCTGGGTGACGTAGTCTGACCGCAGCACAGTCGACAGACGCCCTGGCGGGAGCCGGGGCGTTTTGGCATCCGAGCAGTCGGGACTGTGGATGCTCACACCCTCGCCGCGACCGAAGGAGACCTCGTGTCCAATGATGCCCCGGTGACGTTCCTGACCCAGGACGCCTACGACCGCCTGGCGGCCGAACTCGAGCGCCTGTCCACGACGGGCCGCGAGGAGATCGCGAAGCGAATCGAAGCCGCGCGCGAAGAAGGCGACCTGAAGGAGAACGGCGGCTATCACGCGGCCAAGGACGAGCAGGGCAAGCAGGAGGCCCGCATCCGCACGCTGCAGCACCTCCTCAAGAACGCGACGGTCAGCGAAGCGCCCGAGAGCACCGGCGTCGTCGAGCCCGGAACCGTCGTGACGGCGATCGTGGCCGGAGGCGAAGAGATCTTCCTCCTGGGCAATCGCGAGATCGCCGCGGACTCCGAACTGGACGTCTACAGCGAGGCCTCGCCGCTGGGCGCGGCGATCCTCGGGCTGAGCGAAGGCGAGAAGACCTCGTACACCGCCCCCAACGGTCGCGCGATCGCCGTGGAGATCGTGAAGGTCGAGACCTACTCGGGCCAGTGAACGCCCCGCGTCGCTGACGAGATCAGTCGGGCACGACCGTCGGCAGGAAGCCGGCGTCGCGCAGCGTCTGGATCACGTGCGCACGGTGCTCCTCTCCTCGGGTCTCCACGCTCAGCTGCAGGATCACTTCGCTGATCTGCAGGCCCTGGCCATGCCGGGTGTGCATGACCTCGATCACGTTCGCCCCCGCGTGCGCGAGCAGTTCGGACACGCGCGCGAGCTGACCGGGCCGGTCCGGGAGCGGGATCCGCAGCGTCATGTAGCGCCCCGAGGCCGCGAGGCCGTGTGAAACGACGCGCTGCAGCAGCAACGGGTCGATGTTTCCCCCCGAGAGCACCGATACGGTGGGGCCTGTCGCGGTGATCTTGCCCGCGAGGATCGCCGCCACGCCGACGGCGCCGGCAGGTTCGACGACCTGCTTGGCGCGTTCGAGGAGCATCAGCAGCGCCCGCGCGATGTCGTCGTCGGTCACCGTGACGACCTCGTCGACGAGCTCGCTGATGATCGCGAACGGCACGTCACCCGGGCGGGCCACCGCGATGCCGTCGGCGATCGTCGGCAGCGTGTCCACCACAAGTGGTCTGCCCGCTGCGAGCGACGAGGGATAGGCGGCGGAGTTCTCCGCCTGGATGCCGATCACACGGACACGGCGACCCACGGCGGCGGCGCGCGCCTTCACCGCGGCGGCCACGCCCGCGATCAGACCGCCGCCGCCGATGCCGACCAGCACCGTGTCGAGGTCCGGCACCGCGTCGAACAGCTCGAGGCCGAGCGTCCCCTGGCCGATGATGATGTCGCGATGATCGAACGGGGGGATCAGCACCGCACCGGTGCGCTCGGCGAACTCGGCCGCGAGACGCAGCGGCGTCTCGACCGTCGCGCCCTCCAGGATCACCTCTGCGCCGTACCCGCGCGTGGCCAGGAGCTTGGGGACGGGGACCCCGAGCGGCATGAAGATCGTGGCCGAGATGCCGAGCGCCTGCGCAGCCAGCGCCACTCCCTGGGCGTGATTGCCCGCGGAAGCGGCGACCACACCCCGCGCGCGCTCTTCCGGCGTCAGCCGGGACAGCCGGTAGGTGGCACCCCGGATCTTGAAGGATCCCGTGCGCTGGAGGTTCTCGAGCTTGAGGTGCACGGGGACGCCGAGGAGTTCGCTCAGGTGCTGGGACTCATCCAGCGGCGTCCGCGTGATGACGCCCTGCAGCGATGCGGCGGCGTCCTCGAACTCCGCCAGAGTGGGAATGCTCACGAACGGACCCTCCTGGGGCGCGGCACGGTCGTCCAGATCAGGTCGACGGATGAAGGCGGCGCGCCGGACTGCCAGGCCTTGTCGCCGATGTAGACCGCCACGACGTTCACGAATGCCGCCAGCGGGACGGCGAAGAGGGCACCGGGGATGCCGGCGATCATCGCACCGCCCGCGACGACGAGCACGACGGCGAGCGGATGAACCTTCACCGCGGACCCCATCAGAAGCGGCTGGAGGACGTGGCCCTCGATCTGCTGGACGCCGAGGACGACGACAAGCATCCACAGCGCGATCCAGGGGCCGTTGTAGACGAGGGCGAGGAAGACCGCGACCGCTCCGGTCACGACGGCCCCGACGATCGGGATGAACGCGCCGAGGAAGACCAGGACGGCAACCGGGATCGCGAGCGGCACACCGAGGAGGAACGCGCCCAGGCCGATGCCGACCGCGTCGATCGTCGCGACCATGAGCTGGGTGCGCGCGTAGTTCACGACCATGACCCAGCCGGCCCTTGCCGAGCCGTCGACGGCCGGCCGCGCCGCCTTCGGGAAGAGCCGCGTCGTCCACCGCCAGATCCCGCCGCCGTCGGCGAGGAGGCACAGCAGGATGAAGAGGGCGAGGAGGGCACCGACGCCGACGTGCCCGAGGGTCGTGCCGATCGCGAGCGCTCCGGACAGCAGCAGCTGCGCCTGCTCCTGCAGAAGCGTCAGCCCCTGGGAGAGGAGGTCGTCGATCTGTCCGGTCGTCAGGTGCAGCGGGCCGTCGATCAGATACTGACGGAACTGCTCGACGGCAGCGATCGTCCGCGTCTGCACCGAGGCCCACTGCCGCGAGACCTGCCACACGACGAGCCAGATGAGCCCCGCCACGATCGCGATCGTCCCGACAACCGAGATCGTGATCGCCAGCCACCGCGGCACGCGGTGACGCAGCATCCAGCTGAACGCAGGCCACAGCAGCGCCGTGATGAGGATCGCCACGAGCAGCGGGATGACGAGCAGCTTCAACTGGATGACGATCCAGATGCCCACGCCGATCGCCGCGGCGACGACGAGCAACCGCCACGAGTAGGCGGTGGCGAGCTTGAGCCCTCGTGGGACGGCACCGGACACATCGGTGGACACCACGCGACCGCGGTCACGGAGGGCGTCGAGGAACGAGCCTTTCGGCCGGCCCTCGGGTGTGCTCATCCGGCCATTCTACGGGCGGGCGATGTCGCGGTCCGCCGATAGGCTCACGCCGTGAAAGACACCCTGAGCATCCCCGAGGCACGGCGCGTCACGCTGGCCGCCCAGGGATTCGGGCAACCGCGTCCGAGCGCTCCCGGCACCCGGCAGCTCAACCTCGCGATGGCCCGGATGGGGACGCTGCAGATAGACTCCGTCAACGTCTTCGCGCGCTCGCACTATGTGCCGCTGTTCTCGCGGCTCGGCGCGTACGACACGGCGACCCTGGATCGCCTGCTGTTCTCCCGCCGTCCGGCGTACGTCGAATCCTGGGCACACGTGGCGGCATTCATCCCCGCGGCGGACTGGAGCCTGTTCCAGTTCCGACGCGACGACCTTCGCGCTCGATATGCCAAACCGGGGAGTTGGTTCGACGGCCACCGCGACATCGCCGAATGGGTGCTCGCAGAGCTCGCCCGGCGCGGGCCGCTGCGTCCGGCCGAGATCGACCACGATGCGAAGCGGGCCCGGCGCGGGCCGTGGTGGGACTGGGACGTCGTCAAGAACGCGCTCGAGCACCTGTTCCTCTTCGGCGAGGTGGCGATCGCCGGCCGACGCGGTTTCGAACGACGCTACGCTCTCGCCGAGCAGGTCCTGCCCGCCGACGTGCTCGACCGGCCGGTTCCCCGAGCGGAGGCGATCCGCGAACTCGTCCGCCGGGCCGCCCGGGCGTCGGGCGTCGCGACGGCGTCCGATATCGCGGACTACTGGCGGATCAAGGATCGCGCCGCAGTCCTCTCATCGCTGCACGACCTCGTCGATGCGGGCGAGCTGCGCCCGGTCACCGTGGCCGGCTGGAGCGTCGCGGGACGCCCCGCACAGGCCTGGCTGCACCGCGACGCCACTCTCCCGCGCCGGATCGACGCGACAGCGATCCTCACGCCGTTCGACCCGGTGGTGTGGTTCCGAGACCGCGCCGCGCGCCTCTTCGACTTCGACTACCGGATCGAGATCTACACGCCCGCTCCCAAACGCCGGTTCGGCTACTACAGCCTGCCGGTGCTCATCGGCGACGACATCGTCGGCCGCGTGGACCTCAAGGCCGACCGAGCGTCCTCGACGCTCCTCGTGCAGTCCGCCTGGTGGGAACACGGCGTGGGTGCGGATGCCGCCGCACGGCTTGCGGACGAGATCCGGCTCGCCGCCTCCTGGCAGGGGCTGTCCTCGCTCTCGGTGTCGCACTGGGGCGACGCGACGGACGACCTGGCGGACACGCTCCCTGAGGCGAGAAGGCACGACCTCACGCGGCGGTGAGGCTCACTCCGCGGGGATGCCGACCACCTCGAGTCCGAGCCAGGACGCGAGTTCGCGGATCTCGGCCCGCACCGCATCGTGCATCTCGGCGGTGAACGGCTCGTCCTCGTGGACGGCGTGCACGCGGAGGAGTCCCGCCTTGCGGTCGGCGGCCGCGTCGAGCTTCCCGACGAGGCGGTCGGCGTACAGGATCGGGAGCGCGAAGTAGCCCCACCGCCGCCGCCCCGCGGGCTTGTACATCTCCACGATATACTCGAAGTCGAAGATCTCCTGGGCGCGCGTGCGGTCGAACACGAGACGGTCGAACGGCGAGAGCAGGGCCGTGCGCGGGGCGAACGACCCCGAGGCCCGCAGGACCACGGGATCGACCCGCCATACGCCGCGGACGCCCTCGACGCGCGCGGGCTCGCCGATCTCACCCACGTCGATCGGCTCGACGGGCTGCTTCACCGACTTCACCCGTGCGATCCCGAGGGAGCCGAGCCGACGCTCGGCACGTCCCCGCGCGGCGTCCTCGTCTCCGAGCTCCGGAGAGGAGAGCGCGTACACCCGCTCGGCGACGTCCCAGACGCGCTCCTTGCCCTCTCGTCCCGCGATCGCCACGTCGCCGCGGAGGACGAGGAACTCGAGCATCTGGGTGACGTTGCGCTCGTTCGTCCATCCGGACGACTTCCAGGACACCTGACTCGTGTCGGGGATCTCGCCGGTGCGGAGTGGACCCGACGCCCGCAGCTGAGCGATCACGTCGTCCGCGAAGCGCGCATTCGCCTCCATCCAGTCCCGCTGATCGCGGTACACCGGCCACGCCCGCATGACCGGCAGGTACAGCGCAAGGTCGGTCATCGGGCGGTAGAAGCCCGCCCATTCGAAGATCGCCCGGTCGACCTCGACGGCGCGGGTGAGATCGGCGGGGCGGTAGGGCCAGCCGATCCTGCTCCACAGGATGTGGTCGGCGCTGGGTGCGATCGCCGCGGTCGGATCGATGTTGACGACGGAGAGAGCGTCGACGGTCTCGACGATGCCGCCGGGGCGTTCGGCTGTCAGCGCCTGCGCAGTCACGGCGATCCGGCGCGCCTGCTTTCTCGTCAACTCGTGCACGGAGTCCTCAGAACTGCCCGCCCATGGTGTGGAGCCGCTCGATGCGCTCCGCGAGCGGCGGGTGGGTGGCGAACATCCGCGCCAGTGCATTCGGCTTGAGGGGGTCGGCGATCCACAAGTGCGCCATGGACGTGTTCGCCTTGCGCAACGGCGCGCCGGACTCCGCGAGCTTGCCGAGCGCCGAGGCAAGTCCGTCCGGGTCGCGTGTGGTCATCGCACTCGTCGCGTCCGCGAGGTACTCGCGCTGGCGGGAGATCGCCGCCTGCACGGCTCCCGCGAGGAGAGGGGCGACGATCGCGGCGACCACGCCGAACAGCACGAAGAGGAGCTGCGCCTGGCCGTTCCCGCCGCGGCGCCCGCCGCCGAAGAACGCGAAGCGCAGGAATATGTCGGCGAGGATGCCGACAGCGACGACGAGACCGAAGACGATGAGCGAAACCCGGATGTCGTAGTTGCGGATATGACCGAGCTCGTGCCCGAGGACTCCCTCGAGTTCACGATCCGACATGAGCTCGAACAGCCCCGTCGTGACCGTGATCGACGCTTCCTCGGGCTTCCGACCGGTGGCGAAGGCGTTGGGCGCGGGGTCCTCCACGACGTACAGACGCGGCATCGGAGTCCCGGTCGCGATGCACAGGTTCTCCACCAGCCGGTAGTAGCGAGGTGCGTCCGTCTGCGAGACCGGCGTCGCGCCGGCCATCGCGATCGCTTCGCGGTCGGCGAAGAAGTACTGGAACGTCGCGTAGCCGGCGGCGAAGACCAGGATGAACGCGGTGATCCACCAGTTGTTGCCCGCGAGCCATCCCGCGAGTACTCCGACAGCACCGAGCAGCAGGATGAACGCGCCCAGGATGAACCACGTGTTGCGCTTGTTGCGCGCGATGGCGCTATACATGCGAAGACGTCAGATCAGAACTGGACCCTGGGCGGCTCGCTGATGGCCGCGCCATCCACGACCTCGAAGAACTCGCGCTCGGTGAAGCCGAGGTTGCGGGCGAAGAGGTTGTTCGGGAACACCTTGATCTTGGTGTTCAGCTCGCGCACGCCGCCGTTGTAGAAGCGGCGCGACGCCTGGATCTTATCCTCGGTGTCGACGATCGACTGCTGCAGCTGGAGGAAGTTCTGACTCGCCTGCAGCTGCGGATATGCCTCGGCGACGGCGAACAGAGACTTCAGCGCCTGCTGCATGTGGCCCTCGGCGACTCCGGCTTCGGCGGGCCCGCCGGCGGTCAGCGTCTCGGCTCTGGCCCGCGTCACGTTCTCGAAGACCGCCTTCTCATGCGCCGCATAGCCCTTCACCGCCTCGATGAGGTTCGGCAGAAGGTCGGCACGGCGTTTGAGCTGCACCGTGATGTCGCTCCACGCCTCGTCGACGCGCACGTTCAGTGCGACGAGCGAGTTGTACGTCGCCCACAGGTAGATGCCGGCGATGACGAGAAGCGCCACGACGATCAGTACCGGGATCAGCCATTCCCACATGCCGGTGACTCCGTTCAAGGTTTGACCCATCCTAACCACCGGCGGACTCCCGGATGAGGGCCGTCCGCCCGCTCACAGGGCTTACTCACCGAGGATGCGGTCCAGATGCCGATTGGCGAACATCCGCGCGGGGTCGAGACGGTCTCGCAGGGCGACGAAGTCGCCGAACCGGGGGTAGCGGTCGCGCAGGGCCGCGGCATCCAGAGTGTGCATCTTGCCCCAGTGGGGGCGACCTCCGAAGCCCAGCATGATCTGCTCGACGGCGTGGAAGTACTCCGTCGGATCCTCGCGCCAGTACCGGTGCACCGCGATGTATGCGGACGCGCGCCCGGAGGCGGTGGAGAGCCAGAGGTCGTCGGCAGCCGCGAAGCGCACCTCCACCGGGAACGAGATACGCCAGCCGCGGTCCGCCACGAGCGCGCGGAGGGCGTCGAAGGCGGCGCGCACGTTCTCCGCGGGCAGCGCGTACTCCATCTCCCGGAAGCGCACCGACCGCTCGGTCGCGAACACGCGGTGCGAGAGATCCGTGAATTCGCGGTCGCCCCACAGCCGCACCGACGCGCGGTTGATCGCCGGAATCGTGGCGGGCACCGTCCGGGCGACGCTGCACGCGATCTGGTGCAGTCCGTTGCCGATCACGACGTCGTCGACCCACTTGCCGATCCGCGGCAGCGGCCGGCGCACCGCGCTCTCGGGCAGCCGGGTGTTCGTCTTCGTCATGGCCCGGTCGGTGTGCGCGAACCAGTAGAACTCGAAGTGGTCTGCGGCGGCAACGCGGTCCTCGAGACCGTCCAGCACCTCGTCGAGGGCTTCCGGCGCTTCCACCGCGTGAAGGAGGAAGGCCGGAACGCACTGCAGCGTCACCTCGACGAGGATGCCGAGCGCGCCCAGACCGAGAGCGACGGCGGGCAGCAGATCGGCTTCGTGCTCGTCGTCGACGCGCAGGAGCTCCCCGTCGGCGGTGACGAGCGTGACACCGACGACCTGCGTCGCGATGCCGCCGAATCGCGCGCCGGTGCCGTGGGTTCCGGTGGAGAGCGCTCCGGCGATCGACTGGCGGTCGATGTCGCCGAGGTTGGGCATCGCGAGGCCGTACGGGGCGAGGAGTCTCGGGATCTGATGCAGGCGCGTTCCGGCGCGCAGCGTCACCCGTCCGGTTCGCCGGTCGGCTCCGACGAGACCGGTGAGGTCGCTGAGATCCAGCAGGACGCCCGGGGCGACGGCGATGCCGGTGAAGCTGTGGCCCGCGCCGATCGCCTTCACACGCATCCCGCGCGCCGCTGCCGCGCGCACGGAGCGCTGCACCGCGGCCGTGGAGGCAGGGAACTCGACCAGCTGCGGGCGGACGCTCGCCGAGCGGCCCCAGTTCTGCCAGCGGTCGCCCGGGCGCGTCACAGGAACGCCTTCCCTTCGCCGCGATAGGTCGGCGCCGTCCCCGCCGGCGCCCCGGCGCCGACGAGGTGATACGCGTCGACACGCTCGGCGAGCTCGCCGCTCTTCGCGTGGCGGAACCACACCCGGTCCCCGAGCGCGAGGCCGGCTGCCGCACGACCCTGCAGCGGCGTCTGCACCTCACCGGCTCCCTCCCGAGCGAGAGTCCGCAGGCCGTGCGGCCACACCGGCTGCGGCTGACGCGACGCGACCGGGGGTCCGGACGCGATCCACCCGCCGCCGAGGACGGTGACGATGTCGGGAGCGGGCCGGCGCACGACGTCGAGGGCGAACGCAGCCGCGGGTGCCGGGTCGAAGGCCTGGTACCCGTCGAAGAGGTGGCCGGCGAGCAGACCGCTCCCCGCCGTGAGCTCGGTCACGGACTGGTCGGCGGCCGTCAGCTCGAGGGAGCCGGTGCCGCCGCCGTTGACGAATTCCAACGGCGCGATCGCGCGGACGGCGTCGACGATCGCCGCGCGACGGTCTCGCAGCTCCTGCGCGGAGCGGCGCTGCATCCACCGGATGACGGGATCGCCCGCCCCCGTCGCGTCGCCCTGACCGGCGATCTGCGCTTCGTACATCATGAGCCCGACCACGCGCACGCCGGGTCGCCGGGCGATCGCCCGGGCCAGAGCCGCGACCTCTGCCGCCTCGTGCACGGGGGAACGGCGCACACCGACGTGTCCGAGCCCGGGAGCCCGCCAGGACGCGTCGGCGTCGATCGCGACACGGATCTCGGGTCGCCCGGTCGGCGGGGCGACCGCATCCAACGCGTCCAGCTGAGCGAGGTCATCGACCATGAGCGTGATCCGCGACGCCGCCCGTTCGTCGGAGGCCAGCACCCGCAGCGCCGCGCGGTCCACGGTCGGGTAGCCCAGGACGATGTCGCCATGGATCTCGGCGAGCCAGAGCGCCTCCGGCAGCGTGAAGGCGAGGATGCCGCAATATCCGGGAAGGCGGAGCACGGCATCCAGGACCTCGCGCACGCGCACCGACTTGCTCGCGACACGGATCGGAACTCCGGCGGCGCGGACGAGCATGTCCAGCGCGTTGTAGCGCAGCGCGTCCAGATGAAGCGCCGCCGCCGGGGCGGGCACGCCGGCAACGGCATCCGTCATCGCACCCCAGTACGAGTCCGGATCGGCCCATGGCGTGCGCAGCGGTGCATCGCTCGCGGCGAGCAGATCGATCGTCATGGCATCACGCTCGAAGGCGTCGGGGCACGCATGGGCACCAGCCTACGACGGGAGCCCGGACCGTACCCCCGGTCAGGTTCGAACTGACACTTGGGCGATTTTAAGTCGCCTGCCTCTGCCGATTGGGCTACGGGGGCGCACGCCGAAGCGGGCGCTACCACGGTACCGCTCAGCTGCCGGCGGCGACCTTCTCGGCCGGCGCGGCCTTCGGAGCCTTCGCCGGTGCCGCCTCGGCGGGCTGCGGCGGACGCGGGCGCGCGGCGAACTCCTCGAAGACATACCGAGGGTCCTGCACAGCCTGCAGGTTCACGAGGTCGCGACCGAGCCAGAAGTTGTTCCACCAGCCCCACACGACGCGGAACTTGCGCTCCCACGAGGGCATCGCGAGACCGTGGTATCCGCGGTGCGCGACCCAGGCGACGAAGCCCTTCAGAGCGATCTTGCCGGACTGGAAGACGCCGTTGTAGAGGCCGAGCCCGGCCACCGCGCCGAGGTTCTTGTGGAAGTAGTCGCGCGGCTCCTCGCCGCGCAGGACAGCCACCAGGTTCTTCGCAAGGAGCTTCGCCTGACGCACGGCGTGCTGGGCGTTCGGGACGCAGTACCCGCCGACGCCGCCGCCACTCAGGTCGGGGACCGCCGAGACGTCACCTGCAGCCCACGCGCCCTCGACGATCTCGTCTTCGGTGCCGACGCGGAGGTCGGCGCGCGTGCGGATGCGGCCGCGCTCTTCGACCGGCAGGTCGCCGCCGCGCACGACGGTCGGGTTGGCCATCACACCGGCAGTCCAGATGATCAGGTCGCTCGGGATCACCTCACCGGTGGACAGTTCGATGTTGCCGTCGACCGCGCCCGTCACCTGGGTGTCCAGGTGCACCGAAGCGCCCCGCTTGGCGAGGTCCTTCAGCACCCACTCGCTCGTCTTGAGCGAGACCTCGGGCATGATGCGGCCCATCGCCTCGATCAGGTGGAAGTGCGTGTCGTCGAAGGTCACTTCGGGGTACTTGCCCACCAGCGCCGACGCGAAGTCGCGGAGCTCGGCGAACACCTCGATCCCGGCGAAGCCGCCGCCGATGACGACGACGGTGAGCAGGCGATCCCGCTCGGGGCCGGGAGGCAGCACGGAGGCCTTGTCGAAATTGGACATCAGGCGGTCGCGGATCGCGACGGCCTCCTCGATCGTCTTCAGACCGATCGCGTTGTCGGCGATGCCCGGGATCGGGAAGGTGCGCGAGACGGCACCGGCGGTCACGACGATCTGGTCGTACTCGAGCTCGTACGGCTCACCGACGATCGGGGTGATCGTGGCGACCTTGCCGGCGTGCGAGATGCCGGTGACCTTCGCCGCGACGATCTTCGTCTTCTTCAGGTGACGACGCAGCGCCACGACCGAGTGGCGGGCCTCGATCGAGCCCGCCGCGACCTCGGGGAGGAACGGCTGGTACGTCATGTAGGGAAGCGGGTCGACGATCGTGACCTCTGCCTCACCCTTGCGCAGCTGCTTCTCGAGCTTCCACGCGGTGTAGAACCCCGCGTAGCCGCCGCCGACGATCAGGATCCTGGGCACGCGGTTCTTCGCGGACGCAATGTTGCTCACGGTGGGGAGTACTCCTGGGGTGTCAGCGGCTCGGCGTCCGGGACGCCAATCGGATTCGTCGGACAGCTGCGATGACGCCGAGCGCCACCAGTATAGCGGCCGCCGAACCGGCCATCAGCGGAAGCGTCCCGTACAGCAGCGTCTCGGACGACGGCAGCAGCGGCGAGGCGGGACGGGATGCCGCGTCCGCGGGCGGCAGCGCGGGGATCTGCACCGGATCCGCGGTGGGGATCGGCGCGGGCCCGGTGTCCGCGCGGCGATACAGCCGGATCCAGTCCTTCAGGCTCCCCATCGGATTCTCGGACACCAGCGGCACGCTGGCCGCCACGGCGGCGGCGGCGTCCACGAGCCCGTATCCGTACAGCGGATCGGGGACGTCGGTGGCGGCCGCGGCGGGGTCGGCGGTGCGGATGATCCGGTTGATCACGTTCGCGGCGTCCAGCTCGGGGTGCGCGGCGCGCACGAGGGCGGCGATGCCGGCGACGATCGGGGCTGCGCCGCTCGTGCCGTTCCAGAGCACGAGGCGGCCATCGGCCGAGACTCCGAGCAGGTTCTCGCTGGGGGCCGACACGCCGATCGTGATGCCCTGGGTCGAGGCCTCGAGGCTCGCCCGACCCTGCGGGTCGACGCCGCCGACGGTCAGCACACCCGGAATCGTGGCCGGGGCCCCGACGCGCGACGTCCCGCTCCCCCGGTTCCCGGCTGCGACGACGACGACGACGTCGTTGTCGTACGCGTAGAGGAACGCGTCGTCCCAGCTCCGGTCCCAATCCGGGGTGTTCGTGGTCAGCGAGAGGTTGATGATGTCGGCGCCGTTGTCGACCGACCAGCGGATCGCCTCGGCGATCTGCTGCGTGAACGGCACGGTCGCGGAGGACCCGAAGCCCACCGACACGGACAGGATCTCCGAGGCCGGGGCCACGCCGATCATGCCCGTGTTCGCCCCGGTCCCCCGCGACGCGGCGAGCGAGGCCACCCAGCTGCCGTGGTTCGCGTCCACGGCACCCACGGGCGTCCGTCCGTCCGGCGACCCGATCCCCGACACGTCGGTGCCGGCGACGACCGCCCCCTCGAACTCGACAGGACCGCGCCCGACACCGGTGTCGATGATCGCGATGCGCACCCCTTCACCGCGGGTCGTCGTCCAGGCCTGCGTGACCCCGTACTCGTCGAGCCAGTACTCCGCCGCGCGCACCGGGTCCGACGACGCCGGGGACGGGGTCGCGGTGGACCCCGCCAGCAGCACGGTCGCGGCGGCGACGAGCGCGGCGAGCCCCGCCCGGATTTTCATCCGGCCGCTCCCGGCTGCGCGCACACGCAGCGCTCGGGCGACCACGTCGACAGCGCGAGGGCACGGTCCCCGATCGGGTTGACGCCCGGACCCGCGGCCAGCGCGTGTGCGGCCAGGGCATGCAGGCACTTCACGCGTGTCGGCATCCCTCCCGCCGAGATTCCGTCGATCTCCTCGACGACGCCGAATTGCACGCGGTCGGCGAGATAGGCCTCGTGCGCACGTCGGTAGGCCGCGGCCACCTCGGGGTCGTCCAGCTCGTCGCCGAGCGTGCGCATCACTTGCGTCGCCTCCAGCTGCGACATCGCGGAGGTCGCGCCCGGGTGCGTCAGGTAGTAGAACGTCGGGAAAGGCGTCCCGTCGTCCAGTCGGGGGGCGGTCGCCGCCACCGTCGGGTTGCCGCACACGCACCGGGCCGCGATCCCCACGACACCACGAGCGGGCCGCCCCAGCTGCTCCCGCAGCACGGCGAGGTCGGCATCGCTCACGGGGGCATACGGCGGAGTGCTCACCGCGCCAGGGTACCTTCCGGCCCTGAATGGAACCGTCAGGGCGCGGGACTCTCGGTGGGCGCGGGGTCCGGCACACCGATCGCCGGGGCCTTCACCGTCTGCGCGAGGCCGGCCTGCACGACCGAACGGACGAACTGGGACATCCAGTCGGTGCGGGTGCGCTCCACCTCGTCGCTCACGGGCGCCTGTTCCTGCGGCACGAGCGCTGCGGGCAGGTCGTCGTCCACGAGGTAGACGACCTCGCCGGGCTTGACGTAGTACAGCCGCTCGCGTGCCTGGGTCGTGATGTACGCGGGATCCGTGAAGCGTTCCCGCTGCGCCTCGAGGTCGGCGACGTCCTCGCGGCTCACTTCGACCGCTGCCTGCAGAGCCGCGATCTGCTGGCGCTGATCGACGTAGGTGCCGATCGTCGGCACGAGCACGAACGCGGCGAGGACGACCAGCCCCATCATGATCACCATGAAGCCGGACAGACGGATGCCGCCCAGCCAGCCCCGGACGTCGACGGGTCCACGCGCCGGCCGACGGATCGGCCGGGCACGCGAAGGGGGAGCCGTCGTGTTCGGCACGGCTCCCCCTCACGTGGACCTCATTCGGCCCGGATGTCTGCTCTACGCGCGGTACCTCGGGAACGCTCCGCGACCGGCGAACTCCGCCGCGTCGCCGAGTTCTTCCTCGATGCGCAGAAGCTGATTGTATTTCGCGACACGTTCGCTGCGAGCAGGCGCACCGGTCTTGATCTGACCCGCGTTCACGGCGACGGCGAGGTCGGCGATCGTCGTGTCCTCCGTCTCACCGGAGCGGTGCGACAGCATCGAGCGGTAGCCGTTCTGGGTCGCGAGCGAGATCGCATCGAGGGTCTCGGACAGCGTGCCGATCTGGTTCACCTTCACCAGCAGCGCGTTCGCGACGCCGAGGTCGATGCCGCGCTGAAGTCGGACCGGGTTCGTGACGAAGAGGTCGTCGCCGACGAGCTGCACCTTCGTGCCGATCTTGTCGGTGAGCGCCTTCCACGCGTCCCAGTCGTCTTCGGCGAGCGCGTCCTCGATCGTGACGATCGGGTAGTTCGCGACGAGGTCGGCGAAGTAGTCGGTGAGCTGCTCGGCCGACCAGGTCTTGCCCTCGACGGTGTAGACGCCGTCCTTGAAGAACTCGGTCGCCGCGACGTCCAGGCCGACGGCGATGTCGGTTCCGGGCGCGAACCCGGCCTTCTCGATCGCCTTGATGAGGAAGTCCAGGCCCCCGCGGTTGCTGGGCAGATCGGGGGCGAAGCCGCCCTCGTCGCCGAGCGCCGTGTTGAAGCCCGCGGCCTTCAGCTCGCCCTTGAGGACGTGGTAGATCTCGGTGCCCCACCGCAGCGACTCGGCGTACGTGTCCGCACCGATCGGCGCGAGGAAGTACTCCTGGAAGTCGATGCCGTTGTCGGCGTGCTCGCCGCCGTTGATGACGTTGAACAGCGGTACGGGCAGCACGTGCGCGTTCGGTCCGCCGAGGTAGCGGAACAGCGGGAGGTCCGCGCTGTCGGCGGCGGCCTTCGCGACGGCGAGGCTCACGCCGAGGATCGCGTTCGCGCCGACGCGCTTCTTGTTCTCGGTGCCGTCGACCTCGTTCAGGATCTCGTCGACGATGCGCTGCTCGCTGGCCTCGACGCCTTCGATCGCCGGACCCAGCTCGTCGACCACGGCGGCGACGGCCTTGAGCACGCCCTTGCCGCTGTAGCGCGTCTTGTCGCCGTCGCGCAGCTCGTACGCCTCGAAGGCGCCCGTCGATGCGCCGGAGGGGACCGCCGCACGCTGGACGATGCCGTCGTCGAGCAGAACCTCCACTTCGACGGTGGGGTTTCCGCGCGAATCCAAGATCTCGCGCGCGTTGACAGCCTCGATTAGTGCCACAGAGGACTCCTTGAGTGGTGGAGGGTGGATCGGGAGCGTCGTCGGTCCGCCGTCAGTCTAGCGACGCGGCATCCGTCACGTGATCCGTCACGAGCGCGATCGCCACGCCGTCCCAGCCCTTGCGGTCGAGCGTCTGCAGCGCGGTGGCATCGAAGCGCGCATCGCGCCGGAGCATCTCCAGACCTCGCTGCGTGCCGATCACCTGGGCCGACGTCGTCGCGGGGTTGGCCACTTCTCCCCCGCGTCCGATGTTGTCCAGGACGACGACCGTTCCCGGGCGCCCGAGGCGTGCCGCCCAGTCGAGGTAGATCGTGTTCGATTCCTTGTCCGCGTCGATGAAGACGAGATCGAACGGCTCGGCGCCCACGAGGGAGGGCAGCACGTCCGCGGCGCGGCCGATCCGGATCTCGACACGGTCGGAGACACCCGCCCTCTCGAGGTTCGTCCGGGCGACGACGGCGTTGCGCTCTTCGGCCTCGACCGTGACGACCCGGCCGTCCGCGCCGACCGCGCGGGCCATCCAGATCGTCGAGTACGCGCCGAGCGTGCCGATCTCGAGCACCCGCTGGGCACCCGAGATGCGCACGAGCAGATTCAGGAGTTTCCCGGACACCGGAGCCACCTCGATCGCCGGCAGTCCCGCCTCCTGCTGCGAGTGGACCGCGTCATCCAGCACGGGGTCGTGGCCGACGAGCGTGTCGGTCAGATAAGCGTCCACGCGACGCCAGGACTCGGGTGTGGGGTCGGCCATGCGGCCAGCCAACCCGCCCCCCGTGCCCCCGTCAACCCCGCACCTCCCCGAGCACGATGGCGGCACCAACCTGCGATGGCCACACAGGTTTCGTAGGGCCATCGCAGGGAAGTGCAGCCGACACGAAGAAAGCGGCGGACGGGGCGTCAGCCGAGGGGCTTGACCTCGAGATCTGACGCGTCGGCGCCGACCAGACCGAAGGCGGTGTACCCGTCGTTCGCGGCGCGCTCGAGCAGGGCCTTGAGGTTCTTCGTGCGCTGCTCGAGCCGCACGCGGGAGCCTTCGGCCACGAGACGGGACTTGAGCGTCAGCAGCGCGCCGAGATCGGCATCCCGATCATGCACGAGGACGACCGCGGGGGCGGCCGACGCGGTCTGCTCGCCGACGAGGTCCACGATCCGCTCGAATCCGATCGAGAACCCGACCGCCGGGACGTCCTGCCCGAGGAAGCGCCCGATCATGCCGTCGTACCGGCCTCCGCCGCCGAGCGAGTAGTCCACCGAGGGGTGGGCGAGCTCCATGATCGTGCCGGTGTAGTACCCCATGCCGCGCACGAGGAACGGGTCGAAGACGAGCGGCACGTCCCGCTCGGCGCGCGAGGCGGCGACCGCATCGCCGATGGCGGCGAGATCCTCGACGGGCCGATCCGGGATGCCGTCCGGCAGCGCGCGGCGGATGTGCGCGGACCCGAACGGGATGTGCTCGCGCGTCTGCGGACGCTCCAGGAACGCCCCCAGCGCACGGACGGCCGCAGGATCCGCGCCGCGTCCGGTGAGCTCGGCGATCACGCCGGAGGGTCCGACCTTGTCGAGCTTGTCGATCGTGATGAGCACCCCCGGACGCTCATCGGGCGCGAAGCCGAAGCCTTCGAGCATCGCATCGAGGATCCGCCGATCATTGATCCGGATGCTGCCGCCGGTGAGCCCGAGCGCGTCCAGCGTGTCCAGCGTCGCGACGGCGAGCTCCGCTTCGGCACGCCCCGAGGCGTCGCCGATGATGTCGATGTCGCACTGGACGAACTGCCGGTACCGCCCCTTCTGCGGACGCTCGGCGCGCCACACGGGCGCGATCTGGATCGACCGGAAGACCGAGGGCAGCTGACCCCGGTTCGTGGCGTAGAAGCGGGCGAGCGGAACGGTGAGGTCGTAGCGCAGTCCGAGATCGGTGAGCGCGGACGGATCCTCGGCTGCCGCGCGGATCGCCTCGGCATCCAGCCCGCGCTTGAGCACGTTGTACGCGAGCTTCTCGTTGTCGCCGCCGATGCCGGCGTGCAGACGCGCGTACTCCTCCATGACCGGCGTCTCGATCTCATCGAATCCGTGCGCGCGGTAGCGCTCGCGGATGACGGCGAGCACGCGCTCGCGCCGGGCCTTGTCTGCGGGAAGGAAGTCGCGCATGCCGCGCGGCGGGGTCACTGATGCCACCGGACTAGTCTCTCAGTCCGGCCTCCGCCTCCCGAATCCCCATCGAGAGCCCACGCAGACGTTCCCGGAGCGCCCGCTCGGCATCCCACCCGTTCTCGCGGGCGAGCGCGACGAGCCCGAGGAGCGCCTCCCCGAGCTCCGCCTCCGACGACGGCGCGTCGACCGGGGCGGCACCGAGCCCGAGGGGCGCCCCCTTGCCGAGCATCTTCTGCGCGAGGGCGAGCGAGGGCATGCGCTCGGAGACCCCGTCCAGCACGCTCGTGCGTGTGCTCTTCTCCACCGCCTTCGCCGCGTTCCACAGCACGAGCACCTGCTCGGGGGTCTCCGCGACCTCGCCCGCGAAGACATGCGGATGCCGCCGCACCATCTTCTCGGTCAGGCCACGGGCGACCTCGTCGATGTCGAACGGCTCGACAGGATCGCGGGAGGCGATCTCGGCGTGGAACAGCACCTGCCACAGCAGATCGCCGAGTTCTTCGCGCAGGTCCGCGCGCGACCCCTCCTCGACCGCGTCGACCAGCTCCGCGCTCTCCTCCACCAGATACGGCACGAGGTCGCGGTGCGTGATCTGCCGGGTCCACACGCAGCGGTCCCGTACGAGACGCATCGTCTCGGCCGCCTGACGGAGCGGGTCCTGCTGAGGCTGCGTGTCGGTCATGCCAGCTGCCCTCCGTCCGCGCCCGTCGCCATCGCCGGTGCCGGCTCCGCCGATCCGCGCCGGCGGTGGTGGCGAGCGCGCTGGGCGACGAGGATCCCGGCGGCGATGAGCGAGATCGCCGAGCCGCCGAGCACACCGAGGGTCGCCTCGTCGCGCAGCAGCGGATCGGAGGCGAACGCGAGCTCCGAGAGCAGGAGCGATACCGTGAAGCCGATGCCCCCGAGCGCCCCCGCCGCCACGAGGTCGGCGAAGGAGAGGTGCGGCGTCGCGCCGCGGTTGCCGATGCGCAACGAGATCCATCCGAAGACAGAGATGCCGATCACCTTGCCGACCGGGAGCGCGATCAGCACGCCCCAGAAGGCGGGCGCGAGCTGCGACGGCGAAACCGCCGGGATCACGACGAGAGCGGCCGAGAACGCGAACAGGGGCAAGACGAGTCCGTTCACCCACGGCTCGAGCGCGTGCCGGACCCGCATCGCCGGGTGCTGCGCCATCGCGAGGCCCAGCGCGACGCCGGCGATCGTGGCGTGGACGCCCGACTCGTACACGAACACCCACGTCGCGATCCCGAGCACGACCAGGACGACGGCGATCGGCACGCGCGCGCGGGTGTCGAGCTGACGGCTCAGGATGCCGAACAGCACGACGGCGACGGCGGCGAGGCCCAGCATGACGAGATTCACGTCCGCGGTGAACAGCACCGCGATGAAGACGATCCCGACGATGTCGTCCAGGATCGCGAGGGCCAGCAGGAAGATCCGGATGCCGGACGGCAGGCCCTTGCCGAACACGGCGAGAACCCCCAGTGCGAACGCGATGTCGGTCGCGGTCGGGATCGGCCACCCGCGCGCGGAGTCGGTGCCCGCCGAGACGATCAGGAAGATCACGATCGGGACGATCACGCCGCCCGCCGCGGCGATCGCCGGCTGCATCGCCTTGCGCGCCGAATTGAGCTCGCCGTTCGTGAGCTCGAACTGCAGTTCGACGGCGACCATGAAGAAGAACACGGCCAGCAGACCGTCCTGGACCCAGTGGCCGATCGACATCTCGAAGACGCCGGGGATGCCGATGTAGGTGTCCTTCACCGCGAGCGCAGCGGGGCCTGCGGCCGTGTTGGCGACGATCAGGGCGAGGATCGCGGCGGCGAGGAGGATGATCGCCGGAAAGCGGGCAGAACGCAACAGGGACACAGGGGTCCTTTCGTGGGAGGAGGCGGCAGGCGCACGCGCACCGCCGCCGACCAGACTTCCCGGCACACCGCTGCCCAGTCTACCGACGTGCACACCGGCGCCCCTGCCGATGTCACACGTGACGAGCAGGAAACACAACCGCACTACCGTTGTCCGCATGCGTGAGTTCACCCAGACCGAAGCGATCGACCTCGTAGGCCGGTTCGAGGCCGGGCAGGAGATCCCGGAGCGGATGCGCGCCGACGTGCGTCTGCTCGGCTCTCTCTTGGGCCGTGTCCTGCGCGAGAGCGGCACCCCCGGTCTCTACGAAGACGTCGAGCGGCTGCGGCTCGCGACGATCCACGCGTACACCGACGAGACGCCCGAGGCCTTCGAGAACGCGGCGTCGATCGCGGACTCCTTCACGATCGAGCGCGCCGACGAGGTCGCCCGGGCCTTCACGGCCTACTTCCACCTGGTGAACCTCGCCGAGGAGCACCAGCGCGTGCGCGTCCTCCGCGAGCGCGACGGACGCCCGGACCGCGAGAACGCCACGGATTCCGTCGCCGCCGCGTTCGTCACACTCGCGGCCGAGGTCGGCGACGAGACCGCGCTGCAACGTCTGCAGGCGCTGCGCTTCCACCCCGTCTTCACCGCGCACCCCACGGAGGCGCGCCGGCGGGCGATCTCCACCAGCATCCGCCGCCTCGCGGCGTTCCTCGAGGAGCACGACGCGTCGCTGCGCAACGGTGCAGACCAGCGCCGGGCCGAGCGCCGCATGCTGGAGGAGATCGACACGCTCTGGCGCACCGCGCCGCTGCGCCCGGAGAAGCCGTCGCCGACGGACGAGGTCCGCGCGGTCATGGCGGTGTTCGACGAGACGCTGTACACCGCCATCCCCCACGTCTACCGGCGCGTCGACGACGCACTCCAGGGCCCTGCTGCGGGCGGACGCGCGCCCGTCGTGCGCCCGTTCGTGCGCGTGGGCTCGTGGGTCGGCGGGGACCGCGACGGCAACCCGTTCGTCACGGCGTCCGTCACCCGAAAGGCCGCGGCGATCGCGAGCGAGCACGTCCTGCTGGGCTTGGAGCGCACGGCGAACCGCATCGGGCGCGGACTCACGCTCGACGCCGCCAGCACGCCGCCGAGCGACGCGCTGCTCGCGCTCTGGCAGCGCCTGAAGGGCGCCGACGAGGACGCCGCGACCGAGATCGCCAAGCGGTCGCCCAACGAGCCGCACCGCCGCATCCTGCTGCTGATCGCCCGCAAGATCGCCGCGACCCGCTCGCGTGACGCCGATCTGGCCTACGTCGACCCGGAGGAGCTCCTGGGCGACCTCCGCGTCGTGCAGGATTCCCTCGTGCAGGCGCGCGCCCCGCGTCAGGCCTACGGGCACCTGCAGCAGCTCATCTGGCAGGTCGAGACGTTCGGATTCCACCTCACGGAGCTGGAGGTGCGCCAGCACTCGGCGGTGCACCGCAAGGTCCTCGCCGAGCTCGAAGCCGGCGGTCCGCGCTCCGAGCAGGCCGAAGAGGTCCTCGACGTCTTCCGCGCGGTGTCGTTCCTGCAGAAGCGCTACGGGCCGCGCGCCGCCGGACGCTACATCGTCTCGTTCACGCAGTCGGCGGAAGACCTGGCCAACGTGCACCGCCTGGCCCGCTATGCCACCTCGGATGCCGACCGTCCGGTGCTCGATGTCATCCCGCTGTTCGAGACGTTCGCCGACCTGCAGGCCGCGCCCCGGATCCTGGCCGAGATCATCGACCACCCGGAGTTCGCGGCCCGGCTGGATGCGACCGGACGGCGCCTGGAGGTCATGCTCGGCTACTCGGACTCCTCGAAGGACGTCGGTCCGGTCGCGGCGAACCTCGCACTCTACGTCGCGCAGGCCGCCATCGCGGCGTGGGCGCAGGAGAACCGCATCGAACTCACGCTCTTCCACGGCCGCGGCGGAGCGCTCGGCCGCGGCGGCGGTCCCGCGAACTCCGCGGTCCTCGCGCAGCCGCCGCACTCGGTCGACGGGCGCTTCAAGCTCACCGAGCAGGGCGAGGTGATCTTCGCGCGCTACGGCGACCCGGCGATCGCGATGCGCCACATCGACCAGGTGGCCGCGGCCGTCCTGATGGCCTCCGCTCCGTCGATCGAGGAGCGCAACCGCAGCGCCGCCGCACGGTTCGCCGACGTCGCCGCGACGATGGACACGGCATCCCGCGCCCGCTTCTTCGACCTCGTCAAGGCTCCCGGCTTCGCGCCCTGGTTCGCACAGGTGACACCGATGGAGGAGGTCGGCCTGCTCGCCCTGGGATCGCGCCCGGCACGCCGCGGACTGTCGGTCGAGTCGCTGGAGGACCTGCGCGCGATCCCGTGGGTGTTCGCGTGGACCCAGGCCCGCATCAACCTCGCCGGCTGGTTCGGTCTCGGGTCGGCGCTGGAGGCCGTGGGCGACGAGGCCCTGCTGCGACAGGCCTATCGTGAATGGCCGCTGTTCCAGACGATGGTCGACAACGTCGCGATGAGCCTCGCCAAGGCGGATCACCGCATCGCCCGTCGCTACCTGGCTCTCGGTGATCGCGACGATCTCGCCGAACTCGTGATGTCGGAGATGGAGCTGACGCGGGCCTGGGTCGTGCGGGTGACCGCCGCGACAGATGTCCTGGAGAACAAGCCCGTCCTGCAGCGCGCGGTGAAGATGCGCAGCCCCTACGTCGACGCGCTGTCGTTGCTGCAGTTGCGGGCGCTGCGCCAGCTGCGGGCGGATGCCGCCGCCGGCGCCCCCGCCGACCCGGATCAGCAGCGGCTGCTGCTGCTATCCGTCAGCGGCGTCGCCGCGGGCCTGCAGAACACCGGCTGACCGGCCGCGCTCAGTCCAGCCGCACGTCGCGGTCGTGGCGGGCGAGGCTGCGACCGTACCGCTCGGTCAGCTGGACCATCAGGTCGGGCGTCTCACGGTCCAGCCCGAAGACGTAGCCGGGAAAGTCGAGCTCCTTCTGCGCCGCCCAGATCTCCTCGTGGCGGTCGGCGGACAGAAGCTGCAGCGGATCGCCGACCGCGACCCACCCGATCGGCACGACGGTCTCTGCGGGCAGCACGGTGCGCAGATGAACGACGGCGTTGATGCGCACTTCGCAGCGGTCGCCGATCCGCGCGCCGTTGAACACGCGCGTGCCCGTCGCGAGGAACACCTCGTCGCCGATCGTCGCGCCCGACACGCTCGCCATCGGACCGACCAGCGTGTGTTCGCCGATGTGGACGGCGTTCGTCGCGCTGGCGCGGATGAGCGCGTTCTCCATCACGATCACATTCGTCGCGAGCGTGATCGGCCCGCCCTCGGCCGTGATGACGGCGCCGTGCAGGATCTGACAATCCGCGCCGATCGTCACGTCGCCGCTGATGACGGCGGTGGGCGCGATGACGGCATCCGGATGAATACGGGGTCGTGCCCCGATGTGCTCGAACTGCACCGCGCCTCCTCGCACCGCTGGATCTGCGAGTCAGCGTAGCGCGGGCGCCGCGGCGCGTCAGGAGGCGGCTTCAGTGCTCTTCTGCGGCCAGAGCTGGTCCAGCAGCTGCCCGACCCACGCGATGAGCTCGGCGTCGCCGACACGCTCCCCGCCCGCGGTCGGCAGCGGCACGACGAGGGCATCGCCGCCGGACAGGAGTTTCGCTTTCGGGTACAGGCGCTGGACGCGCACCTTCATCGAGTCCGGCAGGTTCGCCGGGGCGATGCGCAGGTTCGGACCCATCGCGACGACGTCCGCGAGCCCCGCTTGCGCCGCGCGACGCCTCAAGCGCGCCGCGGCGAGAAGTCCCTCCGCCTCTGCCGGCAACTCGCCGTACCGGTCGCGGAGCTCTTCGACGACGAGGTCGATCGCGTCGTCCTTCGCGGTCGCGGATGCCGCGGCCGACAGCTTCTGGTACGCCTCCAGACGCAGACGCTCGCTGTCGATGTACGACTCGGGGATGCGGGCCTGGACGGGCAGTTCGAGCCGAAGCTCGGTCGGCCCCTCGGTCTCCTCCCCGCGGAACGTGGCGACGGCCTCCCCGATCATCCGCAGGTACAGGTCGAAGCCGACGCCGGCGATGTGCCCGGCTTGTTCGGCGCCGAGGAGGTTTCCGGCGCCGCGCAGCTCGAGGTCCTTCAGGGCGACCTGCATCCCGCTGCCGAGGTCGTTGTTCACCGCGATCGTCTCGAGGCGGTCGGCGGCCGTTTCGGACAGCGGCTTGTTCTCGTCGTAGAGGAAGTACGCGTAGGCGCGCTCGCGGGCGCGCCCGACGCGGCCGCGCAGCTGATGCAGCTGCGACAGGCCGTACTTGTCGGCGCGGTCGATGATGATCGTGTTCGCGTTCGCGATGTCCAGGCCCGTCTCCACGATCGTGGTGGAGACCAGCACATCGGCGCGACGCTCCCAGAAGTCGTCGACGACCTGCTCGAGCGCGTGCTCACCCATCTGCCCGTGCGCCACGGCGATACGGGCCTCGGGGACGAGCTCCGCGAGATGCGCCGCGACCCGCTGGATCGAGGACACGCGGTTGTGGACGTAGAAGATCTGCCCCTCGCGCAGCAGCTCTCGGCGGATCGCCGCCGCGATCTGCTTGTCGTTGCGGGCGCCGACGTACGTGAGGATCGGATGCCGGTCCTCGGGCGGGGTCTGCAGCGTCGACATCTCGCGGATCCCGGTCACCGCCATCTCGAGCGTGCGCGGAATCGGCGTCGCACTCATGGCGAGGATGTCGACGTTCGTCTTGAGCTTCTTCAGCTTGTCCTTGTGCTCGACGCCGAAGCGCTGCTCCTCGTCGATGATCAGCAGCCCGAGATCCTTGAAGATCACGTTCTCCGTCAGGATCCGGTGCGTGCCGATCACCATGTCCACGGTGCCGTCCGTCAGACCCGCGAGGACATCGCGGACCTGCTTGTCGGTCTGGAAGCGCGAGAGCGCCCGCACCTGCACCGGGAACCCGGCGAAGCGCTCGGTGAACGTTTCGAGGTGCTGTTTGACCAGCAGCGTCGTCGGCACGAGCATCGCGACCTGCTTGCCGTCCTGGATCGCCTTGAACGCCGCGCGCACCGCCACTTCGGTCTTGCCGAACCCGACGTCGCCGGAGAGAAGGCGGTCCATCGGGATGGGCTTCTCCATGTCGGCCTTGATCTCGTCGATCGTCTGCAGCTGATCGGCGGTCTCGGCGAACGGGAAGGCTTCTTCGAGCTCGCGCTGCCACGGCGTGTCCGGTCCGAAGGCGTGTCCCTTCGCCGCCATCCGCGCCGAGTACAGCTTGACGAGCTCGACGGCGATGTCGCGGACGGCCTTGCGCGCCCGCCCCTTGGCCTGCGCCCAGTCGCTGCCGCCCATCTTCGACAGCGTCGGCTCTTCGCCGCCGACGTACTTCGACAGCAGGTCGAGCTGATCGGTCGGCACGAAGAGCTTGTCGCCCGGGTAGCCGCGCTTGGACGGCGCGTATTCGAGCACGAGGTACTCGCGCATGCTCTTGACGGGGTTGCGCCCGCCGCTGGAGACCTCACGCTGGGTGAGCTCGGCGAAGCGGCCGATGCCGTGGGTCGCGTGCACGACGAAGTCCCCCGCCTTCAGCTGCAGCGGGTCCACGACGTTCCGGCGGCGTGAGGCGAGCTTCTTCACCAGCCGCTGGTCGCCGCCGATCGTGCGCCCGTAGAACTCGGTCTCGGTGAGCACCGCGAGCTTCGCGTCGGCAGACTCGAAGCCGCGCTCCAGCTCGCATGCCACGACGTGGGCGACGCCGGGTTCGGGCGGGGTGAGCACCTCGTCGACGCGCCGTGCGGCGATCCCCCGCTCGGCCATGACGTCGCGCGCGCGTTCCACCAGGCCCGTCCCGGATGCCGCCACCACGACGCGCCAGCCCTGGGCCAGCAGTTCGCCGATGTGGGCCGTCGCACCGTCGACATTGCCCTGGAAGGACGGGACGGCGGTGCCCGGGACGCGCACCGTCGAACCCGCGGCGGCGTCGAGGAGCCCTTCGGCGGACGCGTCGGCCTCGCCGGAGTCGAACGCGCTCAGCGTCCACCAGGCGATCCCGCGTGCGGACGCGGCCTCGCGCAGTGCCGGGAGGCTCACGAAGTCGCCGGAGCCGATGTCGACGGGGCTCGCCGCGCCCGCGGTCGCGGCGTTCCATGCCGCCTCCAGGAACTCGCGGTTGGTCTCCAGCAAGGTGACCGCACGGGTGACGGCGCGCTCGGGGTCCACGAGCGCGATCGCCGAGGCTTCGGGAAGGTAGTCGACGACCGTGACGATCTCGTCCACGAGGGCCGGGATGAGGGACTCCATGCCCTCGGCGGGGATGCCCTCCGCCATCTTCTCGAGCATGCCGCGGATGCCGGGGAAATCGTCCTTCAGGGCGAGGGCGCGGGCCCGGACAGCGGGGGTGAGCAGCAGTTCCCGGCTGGCCGGGAGGTCGACGGAGGCCACTTCACCGGGCAGCGAACGCTGATCGGCGACCGAGAAGGCCCGGATCTGGTCGACTTCGTCGCCGAAGAACTCGATGCGGAACGGGTGGTCGGCGATCGGCGGGAAGACGTCGAGGATTCCGCCGCGCATCGCGAACTCGCCGCGTCGCGAGACCATGTCGACCCGGTGGTACGCCAATTCGACCAGCCGCGCGGAGACCTCGGCGAGGTCGTGCCCGCGCCCGCCGACAGCCAGCTGCACCGCGGCGGCGTCCGCGAGACCGGCGGCAAGAGGTTGCAGCGCGCCGCGCACGGACGCCGTGACCACGAGCGGAGTCCGTCCGTCCCAGCGGGCGATGCGACCGAGGACGTCGAGGCGCCTGCCGACCGTCTCGGGGCTGGGACTCAACCGCTCGTGCGGCAGCGTCTCCCACGCGGGGAAGTGCAGGACCTCGGCGCCGGGCAGCAACGCCCGCAGGGCCGGCCCCAGCGCTTCGGCGCGGCGTCCGGTCGGCGCGACGACGAAGACGGCGCCGGCGCGCCCCGTGGAGCGGCGGTGCTCCAGCAGGGAGGCCAGAAGCGGGGCGTCCAACCCCTCGACGAGCGAGAAATCGGCATCGACGGATGCTGCTGCCGCGGCATCCCGGAAGGACGGAGCCTCCTCGAGGGCGCGCACGATCCCGGGAACTGTCACCGGAAGAGTCTACGGGCGCCCACCGACACCCGGACGGTGCGGGCGCACCGGCGGGCCCGACTCCTAGGATGAGTGCCGTGAGCGAGAATCCGGCACCCGAGCAGCTGCCTCCCCCTGCGGCGGGCCCTGTCCCCCCGGTGCCGCCCGCCCCGGGCTTCGCGCCACCGCAGGGCTTCGCGCCCCCGCAGGGCTATGCGCCCCCGCAGGGCTACCCGGCACCGCAGGGCTACGCACCGCCCCAGGGCTACCCGGCACCGCAGGGCTACGCACCGCCCCAGGGCTACCCGGCACCGCAGGGCTACGCACCACCGCAGGGATACGCGCCGCCGGGCGGACAGGTCGCGCCGGCGCAGGGCTACGGTCCCTACGTTCCCCCTGCCGCGCCGAAAGCGGTTGCGGGCGCATCGACCCTCGGCGTCGTCGCGTTCGTGCTCGCGCTGATCGCGGCGGTCGGTGCGAGCATGATCGGCGGGATCGCCGGCTACGGGATCGGCGCGGGGACCGGCCGTGACATCGCGCTCCAGCCGACGGATCTCACGTTCGACTGGTCGATTCTCACGCCGGTGCGCGAATGGGTGCTCACGGGAGAGCTCGCCTTCTGGGGCGGAACGATCCTCGGAACGTGGGCACTCGTGCAGGGAATCATCGCGATCGTGCGCAATCGCGGACGCGGCTGGGGGATCGCCGCGGTGATCATCGCCGTGCTCGGGCCGATCGTGTTCGCCACCGTCGTGCAGGTCTTCGTCACCGCCGGTTTCGCCGCGGGGGCCACCGCGGGCGGCTGAACACTAGGTCCGCGGGGCGTGATGCTTCTGCTGGGCCGCCAGAAGTCCTTCGTCCACGAGCTGCTCGACCGCGTCCGCGGCGTCGCCGACGAGGATCGGCAGGTTCTTCCGCTCTGCCGCGCCGAACGGCTCGAGCACCCAGTCCGCCGGGTCCTGCCGGCCGGCCGGCCGGCCGATGCCGACACGCACGCGGGCGAACTCCGGCGTGTCGAGCGCCTTCGCGACATCGCGGACGCCGTTGTGGCCGCCGTGACCGCCGCCGATCTTGAGCTTGATCGTGTCGAACGGGATGTCCAGCTCGTCGTGGACGACGACGACGCGGTCCGGCGCGATGCCGTAGAACTTCGCGAGCCCGGCGACCGGTCCCCCGGAGACGTTCATGAACGTGTTCGGCTTGGCCAGGATGATCCCGGGACCCCCGGGACGCAGCCAGGTCTCCACGACACGCGCGTTCGTCTTGTGAGCGCGGAATGTCTCGCCCCGACGCGCCGCGAGCTCATCCAGCACGAGCTGACCGACGTTGTGCCGGGTCAGCTCGTATCGCGGCCCGGGATTGCCCAGCCCCACGATCAGCCATTTGTCAGCCATCGCCGATCCTCTCCTGCCGGGGACGGAAAAGGGGGCGCGGAAACCGCACCCCCTCCCCCGCTGAAGGACTTACTCGGACTCTTCGCCCTTGGACTCCTGCGCCTCTTCGGACTGCTCGGCCGCGATCTCCGCGTCCGCCTCGGCGATCTCCGCCTCGGCCTCGAGCGTGTCGACCGGCACCGCGACGGCGACGATGAGCGTGTCGGCGTCGACGACGAGCGCAGCGCCCTTGGGCAGCACCAGGTCGGCGGCGGTGACGTGGGTGCCGTCTTCGAGACCCTCGACGTCGAGCTCGATGCGCTCCGGGATGTGCGTCGCCTCGACCTCGAGCAGAACCGTGTTCGCGTCCTGCGTGGCGACGGTGCCCGCGGCGGGCTCGCCGATGACGGTGACCGGGACGTCGACCTGGATCTTCTCGCCCTTCTTCACCACGAGCAGGTCGATGTGCTCGATGATCTGGTGCACGGGATCCTTCTGGACGTCCTTGACCAGCGTGAGCTGCTGCGTGCCGTCGAGCTCGAGTTCGAGGACGGCGTTCGCGCGACGGATGAGCAGCGCGACCTGGTGGCCGGGCAGCGCCACGTGCACGGGCGTGGTGCCGTGACCGTAGATGACGGCGGGGATCTTGCCGGCGGCGCGCAGGCGGCGGGCGAAGCCCTTGCCGAAGTTCTCGCGCGTCTCGGCGACGACCTTGGTGTCGGTCTCGGTGACCATGGGGTTCTCCTTGCGAAAGGGCGGATCGTCTCGGCGACGGTCCACGCGGTGGCGGGCGGCTGCGGCCCGGGGTAATGGGGTCTGTTTCGACTCGAACGCCTGCGCGTGAGGAAAGCCGGAGCCCGCATCACCGCGTCGATCACGGATGCCGCACGCAGACCTTGCGGTCGGTGCGAGGCATCCCTCGCCGAAGTTCAATCGCCCAGTCTACCAGCGTGGCCCCGCGCGCCGCACCGCTACGATGAAGAGACCCGCTTCTGCTCCCGGAGGACCCCATGCTCGACAGCCAGACCGCCTCGGCACTGCTCCTCGCGGTGATCGGACTCATCTCCGCCGCCGGCCTGGTCGGCACGGTCCTCGCCTTCTGGTCCCTCGGCCGCGCGAGCTACCGCAAGGACTGACGCTTCGTCACGGAGCCGTGACGCCGACCGCGCAGACTCTAGGCTGGGTGTCATCCCCTGGCGCGAATCATGAGGAGTGCGTGTGTCTGAATCTGTTGCCAACATCGGCGTCGTCGGTCTGGCCGTGATGGGCTCGAACCTCGCCCGCAACCTCGCCTCGCGCGAGGGCAACACGGTGGCGATCTTCAACCGCAGTCACGACAAGACCGATCACCTCGTGCAGGCCCACCCCGAGGCCGGGTTCGTCCCGGCCGCGACCTACGAGGAGTTCGCCGCATCGCTCACCAAGCCGCGGACGGCGATCATCATGGTCAAGGCGGGCGCCGGGACGGATGCCGTGATCGACGCGCTCGTGGACGTGTTCGAGCCGGGCGACATCATCGTCGACGGCGGCAACGCCCTGTTCACCGACACGATCCGGCGCGAGAAGGCGGTCCGCGAGACCGGCATCAACTTCGTCGGCGCGGGGATCTCCGGCGGCGAAGAGGGAGCCCTCCTCGGCCCGTCGATCATGCCCGGCGGCTCGGACGAGTCGTGGGTGACGCTGGGCCCGATTCTGAAGAGCATCGCCGCGGTCGCCGAGGGTGAGCCGTGCGTCACGCACGTCGGGCACGACGGCGCCGGCCATTTCGTGAAGATGGTGCACAACGGCATCGAGTACGCCGACATGCAGCTGATCGCCGAGGCGTACGACCTGATCCGCCGCGGCACCGGCAAGACCCCCGCCGAGATCGCGGACGTGTTCGCCGAGTGGAACCGCGGCGAACTGGAGTCGTACCTGATCGAGATCACCGCCGAGGTCCTGCGTCAGGTGGACGCCGAGACCGGCAAGCCGCTCGTGGACGTGATCCTCGACCAGGCCGGCGCGAAGGGCACCGGCGCGTGGACCGTGCAGACCGCGCTGAACCTGGGCGTGCCGGTCTCCGGGATCGCCGAGGCCGTCTTCGCCCGGTCGCTGTCCTCCCACCCCGAGCAGCGCGAAGTCTCCGGAGACCTCCCCGGACCGGTCGAAGGACTCACGGTCACCGACCCGGATGCGTTCATCGAAGACGTCCGGCTCGCGCTGTACGCCTCGAAGATCGTCGCCTACTCGCAGGGGTTCGACGAGATCCGCGCGGGCGCGGCGGAGTACGACTGGAACATCGACCTCGGTGCCGTCTCGAAGATCTGGCGCGGCGGGTGCATCATCCGCGCCCAGTTCCTCAACCGCATCGCCGATGCGTATGGTCAGACGCCGGACCTGCCCGTCCTGCTCACGGCCCCGTACTTCGTCGAGGCCCTCGGCCGCGCCCAGGGTTCGTGGCGCCGCATCGTCCAGACCGCCGCGGGAGCCGGCATCCCCGCCCCCGCGTTCTCATCCTCACTGTCGTACTACGACGGCCTGCGCGCCGAGCGCCTCCCCGCCGCGCTCGTGCAGGGGCAGCGCGACTTCTTCGGCGCGCACACCTACAAGCGCATCGACAAGCCCGGCACCTTCCACACGCTCTGGTCGGGCGACCGCACCGAGATCGAAGCCGAAGACACCCACTGACCGGGTGATCATCGACGTGCTGCTCGCCGACGTCAGGCGGGCAGCACGTTGTGGTTTCGGCGGAAGAGGTTCTGCGGATCCCACTCGCGCTTGACGGCGGCAAGCCGGGCCATCGTCGGCGGAGGGAACACCTTCGCCGCGAGGGCGGCATCCGTGGACGTCGTGAAGTTGCCGTAGAACCCGCAGCCGAGGGCGTCGAGACGCTCCTCCAGGCGCAGCGCGTCCGCGCGACCGGCGACGTCGAGCACTCCGGGGAGGTCGAAAGCCCCGGCCATCGCGAACCACGTCGCGTCGCGTGCCGGGAACGGCGTGTCCTCCTGGGCGACGTCCGCGTACGCGCCACCGAGCGAGCGCAGGAGCAGGACGGACGCGGGATGCCGCTCGCGGAAGGACACGAGCTCGTCGACGGCCTCGTCACCGAGCTCTGCGAGCAGCGCGTTGCCGCCGGCGAAGCCCGGCGGCGGAGCGCTCGGATCCGCGGCGGGCATATCGAGCAGGATGTCGGGATAGCGCGCCACAGCGAGGCTGTCGAAGACGAGGTCGTCGCGGGCGAGAAGCGGCGCGAGCGCGTCGCGCGCCGCTTCCTCGTCGGGCTCTGCCCACACCGCGGTGATGCCCGCGCCCGCGGGTGCGCTCGGGTCCATCGGGGGCACGTCCATGTAGGTCACCGTCAGCTCGCGGGGCGCATCGCGCATGAGTTCACGCACAGCGCGGAGGGCCGCGCGCTTGTCGCCCACGACCCGGCAGGCGGCGAAGACCACGGCGTCCAACGCGTGGGCGCGGAAGTCGAACCGGGTCACGACGCCGAAGTTGCCTCCCCCACCGCGGAGCGCCCACATCAGCTCGGGGTGCGTCTGCGCCGTCACCTCGACCACGTCTCCCGACGCCGCCACCACCTGGGCGCCGACCAGCTGGTCGGCCGCGAGACCCCACGCGCGCACCATCCATCCGATGCCGCCGCCGAGCGTGAGCCCACCGACGCCGACCGACGCGGTGTCGCCGGAGCTGATCCCGAGACCGCGCCCGGCCAGGATGTCGGCCACTGCCCCCCACGTGGCTCCGCCGCCGATCCGCACCAAGTCTCCGACGACCTCGACCGTGCGCAGCCCCGATACGTCGAGGGTCAGCCCGCCGGGGACCGTGCCCCACGCGCTGTGTCCCCCGCCGATCACCGTGATCGGGACCTGCCGAAGGGAGGCCCACCGGACCGCCGTCACCACGTCTTCCACGGATCGGGCCTGCACGATCGCGTCCGGGTCGCCGCTGCCCGCGTGGAAGTGCCGAGCACCTTCCCACGCCTCGTCTGCGCGCGTGATCATTCGCGCCGAGGCCTCTGAACCCATCTCGTCCACCCGCATCGCCCAGAGGCTACTCGCGGGCAGGGACACGCGGAAGGGGTGGCTCGGGTCAGAGCCATCCCTTGCGCTTGAACACCTTGTACAGCGTGAAGCTCGTCGTCGCCATGAGCGCCAACGCCATCGGATACCCGAAAGTCCAGTGCAGCTCGGGCATGTAGTCGAAGTTCATTCCGTAGATCGTGCCCACGAGCGTCGGGGCGAACAGGATCGCGGCCCAGCCGGACACCTTCTTCACCTGCTCGTTCTGGGTGAGGCTGAACTCCGTCATCTCCGCCATCGCGTCGTTCTGCCGCTGTGTCACCAGAGTGGAGTGCAGCAGGAGGGCGTTCTCGAGGATCGTGCGGAAGCTGGCGGAGCGCTCCACGATCCGGATCGCGTGGTCGTGCACGTCGCGGAACGCGCGCTTGACCTCGAGGTCCACCCCGAAGCTCTCGGCATCCACTTGAAGACGCTCGAGGATCGGCACGAGCGGGCCCACCGCACGCTGGAAGTCGATCACCTCGCGCGTCAGGCCGAAGATGCGCCGAGCGACTGCCGGATCGTTCGCGAAGAGCTGGTTCTCGATCTCGTCGATGTCGTTCTCCAGGCCCACCACGACCGGCTCGTACTCGTCGACGACTTCGTCGATGATGCCGTACAGCACTGCCATCGGCCCGCGCTCGAGCAGTTCCGGTTCCGCCTCCAGACGGTGGCGCACACGAGCCAGATCCGGAGATTCGGCGTGGCGGACCGTCACGACGTAATCCTGCCCGGCGAAGATGTGCACCTCGCCGAACTCGACCTCCTCCGCCGCGTCGCGATAGCGCGCGGGCCGGAGCACCAGGAAGACGGCGTCCCCGTACCTGTCGAGCTTGGGTCGCTGGTGTCCGGTCAGCGCGTCCTCGACGGCGAGCGGGTGCAACGCGAACTCGTCTGCGATCTCGCGCAGCTCGGGTTCGTCCGGCCGATAGAGACCGATCCACGCCATGCCGTGGCGCTCGTTCATCTCCTCGAAAGTCTGGTCCAGCGACGACGGATCGGACGTGCGGTGCCCACCCACATAGATGGCGTTGTCCACGACGGTCATTTCACTCCCGCGGACACTCTACGTCGCGAGCGCGGCGAGATCGGGCACGATGGCACCATGACCCACCAACGCATCCTGTACATCGGCGGAACCGGCACGATCAGCGCGGCGAGCGTACGACGCTCGGTCGCCCTGGGCCATGACGTGACAGTGCTGAACCGCGGCTCGGGCCGCCGCCCGCTGCCCGAGGGGGTTCACGAGCTGACCGCAGACGTGCACGACGCGCGAGCCGTGTCGGCGGCCATCGGGAGCCGCGAGTTCGACGTCGTCGCCCAGTTCCTCGCGTTCACCCCGGAGCATGTGCGCGCCGACCTCGAGAGGTTCGAGGGGCGCTGCGGGCAGTACGTGTTCATCAGTTCGGCCTCGGCGTACCAGAAGCCGCCTCAGCGCCTGCCGATCACGGAGTCGACACCGCTGCGCAACCCGTTCTGGCAGTACTCGCGGGACAAGATCGCGTGCGAGGACGTACTCGTCGACGCGTACCGCGAGCGCGGCATCCCGACCACGATCGTCCGCCCGTCGCACACGTACGACGAACGGCTGATCCCGACGATGGGGCACTGGACGGACATCGCGCGCCTGCGCGCCGGCCGACCGGTGATCGTCCACGGCGACGGCACGAGCCTGTGGACCCTCACCCACAGCGACGACTTCGCGGTCGCCTTCACGGGACTCCTCGGCAATCCGGCGGCGATCGGTGAGGCGTTCACGATCACCGGTTCGCACGCCCCGACGTGGAACCAGATCTACGGCTGGCTCGCGGATGCCGCCGGTGTGAAGGCTCCGGATCTCGTGCACGTCTCGTCCGAGGCGATCGCCGCGTTCGCGCCCGCCCTCGGCCCGACCCTGCTCGGCGACAAGGCCCACTCTGCCGTCTTCGACAATGCGAAGGTCACCGCGCTCGTCCCGGAGTTCCGCACGACGATCACCTTCGACGAGGGCGCCCGGCGGATCGTCGAGTACTACGACGCGCATCCAGCCGAGCAGCGCGTCGACGCGGACCTGGACGGCGCGTTCGACCGGATGGCGGCGTACGCGCGCAGCGCGGGCTGAGCCGACGGACGTGTCACGAGCGGCCGCCTCGCATGCGCGGCGGCGAGCGTTGTGACAGCTCGGCGGGCGCTCAGCGGGTGATCTCGTGCACGGTGCCCTTCTCCAGGCGCAGCCGCCGTCCCGCGCGGCGCGCAACGGCGGAATCGTGCGTCACGACGATGAGCGTCAGGCCCTCCGCGTTCAGGGTCTGCAGCACCGCGAGGATCTCGTCGCGCATGCTCTCGTCGAGGTTGCCCGTCGGCTCGTCCGCGAGCAGCACGCGCGGGCGCTTGACGATCGCTCGGGCGATCGCGACGCGCTGCTGCTGACCGCCGGAGAGCTCGGTCGGCCGGTGATCGGCGCGATCCGCGAGCCCCACGTGGGCGAGGGCCTCCGCGACGCGGCGCGTGCGTTCGGACTTCTCCAGACCCAGCGGCTCCAGCGCCATGTCGACGTTCTCCTGCGCGGTGAGCGTCGGGATCAGGTTGAAACCCTGGAACACGAAGCCGATCTCGTGGGCGCGCAGGCGTCCGAGTTCGCTGCGCGTCGCCGTCGCGATATCGGAGCCGGCGAGGACGACGCTGCCGGCCGTGGGCCGGTCGAGCGCTCCGAGGATCTGCAGGAGCGTGGACTTGCCGCCGCCGGTGGGGCCCTGGATCGCGACGAAGTCCCCCTCGCGGATCTCCAGGTCCACCCCGGCGAGCGCCGTGACGACACGACCGCGCTGCGGATAGGTGCGCGTCACGGACTGCAGACGGTAGAGCGGGGCGGATGCCGGGTCCGGCGTCCGCGGGACGTTCTGCGTGTCGAGCATGGTCATGGTCTCTCCGATCGGTTCTGAGGATTCGTGGGCAGGGTGGGCGGACGGGGTGGACATGGCAGGTGTCACCCGACCGACCGGAGGGCCTCGGCCGGGCTGAGGCGGGCCGCCCTCCATCCGCCGAAGGCGCCGGCGACCAGACCGCCGAGGACGGAGATGCCGACGGCCGCGACCACGACCCACAGGGTGAGCGGTGCGCTCAGCACGACATCAGCCGTGGTCGTCTGCGCGGCCAGACCGCCGAAGCCGCCGCCCGGTCCGGCGCCCATTCCCCCACTTGTGCCGCCGACGTCGACGGCCGACGGAGCCGTGGAGATCGTCGGCGCGATCATGTTGACGGCCCAGATCCCGACGAGACCGAGCGCCAAGCCCGCCGCGCCGCCGATGAGCCCCTGTACGACCGACTCGCCGGCCACCTGGCGCACGACACGGCCGTCGGACCACCCGATCGCCTTCAGCGTTCCGAACTCGCGGGTGCGGCGCGAGACCCCCGAGATCGTGAAGAGCACGGCGAGGCCGAGTGCGACGACGAGGACGACGAGCGACAGCCACGTGCCGAGGTTGGTGATGAGGCTCGACGCGCTGGAGAGCGATCCGGAGACCGTCGAGGCGAGGTCGGACTGCGAGCTGACCGTGGCGTCCGGCAGGGCCGCCTCCACGTCCGCCTGCACGGCGGTGATCGCGTCGGCCGAAGCGGCCTGGACGTACACGGTGGAGACGACGTCGTCGACTCCGGCGATCGTCTGCGCGACGTCCAGGGGGATGTAGACGTTCGCCGCGGTGTCGGCCTCGCTCGAGGTCGAGGTCACGAGGCCGACGACTTCGACGTCGGTTCCTCCCACGTCGATCGTGTCGCCGACGGCGATGTCGCTCGTGGCGGCATACGTCGCGTCCAGGACAGCGACGTTCCGGCCGGCGTCGCCGGCCTCCAGGCCGCGCCCTTCGGTGACGCTCGCCGCAGACAGCGGGCCGACCGCCGTGGCGCCCGGGTCGATGCCGAGCACCGAGAACGCGTCGACGTCGAAGTTGCCTCCGCCGAAGCCGCCGCCCTGCGCCGCGCCGCCTTGTCCCTCGGGCGCGGTACCGTCCTGCGGCACGGTGGCGTCGTCGGGAGCGGCCCCGTCGGCGGGGCGCTCAGGCAGCTCGCCCGAGAACGTCGTGTTCGTGAGCGTCAGGGCGCCGGTCGCTGCGGCGACCCCGTCGATGCCGGTGATCGTCTGCACCGTCGACGCGTCGAGCGTGCCGCGCATCGGGTCGGCCATCAGTCGTGACTGGCTGAGGGTGGTGGTGCCGTCGGAGGTCGCACCGTCATCCTCTCCGAACTCGAACCGAGGTCCGCCGCGCCCTTCCCCCGGCTCAGCGGCGGCGCCCGTCACGGTGAGATCCGTGCCGACGCCGTAGACGGATTCGAGGGCTTGCGCCTGCGCGTCCCGCACTCCCGCAGCGAGCGAATTCACGATGATCACGAGCGCGATCGCGATCGCCATCCCGATCGCGACGATGATCGTCTGCTTCTTGCGGCCGAACAGCTCGCGCCGCAGATACGTCCAGTACATGGGTCTCCTCCTGACGGCCGGTCGAGCCGTTCGAGACGACGCTAGGGATGCCGTCGGTGCACAGCGTCAGCGCGGCATATGGAAATGCGATGAGCCGCAGACCGACTCACAGCACACGCATAGCCGGCTCCATAGGAAGGGCATAGGAACGTGCGCACAATGGACGCATGGCCACTCCTGCTTCCGCCCCGGCTCTGCGCCGAATCGACGGCTCCGCCGTCCGTGTCCTCGTCGTCGACGACGAACAGATGCTCACCGATCTGCTGTCGATGGCACTGCGCATGGAGGGGTGGGACGTGCGCACCGCGAGCTCCGGTCTGCAGGCGCTCCAGGCGGCGCGTGATTTCGCGCCCGACGCGATGGTGCTCGACATCATGATGCCGGACCTGGACGGGATGGCGGTGCTGCAGCGCCTGCGGCAGTCCGGCAACGACGTCCCCGTCCTCTTCCTCACGGCCAAGGACGCCGTGGGCGACCGGGTCGCCGGCCTCACCGCCGGAGGCGACGACTACGTCACGAAGCCGTTCAGCCTGGAAGAAGTCGTGGCGCGCCTGCGCGGACTCATGCGTCGCGCGGGAACCGCGCAGTCGGCCGAGTCCGAGCCGATCCTCCGGGTCGGCGATCTCAGCCTGAACGAAGACAGCCACGAGGTCGAGCGCGGCGGCGTCGCGTTCGAGCTCACAGCCACCGAGTTCGAGCTGCTGCGCTTCCTCATGCGCAACCAGCGTCGCGTCGTGTCCAAGGCGCAGATCCTCGACCGGGTCTGGAACTACGACTTCGGCGGACGCTCCAGCGTCGTCGAGCTCTACATCTCCTACCTGCGGAAGAAGATCGATCAGGGCCGCGAGCCGCTCATCCACACCGTGCGCGGCGTCGGCTACATGATCAAGGCCCCTCAGTGACCTCAGCCGCCCGCGGCCGATCACGCCGCACCTGGAGCCTGCAGACCCGGCTCATGGCGACCGTGATCGGCATCGTCTCGCTCATCCTCGTGATCGTGGCGATCGCGACGAGTGCGGCCCTCGGGCGTGTGCTCGAGCAGAACCTGGACAACCGCCTGGAAGAAAGCGCCCGACAGGCGGGCCGGGCGCTGCAGATGAATCAGTTCCCCAACGCGACGCAGGACGCGGTGGACGTCTTGAGCCAGGGTCCGCAGGAGCCCGGCTTCCTGTTCATCGCGCAATCCGCACAAGGGAGCATCTCGGGTGCGTACATCGACAACGAGGGCGACGTCGTCCGTCTGACCTCTTCGCAGATCGCACGGATCGGCGACGCGATCAGTCAGGGCGGGTTCACGACCGTCTCGTTGGGCGACGGCATCGGCGACTACCGCATCCGTCTCGTCACGGGCGACAGCTTCGTCGGGATCGCGGGCCTTCCCGTCACCGAGGTGCGCAGCACGATCGCCCAGACGCTCACGACGATCGCGCTGGTCACCGCCGGTGGCCTGCTGCTGCTCGTCGCCGCGATCGCGCTCGTGATCCGCGCCGGGCTGAAGCCGCTCCGGGTCGTCGCGGACACCGCCACGCGGGTGGCCGCACTGCCGCTGGCCGAAGGCGCCGTATCGATCACCGAGCGCGTGCCGGACGACGAGACCGACGAGCACACCGAGATCGGTCGCGTCGGCCACGCGCTGAACACGCTGCTCGACCACGTCGGACAGTCCCTGGATGCTCGGCAGCGCAACGAGGAGCGCATGCGCAGCTTCGTCGCGGACGCGAGTCACGAGCTGCGGACGCCGCTGGCGTCGATCCGGGGCTACTCCGAGTTGTCGCTGCGTGATCCCGCGCTGAGCGAGACGACCGAGTCGTCGCTCGAGCGCATCCAGGCGCAGTCGATCCGGATGACGGCTCTCGTCGAGGATCTGCTGCTGCTCGCGCGCCTGGACGAGGGGCAGGAGCTCGTCTACGGCACGGTGGATCTGTCGCGGCTCGCGATCGAGGCGATCGCCGACGCCACTCCAGCGGGGCCGGACCACGGATGGGAGCTGGATCTCGACGAAGAGCCCGTCGTGGTCACCGGTGACGCCGCACGCCTGCACCAGGTGGTCGGCAATCTTCTCGCGAACGCGCGCACGCACACGCCGGCCGGAACCGCCGTGACGCTGAGCCTCCACCGCGACGGTGCGGATGCCGTCCTCCGCGTGCACGACGACGGCCCGGGCATCGATCCCACGATCGCCGACGAGCTGTTCGAGCGCTTCTCGAGGGCGGATCGGTCACGCGCGCGCAAGACGGGCGGCACCGGACTCGGACTCTCGATCGCCCAGGCGATCGTCGTCGCCCACGGCGGCTCGATCACGGTGCGGAGCACCCCCGGATCCACGACGTTCGAGGTGCGGCTGCCGCTGTCTCCCGATACGCCGGACGCGGCATCCGTCTGACCCGGATCAGGTGATTTGGCCGACGAAGGACGATGTGGGCCGGAATCGGCCCGTCTGCACCGAATCTCCTGATCCGGGCGTGGTTGTGACGGTGACGATCAGTAGCCGCTGAAGGCGTCCGTCGTGAGCGAGCGCGCGCGCTCGAGGGCGGGGGCGAGATCGGCGATGAGCCCGGCCGGACCCGAGATGTACGCATGGCGCGCGCCGATGTCGGGCACGACCTGCAGCAGTCCGTCGGCGTCCAGACGCACGCCGCGCGCCCAGTGCCAATGGCGCGGCAGATCGCGAGGCTCGTCGCGGGTGAAGACGATGACCGGGATGCCGGATGCCTCCAGCTCATCGCGGAAGGCGAGTTCGGCCGCCTCGGAAGCGACGTACACGAGCACGATGTCGCGGTCCTCCTCCGCCAGTCGCACGTGCCGCAGCTGGGAGACGAACGGAGTGATGCCGATTCCGGCCGCGACCATGAGCACGGCGCTCGTGGCCTTCTTCGGCAGCACGAAGTCTCCCCACACGCCGGTGACCGCGAGCGTGTCGCCCTCCCCCACCCGCGCGAGGGCCTTCTTGTACGAGCTCTGCGTCTGCGCCCCGGGAGCCTCACGGAACGCGACCGTGAGCGAAGGCAGGTCTTCCGGCGCCGAGGCGATGCTGAACTCCCGCCTCGTGCCGCGGGCATCGGCATGGCGATGCGGCACGTCGAGCTCGAGGTACTGGCCCGGAACGAAGGACAGCGGCCGGCGGGTCCGGAAGGTGAGCGACTGCACCGTGGGCGTGAGGTTCTCGCGCGACGACAGCGTGAGCTTCACCGCCGAGCGCGTCGAGAACGCGAACACGAACGCGAGGAGATTGCCGACCAGCAGCGCGCGCTCCTGGCCGAGACTGATCTCCCCGAGGTCGATCGGCCACCCCGCGAGGATGCCGACCAGCGCGGCGACGGTGAACTGCTGCCAGCGTCGCGGGGGCATCGTGAGGGGCTCGGAGAGCATGAACGCACCGAGGAAGAGGAACGGCGACGACCACAGCACCGAGAAGAGCACCGTGACCGTGTCCACCTCGAGGCCGGCCTGCTGGTACTGGGTCGCGACACGGGCGACGCCCACGGCGACCGCGACGAGGAGGAACACCGCGATCACGCGCACCTTCTCGGTCCGGATCAGGACCGCGAGCCCGAAGAGGATGACCGGAGCCGCGAGCACCGGTGTACCCACCCACCACGAGGACGCCCCCAGCGCCGGCAGCGCGATGCTCACCAGCGTCAAGACGGTCGCGCCGACCGCGGCGGGGTTGAAGATGTGGCGTCCCCGCCAGGCCAGGACGTACTTCGACAGCGATGCGACGGCCGCGCCGAGCGCGAGTCCGGCGAGCCCCGCAGGATCCAGCGTCGGCCGCAGGACGAAGAGCAGGATGCCCGCGGTGATGAGCGAGGACTCCACACGCCACGGCAGGCGAACGACCGCTTGGGCGGCGGCATCCGTCAGCACGCACACGAGGGCGAGGACCACGGCGGACGCGAGGAGTTCGAGCGGGGTCGGCGCGACGAGCCCGAAGAACGACACCGCGAGGGCCACGAGGGCGAGCGCAGCGAGGGCGTACAGGGCCAGCCGGTACATCGAGACGCGCCCGAGCACCGCGAAGACGCGGTTCCACAGCGAGGTGAAGGTTCCGATCACGTGAACAACTCTGCCTTACTCCCGGGAGACCACTCCACGCGGCCGTCGGTGGTCATCCGCACCCAGTCGATCCCCCACGCGGCGGCCGACTCCGGACCCCCCTCGAAGAACAGCGCGGTCGCGATGGCGTCGGCGCGCATCGCGGGGTCCGGGATGCCGCACGGAGCGATCGCCCAGGTCGCGGCGATCGTCCGCACGGGCTCTCCGGTACGCGCGTCGAGGACGTGGTGCAGGCCATCGCCCCACGCCCGCCGGTTCGTCGCGGAGGCGCAGAGCGCGGCATCCGCCACCTCGACGACACCGATCGCGCGCCGCGAGTCGTACGGGTGCTCGAGCGCCACCCGCTCGGCCGTGCCCGCCACGACGAGGTCGCCGCTCGCGTCGACGACGAACGGACCTGCGACGGACGCGGCCACCTCGGCGGCGACCTTGTCTACCAGGCGGCCCTTGCCGAGTGCGCCGACGTCGATCAGTTCCGGCCCGCCCAGCTCGAGGGTGCCCTGCTCCCAGCGGAGACGGTCACGCCAGTCCCGCGGGGCAGGTCGCGCCCCCCGGTCGACGAACGCGTAGGCGGCGTCGTATCCCCGCGCGGCGAGCGAGGCGCCGACGAGGGGATTGACCGCTCCCCCGGTGGCGGCGTCCAGTACGGCGTACGCGTCGAGCATGCGCGCGGCGTCCGGCGGCGCGGGCGCAGAGCCACCTCGGCGGGCCAGGCCGCTCACGACCGAGTCCGCCCGGAACCGCGACCACTCCCGGTCGAACCGATCGATCACCGCGTCGATCCGGCGGCGGGCGGACTCATCCAGGGGCTCGGACGTGTCGATCTGCCAGCCGGTCCCGATCGCGTCGAAGCGCCACGTCGAGAACGGCCCCGATGCGCCGCTCACCGGAGGGTCAGGACGCCTCGGACTTGATCGTGTCGATCGCCTCGTTGAAACCCCCGCTGGTGAGCGAGGATCCGGCGACACGACTGACCGAGATCTCGTCGATGTCCTTGCCGACCACGACATCGGCGATGCCGCCGATGAACTTGCTCTGGTACTCCTCCGACTCGCGCTTCTGCGGGTCGCCCGTCACGTCGACCGCCGTGATGACGTCGTCCTCGAGGGTGACGGTGACGACGATCGTCTCGACCGACTCCGGCGTCGCGTAGGACCCCTCGGCGGTGTAAGTGCCGTTCTGATACGTGCTCGATCCGGATGCCGCCTCCGACGCGCTCGGCGACGAGGACGACTCGGGCTCGGCTGCCGGCGCGTCGGTCGTCGGATCGGCGGCGGGGGCCGTGCTCGCACAGCCGGCGAGCGCGAAGGCGCCGGCGACGCCGGCGGCGGCGACGGTCATGCGGACGGGGCGGGGTACGGCGGTGCGGATCATGGGGGTCCTCCTCGAGCGACGCCTGGGAGGTTCCACGCTATCCGGGCCGCCCGCGTCGGAACGACCGTTCCGCCTCAGAAGTCCCTATGAATGCGCGCGCATGCAGTTGCCGCGGTCGTCACGCCGCTCCGTCGAACATGCTCGTGACCGAGCCGTCCTCGAAGACCTCGTGGATCGCGCGGGCGAGCAGCGGGGCGATCGGAAGGATCGTCAGCGACGGGAAGCGCTTCTCGGCCGGGATCGGGACCGTGTCCGTGACGACGACCTCGTCGATCGCCTCGGACTGGAGGCGCTCGGCCGCCGGGTCACTGAAGATCGCGTGCGTCGCCGCCACGATGACCCGCTCCGCGCCGTTCTTCTTCAGCGCCTCGGCGGCCTTCACGATCGTGCCGCCGGTGTCGATCATGTCGTCCACGAGGAGGCACACCCGGCCGTCGACCTGGCCGACGATCTCGTTGACGGTGACCTGGTTGGCCACGTTCGGGTCGCGGCGCTTGTGGATGATCGCGAGAGGGGCGCCGAGACTGTCCGACCACGTGTCCGCGACACGCACCCGACCGGTGTCGGGCGAGACGACCGTGAGCTTCGCGCGGTCCTCCGTCGACAGATTCTGCTCGAAGTACTCCAGCAGCACGGGCTTGGCGAAGAGGTGATCGACGGGGCCGTCGAAGAAGCCCTGGATCTGCGCGGCGTGCAGGTCGACGCTCATGACCCGGTCGGCGCCGGCCGTCTTGAGCAGGTCCGCCACGAGGCGGGCGCTGATCGGCTCGCGTCCGCGGCTCTTCTTGTCCTGGCGCGAGTACGGGTAGTAGGGGGCCACGACCGTGATCCGCTTCGCAGAGGCCCGCTTGGCGGCATCCAACATGATGAGCGTCTCCATGAGCCACTCGTTCACGGGCGGACCGAAGCTCTGGATCAGGAAGAAGTCGCACCCGCGGATGGACACCTCGAAGCGCGTGAGGATCTCACCCGAGGCGAACGTGCGGTACTCGGTCGGGACGAGCTCGGTGCCGAGCGCCGCGGCGACGTCCGCGGACAGGTCGGGGTGCGACCTGCCGGAGGCGACGACCAGACGCTTCTTGGTCTTGGCGACCAGTCCGGGGGCGATGTCGTTCGCCCGGTCCAGGACGACCGTCTTATTCTTGCGCGCCATCGTCCGCTTTCTGTGCGGACCGGGCTTTCGCGGCAGCGTCGGCCGCCGCGGTGCCCGGTCGGTTCGTCTCGACCCACCCCTCGACGTTGCGCTGAGGGGCCACGCTGAGCGCCAGGGCACCGGCGGGCACATCCTTGCGGATCACCGCTCCGGCCCCGGTCTTCGCGCCTTCACCGATCCTAACGGGCGCCACGAACACGTTGTGCGACCCGGTGTGCACCTCGTCGCCGATCTCGGTGCGATGCTTGGCGATGTCGTCGTAATTCGCGGTGATCGCGCCCGCTCCCAGGTTCACGCCGGTGCCGATCGTCGTGTCGCCGATGTACGACAGGTGCGGCACCTTGCTGCGCGCGCCGATCGTGGAGTTCTTGGTCTCCACGAACGTGCCGATCTTGCCCTTCTCGCCGAGATACGTGCCGGGGCGCAGATAGGCGAAGGGTCCGACGGTGGCACCGGCGCCGATGACCGCCAGGGTCGCGTCCGTCCGCGTGACGGTGGCGTTCTCCCCCACTTCGCAGTCGACCAGGCTCGTGTCGGGGCCGACCGTCGCTCCCGCGGCGATCGCGGTGGAGCGGAGGATGTGCGTTCCCGGGAGCACGGTGACGTCCGGCGCGAGGCTCGCGGTGACATCGATCCAGGTGGAGGCCGGATCGAGGATCGTCGCGCCCTCCAGCTGCCAGCGACGCACCGTCCGGGCGTTCAGCAGGCGGGCAGCTTCCGAGAGCTGCACCCGATCGTTCACACCGAGCGCTGCTGCGGCATCGGACGCCTGCGAGATGCCGACCGCGAGCCGCGAGTCCCGGAGAAGGCCGACGACATCGGTGAGGTAGCGCTCGCCCTGCGCATTCGCGGTGCCGACGAGCGAGAGGTGCGCGCGCAGCGCGGGCGCCTGGAAGACGTACACCCCGGCGTTGATCTCGGTGATCTCCGCCTCGGCATCCGTCGCGTCCTTCTGCTCGACGATGCGCTGCACGCCGCCCACGGAATCGCGCACGATCCGGCCATAGCCGGTCGCGTCCGCGACGACGGCACTCAGAACGGTGGCCGCCGCACCGCTTGCGCGGTGCGCACGGACGAGGCCGGCCAGCGTCTCGTCGTCCAGGAGCGGCACGTCGCCGCTCAGGACGAGCACATCGCCCGAGAAGTCGGGTACCCGCGCGAGGGCGACCTCGACGGCTCGGCCGGTGCCCGGGATCTCGTCCTGGTCGACCACGAGGATCTCGGGCGCGATGTCGAGGACGGCGTCGGCGACGAGGTCGCGTTCGTGGCGGACGACCACGAGGATGTTCGCCGGCTCCAGGTTCCGCGCGGTGTCCAGCACGTGCCCGAGGAGCGGTCGACCCCCGATGCGGTGCAGCACCTTCGGCAGGGAGGACTTCATCCGGGTGCCCTGTCCTGCGGCGAGGATGATGACGGCGAGTTCCGGCGCGTCCGTGCTGTGCGTGTTCGACATGCTCCGCCGCCAGGATTCGAACCTGGACTTAACAGCTCCAAAGGCTGTCGTGCTGCCGTTACACCACGGCGGACCACGGCCCCGGCATCCGCCCGGACCGCGCGTCAAGTCTGCCAGACGGTTGCACCCGCACCCCTGTCGCGCGGCTCGTGTGAAAGCACGGGGAGATTTCGGCTCAGCCGGGCCGTCGCGGAGTCGCAGCGTGCGATTTCTCCCCGGCGTTTCACGGGAAGACGGCGTGCGGGCCCCGGGGAGGCGCACGGCGGGCTCGGCGACCCCGGGATAATGGGCGCATGGGCCACGAGAGCGACGAAGTCGACCGGATCGTGCAGGCGTGGATGGCCCAGCGCCCCGACCTGGACTTCTCGCCCCTCGAAGTCCTCTCGCGCGTGGACCGGCTCTCGCGCCACCTCGACCGCGCCCGCCGGGACGCGTTCCGTCGCAGCGACCTCGAGCCGTGGGAGTGGGACGTGCTGTCGGCGCTCCGGCGCGCCGGGGAGCCGTTCCAGCTGAGCCCCAAGGCCCTCCTGCAGCAGACGCTGGTCTCCAGCGGCACGATGACGAACCGCATCGACCGGCTCGTGGGCCGCCGCCTCGTGCACCGCGAGGCCGACCCGGACGACGGGCGCAGCATCCTGGTCACGCTGACCGGGGACGGGCGCACGCGGGTGGATGCCGCCATCACGCGTCTCGTCGACGCAGAGGCGCTGCTGCTGGACACACTCTCGCGGTCGGACCGGGACCGCCTCGCGAGCCTGCTGCGCAAGCTCAGCCTCGGCTTCGACACCTGAAGCGGGGCCGCGCGGGCCGGATAGAATTCCGTGTGCCCTCCGTCGATGACTCTTCCGCCGTCCCCCCGAGCGGCATCGACCCCGCCGAACTGGAGATCACCCTCCGCGTCCTCGGCCGCCTGCACGAGGTCGACGAGACGCACCCCGACTACGTCACGGTCCGTCGCGCGACGGCCGCCATGTTCAAGTCGGCCAAGAAGGAGCGGCGGCTCGCGAAGCGCGCCGAGATCGCCGAAGCCGACCGCGCGGTGATCGCCGCCACGGCGACCGGTGCGCCCGACCGGATCGACGACGAGACGCGGGGCATCCCGCTGGAGACCCGCGCGACCGCGCCGACGGCCGGCACCCTGCGCGTCGCCCGACCGTGCTACATCTGCAAGCAGCCCTACACGCAGGTCGACGCGTTCTACCACCAGCTCTGCCCCGCGTGCGCGGCGATGAGCCACGCCAAACGCGACGCGCGGACGGACCTGAGCGGAAAGCGGGCCCTGCTGACCGGCGGTCGCGCCAAGATCGGCATGTACATCGCACTGCGGCTCCTTCGCGACGGCGCGCACACGACGATCACCACGCGCTTCCCTCGCGACGCGGTCCGGCGGTTCTCGAGCCTGCCGGACTCCGCCGAGTGGATCGACCGCCTGCGCGTCGTGGGCATCGACCTGCGCGACCCGGCCCAGGTGATCGGGCTCGCGGAGTCCGTCGCAGAGCAGGGGCCGTTGGACATCCTGATCAACAACGCGACCCAGACCGTGCGGCGCTCCCCCGGCGCCTACCAGCCGCTCGTGGATGCCGAGCTCGCGCCGCTGCCCGACGGTCCGCTGCCCGAACTCGTGACGTTCGGGCACACGAATGACGCGCACCCTCTCGCGCTCGCGCAGTCCGTCAGCGCCCACCCGATCCTCGCCGCCGCCGCCGCGAAAGCCGAAGAGCTCACCGAGCAGGCCATGGCCGCGGGCTCCAGTTCGCTGGACCGCCTCGCCGCCGGCACCGCGATCGACGCGGGCGGACTCGTCCCGGACCTCCACGACGTGAACTCGTGGACGCAGCACGTGCAGGAAGTGGACCCGCTCGAGATGCTCGAGGTGCAGCTCGCGAACACGACCGCCCCGTTCCTGCTCGTGTCCAAGCTCCGGCCGTCGATGGCGGCGAGCCCGGCGCGGCGGAAGTACGTCGTGAACGTCAGCGCGATGGAGGGCGTGTTCGGTCGCGGCTACAAGGGTCCCGGGCATCCGCACACGAACATGGCGAAGGCCGCGGTGAACATGCTGACGCGCACGAGCGCGCGGGAGATGTTCGAGACGGACGGCATCCTCATGACGAGCGTGGACACCGGATGGATCACCGACGAGCGACCGCATCCGACGAAAGTGCGGCTCGCCGAAGAGGGCTTCCACGCACCCCTGGATCTCGTGGACGGCGCCGCACGCGTGTACGACCCCATCGTGCGCGGCGAAGCCGGTGAGGACGTGTTCGGGGTTTTCCTGAAGGACTACGCGGTCGGCAGCTGGTGACGCACTCCGCGGACTTCCTGCGCGGCATCCCGATCGGCACACGCGTCGTGGCGCGCTACCTGCTGCCTGACGGGAGCGCGACGGACGCGCTCGGCGAGCTCCGCGAACGGGATGCCGTCAGCGTCGTGATCGAGACGCGTCGGGGGCTTCAGCGCGTGGGCCTGGCGACCGTGGTCGCCGCGAAGGCGGTTCCGCCGCCCCCGCGCCCGCGCTGAGGCGGATCAGACGAGCTCGGACAGCTCCAGCCAGCGCTCCTCGAGCTCAGACACCTCGGTCTCGAGCTCCCGCAGGGTCGCCGTCTGCGCGGCGACGCCGGTGTAGTCGTTCTGATCGTGTTCGGCGATCTTCACGTGCGCGGCGTCGATCAGCGTCGCGAGCTTCGCGAGCCGTCGCTCGATCGCACCGACCTCCTTCTGCGCGGCGCGCAGCTCGGCGCCGGTGAGACCGGTGGACGCGGGGGCTGAGGCCGAAGCGGATGCCGCGGCGGCGGCATCCGCCTGCTCTTCCTGCCTGTGCCGCAGGCGGAGATACTCGTCGACGCCTCCGGGAAGGTGCCGGAGGCGGCCGCCCAAGATCGCATACTGCTGGTCGGTGACGCGCTCGATGAAGTACCGGTCGTGCGAGACGACCAGGAGCGTCCCCGGCCAGGAGTCCAGCAGATCCTCGATCGCCGCGAGCATGTCGGTATCGAGGTCGTTCGTCGGCTCGTCGAGGATGAGGACGTTGGGCTGGTCCAGGAGCACGAGCAGGAGCTGCAGGCGCCGCTTCTGACCGCCGGAGAGATCCTTCACGGGAGTGGAGAGCTGGGCGCTCGAGAAGCCCATGCGCTCCAGAAGCTGCCCGGGGGTCAGATCCTGCGCCTTGGATCCGGTGCCGAACGTGTAGGTCGTACGGAGGCGCTCGAGGACGACCCGCACGGGATCGTCCAGATGCGCCTCGAGCTCGTCCAGGCGCTGCGTGAGGGTGGCCACCTTCACGGTCTTGCCCCGCTTGACCCGCCCCGACGTCGGCTGGACGGAGCCGGCCACGAGCCCCAGGAGGGTCGACTTGCCCGCGCCGTTCACCCCGAGGATGCCGGTGCGCTCGCCCGGCGCGATCCGCCATTCCACGTCGGTGAGGATGGGACGCTCGTACGCGACCGAGACGTCCAGGAGGTCGACGACGTCCTTGCCGAGTCGCGAGACGGCGAGCGAGCGGAGGGCGACGGGGTCGCGGATCTCCGGGACGTCGGCGATGAGCGCGTTCGCCGCGTCGATGCGGAACTGGGGCTTGGAGGTGCGCGCGGGCGCTCCACGCCGCAGCCATGCCAGCTCCTTGCGGGCGAGGTTCTGCCGCTTGGCCTCGGAAGCGGCCGCCATGCGGTCGCGCTCGACGCGCTGGAGGATGTACGCCGCGTAACCGCCCTCGAACGGTTCGACGATGCGGTCGTGCACCTCCCACGTGCGGGTGCAGACCTCGTCGAGGAACCACCGGTCGTGCGTGACGACGAGGAGCGCCCCGGAATTCGGCGCCCAGCGGCGCTTGAGGTGCTCGGCGAGCCAGGCGATCGCCTCGACATCGAGGTGGTTGGTGGGCTCGTCGAGCATGAGGACGTCATGGTCGCCGATCAGCAGCTTCGCCAGCGCGACGCGGCGCCGCTGACCACCGGAGAGGTCGGAGATCGGCGCGTTCCAGTCGAAGCCCGAGAGCAGGCCCGCGGTCACGTCGCGCACCCGCGGATCACCCGCCCACTCGTGCTCGGGAAGATCGCCCACCACGGCGCGGGCGACCGTGTCGCCATCGTCGAGCGTGTCGCCCTGGTCGAGCACACCGACGCTGACGCCACGGCGGACGGTCACGCGACCCCCGTCGGGCTCGAGTCGCCCGGCGAGCATCGCGAGGAGGCTGGACTTGCCGTCGCCGTTGCGACCGACGACGCCGATGCGGTCGCCCTCGTCGACGCCGAGCGAGACGGAGTCGAAGATGATGCGCGTGGGGAACTCGAGTTGCAGGGCCTCGGCCCCGAGAAGATGTGCCATGTCCCTCCCAGGGTAGTCGGCCGCGAAAAGCCGCGAGACTGCAACGGGCGTCCGAGACTGAGGGGATCACCCGCAGTCTCGGCGCTCCGCTGCAGTCTCGCGGAAGGGCCGTCAGGGCCGGATCAGATCAGGCCGTTCTCGGTGAGCCAGGCCGTCGCGATGTCGGGCGTGGACTCCTGGTCGACCGTGCTCTGCACGTTCAGCGCAACCAGACCCTCGGGAGTGAGCGCCGCGCTGATCTCGTTGATGATCTCGGCCGCACCGTCGGGCAGCTCTCCGCTGACGACCGGGACGACGTTCGAGGCGAGGAACAGACCCTCGGGGTCTTCGAGCACGACGAGGTCGTCGGTCTGGATGCGGGGGTCGGCCGTGTAGACGTTCGCGACCTGGATCGTGTTCGCCAGGAGCGCCTCGACCGTGGTATCCGCGGTCGGGGAGAACGCGACGGTCACACCGTACGTGTCCAGGAGCCCGGTGGGTCCGTAGGGGCGCTCGGCGAGCTCGGGTGCGCCGCCGAGGGTGAGCGGGGTGGTCACGTTCGCGAGGTCGCCGATCTCGACGAGCGAGTTCTCATCGGCGAATGCCTTCGTCACGGTGTAGGAGTCCTGGTCGGTCGCGGTGGACTGGTCCAGCACGCTCAGGCCCTCGGGCAGCGCGTCGGGCAGCGCCGCGTACACCTCGTCGGCGGTGCGCGCCGTCGTCTCGGGGTCGAAGAACTGCAGGAGGTTTCCGGAGTACTCGGGGAACAGGGTGATCTCCCCCGCCTCCAGGGCGGGGATGTACGCGTCGCGCTGACCGGAGTTGAACGCGTCGCGCGACACGTCGAAGCCGGCGTTCTCGAGCGCCTGTGCGTAGATCTCGGCGATGATCTCGTTCGAGTAGTACGCCTGCGAGCCGATGACGATCGTCTCGCCCCCGGCCGCGGGAGCCTCGGTCTCGGGCGCGAGCGGGTCGCTGGAGGCGCAACCCGAGGCCACGAGTGCGACGCCGGTCAGGATGGCCGCGGTGAAGGCGACCTTGGACTTGTTGATGGTGAACATGGTTCTTTCCTCTGTGTGTGGTGGTGCAGGACTTTCAGGATGCGGCGGCAGCCGTGGTGCGTGCGGATGCCGATCGCCGGGGAGCGGAGTGGTGGGTCTGGGCGGCGCGGATGCCCGCGGGGACGGATGCGCGCTGCAGGAGGGCGAACAAGCCGTCCAGGACGAGTGCGAGCGCCGCGACGAGGAGCGCGCCGCCGAGGACGATGTCGAAACGGCGCAGCGGGATGCCGGCCAGGATGTACTGCCCGAGCCCGCCCAGGTTGATGTACGCGGCGATCGTGACCGTCGCCACGACCTGCAGTGTCGCCGACCGCAGGCCCGCCACCAGCAGCGGCAGACCGAGCGGAACCTCGACGCGCCAGAGCACCTGCCACGGCGTCATCCCCATCGATCGGGCGGCGTCGAGCACTCGACGGTCGATCGCCTCGAACCCGGTGTAGGCCCCGGCCAGGATCGACGGGATCGCCAGGAGGACGAAGGTGATGATCGCGGCCTCGGTCGTGCGGAGCACTCCGAGCAGCAGGAAGAGCAGGATCAGCAGGCCGAAGGACGGAATGGCGCGAGCCGCACCAGAGATCGCGACGGCGATGTCCCGGCCGCGCCCGGTGTGCCCGATCAGCCAGCCGAGCGGCACGGCGATGAGCGCGGCGATCAGGATCGAGAGGAACGTGAACCAGATGTGCTGCGCGAGCGCCACCGGGATCGGTGCGAGGCCCGCCCCGGGGTCACCGGAGAAGATCCACGCGATCGCATCGCCGATGAGGTTCACGCGACCCTCACCTCCAGCGGCAGGTTCGCCCGGCGCGCACGCCGGCGCGCGGCGCGGGACGGCGTCTTCGACCACGGCATGAGCGCGCGCCCGATCAGGACGAGCAGCAGGTCGATCACGAGCGCGATGAGCACCACCGCGACGATGCCGGCGAGCACCTCGGCGATGATCCGCCGCTGCGAGCCGTTCGTGAAGAGGTAGCCGAGGTTCGTCACGCCGATGAGCGCGCCGACGGTCGCGAGGGCGATCGTGCTGACGGCGGTGACTCGGAGCCCCGCGAGGATCACCGGCCCGGCGAGGGGGAAGTCGACCGCCCAGAACCGCCGCCCCGCGCCGTACCCCATCGCCGTCGCGGACAGCCGCACGGCGGGGTCGACCGAGCCGAGTCCGTCCGAAACCGACCGCGTCATGAGCGCGATCGCGTAGATCGTGAGGGCGAGGATCAGGTTGACTTCGCTGAAGATCGGCGTTCCGATCAGAACGGGGAGCAGCGGGAGCAGCGCGAGCGAAGGGATCGTGTACAGCAGACCCGTGACGGTGAGGATGCCGCCTCGCGCGGCCCGGTATCGCCAGGCGAGCCACCCGAGCGGCACGGACAGCACGAACCCGAGGATGATCGAGATGATCGACTGCCGCAGGTGCACCAGCGTCAGCTCCCAGATCAGATCCAGGTTGTTCGCGACCCAGTTCATCGGGCGTCTCCGACGATCGCTCCCTGGGTGCGGCCCTCGCTGTCGACCACCACCGCGCCGCGGTCGGTCTGCTTGATCGTGAGTGCCCGCGCGCCGCGGTCGACGCCGATGAAGCTCGCGACGAAGTCGTCGGCGGGACTCTCGATGATCTCGCTCGGCGAGCCGACCTGGGCGATGCGGGCGCCCTTCTGGAGGATCACGACCTGGTCGCCCAGGAGGAACGCCTCGTCGATGTCGTGCGTGACGAACACGACGGTCTTGCCGAGTTCTCTCTGCAGTCGGATGAGCTCCTGTTGCAGATCGGCGCGCACGATCGGGTCGACCGCGCCGAACGGCTCGTCCATCAGCAGGATGTTGGGGTCGGAGGCGAGTCCGCGGGCGACGCCGACGCGCTGTTGCTGACCGCCGGACAGCTGGCTCGGGTAGCGGCCGGCCAGCGAGCGGTCCAGGCCCACCGTGTCGAGCAGACCGAGCGCCTGCTCCCGGGCCTTCTTCTTGGGCACGCCGCTCAGCACCGGCACGGTGGCGACGTTGTCGATCACCGTGAAGTGGGGCATGAGCCCGGAGTTCTGCATGACGTAGCCGATGCTGCGACGCAGCTTGACCGCATCCTTCGCCAGGATGCTCTCCCCGTCGATCGAGATATCGCCGCCGGACGGCTCGACCATGCGGTTGATCATGCGCAGCAGCGTCGTCTTGCCGCAGCCGGAGGATCCGACGAAGACCGTCGTCTTGCGCGACGGGATGATCAGATGGAAGTCCTCGACCGCGCGCGTGCCGTCGGGGAACTCCTTCGTGACGTTCGAGAACTCGATCATGGGACGACCTTGCTCAGGCCGTGACCTCGACTTCCTTCCAGAAGGCCACGTACCCCGAGAAGTCGCGTCCGACTCGCTCGATCGCGGTCGGGTACGGGGTCGGGTACGCCCAGGCACGGTCCGCGAGCACGTCGTCGCCCGAGACGACCGAGTAGTACTGGCACTCGCCCTTCCACGGGCATGTGTAGGGCGTCGGACTCTCCTGGAGGAATTCGCGCTTCACGCTCGCCGGCGGGAAGTACCAGTTGCCCTCGATCTTGACCAGGTCGGCTTCGTCCGCCTCAGCGATGACCGTGCCGTTCAGATGCGCCTTCATGATTCCTCCTCGAGGCGCTCACGGCGCCTGGATCAGTGCGCAGCACGAAGCCGCTTTCCGAGCGTAGCGAACCCCGTCGACACGGGATCCGTCCGACGGAATCCTTGCAATGAACCGAAATGAACGCTACGTTGCCGCGTTCACATCACCCGGGTGCCCGGCACCGGCCCGTGCACGTGCAGCGCCCGGAGACCCGCCGCGGACAGCACCACCTGCAGCTCGAGCGCCGCTTCCGCGTCCGCCGCCAGGAAGGCCAGCGTCGGACCCGAGCCGGACACCATTCCGGCCAGCGCCCCGGCCTGATCGCCGAGTTCGAGGGTCGCCCGCAGATCGGGGCGCAACGACAGCGCGGCGGCCTGGAGGTCGTTGCGGGCGTGTTCGGCGAGGGCCACCGGGTCTCCGGCGCGCAGCGCCTTCAGGACGCCGGGGTCGACTGCCGGCGTCCGCACGCGCGAGAGCGCCCCGTGGTCTGCTCGCAGCACGTCCAGGTGCGCGTAGACCTCCGGTGTGGACAGTCCCCCCTCGGCCGGCACCACGACCCAGTCGAAGCGTCCCCGCACCAGCGCCGCACTCAGTTCGTCGCCGCGACCGGTGCCGACCGCGGTGCCGCCCATGAGGGCGAACGGCACGTCCGCACCGAGTCGGGCGGCGAGCTGGTGCAACGTCGCGGCTCCCAGGTCCGTGCCCCAGAGCGCGTCGCACGCGACGAGTGCGGCCGCGGCATCCGCGGACCCCCCGCCCATGCCACCGGCCACCGGCACGTGCTTGACGACGTCCAGGTGCACGCCGCCGGCATATCCCGCCTTCTGCGCGACCAGGCGCGCGGCGCGCAGCGCCAGGTTGCGGTCGTCGGCGGGCACACCGCTCACATCGACCGTGCCCGAGATCGCGATCGTGAAGTCATCCGCCGGTTCGGCCCAGACGTCCTCGAACAGCGAGACCGCCTGGTAGGCGGACGCGACATCGTGATAGCCGTCGTCCTGGACGTCGCCCACCTCGAAGAAGAGGTTGAGCTTCCCCGGCGCCCGGACGTGGACGCGGTCGGCCACGAACGCGTGCGTCACAGCTGCGCCGACTCCGCCCACAGGTCGACGTCGAGCCGTCCGGACAGCGCGTCGATCTGCTCGAGTTCGGCCGTGTCGAATGCCGGACCGGAGAGAGCGGCGACGTTCTCGTCGAGCTGCTCCGGACGCGACGCGCCGATCAGCGCGGACGCGACGACCGCGTCGCGCAGCACCCACTGGATCGCCATCTGCGCGAGCGACTGCCCGCGCTCCTTCGCGATCACATCCAGGCTGCGCAGCGCCTCGAGCGCGCTCTCCGAGAGCTTGCGATCGGGCAGCGAGGATCGACTCTGCGCGCGCTGCGCGGTGCCGTCGCCGAGGTACTTGTCGGTGAGCAGCCCTTGGGCGAGCGGAGTGAAGGCGATCGCCCCCATCCCCTCCTGCGCCAGCACGCCGGTCAGCCCGTCCTCGACCCAGCGGTTGAGGATCGAGTAGGACGGCTGGTGGATGATCAGCGGGGTGCCGAGGCTCCGCGCGACGGCGGCCGCGGTCGCGGTGCGCTCGGCGCTGTAGGAGGAGATCCCGACGTACAGCGCCTTGCCCTGGCGGACGAGCGTGTCCAGCGCCCCGATCGTCTCCTCGATCGGCGTCACCGGATCCACGCGGTGGGAGTAGAAGATGTCGACGTAGTCCACGCTCATGCGGCGCAGCGACTGCTCGGCGCTGGCGAGCAGGTACTTGCGCGAGCCGTGATCTCCGTACGGCCCCGGCCACATGTCGTAGCCGGCCTTCGAGGAGAGGATGAGCTCGTCGCGGTAGGGCGCGAAATCTTCGCGCATCATGCGGCCGAAGTTCGTCTCGGCCGTGCCGTACGGCGGACCGTAGTTGTTCGCGAGGTCGAAGTGCGTGATGCCGATGTCGAAAGCATGGCGCAGCACCGCACGCTGGTTGTCGAACGGGATGTTGTCGCCGAAGTTCCACCACAGGCCCAGCGAGATGGGCGGAAGGAACAGCCCGGACGATCCGACCTGGCGGAACTCGGTCGCGGAGTAGCGGTCGGCGGCGGCCGCATAGGGCCGGTGCAGTTCTCGGACGTCGGGGCGGAAGCGCGGGGAGTCGGTCACGCACCGAGCCTATCCCCGGCCGTGCGAGCGCGAGAGGGTGCGGACGCACAGCACGTCGCGACCTCGTGGTCAAGGGGACGACCGCGAAACGTCACCGAAACGATGGCCGCTTAGTCTGTCCCCCTGTCGAAGGAGGAATCATGGCGATGCTGTCCGCACTGCCCGTCCAGCCCCGCAGCTGGGCCGCGCTGCTCGAGCGCGATGACATCGTTCTGGACCGCGGCGTCCTTCGACTGCTGCACGAGCAGACCACCCCGGCGCAGGCGCGCGAAGAGGACCTCCTGCTGATCGCCGGCGCGCTCGAACACGCGGGCGTCGGCATCCTGCTGATCCGCCACGACGTGCACACCGTCGGACTCGCGGTCGACGTGACGGATGCCGCAGCCGCGGTGCAGGCCCTGCGCGGGCTGCCCGAACCGGTGTACGTGAAGCGCAAAGCCCTCGGGGCGGTGCTCGCCGCCGACCTCGAGGATCCGTCGGATGTTCCCGCGGCGCTGCGTGTCTATCGCCCGCGGATGAGCGCGCAGGGCGACCTCCGCTACGACCACGAGGTCGGCATCCGGCTCGAGTTCTGGCGATTCGGGGACGACGTCATCGAGGCCCCGCACGACAACGCGGTCACGCGGCGGATCACGGCCGCCTCCGATCTCTCCTTCGTTGACGTCGTGCGGCACGGCCGGTCCTTCCGCACGATCGCCGGGATGTTCGACGTTCACCCGGGCGAGTTCACGCACGACGTGGACATGGTGTTCTCGTGGGTCGACGGCTCGTCCACCGACTTCCAGCGGCAGCGCGCCGCGCAGATGGCCGAGTACGTCGTCGGCGAGGGCGACGACGGGCCGGCCCGCTACCGCCACGTGGACGAGCTGCGGTACGCCCTGCGCAGCGTCCACATGTATGCCCCGTGGGTGCGTCGCATCTTCATCGCGACCGATTCCCCCGCACCGGCATGGCTCCTGGATCACCCGAAGGTCACGATCGTGCGCAGCGAGGAGTTCTTCGGCGACACGTCCGTCCTGCCGATCCACAACTCGCATGCCGTCGAGTCGCAGCTGCACCGCATCGACGGGCTCGCCGAGCATTTCCTCTACTCGAACGACGACATGTTCTTCGGCCGGCCCGTGCAGCCCGAACTCTTCTTCTCCCCCGCCGGCATCACCCGGTTCGTGGAGTGCGGGATCCGCATCGGCGCCGGCGGACCGCAGACGCACCGCAGCGGCCACGACAACGCGCTGCGCGTGAACCGGGCGCTGCTGCAGGAGCGTTTCGGCCGCACGATCACCCGCGATCTCGAGCACTGCGCGACCCCGCTGCGTCGCAGCGTCATGGCGGAGCTCGAGCAGGCGTTCCCCGAGGACTTCGCCCGGACCGCCGCCTCCCGCTTCCGGTCCGCGACCGACATCTCCGTCACGAACAGCCTGTACCACTACTACGCGCAGTTCACGGGGCGGGCGATCGCGAGCACGAAGCCGCGGGTGCGCTACGTGCAGACGACGCTCGCGGCCTCGCTCGCGGGCATGGAGCGCCTCGCCCGCCGTCGCGACGTGGACATGTTCTGCCTGAACGACGGCGGCGCGGGTGAGATGCCGGAAGAGCTGCGGGTTCGGACGGTGACCGACATCCTGGAGCGGATGTTCCCGGTGCGCGCACCGTGGGAGCGCGCGGACCTCAGTGCGGGATCGCGATCGGCTCCGTCGGCGGGGCTGTCCGCGGGCTGATCCGCTCCGGCGCCCCGGGCTGGCGGATTCCGGCATCCGCGAGGCGTCGACGCGCTTCTGCCGCGTCGACGTACTCCAGGGTGCGCGGCGCATCGACGGGGACGACCGAATGGACGACGGTGTCGTCGTAGACGTGGATCACGTTGTACGCCTGCGCGCCGTCCTGCGGTCGCGTCCCGCCGACCGGAACCGTGAGGTCCTGCGCGTAGCAGGTGGAGGAGGCCACCGACACGGGGATCCCGGCGAACGTCGCGAACGTGGAGTAGTGCAGGTGTCCGGCGATGATCGCGCGCACATCGGTGCCGCGCAGCACGGGGGCGAGCCGTTGCTGGTCGCGCAGCTCGACCGTCGCAGCAAGCGGCAGGACGCTCGGCACCGGGGGATGGTGCATCGCGATGATCGTGCCGAGCGGCGCCGGTGTCGCGAGGATCCGGGCGAGCCACGCGAGCTGCTCGTCGCGCAGTTCGCCGTGGTGGGCGCCGGGGACCGAGGTGTCGAGGGTGATCAGGCGCAGTCCGTCGAGCTCGTCGACGCGGTCCACAGGTGCGTCGCCGCCGGACCCGAGCAGGTGCGTCCGAAGCCCCGCGCGGTCGTCGTGATTGCCCATCACCCAGAACACGCGCGTGTGCAGTCGTGCGGCGAACGGCTCGACGAGATCCCGCAGCTGCGCGTATGCGTCACCTTCACCGAGGTCGACGAGGTCACCCGTGAAGACGATGCCGTCCGGGGCGATCCCGGACGCCTCGATCGTCGCGAGGGCCCTGGCGAGATGCTCACGCGCGTCCACGAGGTCGAACAGCCGCGATCCGGCCGCACGAAGGTGCGTGTCACTCAGGTGCAGCAGGACGCGCTCGGGCGCCGGATACTCCGCGGTGCGCATCGCACCCTCCCCCTCGGCGCTGGATGCGCCACCCGCCACGGTGACGGAATGCCCTGAATGTTACCGGCATGTTTCGTGAACGGGGTGGGTCCGACGCGCGAACGTCGAGAATCAGGCGACCCGCGCGATCCGCAGGAAGTCCTCGACGCCGAGCTCCTCGCCGCGCGCCGTGGGCGCGACCCCCGCACGTTCGAGGATCTCGGAGGCCGCTGCCGCAGAGCCGCCGAGCACCGCCGAGACCGCCTGCCGGAGCATCTTCCGCCGCTGCTGGAACGCGGCGTCGACGATCTGGAACGTGCGAAGCCGCTCCGCCTCGGTGCCGCGCGGCTCGGGATCGCGGGCGAAGGAGACGAGCACACTGTCGACGTTGGGGACCGGCCAGAACACCTGCCGCGAGACCATGCCGGACAGCCGCCACGGACCGTACCACGCGGCCTTCACGCTCGGCGCCCCGTACGTCTTGGACCCCGGCGCCGCCGCGAGTCGCTCGCCGACCTCCGCCTGGACCATCACCACGCCGCGCTGGAGCGCGGGGAAATGCTCGAGGAAGTGCAGCAGCACCGGCACGGAGACGTTGTAGGGGAGGTTTGCGACCAGGACGGTCGGCTCGCCCGGGAGCTCGGTGACCCGGAGGGCGTCGGCATCCACGACGTCGAGCCGATCGGCCGGGACACCGTGGGCGGCGGCCGTCGCGGGGAGCCGCGCAGCCAGGCGGTGATCGATCTCGACGGCCGTGACGCTCGCCCCGGTCTCCAGGATCGCGAGCGTGAGAGACCCGAGACCTGGTCCGACTTCGACGACGCGCTCCCCCGAGGAGACCCGGGCGACCTGAACGATCCGGCGCACCGTGTTCGCGTCGACGACGAAGTTCTGACCGAGCTTCTTGGTCGGAGTCACGTCGAGTCCTGCGGCCAGCGAGCGGATCTCGGACGCGCCGAGGAGGGTCACGGGCATGAGAACACTGTAGTGCGGACGGGCTCGCCGTCCCGCGGCACGTCGGGTTGACAGTCCTGCGCGCGGCGGCCAGGGTAAGGCCAGGCGGGCACTGCCGTCCGTCTTCGCGAACGAGGAGGCCCCCCATGAGTTCGGCTCCGACATCCGGATCGCACGTCTCCGTGCCACTGACACGCGTCGTCCTCGTGGCAGCCACGGCGGCGCTCGGCGGCTTCCTGTTCGGCTTCGACACCGCCGTCATCAACGGTGCGGTGAACGCGATCGGCGAGCAGTTCCAGACCGGCGACCTCCTCCTCGGCTTCGCGGTCGCCTCCGCCCTGATCGGCTGTGCGATCGGCGCCTGGTACGCCGGGCGCATCGCCGACCGATACGGCCGCATCCGGGTGATGCTGATCGCCGCGGTCATGTTCGTCGCCAGCGCTGTCGGCTGCGCGCTCGCGATCGGCGTGTGGGACTTCTCGTTCTGGCGCATCGTCGGCGGGCTCGGCGTGGGAGCGGCATCCGTCATCGCCCCGGCGTACATCGCCGAGGTCTCTCCGCCCGAGTACCGCGGCCGGCTCGGCTCGCTGCAGCAGCTCGCGATCGTCTCGGGCATCTTCGTCGCACTCCTCAGCGACGCGGCGATCGTCGCGGCCGCCGGCACGGCGTCCGCGCCGTGGCTGTTCGGCCTCGAAGCCTGGCGGTGGATGTTCCTGGTCGAGGTCGTGCCCGCCGTGATCTACGGCGTCCTTGCGCTGACGATCCCCGAGTCCCCGCGCTACCTGATCGCGCGCGGCGAGATGACGAAGGCGAAGGAAGTCCTCACCCGCTACGTCGGCGGCGACGTCGAGAAGGTGTCCACCGACATCCTCAAGACCGTCGAGGGCAAGTCGGAGCGCGCGCGCTTCTCGATCCTCCGGCGCGGCAAGTTCGGCCTGCTGCCGATCGTCTGGATCGGCATCGGACTGTCGGTGCTCCAGCAGTTCACCGGCATCAACGTGATCTTCTACTACTCCACGACGCTCTGGCAGGCGGTGGGCTTCACCGAGCAGGATTCCCTCACGATCACCGTGATCACCTCGGTGACGAACATCGTCACGACGATCGTCGCGATCCTCCTGATCGACAAGGTGGGTCGAAAGCCCCTGCTGCTCGTCGGCGCGATCGGCCAGTTCGTCTGCCTCGGGGTGCTGACGCTCATGTTCGCCACGGCCACGGTCGTGGACGGGCAGCCGGTCCTGGAGGGCTCGTCGGGCACGATCGCGCTCATCGCCGCGAACCTGTACGTCGTGTTCTTCGGCGCCACGTGGGGACCGGTGGTGTGGGTGCTGCTGGGCGAGATGTTCAGCAACAAGATCCGCGCCGTCGCCCTCTCGGTCGCGGCAGCAGCGCAGTGGGCCGCGAACTTCGTGATCTCCACGACGTTCCCGGCGCTGGCATCGGTCGGACTCGGACTCGCTTACGGGGTCTACACGTTCTTCGCGTTCGTGGCGATCTTCTTCGTGATCAAGTACGTGAAGGAAACCAAGGGGCGCACGCTCGAGTCGATGAGCGAGGACGCGCCCGCGCCGGTCGCCCCGAAGCGCTGACCCGCCGGGCGGCCGTCGGAGGGGCGATCTAGGATCGAGGGATGCGTTCCCCCGGCGAGATCATCGCGCCCCGTCGGCTCGGACGCGACTTCCCGTGGCTGCTCAGCTCGTCGTGGACGAGCAACCTCGGTGACGGCATCGCCCTGGCGGCGGCTCCCCTCCTCCTGGCCTCCCTGACCTCGTCGCCGCTCGTCGTGGCCGCGGGCGCCATGCTGCAGTACCTGCCGTGGCTGCTCTTCGGACTGCTCGCCGGCGCGATCGCGGACCACCACGACCGACGTCGCCTGGTGATGGTAGCCAACGGGGTTCGCGCGGTGATCGTGCTCGCCCTGGTCGCGTTCCTCGTCACCGGCACCGTGACGGTGTGGATGGTGCTCGCCGTCGCGTTCCTCTACGGCACCGCTGAGGTCTTCGCGGACTCCGCCGGCTCGACGCTCCTGCCGATGATCGTGCGACCCGACGACCTCGGCATCGGCAATTCCCGCATGCAGGCCGGGTTCCTCGTCGCGAATCAGCTCGCCGGCCCGCCGCTGGGCGCGTTCCTGTTCGCGATCGGGTCGTTCTGGCCGTTCGCCGCGCAAGTGCTGTGCGTCTCGCTCGCCGTGGTCCTCATCTCCCGCATCGCGCGCACGCCGGTGCCCGAGCACCCTGCGGAGTCGTCGCGAGCCCCGCTGAAGGCGATCGGCGAGGGTCTGCGCTGGTTGCGGCACAACGCACCCGTGCGGACGCTCGTGATCATCATCCTGGTCTTCAACGTCACCTGGGCCGCCCCCTGGGGCATCCTCGTGCTCTACGCGACCGAACACCTCGGCATGGGTCCGGTCGGCTACGGCGCGCTCATGACCGCGTCGGCGCTCGGCGGCATGGTCGCGATCTTCCTGTTCGGCTGGCTCGAGAAGCACGTGTCCTTCGCCACGCTCATGCGCGTGTGCCTCGCCCTCGAGGTGCTCATGCACCTGGCTTTCGCCCTGACGACGCTGCCCGCGGTCGCCTTCGTGATCATGTTCGTCTTCGGCCTGTACGCGTTCGTCTGGGCGACGATCTCCACGACCGTCCGGCAGCGCCTCGTCCCCCGCGAACTGCAGGGCCGGATCGCGTCGGTGAACATGGTGGGCGTCTTCGGCGGCCTCGTCATCGGACAGTTCATCGGCGGCATCCTCGCCCAGTTCTTCGGGCTGACGGCACCGTGGTGGTTCGCGTTCGGCGGAGCGGCGGTCACCCTCGCCCTGGTGTGGCGACCGATCTCGCACATCGCCGCCGCGAAACCGGTGGCACAGACCGACGCGCAGCCCGAGCCGGGCGCGGGCGGCGAGCCGCTGATCGGGTGACTCAGTCCTCGAAGGAGCCGTAGACCTCGCGCGTGTTCGCGGCCAGCTGCGCGCACAGCGCATCGAGCTCGACACCGAGCTCGGCAGCCATGAAGCGGAGTGTGACCGGGATCAGGTACGGGGCGTTCGGGCGGCCGCGATGCGGGGTCGGGGTGAGGAAGGGCGCGTCGGTCTCGACGAGGATGCGCTCGCGCGGCGTGACGGCGAGCGCGTCGCGGAGGTTCTGCGCGTTCTTGAAGGTCACGTTGCCGGCGAACGACAGGTAGTACCCGCGATCGGCGGCGACGCGGGCCATCGCCTCGTCGCCGGAGAAGCAGTGGAACACGGTGCGCTCCGGAGCCCCGACACGCTCAAGGGTCTCCAGTACGGCGTCGTGCGCGTCGCGGTCGTGGATCTGCATCGCGATGCCGTGCTTCTTCGCGAGGGAGATGTGCGCCTCGAACGACCGGTGCTGTGCGGGCAGCCCCGCGTCCTGCGTGCGGAAGAAGTCCAGTCCGGTCTCGCCGATCGCGCGCACGCGGGGCTCGGCGGCGAGCTCATCGATCACCGCGAGCGCGGCATCCAGTTCCCCCGCCTCTTCGTACGCGGGGGCCTCGTTCGGGTGGATCGCCACGGCCGCGAGGACGCGCGGGTGGGATGCCGCAGCCCACGCCGACCACCGGCTCGAGTCGACGTCGCCCCCGGCCTGCACGACGCCGATCACGCCGACCGCCGCCGCGCGCTCGAGCTGGTCCTCGAGGGTCAGCGGCTCATCGCCGTCGGCGATCTCGAGGTGGGCGTGGTTGTCGTACACCGGGACCGCGAGCGGCTCCGGAGCCGCCGGCCAGCGGACGTCCCGCGTGCCGTCGTTATGGCGCTCGCGGACGTACTGGCTCGGATCGCTCATGCAGACTGCTCGACGCGCGGGAACAGGGGCGCGAGTCCGCTGACCGCGGCGCCGGCGGGGAGGATGCCCCACCGGCCGGCCCCGCGGATCGGCTGCGCGTCCAGGGCCCCGAGCGTGTCGGCGGCGCCGAGGGCCACCCACAGCTTGTGCGTCGCGATCGGGGTGAACGGCGAGAGCAGGACCGCGAGCGCCCGGAGGCCCTCGGCCGCGGTGTACAGCACCGTGCCGAGCCGGCCGCGCTGCGCATCGTCCTTCGCGAGCGCCCACGGCTCGTTGTCCGTGATGTAGCCGTTGAGAGCCTCGACGATCGTCCAGATGGAGGAGATCGCCTCGTCCGGCCGGAAGCGCTCGATCGCCGCATCCGCCGAGGTGACGGCATCCGCCACGATCTTCTGGATGCCCAGATCAGCGTCGGTGTATGCCGCGGCGGGCGGGACGACGCCCTCGTAGTACTTCTCGATCATGGCGACCGTGCGCGAAGCGAGGTTGCCGAAGCCGTTCGCGAGCTCGGCCTGGTAGCGGGCCGCCAGGTCCTCCCACGAGAACGACCCGTCCTGGCCGAACGCGATCGCGGACAGGAAGTAGAACCGGTAGGCGTCCGAGCCGAAGACGTCGGTGATCTCGGTCGGGGCGATGCCGGTGAGCTTCGACTTGCTCATCTTCTCGCCGCCCACGAGCAGCCAGCCGTGTGCATAGACGCCCCTCGGGACGTCGACGCCGGCGGCCATGAGCATCGCCGGCCAGATCACCGCGTGGAAGCGCAGGATGTCCTTGCCGACGACGTGATACGCCGGCCAGCGCCGGTCGAACTGCTCGGGGTCGCTGCCATAGCCGACCGCGGTCGCGTAGTTCAGCAGGGCGTCGACCCACACGTAGATCACGTGGGACGGATCCCACGGCACCTCGATGCCCCAATCGAACGTCGAGCGGGAGATGGAGAGGTCCTTCAGACCCTGCTTCACGAACGACACGACCTCGTTGCGCGCCGACTCGGGGCGCACGAAATCCGTCTTGTAGAGCTCGAGCAGCCGGTCCTGGAACTCGGACAGCTTGAAGAAGTAGTTCTTCTCCTGCAGCAGTTCGAGGGGCTTGGAGTGGATCGCGCAGACCTTGAGGCCCTCGAACGGTCCGGTGCCGTCGACGATCTCGGACTCGGTCTTGAACTCCTCGCAGCCCACGCAGTACAGCGCCTCGAACTCGCCGGCGTAGATGTAGCCGCGGTCGTAGATCGCCTGGACGAACTTCTTCACGCGCTCCTCGTGGCGCTCCTGCGTCGTCCGGATGAAGTCGTCGTTCGCGACGTCGAGGGTCTTCAGGAGCGGGAACCACGCCTCGCTCACGAGCCGGTCGACCCATTCCTGCGGGGTCGCACCGTTCGCTGCTGCGGCGCGCAGCATCTTCTGACCGTGCTCGTCCGTGCCGGTCAGCATCCAGGTGTCATCGCCCGCCTGGCGGTGCCAACGCGCGAGGGCGTCGACCGCCACCGTCGTGTAGCCGTGTCCGATGTGGGGCACGTCGCTCGGGTAGTAGATCGGCGTGGTGATGTAGAAGGATTCGCCGGTGCTCACCAGAGGATTCTAGACGGGGGCGGATGCCGCACCCTCGCGTGTGACGGGTGCTCAGCCCTTGACGGCGAGCGCCGCCTGGTAGAGCTCGCGGGACGAGTGCCCGGTGTTCGTCGACACTTCACCCGCGGCGTCCTTGAGTCGCGTTCCGCCCCGAACCAGTTCGAGGACCTGCGTCACGGCATCCGGGAATGTCACCTGCGCGGCAGCCGCACCCTCCACGACCACGACGATCTCCCCGCGTACGCCCGCCTCGGCCCAGTCCGCGAGCTCGGCAGCCGTGCCGCGGACGATCTCCTCGAACTTCTTGGTGAGTTCCCGGGCGACGACGACTCGACGATCGGCGCCGAAGGCGGTCGCCATGTCCGCCAGCGACGGCGCGATGCGGGAGGGCGACTCGAAGAACACCATCGTGCGGCGCTCGACGGCGAGGCTCCGCAGCGTCCGCAGCCGGTCGCCGGCCTTTCGCGGCAGGAATCCTTCGAACGTGAAACGGTCGGTCGGCAGGCCGGAGACGGCGAGGGCGGTGAGGACGGCGCTCGGTCCCGGGATCGCGGTGACCCTCACGCCTGCCGCTGCCGCCGCGGCGACGAGCGAATAGCCCGGGTCGCTCACGGTGGGCATCCCGGCATCGCTCAGGACGAGGACGTCCTGGCCGCGCGCGATCTCAACCAGCTCGCCGGCGCGTTCCTTCTCGTTGTGATCGTGCAGAGCGATCAGCCGGGGGCGGTGCGCGATCTCGAGGGCTGCGAGCAGCCGCTGCGTCGTGCGGGTGTCCTCGGCGGCGATGACCGGCGCCGATTCCAGCGCCTCGACAAGTCGCCGGGAGACATCGCCGAGATTGCCGATCGGCGTCGCGGCGAGGATGATCACGGTCCCACCTTAGGCTGGTGCTCGTGACCCCGCCCGAGTCCGAGCCCGTCGCGGCCACCGGCCCTGCGGCGCCTCCGCTCCTCCCGGTGCGCACGTCCATGTACGACCGGTGGCGGGCGCGGGTCGCAGCGGACCCGCGACTCGTACGTCGCTGGTCGTGGCTCGCGCCGCTGATGGTGACGCTGCTCGCGGGCGTCCTCCGGATCTGGAACCTCGGCCATCCGCACGCCCTCGTCTTCGACGAGACGTACTACGTCAAGGACGCGTGGAGCCAGTGGGTCCTCGGCTATGCCGCGGAATGGCCGGACGGCGCGAACGAGAGCTTCGTCGCCGGCGACACCGATGTCTTCTCGACGACCGGCAGCTTCGTGGTTCACCCGCCGCTGGGCAAATTCCTGATCGGTGCAGGGATGGCGCTCTTCGGCGCGGACTCGTCGTTCGGCTGGCGCATCGCGACGGCGCTGATCGGCACGGCCACGGTGCTCATCCTCTACCTGGTCGCCAAGGCGATGACCGATTCGGTGCCGTTCGCCGCGGTCGCAGCGTCACTCCTGGCGATCGACGGACTCGCGATCGTGATGAGTCGCGTCGCGCTTCTGGACGGCATCCTCACGTTCTTCCTCCTCCTCGGGTTCTGGTTCGTCCTGCTCGACCGCCGGCGCCACGACACCCGACTCGCAGCGCTCGTCGCCGCACGTGGGCCGGCGGACTGGGGACCGGTCATGTGGAATCGTCCGTGGCTCATCGCCGCCGGCGCCGCCCTCGGCGCCGCGTCCGCGGTGAAGTGGTCGGGTCTGTACGCGATCGCGGCGTTCGGGATCTACCTCGTCGTCACGGACGCCCTGGCCCGTCGACGCGCCGGGATCCGGATCTGGCCCGCGGATGCCGCCTTCCGCCAGGGACCGATCACCTTCGTGCTCTTCATCCCCGTCGCCCTCGTGGTGTACCTCGGCTCGTGGTTCGGGTGGCTCACCGCCGACGGCGGCTACGACCGCCAGAAGGGGCTCGAGGAGCCCGCCACCGGTTTCTGGTCCTGGGTTCCCCCGGCGCTGCAGAGCCTGTGGATCTACCACCGGGCGATCTACAACTTCCACGTGGGGCTGACCGCCGAGCACGGCTACGCGAGTCCGGCGTGGCAGTGGCCGCTCCTCTTGCGACCGACGTCGATGTACTACCAGTCCACGCCCCAGGGCGAAGCGGGCTGCGGCGCGGCGAACGGATGCGTCGAGAACATCTACAGCATGCCGAACCCGCTGATCTGGTACGCGGGTGTGGCCGCGGCGGCCTATCTGATCTACCGGTTCGCGGTCTCCCGGGACTGGCGTTACGCGCTCGTCCTGACCGCCGTCGGCGCGACCTACGTGCCGTGGCTGCTCTATCCCGAGCGGACGGTCTTCCAGTTCTACACGATCGCGATCCTGCCGTTCCTCGTGCTCGCCCTCACGTTCGCGCTGCGCGATGTGGCGGGAGCGTCCCACGCGGACGCGTCACGACGCACGAGCGGTCAGCGGGTCGTGATCGTCTTCCTGGTGCTCGCGGTCGTCCTGTCGGCGTTCTGGTATCCGATCCTCACGGCGACGCCGGTGCCGTACGACTTCTGGCGAGCGCACAACTGGATGCCGAGCTGGATCTGACCGTCTAGCTGCAGGATCGGCCGAGGATCTCGGCCGCGCCCTCCTCGACACCCAACGGCACCACGAGAACCCGACCACCGGTGAAGGCGTCGGCCTCACGGTCCACGATCGCTTCGATCTCGTGGAGCGGCCGTTCCGGATAGCGATCGGCGAGACGGGCGATCACCTGGGCGTAGGACACGACCCGCCAGCCGTCGATCGTGAGAGCGGCGCCGTCGACGATCGCTGATGGCTCGGTCTCGTACATACCGCCATCCTCTCAACAGGTCAAGGCCGAAGACGAATGTCGTTTATTTAGGTAGAAAGGTGAGTAACTCGTTCAGCTAACTAGTGAGGCATCATGAGCAGCGTCGTCGCCAGCACCGCCGGTGATTTCTTCGGCACGGTCGAGCGCACCACCGCGGGGTTCGTCGCCGTGGATCGTCGCGGCGAAGCGACCGGCCTGTTCGCTGACGAGAGGACGGCGCGACGCGCCCTGACGAGCGCGAGCGGTCCGCAGCTCATCAAGAAGCGCGCGCGAGTGCGCCGGCTGCAGTTCGCCGCCGCCACGGGCGCGGGAGCGATCGCGGCGACGCTCGCGCTCACAGCGGGCGCGCTGGCACCGCTCATCTGAACGCGGAGGGCTGACAGCATCCGATCGGCGGCTCAGACCGATCGGCGGTTCACACGGAGCGGACCGCGGGTTCGTGGGCGTCGACCTGATCGACAGCAGCCTGCAGGCGCGCGAGGGTGTCCATGACGACGGTGATGTCCTCCGGACTCATGTCGATCACGGCCTCCAGCATGCGATCGTGCATGTCGCCCAGCGTGCGCCGCACTTCCTCGTCGCTGTCGGCGGTGGGCACGACGTAGATGCTCCGACGATCGGTGGCGTGCCGCTCACGGCGGACGTGCCCGGATTTCTCGAGTCGGTCCACGATCGCGGTGGTCGAGGCGGTCGAGACGCCCAGGTAGCGGGCGATCTCGCCCGGTGACACCGAGAGCCCCTGCTGATGCGCCTTGAGCAGGTAGCGCAGGACGAGCAGGTCGTTCTCGCCCATGGACATCGAGTCCCGCGTGCGACGGCGCATCGCGACTTCTGCGGCTCGGTAGAGGCGGAAGGACTGCAGGAGGGCGATGGCGCGCCGCCTGCGCGCGTCGTCACTCTGGTCGTACCAGTAACCGCTGCTGTCGGTCGAATACTCCGGCATGGTGTCGATGATAAAGCCGAGGGACACAGGGTCGGCTCAGCTGGCGACCCTGACCTCACTGTGCGATGATTCCGCCCCGAACTGGTTCATGACACGCATGTGCTTGCGTTCGAGGTACGCGGCCGCTTCGGACTCCGGCATCACGGTGAGCGTTCCCGTCGAGTCCTCGCTCTCCCCCATGGCCTGGATCCAGAGGCGGTTCAGCGAAGGAACGCGGCTCCCGCTCGAGACGAACTGCAGCGGAACCGCGGCGGAGACCCAGAGGTTGCGGCGACTGCCCGAGCCGAGCTCCTCCACCGGCAGGCTCACCATGAACGACTCGTCGCGACGCAGTCGTACGGCCATCGCCAGACGCAGATGCTCCAGCGTCCGGTCATCCACGTGGATCCCGGCGCTGTTTCCGTAGAAGAGCGTGCCCATTCCCAACCTCCCTAGTTAGCTGATCTAACTAGTATCTCGTTCTTTTAGGTAAATGCAACATCTTCTCGGCGTATGATCTTTTCCAGAAGGGGATCATCCGTGTACACCGTCGCGCAGGAACAGCGAGCTCTTGCCTCGCTCATGCTGTTCGAGCACGCCCTGCTCGAGGAAGAGCGTGATCTGCGGGCATCGCTCGGGCTCGGGGGCAACGACATCGCCGTCCTTCGTCTCGTGACCGATGCCGAAGCGGAAGGCCACCTGCTCACTCCGAGCGACATCGCCAGGACCCTCGGTACCTCCAGCGCCGCGACGACGGCGATCGTGGACCGGTTGGCGAGCGCGGGTCACCTCACGCGCTCACCGAACCCGAACGACCGGCGCAGCGTGGTGCTGACGCCGACGATGTCGGCGGATTCGCCCGCACGGGCCGCTCTCGACGGCAGCCGGCGGCGCCGGGAGACGATGGTCGAGACCCTGTCGCCGGCCGAGCGCGAAGCGCTCGCGGCGGCCCTCACGCAGCTCGCCGCGACGCTGACCGCAGGCCAGCGTCGCGACGTCACGAGCTGAGCTCAGTTCACCTCGTCGGGGTGCGCGCTGACCCGACCACTGCCGTCGCCGGGCTCGACCTGGTCGATTGCCTGCATCTCGGCATCCGACAGCGTGAAATCGAACACGTCGAGGTTCTCCTCCAGGCGCTCGCGCCGCACCGACTTCGGGAAGACGATGAAGCCCTTCTGCAGGTGCCAGCGAAGCACGACCTGCGCGGGGCTCTTCCCGTGCGCGGAGGCGGCATCGCGCACCTCGGGCAGCCCGAACAGGTCGTACTTGCCCTGACCGAGCGGCCCCCAGGACTCGATGCGGACGCCGTGATCGGCAGCCCATCCGGTGATGTCGCGCTGTTGATGCGCGGGATGCAGCTCGATCTGGTCGACAGCGGGTGTCACGCCCGTCTGGGCGACGATCTTCTCGAGGTGGGGCACGAGGAAGTTGGAGACGCCGATGCTGCGGGTGAGCCCGGCATCTCGGATCTCGATGAGCTTCTGCCACGCGTGCAGATAGTTGTCCTTCGCCGGGGTCGGCCAGTGCACGAGATAGAGGTCGACGCGCTCGAGGCCGAGCTTGTCCAGGCTCTCGCGGATCGCGACGTGCGGCTCTTCACCGTCGTGGCGGTCGTTCCACAGCTTCGTCGTGATGAACAGCTCGCTGCGCGGGATGCCGCTCGCGGCGATCGCAGCACCGACGCCCTCTTCATTGCCGTAGATCGCGGCGGTGTCGATGTGACGGTAGCCGACCTCGAACGCTTCGGTGACCGCGCGCTCGGTGTCTGCCGGCGGGACCTTGAAGACGCCGTAGCCGAGCTGGGGGATGTCGTAGCCGTCGTTGAGCTGAAGCGTGGGGATCGTCATCGCTCCAGCCTAAATGCGCTCGCGAGAGGGCAGATCTGTAGGGCGACACGCCGTCCGAGGGTGACATATCTGCCCTCTCGCGAGGAGCAGTCGGGCAGGAGCGGGACGCGAATCGATACGATGGAAGGCTATGTCCGCACCGGAACCCGTGATCTCCTATCCCCCGGAGCTGCCCGTCAGCGCCGCGCGGGACGACATCGCGCGTGCGATCCGCGACCATCAGGTCGTGATCGTGGCGGGGGCCACGGGGTCGGGCAAGACGACGCAGCTGCCGAAGATCTGCCTCGAGCTCGGGCGGACCCGCATCGCCCACACCCAGCCCCGCCGGATCGCCGCGCGCACGATCGCCGAGCGCATCGCGGATGAGCTCGATGTGCCCCTCGGCACGACCGTCGGGTACAAGGTGCGCTTCACCGACAAGGTGCAGGACGACACGCGCATCGCGCTCATGACCGACGGCATCCTGCTCAACGAGATCCACCGCGACCGCCTCTTGCGCCGGTACGACACGATCATCGTCGACGAAGCGCACGAGCGATCCCTGAACGTCGACTTCCTGATCGGCTATCTGACCCAGATCCTGCCGAAGCGGCCCGATCTGCGGGTCATCATCACGAGCGCGACGATCGATCCGCAGAGCTTCGCGACGCACTTCGCGGATGCCGACGGGCAGCCCGCGCCGATCATCGAGGTGTCCGGCCGCACCTATCCGGTCGAGATCCGCTACCGCGGACCCGAGGCGGCCACCGAGGACGACGTCGACGGCATCACCTCCGCCCTCGCCGAGCTCGATCGTGAAGCTCCCGGCGACGTGCTCGTGTTCCTTCCCGGCGAGGCCGAGATCCGGGACGCCACGGATGCCGTCCGGGGCATGTACGCGAAGGACGCCGCCCCGACCGAGGTCCTCCCCCTTTACGGCCGCCTGAGCGCCGCCGAACAGCACCGCGTGTTCGAGCGATCCGCGGTCGCCGGGGTCCGCCGCCGGGTCATCCTGGCCACGAACGTGGCCGAGACGAGTCTGACCGTGCCCGGCATCCGGTACGTGATCGACACCGGCACCGCGCGCATCTCGCGCTACAGCAACCGCACGAAGATCCAGCAGCTCCCGATCGAGGCGATATCGCAGGCGTCCGCGCAGCAGCGGTCCGGCCGCGCGGGCCGCACCGCGCCGGGTATCGCGATCCGCCTGTATTCCGAGGACGACTTCGACCGGCGTCCGCTGTTCACCGAACCCGAGATCCTGCGGACGAGCCTGGCCTCCGTCATCCTGCAGATGCTCTCGCTCGGCTTCGGCGAGATCACTGCCTTCCCCTTCCTCACTCCGCCGGACTCGCGCGGTGTCAAGGCGGCGTTCGACCTGCTCCTCGAGCTCGGCGCGGTCCAGGCTCCCGCCCGCGGCGACGGCGGCCCCGCACGGCTCACCGACGTCGGCCGCGAGATCTCGCGGCTGCCGATCGATCCGCGCTTCGCGCGCATGCTGATCGAGGCGAAACGCGCGGGAGTGCAGCGCGACGTGCTCGCCATCGTCGCAGGCATGTCGATCCAGGACGTCCGTGAGCGGCCCGAAGAGCGGCGCGAGGAGGCGGATCGTCTGCACGCGCGCTTCACGGATCCCACGAGCGACTTCCTCAGCCTGCTGAACCTGTGGAACCACCTCCAGGAGCAGCAGGCGGCGCTCGGCTCGAGCGCCTTCCGGCGCTTGTGTCGCGCGGAGCATCTCAACTACGTGCGCGTGCGCGAATGGGTCGACGTGCACCGCCAGCTGCGCACGCTCGTCGGGGCGCCGCGGCGGGACGCCGGACCGGAGAGCCCGGCGGAACCCGACGACCTGCACCGGGCGATCCTGTCCGGCCTCCTCTCGCACATCGGCATCCTGGACCAGCGCGCCGCCGCGAAGGCGGCGGGCGCCAAAGCCCCCGCCGAGGGACGACGGCAGCCGCTCGCGGAATACCGCGGCGCCCGCGGCACGAAGTTCGCGATCTTCCCCGGGTCGGGGTTGCGCAAACGCCGTCCGGCCGCCGTGATGGCGGCCGAACTCGTCGAGACGTCGCGTCTGTTCGCGCGCACGGTCGCGGCGATCGACCCGGCGTGGGCCGAGTCCCTCGCCCCCGATCTCGTCAAGCGCCAGCTCAGCGAACCGCACTGGTCGAAGGCGGCGGGAGCGGCATCCGTCTACGAGAAGGTGACGCTGTTCGGGGTCGAGATCATCCCCCGCCGTCGCGCCCAGCTCGCGCGCTTCGACCGCCCGCTGGCCCGTGAGCTCTTCGTGCGCCACGCGCTCGTCGACGGCGACTGGGACTCCACGGCGCTGGACAAGCGCCTCACCGCGTTCGAACGCCGCAACCTCGAACTGCGGCGGCGGCTCGAGAAGATCGAGGAGCGGGAGCGCCGCCGCGACATCCTGGTCGGCGACGAGGCCGTGTACGCGTTCTACGCCGCGCGGATCCCCCGCGACGTCTTCGATGCGCGCTCCTTCGAGAAGTGGTGGCGGGATGCTGCTTCCCGGACGCCCCGGCTCCTCGACATGACCGAGGCAGACCTCCTCGAAGACGCCGCACGCACCGACGAACGGGCCTTCCCCGCACGCTGGCGGCAGGGCGACCAGGTGCTGACGCTCGCCTACCGCTTCGAACCGGGCGCCGAGGACGACGGGGTGAGCGCCGTCGTGCCGCTCGCCCTCCTCGCCCAGATCCGCCCGGACGGGTTCGACTGGCAGGTCCCGGGCATGCGGGACGAGATGATCACCGCGCTGCTGCGCGCCCTGCCCAAGCACATCCGCCGGCACGTCGTCCCGGCGGCGGACTGGGCCGCGCGCTTCTCCGAAGAACTCGATGGCCAGGGGCCGGAGTCGCACGGCGGCCTGCCTCCGGTGGCACTGCGCGCGGCGCTCGCGACGCGGATCCAGCCGATCGCGAACCAACCCGTCACCGCGGCGGACTTCGAGCTCGACCGCGTCCCCGCCCATCTGCAGGTCTCCTTCCGCGTCGTCGACGAACGCGGGCGAACGGTCGGATCGGGGCGCGACCTCCCCGCCCTCCAGGCACGGTTCGCCGACCGCGCGCGCACCTCGGTCGCGCGGGCGACCGCACGCGTACGTCCCGATCCCCCGGGGCCCGCGGCGTCGAACGCGCCGAGCGGCGGCGCAGCGTGGGCGGCTGAGCGCCCCGGCGTCACCGACTGGGACTTCGGCGATCTGCCCGACGTCGTGGACACGAAAGTCGCGGGCGGCGTCGTTCGCGGCTATCCGGCGGTGGTGGATGCCGGAACCAGTGTCACGGTGCGCGTGGAGGCGACCGCCGAGGCGGCCGCCCGGGCCACCCGCGCCGGGGTCCGTCGCCTCATGCTGCTCGCCGTGGCGTCACCCGCGACCTATGTGCTGGAGCACCTGACCTCGACCGAGAAGCTCGCCCTGGCGGCATCCCCCTATCCGTCCGCGAAAGCGCTCATCGAAGACGCCCGGCTCGCGGTCGCCGACGCCGTGCTCGACCGGACAGCCGGCGGGCCCGTGCGCACACGGGAAGACTTCGAGCGCGTCCGCGATGCGTTCTCGAGCGCAGTCGTCACGGAGACGTTCGAGGCGGTCTCGCTCGCCACGCGGATCCTCACCGCCGCCCGCGAGGGCGAACGGGCGCTCCGCGCACAGAACTCGCTCACCCTGCTCGGAGCGCTCGGCGATGTCAAGAGCCAGCTGGCAGGTCTCGTCTTCCCCGGCTTCGTCTCGCGCATCGGGTTGGCACGCCTCGCTCACGTCCCGCGCTACCTGCGTGGGGCGACCGAGCGCGTGCAGAGCCTCGCCGATAACCCCGGACGAGACCGGCAGCGCATGACCGAGTTGGAGCGCGCGGCCGCCGCGTTCGCCGAGGCGGGCGGGACGATCCCGGTCCCTGCCGACGCGCCCGCATCGATCGTGCGCACCCGCTGGCTGCTGGAGGAGTATCGGGTGAGCCTGTTCGCGCAGCACCTCGGCACCGCCGAGCCCGTCTCGTTGCAGCGCATCCAGAAGTCGCTCCGCGACGCCGACTCGCCGCCCTCTCAGAAAGGCCCGTGATGACCAGAGCGATCACCTACAGCGCGTTCGGCGGACCCGACGTGCTCACCCTCACCGACGTGCCGGCCTCGGACCCGGGGCCGGGCCAGCTCGCCGTCCGCATCGAGGCCGCCGGGGTGAACCCGATCGACGGAAAGCTGCGCAGCGGCCTCCGACCCTCGGGCGAGATCTCCGAGCCGCGCCGGACCGGCTCGGACGCCGCGGGCATCGTCACCTCCGTCGGTGAGGGTGCGGAGGGATTCCGGGTCGGCGACGCTGTGGTCCTGTTCGGCGCAAGCGGCACATACGCGGACGAGGTCGTCGTGGATGCCGCGAACGCGCAGCCGCGTCCGCCCGAGGTGAGCGCCGCCGAAGGCGCTGCGATCGGCATCCCGGTCGGCACGGCGTATCAGTCGCTGCGTTCGCTCGCCGTCGGACCGTCCGACACCCTGCTGATCCACGCCGGGTCCGGCGCGGTCGGCCAGGCCGCGATCCAGCTCGCCGTGCTGTGGGGAGCGCGGGTGGTCGCGACGGCGTCCCCGCGGCGGTTCGACCGTGTGCGCGCGCTCGGTGCGACGCCGGTCGCGTACGGCGAAGGGCTCGCCGAACGGGTGCGCGACGCCACACCCGACGGGATCACCGTCGCCCTGGACGCCGCGGGCACCGACGAGGCGATCCAGACGTCGCTCGAGCTCGTCGCCGACCGCGATCGCATCGCGACGATCGTGCGTGGTCGGGATGCCGGCTCCTTCGGCATCCGGGCGTTCTCGGGCGGGAGCCCGGAGGGACTCAGCCCGCGCCAGCAGGAGTGGCGGCGCGAGGCCGTGCCGGTCGCGATCGCCCTGATGGCCGCCGGGCGGTTCTCGGTGGAGCTCGGCCCGTCCTTCGCGCTCGCCGATGCGACGCAGGCCCACCGCGCTCTGGAGTCGGGCACGGACGGCAAGATCACGTTGCTGCCGTAGCCGCGGTCAGTCCCCGGTCGCGACCGGCCGACCGGGGGTGTTCGACCACGCGCTCCACGAACCCGGGTACACCGCGACCTCGACCCCGGCGAGGACTCCGGCGAGCGCCGTCTGGGCCGCGGTGATGCCCGATCCGCAGTACGCCGCGACCCGCGCACCCGGGACGGCGCCCACCGCGGCGAACGCGTCGCGCAGCACCTCGGCGTCACGGAACCGACCGGACTCGAGCAGCGTCGCGATCGGCAGGTTGCGAGCCCCCGGGATGTGCCCGGCGACCGGGTCGATCGGCTCGGTCTCGCCTCGGTAGCGCTCCGGCGCGCGGACGTCGAGCAGGATCCCGCTCGCCGGCCACGTCGCGGCTTCGTCGGTGGACAGCACGGGATGCGCAAGCTGTGTGAGGACGATCGAGCCCGCTTCGGGCGTCACCTCACCGGTCTGCAGCGGGAGTCCCGCATCCGCCCACGCCTGCAGTCCTCCGTCCAGGAGCCGCACGTCCGCCACGCCACTCCCGGTGAGCAGCCACCACGCGCGGGAGGCGGCGAGCGCGTTCGCGTCGTCGTACACGACGACCGTGTCGCCCTCACGCAGGCCCCATCGCCGCGCGGCGACCTGCAGCTCATCCCGTGCGGGCAGCGGATGCCGGCCCTCGGCCGGATCGCCGTGCCTCGAGAGCTCGCGCTCGAGGTCCACCCATACGGCGCCGGGGATGTGTCCGGTCAGATACTCGGGTCGGCCGTCGGGTCGATCGAGGCGCCACCGCACGTCCAGGACGACGACGCGCGCCGCGCCGGCGAGGAGGGCGGCGAGTTCTGCGGGGCTGATCAGCAGCGACATCCCTCCATTGTCCGCGCCCGCGAGCCCGACCCGCTCCGTGCAACAGTTCGACACACGCCGATGCGGCGGCGGTGGAGCCCCGGGATGATGGGGACATGTCCGAGGTCGCCCGGTCCTTCGCGACGGCTCAGGTGCAGGCGGGTTACGTTCCCGCCCAGGCCGAGAACACGGCCGTCCCCCCGATCCATCAGTCCAACGCGTTCGAGTTCGCCTCGCTCAGCGAAGCCCGCGACCTGTTCGCGCTCCGACGCGAGGGCAACATCTACAGCCGCGCGGCGAACCCGACCGTACTCGTGTTCGAACAGCGCGTCGCGGCACTCGAGGACGGGATCGCCGCAGCGGCCGTCGCCTCGGGCCAGGCGGCGGTCGCCCTCGCGCTGCTCGCGCTCGCCAGGCAGGGCGAGCACATCGTGGCCGCGCGTCAGCTGTACGGCGGCACGGTCGATCTGCTGCAGGACACGTTCGCCGACTGGGGCATCGAGGTCGACTTCGTCGATCAGGACGACATCGCGGCCTGGTCGGCGGCCGTCCGCCCGACCACGCGCGCACTGTTCGCGGAGTCGATCACGAACCCCAACGCGCAGGTGCTCGACGTCCGCGCCGTCGCCGCGATCGCCCGCGACGCGGGCGTGCCGCTCGTGATCGACCACACCGTGGCCACGCCCTATCTGCAACGCGCGAAGGACTTCGGCGCGGACATCGTCGTGCACTCGGCGACGAAGTACCTCGGCGGCCACGGGACCTCTCTCGGCGGCGTGATCGTCGACCTCGGCACGTTCGACTTCGGTGCCGACCCCGAGCGCTGGCCTCAACTCGCGCTCCCCTACCGGCGCGTCGCGGGCGGGAGTCTCGTCGAGCGCTTCGGCGGAACCGGGTCGCCCTTCATCGCGCTGGTCAAGACGAAGTACGTCCACGACCTGGGTCCGTCGCTGTCGGCGTTCAACGCCTTCCAACTGCTCCAGGGCCTGGAGACGCTCGACCTGCGCATGCAGCGGCACAGCGCGAGCGGCCTCGCGGTCGCCGCATTCCTCGCCGAGCACCCCGCGGTCACGCGCGTCAGCCACCCGGGCCTGGCTTCGAGCCCGTGGCACGAGCGCGCGAAAGAATACCTGCCGCGGGGTGCGGCATCCGTCTTCTCCTTCGACGTCGCCTCCTCCGGGGACCCCCTCGCCGATTTCGACCGGATCGAGCGCCTCATCGCGGCGCTGCGGGTCGTGCGCCTCGTCGCCAACATCGGCGACGCGCGGAGCCTGATCGCGCATCCCGCCTCCATGACACACAGCCACTTGACCGCGGAGCAGCTCGCCGAAGCCGGGATCTCGCCCACGACGCTCCGCCTGTCGATCGGCCTGGAGGATCCGGCCGACGTGATCGCCGATCTGGGCGCTGCGCTCGCTACGCTCGAGGGATGACTGGACTGCGCTGGGGAATCCTTGCCACGGGCGGCATCGCCCACGCTTTCGCGAGCGACCTGCGGACGGCGGGTTTGACGCTCACCGCCGTCGGCTCGCGCTCGGCGGAGTCGGGCGAGCGTTTCGCGCGGGAGTTCGACGTGCCGCGTGTGCACTCGTCGTACGTGGACCTCGTCTCGGATCCCGACGTCGACATCGTGTACGTGTCCACGCCGCACCCGATGCACGCCGACAACGCGATCCTCGCGCTGGAGAACGGCAAGCACGTCCTCGTCGAGAAGCCGTTCACCCTGAACGGCGCCGAGGCGGCACGGGTGCAGGACGTCGCCCGACGTACCGGTCTCCTCGCGATGGAGGCGATGTGGACGCGCTACCTCCCACACATGCTCCGCGTGCGCGAGCTCGTGCAGGAGGGTGCGCTCGGCGACATCCGTGCGCTGACCGCCGACCACACCCAGAAGATCTCGACCGACCCCGCCCACCGGCTGAACGACATCGCCCTCGGCGGCGGCGCCCTGCTGGACCTCGGCATCTACCCGATCTCGTTCGCGTGGGACATCCTCGGCGCCCCGACCTCCGTCACCGCCGCCGCGAACCTCGGGGCCACCGGCGTGGACGACGAAGTGGCGACGATCTTCACGCACGAGCGCGGCGCTGTCTCGACGTCGCTGTCCGCGTCGCACGCCGCCGGCCCCAACACGGCGAGCATCATCGGCACGGAGGCCCGGATCGACATCGACCGCGTCTGGTACACCCCGACGTCGTTCCGTCTCGTCTCGCCCGACGGCACCGTGCAGGAGTCGTTCGAATCCGACATCGAGGGCCGCGGCATGCAGTTCCAGGCGCTCGCCGCCGAGCGCTACGTCGCCTCGGGCGCGAACGACAGCGACATCCTGCCGCTGTCCGAGACCGTCGCGATCATGGACACCCTCGACGAAGTGCGCCGGCAGATCGGACTGCGCTACCCGGGCGAGGCCTGAGCACCGCGCCCGCACGCCGCGCCGGGCCGGCCTGTCACACTGGGAGGATGCCCGACTCCCAGAATTCCCGCGTCGCCGTCTACCTCGACTTCGACAACATCGTCATCTCCTGGTACGACCGGGTGCACGGCCGGAACTCGTACGGGCGCGACCGTCAGCGGATCATCGAGACACCCGAAGATCCCGAGATCGCGGAACGCCTCGCGGCGGCGACGATCGACGTCGGCGCGATCATCGACTACGCCGCGTCGCTGGGCACTCTCGTCCTGACGCGCGCCTACGCCGACTGGTCGTCGCCCGTGAACGCGGTCTACCGCAGCCAGCTCGTCGCCCGCGCGGTCGACCTCGTGCAGCTCTTCCCCGCCGCGGCGTACGCGAAGAACGGCGCCGACATCCGCCTCGCCGTGGATGCCGTCGAAGACATGTTCCGGCTCCCCGACCTCACGCACGTCGTGATCGTTGCGGGCGACTCCGATTACGTGCCACTTGCGCAGCGCTGCCGGCGCCTGGGCCGCTACGTCGTCGGCGTGGGCGTCGCGGGGTCCACGGCGAAATCCCTCGCGGCGGCGTGCGACGAGTTCGAGGCCTACGACTCCCTGCCGGGCGTGCCGCGCCCGGCCCGCACCGCACCCGCCGGAAAGGATGCCGGCGGCAGGGCGACCGGCCGTGGCAGCGGTTCGCGCGGGAAGAGCAGCACACCCGCCGCCGACGAGGCCGCCGAGGCGGAATCCGCGGCCCCGGTCGCCGCCGAGACGCCGGCGGAGACCCCTGCCCGCACCCGGGGCGGGCGCGGCTCGAAGAAGCAGCCGGCGAAGGAGACTCCGGCGGCGGACGAGCCGGCGAGCCCCGAGAAGGCGAGCGCGCAGGCGACGGCCGACGACGTGGCACCCCTCTTCCAGGCACCCGAGCCTCTCGCCCCGGCTCGCCGTACGAACCGGCGGGCGACGTCCAGCTCCGTAGCCGCGGCGGCCGCCGAGGAGACGGCATCCGAAGAATCCGCCGAAGACCCGCAGGACGTCGCGACGCGCCTGCTGGAGCGCGCCCTGCGCCTCGGTCGCGACAAGGACGACGACGCGGAGTGGCTGCACAGTTCCGCCGTGAAGACCCACATGCGCCGGATGGACCCGTCGTTCAGCGAGAAGGCGCTCGGCTATCGATCGTTCTCGGACTTCCTCAAAGCGCGCGAGTCGATCGCGGAGCTCGAGGAGACCGGACACGAGCGTCTGGTGCGTCTGCGGGAGTAGCCCCCTTGAAACCTGAATCAAGTTTCAGGTAATGTGCGTGAGCGGCATCCCCCCTGCCGTTCCCGCGCCTACAAGGAGGTATCAGCGCATGGCATCAGCCACGTCTCCCCGCACCCCCGCATCGCCACCTCAGACCGCTCCCTCGAGTCTGCGTCGCGTCGTCACCGCCTCGATGGCGGGCACGGTCGTCGAGTGGTACGAGTTCTTCCTCTACGCCACGGCGGCGACGCTCGTGTTCAACAAGATCATGTTCCCGCCGTCGGACGACCCGTACGCTCCGATCATCGCCGCCTTCGTGACGTACGCGGTCGGTTTCGTCGCCCGCCCGCTCGGCGGCATCGTCTTCGGCCACTTCGGCGACAAGTACGGCCGCAAGAAGCTCCTGCAGTTCGCGATCGTGCTGGTCGGCGTCGCCACGTTCCTGATGGGATGCCTGCCGACGTACGCGCAAGTGGGCCTCCTCGCGCCGATCCTGCTCGTCGTGCTGCGCTTCGCCCAGGGCTTCGCGGTGGGCGGCGAATGGGGCGGTGCCGTGCTTCTGGTCGCCGAGCACTCCCCCGACAAGTCCCGCGGGTTCTGGGCGTCCTTCCCGCAGGCAGCCGTGCCGATCGGCAACCTGACCGCGACGCTCGTTCTGCTCGTGCTCAGCCGCACGCTCAGTGAGGAGCAGTTCCTCTCGTGGGGATGGCGTATCGGCTTCTGGCTTTCGGTCGTGATCGTCGCGATCGGCTACTACGTGCGCACCCGCATCACCGATGCCCCGATCTTCCTCGAGGTGCAGAAGGAGATCGAGGAGTCGAAGCAGACGCGCTACGGCGTGTTCGAGGTGCTCAAGCGCTACCCGCGCGGCGTCTTCACCGCGATGGGTCTGCGCTTCGCGGAGAACATCATGTACTACCTCGTCGTGACGTTCTCGATCACCTATCTGAGCGTCGCGCTCGAGGTGAACACCGCCGAGATCCTCGGGCTCCTGGCGATCGCGCACATCGTCCACATGATCGTGATCCCGCTCATCGGCGGGCTGGCCGACCGGATCGGCCGCAAGCCCACCTACCTGATCGGCGTCCTCGGTGCCGCGGTCTGGGGCTTCATCGCCTTCCCGCTGTTCGACACGAAGAACCCGTTCGTGATCGTGTTCGCGATCTCGCTCGGCCTGTTCATCCACGCGTTCATGTACGCGCCGCAGCCGGCGATCATGTCCGAGATGTTCCCGACGCGCATGCGGTACTCCGGAGTCTCACTCGGATACCAGGTCACCTCGATCGTGGCCGGCTCGCTCGCGCCGATCATCGCGGTCGCGCTCCTGTCCGCGTACGGCTCGTACGTCCCGGTCGCGGTGTACCTGGCGATCGCTGCGGCGGTGTCCCTCGTCGCTGTGGTCTCCATGCGCGAGACCAAGGGCTCGTCGCTGCACGAGCTCGATCGCATCGACGATGCGCGGCGCGCCGAGGCCGAGCGCGTGGCTGATCGCGTCTGACCGGCATCCGCTCGCCTGACCGGGCCCCCGTCACCGGAAGGTGGCGGGGGCTTCGTCCTGCCTCCCGCCGCGGCCCCGGCCCCGGCCCCATGGTGGCTCTTCCCCCGAGGTGGTGGCTCTTCCCCCGAGATGGTGGGTTTTCCCACGAGGTGGTGGGTTTCCCGCCGAGATGGTGCCCACCATCTCGGCGCGAAAGGGACCATCTCGGCGGAAAGGGGACCATCTCGGGGCAAGAGGGACCATCTCGGCGGAAAAGGGACCACCTCGGGGCAAAGGGGACCACCTCGGCGGAAAGAGGACCACCGGGACGGGACGGCCGGGAGGGCGTCCGGTACAGTGTCGATCGTGGTAGGACGCATCGCCCCGCCCGGCTCGCAGACTTCACTCCGTGAAGCCAACCGAGCCCGGCTCGTCGAGTCGCTCAAAAGACATGGGCGGCTGACGCAAGTGGAGTTGGCCGGCAGCACCGGCCTCTCGCCTGCCACCGTGTCCAACATCGTCAAGGAGCTCACCGCTTCGGGTCTGCTTCACACCTCGATCACTTCGCGCAGCGGACGCCGTGCGACCCTGGTCTCCCTCGCCCGCCAGCTGGGTCTCGTCGCCGGCGTCCACTTCAGCTCTCGCCAGCTGCACATCGCGATCGCTGACGCCACACGCACCGTGATCACGCAGACATCGCTGCCGCTCGCGCTCGATCACCGGCACGACGCCGAACTCGACCGTCTCAGCATCCTCCTCGGCGACATGATGGAGACCCTGGGCGGTACCGTCAGCGACCTGCTCGCCGTGGGCCTCGCACTGCCCGCACCCATCGATCCGCGCACCGGGATGGTCTCCACCCCGGGACTCCTCCGCGGCTGGGAGGGCGTCGACGTCGCCGAAAGCCTCACCGCCCGCATCGGGCGCCCCGTGTTCGTCGACAGCGAGGCGAATCTCGCGGGACTCGCCGAAGCCCGCGAAGGCGCCGGTCGGAATGCGTCGTCGTCGGTGTTCATCCGGGTCGGCCACACGATCAGCGCCGGACTCATCGTCGGCGGCGACCTCTTCCGCGGCGTGAACGGCAAAGCGGGTCAGATCGGCCACGTCACGATCGACGAGAACGGTCCGATGTGCCGCTGCAGCAACCGCGGGTGCCTCGAGACGTACGCGGGCGGCCCCGCCCTGCTTTCGCTCTTCCCCCCGAGCGAGGGCATGCAGCGTCTCCGGGACCTCATTCAGGCATCGGATGCCGGTGACGGCAGTTCCCGCCGGGTGATCGCCGACGCCGGACGGCACATCGGCATCGCCGCGGCGAGCCTGTGCAATCTGTTCGACCCGGAGCTCATCATCGTCGGTGGCGAACTCGGCGAGGCGGGCGAGATCCTGATGGCCCCGATGCGCCACTCGCTCGAGCGCACCGCGCTCGCCTCGGCGGACGGACTGCCCGAGATCGTCGGCGCGACGTTCGGCGGATGGGCCGAGACGCGCGGCGCGATCACGATCGCGCTGGATCACGTCACGGTGGATGCCGAAGCCGTGCCGTTCTCGGCGTAGGCTCGACATCCCGTTTCCCTCCCGCCCGGACCGCATCCGGGTCGCACCCGAAGAAGGGGTCCGATGAAGCGCCTCTCCCGCACGGGCATGGTGGTGATCACCGGCGCGATCCTCGCCGGCTCGCTCGCGGCGTGCACGGGTGGCACGGCGCCGGACGACGGGGCCGGGACGATCGCACTCCTGCTGCCAGACGCGAAGACCGCCCGCTACGAGACGTTCGACCGGCCGATCTTCGAGGCCCGTGTGGCGGAGCTGGGCGATTACGAGGTGCTCTACTCGAACGCCGACGGCGACGCGACCAAGCAGCAGCAGCAGGCCGAGTCCGCCCTCGCGGCCGGCGCCGACGTGCTCGTGCTCGACGCGTTCGACACGCAGGCTGCCGTCAGCATCGTGCTGTCCGCGAACGCGCAGAATGTGCCGGTGATCTCCTACGACCGACTGATCGCCGGCGGCGACCTCGCGTACTACATCTCGTTCGACAACGAGCTCGTGGGCGACCTCCAGGCGACGGAGTTCGTGCGGGCGCTCGACGAAGACGGACGCGGCTCCGGCGGCGTCCTCATGGTGAACGGGTCTCCGACCGACAGCAATGCCGCGCAGTTCAAGGCGGGTGCGACCGAAGTGATCCAGAGCAGCGATCTGCGCGTCCTCGCCGCGTACGACACCCCGGGGTGGAGTCCGGAGAAGGCGCAGGAGTGGGTCGCCGGTCAGATCGCCCAGTACGGCGATGAGATCGTGGGTGTCTACGCCGCGAACGACGGCGTCGCCGGCGGGGCGATCTCGGCGCTGAAAGCGGCCAACGTCGAGCCCTTCCCCGTCGTGACAGGGCAGGATGCCGAGCTGTCCGCGATCCAGCGCCTCCTCACCGGAGACCAGCAGATGACGGTGTACAAGGCGATCCGCCCGCAGGCCGAGCGCGCCGCTGACGTCGCCGTCGCGCTCATCCGCGGCGAGCAGATCGAGGCGCCGCTGGAGATCCAGGGCACACCGTCGACCCTCCTCGAGCCGGTGGCCGTGACCGTGGACAACATCGCCGAGACCGTGATCGCGGACGGATTCTGGAGCGTCGAGGACATCTGCACCCCCGCCCTGGCGGCCGCGTGCGACGCGGCCGGCATCCGATGATCGATGTGAGGCGCCCGTGGCGCCGCGAAGTGAGAGCATGACCTCTATGTCGATGACGCCGGCGCGACCGGGGCGCTCGCGGGAGCGCGTGCTCACCGTCCGGGCGATCAACAAGCGCTTCGGGGCCGTGAAGGCGCTCACCGACGTGGACTTCTGGGTGAACGAGGGCGAGGTGGTCGCCCTGATCGGCGACAACGGCGCCGGCAAGTCCACGCTCGTCAAGCTCCTCTCCGGCGTCTACTCCCCCGATTCCGGCGCGATCGAGTACGACGGCGACCCGGTTGAGATCGGGAGCCCCGCGGACGCGCAGGAGCTCGGGATCGCGACGGTGTTCCAGGACCTCGCGCTGTGCGACAACCTCGACGTCGTGGCGAACCTGTGGCTCGGGCGCGAACTCAGAAACGGGCGGATGCTGGACGAAGTCGACATGGAGCAGCAGACGTGGACGCTCCTTCGCGAGCTCTCGGCGAAGATCCCGTCCGTGCGCATTCCGGTCGCCTCGCTCTCCGGCGGACAGCGCCAGACCGTCGCGATCGCACGCTCGCTCATCGGCGACCCGCGCATCGTGATCCTGGACGAGCCCACCGCCGCCCTCGGCGTCGCGCAGACCGCGGAGGTCCTGAATCTCATCGAGCGCCTGCGGGAACGCGGGCACGGCGTCGTGCTCGTGAGCCACAGCATGGCGGACGTGATGGCGGTCGCCGATCGGGTCGTCGTGCTGCGCCTGGGCCGCAACAACGGCGTCTACAACATCGCGGACGTCACGAGCGAGACGCTCATCGCCGCGATCACCGGCGCGGTGGACAATGCGGTCGCACGGCGGGCGGCCGACCGCCCGTCCGACCGGCCCGCCGATCCGAAGGTCATCCCGCTGAACGACCGCGACGCGCGTCGCCGCGGACGGAGTGAGCGATGAACGCCGGCAAAGACCTCGCACCCCAGCTGGAGAGCGAGGGCGGGCTTTTCACCGCGGACGGCATGCGCTCGGCGGCGGAGTCCCTGCTGAACCGCATCCGCGGCGGCGATCTGGGCTCGCTCCCGGTGATCATCGGTCTCGTCGTGATCTGGGCGATCTTCCAAGCACTGAACCCCGTGTTCCTCTCCAGCACGAACCTGGTGAACCTCACGATGCAGTGCGCGGCGATCGGCACGATCGCGCTGGGAATCGTCCTGGTGCTCCTCGTCGGCGAGATCGATCTCTCGGTCGGTTCGGTGTCCGGGCTCGCCGCGGCGATCCTCGCGGTCAGCTTCGTGCAGCTGCAGTGGAACCCCGTTCTCGCGATCGCCGCGGCGATCGCCGCCGGCGCGCTCGTGGGCCTGCTGTACGGCTTCCTCTACACGCGCTTCGGTCTTCCGAGCTTCGTGATCACTCTCGCCGGGCTCCTCGGCTTCCTCGGGCTGCAGCTGTGGATCCTCGGCGACACGGGGTCGATCGGCCTGCCGTTCGATTCGTGGATCGTCCAGTTCGCCCAGCAGTGGTACCTGCCGGCGTGGGCGTCTTACCTCGTCGCCGGCGCGACGGCGGCGGCGTACGCCTGGATCCGGTTGCGCCGCGCCGCGCAGCGCAGCGCAGCGAACCTCGTGAGCCAGTCCTACGTCGAGATCGGGGTGCGCACCGGCGCCCTGCTGGCGTTCCTGCTCGTGGCCGCGTGGTACCTGAATCTGTCGCGCGGTGTGGGTGTCATGTTCCTGTTCTTCCTCGTGCTCGTGGTGATCCTCGACATCGCGCTCACCCGCACGCGCTGGGGTCGAGCCGTGTATGCGGTGGGTGGATCCGTGGATGCGTCCCGGCGTGCCGGCATCCGCGTCGACCGCATCTACATCTCGGTGTTCATGCTGTGCTCCACCCTCGCCGCCGTCGGCGGCGTGCTGGCCGCCGCCCGCCTCGCGTCGGCGAACCAGAGTTCGGGGACCGGGGATGTGAATCTCAATGCGATCGCCGCCGCCGTCATCGGCGGTGCGAGCCTGTTCGGCGGCCGGGGCACGGCGTTCGCGGCGCTCCTGGGCATCTTCGTGATCCAGTCGATCTCGTCCGGCCTGACGTTGCTCAACCTCGACTCGTCCGTGATCTTCATGATCACCGGAATCGTGCTCGTCCTGGCCGTCACTGTCGACTCGCTGTCCCGCAGGAAGCGCACCGCCGTCGGTCGCGCCTGACGTCATGCGTTCACGGCGCGAATCCGAAAACGCCGTTGCAAAAGCGTTACGTTCATGTCTTGACGCCAAGGACGGATGCCAGGAGTATCGCTGTTAGCGACGAACGCGTCCGGTTCCCCTGGGGGTCCGGCGTACGCATATTCAAAGACGAAAGGCGAAAGATGAAGAAGTCTTCAATCCTCTCCGTGGCCGCCCTCACGGGTGCTGCCGCGCTGCTCCTGGCCGGGTGTTCCGGCTCGAGCGGCGGTACGCCCAGCGAGAGCAGCGCGGGTGGAGGCGACGCAGCGGGCCGCGCGTGCGTCATCCTTCCGGACGCGGCGTCCTCGCCGCGCTGGGAGAACTTCGACCGCAAGTACCTCCAGGAGGGTCTGGAGGGCGCCGGCTTCGAGGTCGACATCCAGAACGCTCAGGGTGACGTCAACAAGTACTCGACGATCGCCGACCAGCAGCTCACCCAGGGCTGCGGCGTGATGCTCCTCGTGGACTACCAGGGCGCCGCCGAGGCCGTGGCCACCAAGGCCAAGGCCGAGGGCATCCCGGTGATCGCGTACGACCGTCCCTTCGCGGGCGCGGACTACTACGTGTCCTTCGACAACGTCGAGGTCGGCCGCCTGCAGGGCCAGACGGTGCTCGACGGCCTCGAGGCCAAGGGTGTCGACCCGGCCGCCGCGAAGGTCGTCTACATCGGTGGAGACCCGACGGACGGAAACGCCGCGATGTTCAAGGAAGGCGCTGTCGAGGTCATGGAAGGCGCCGGCATCGTCGCGGCCGCCGAGCCCCCGGGGGCCTGGGACCAGGCCAAGTCGCAGACCAACTTCGAGCAGGCTCTGACCTCGCTCGGCGGTCAGGTCGACGGCGTGTGGGCGGCCAACGACACGAACGCGGCCGGTGTCATCAAGGTCCTCCAGGACAACAACCTCAAGGGTGTTGCGGTCTCGGGCCAGGACGCGAACGTCGCGGGCCTGCAGAACATCCTGCTCGGCTGGCAGACCGCGACGGTCTACAAGCCCGTCGCCGACGAGGCTGCCGCAGCCGTCGACGTCGCGGTCGCTCTGCTGAGCGGCGAGGACGTCACCGCTGACGCGAAGCTGGACGACGGCACGCCGTACATTCAGGTCACGCCGGTTCTGGTCGGCCCGGAGCAGGTCAAGGACGTCGTCGCCGCCGGTGACGCCGCCTACGACGATGTCTGCACCCCCGACGTCGCCGCCGCGTGCGAGCAGTACGGCGTCGTCGCACCGTAAGCACGAGTCACCCGCATCGAGGGCGCCGCGCCCGCAACAGCGCGGCGTCCTCGACGCGTACCTCCCCGAACCCGCAAGGAAGCGAGCATGTCAGACACTGTTCCCTCGAATGAGCCGATCATCCAACTGGTCGGCGTCAAGAAATCGTTCGGCCCGGTGAGCGTCCTGAAAGGGGTGGACCTGAAGGTCTATCCCGGCAAGGTCACCGCCCTGGTCGGCGACAACGGCGCCGGAAAGTCGACCCTGATCAAGGGGCTCGCCGGCGTCCAGCCCTACGACGAAGGCGAGGTGCTCATCGATGGGCAGCACCGCGACCTGAACGCTCCGCGCGATGCCGCCGCCCTCGGCATCGAGGTCGTCTACCAGGACCTCGCGCTGTGCGACAACCTCGACATCGTGCAGAACATGTTCCTCGGTCGCGAGGAGCTCACGTTCGGAACGTTCGACGAGGGACGGATGGAGAAGGAGGCCTCCGACACGCTGCGCGGCCTGTCGGTGCGCACCGTGAAGTCGGTCCGCCAGAAGGTCTCCTCTCTCTCCGGCGGCCAGCGTCAGACCGTCGCGATCGCCCGCGCGGTGCTCAAGAAGGCCCGCGTGGTCATCCTCGACGAGCCCACGGCCGCCCTGGGTGTCGCCCAGACCGAGCAGGTCCTCAACCTCGTCAAGCGGCTGTCCGAGCAGGGCGTCGCCGTCGTGATCATCAGCCACAACCTGGCCGACGTGTTCGAGGTGGCCGACGACATCGCTGTGCTGTACCTCGGCCAGATGGTCGCGCAGATCAACGTCGCCGACACCACCCGCGACGACGTCGTCGGCTACATCACGGGCACCAAGACGATGGGCGTCGAGCTCATCGGCACCACCAACATCAGCACCGGAGGCACAGAGTGAGCGGCACCACGACCAACGCGGCCCCCAACCCGGTCGCCAGCGACCTGATCGGCAGCGGTGTCGAAGGCGGCCTCGGCGACCAGATCAGGGCATGGTGGCAGCGCGTCCGCGGTGGCGACATGGGCGCCCTCCCCGCCGTCGGCGGACTCATCGTGCTGAGCCTGCTCTTCACGATCCTGAGCCCGTTCTTCCTGACCGAGCGCAACTTCGCGAACCTGCTGAACCAGGCCGCTCCGCTCGTCGTCCTCGGCATGGCCCTGGTGTTCGTGCTGCTGCTCGGCGAGATCGACCTGTCCGCCGGTGTCACCGGCGGCGTGGGCATGGCACTGTTCGTCGTGCTGAACTCCCAGTTCGGCATCCCGTGGCCGATCGCGCTCCTGGCCGGTTTCGGTTTCGGTTTCCTCACCGGTGCGCTGATCGGCTTCTTCGTCGCGAGGGTCGGCATCCCGTCGTTCGTCGTGACCCTGGGCCTGTTCCTGGGTTACCAGGGACTCGCGCTCGTGATCATCGGCCCCGGTGGTCTGTTCCGCATCGAGGTCCCCGAGCTGATCGCGCTGCAGAACGGCAACCTGCCGGTCTGGGCGGGCTGGGTCATGCTCGTCGTCATCCTCGCGATCTCGGCCGGAACGTCCTTCTGGGACCGCGCCCGTCGCACGAAGGCGGGCGTGCCGAACCGGGCGATCTCGCTCGTGTTCATCAAGCTCGCGGTGATCGCGGTGCTCGGCGGCATCTTCGTGTTCGTGCTGAACCAGAACCGCGGGCAGTCCGTCAACGAGGTGGCCGGCGTCCCGATCATCGTGCCCGTCGTGCTGCTGATCCTCTGGATCGGAACGTTCGCCCTGGATCGCACGAAGTTCGGCCGCTACGTCTACGCGATCGGCGGCAACGCCGAGGCCGCGCGCCGCTCCGGCGTCAAGGTGCGCTGGATCAAGTGGTGGGCGTTCGTGATCTGTTCCTCCCTCGCGGTCGCGGCGATGCTCTTCAGCGTCGCCCGTGTCGGATCGGTGGACGCGACGGTCGGTCGTGACATCGTGCTGAGCGGTGTGGCGGCGGCGGTCGTCGGTGGCGTCAGCCTCTTCGGCGGACGCGGCCGGCTCATGCACGCCGCGATCGGTGCGCTCGTGATCGCCGTGATCACGAACGGCCTGGGTCTGCTCAACCTCCCGGCGGGCGTCAACCTGCTGGTCACCGGTGGCGTGCTGATCCTCGCCGCGACCGTCGACGCGCTGTCCCGGCTGCGCTCCGGCGGTGCGATGCGGGTCTGACCCGGCACCGCCGCTCGCGAGAGGGCAGTTATGTAGGGCGACACGCCGTGTCAGCCCGACATAACTGCCCTTTCGCGCAGGAGCAGGTGGGCCAGACTTGCGGGGTGCCCTACTCCCCCGACGCCCTGCGGCGCTTCCCCGACACCGACGCCCCGGACCTGACCGCGTCGGACGCGGCAGACCGTCTCCTCCTCGACGAGTCCGCGGCGGAGCGGAATGCGGCGGGGCCCGGCCGCGTCGTCGTGATCGGCGACGAGTACGGCGCGCTCACCCTCGGGGCAGCGGATGCCGGTGCCAGCGGGATCCGCGTGCATCAGGACTCGCTCGCCGGTGAGCGCGCGATCGCGGCGAACGCCGAGTCCGCGGGCCTGGGCGGGCACCTGCGCGCGATGCCGCTGGATGCCGACCTCGTCGCCGACGCCCGGGTCGTGCTTCTGCGCCTCCCCCGCGCCCTCGACGCACTCGAGGATGTCGCGGCGCTGATCGCCGCGCACGCCACCCCCGATGTCGTCGTCTTCGCGGGCGGACGCACCAAGCACATGAGCCTCGGGATGAACGACGTGCTACGGCGGTCTTTCGCGCGACTCGACGTCTCGCACGCCCGGCAGAAGTCCCGTGTCCTCATCGCGCGATCCCCGCTCGGCGGATCCGACCCGCAGCCCCGGCGAGCCGACCATGCCGTCGCGGGGCTGAGCCGGCCACTCGCCGTATGCGCGTTCGGCGGCGCGTTCGCCGGCACCGCGGTCGACATCGGCACGCGGTTCCTGCTCGAGCAGCTCACCGCGGCCGACCCGCTCGCCGAACCGCGACGGCCCGAAGGTTCGGTGATCGACCTCGCGTGCGGCACGGGCGTCCTCGCGACGTGGCTCGCCGCGCGGCACCCGTCGCTCCCCGTGATCGCGACGGATCGCTCCGCCGCTGCGGTCGCCTCCGCCCGCGCCACGGTCGCAGCGAACGGGCTGGCCGACCGCGTGGAGGTCGTGCGCGATCTGGGTTTGTCGATGCAGCCGTCGCGGAGCGCACGGCTCATCGTGCTGAATCCGCCGTTCCATGCCGGCGCTGCTGTGCCGCGCGGCGGGGTCGCCGATCCGCTGTTCGCGGACGCCGGCCGTGTCCTCGTTCCCGGCGGCGAGCTGTGGGCGGTCTGGAACTCGGCGCAGCAGCACCGACCGGCGCTCGAGCGGCTGGTCGGCCCCACCCGTCAGGCGGCGCGCAACGCCAAGTTCACCGTGACGGTGTCGACGGCCCGCTGAGCCGTCACCGCAGCAGCGTCCGCAACGTCTGGATCGTGTCCGCCTCACCGGGGGCCTTGTCGGGCCGATACCCCTTCACCCGCGCGAACCGCAGCGCGAGCCCGCCCGGATACCGCGGCGAGCGCTGCACCCCGTCGATCGCGATCTCGACGACCGTCTCGGGCCGCACGTGCAGCGCGTAGCCGTCGCGGGAGGTCTCGATCGTCGGGAAGTGCGCGGTCTGCCAGCGGAGCAGCTCATCGGTCAGTCCCTTGAAGGTCTTGCCCACCATGACGTATCCGCCCGCGGGCCCGAATTCGCCGTCCTCGTCGCGCGCGCCGAGATGGAGGTTCGACAGCTGGCCCGCGCGGCGGCCGGACCCCCACTCCACGCCCAGCACGACGAGGTCGTACGTGAGCACCGGCTTGACCTTCACCCAGCTCTTGCCGCGGCGGCCCGCGGCGTACACCGAGTCGACAGCCTTCACCACGACGCCCTCGTGCGCCGCGGCGAGCGCGTCGCGGGAGAGCTGTTCAGCGGCTTGGGGATCATCCGTCACGATGCCGGGGACCCGCCACGGCCCGGCGATGCGCTCCAGCTCGGTCAGTCGCACGTGCAGCGGCTCGTCGATCAGGTCGCGTCCGTCGACGTGCAGCACGTCGAAGAACCACGGTCGGAGCGCCGTGTCGCTCACCGCCTCGGAGCCGAACCGCGCCATCGTGTCCTGGAACGCGCGCGGCGCGCCGTCCTCGTCGAGCGAGAGCGTCTCGCCATCGAGGATCGCCTCGTCCACCGGCATCGACCGCACCGCCTCGACGATCTCGGGCACGCGGCGCGTGATGTCGGCGAGGTTGCGCGTGAAGACCTTCACGTCCTCGCCCTGCCGATGCACCTGGATGCGGGCGCCGTCGAGCTTGAATTCGACGGATGCCGGGCCGGCCACACTCGCGAGGGCTTCGGTCGGCGACCCCGCGGTGGAGGCCAGCATCGGCAGCACCGGCCGCCCCACCCGCAGACCCACCGCCTCGAGGTCGGCGCCGGTGAGCGCGAGACGTGCGGTCTCACCGAGATCGCCCGACAGCATCGCCGCCCGTCGCACCGCGGAGACGGGATCGCCGGCTGCCCGAGCGATCGCGTCGACAAGGACGCCCTCCAGCGCGCCGGTGCGCAGTTCGCCGCGCATGATGCGGGTCAGCAGGTCCCATTCGGCCGCGGTGGCACGCCCGGCCAGGTCCTCGAGGACGGCGCGTCGGGTCGCGACCGAGCCCGGTCCGGCCGCCGAGGCGAGCGCATCGAAGGCCTCGTCGACCTCTTCGACCGTGAGGACCGGGCTCGCGGCGTGCACGGAGAAGACGGCGGACAGGGTCTTCCACCCCACGCCGAGCGTCTGCTGGCGCGGGCTGGCGAGCAGGAAGCCGACCGCCGGGACGATCTCGGCCGGCTCGAGAAGCCGGAGCAGACCGGCCAGCGCCGCGACCTTCGCCAGACGCGAGCTCGTCGCGGTCACGGCGTCGGTGGTCACCACGAGCTCGTGCAGCAGCATCCGCTCATCTTCGCAGGGGCCGTCGACATCGAGCGTGTCAGCGCCGGGGTTCGCGCGTACTCCACAGGGCGACCGCGACGAGCGCGGGCTGGAAGAACAGTCGGATCAGGCGCGTGCGGTCATCCGTCAGACCGAAGCCGTTCTTGCCCTTCGTGTACTGTTCGAGATTTCCGGGGAAGATCGCCACGAAGAAGGCGGCGAGGATCGCACCGACGCGGCTGCGCTCACGCGGCAGCGCGACGAGAGCGCCCCCGAGCATGACCTCGACGACGCCGGAGGCGACCACGACGGCGTCCTTGTCGAGGACTTTGCCGGTCCAATCCGGCACCTGAGCCTGGAACTCCCGTCGCGCCCAGAACAGGTGCGAGAGACCGGCGAACACCATGGCACCCCCGAGCATCCAGCGGGCGGCCGTGCGCAGGGGCGTGGAGCGGGGTGTCGTCGTCATGGGACCAGTCTGCCGCTCATCGGCCCGCATCCGGCGCGACGTGCGACAGCGCGCGTCCCCACACCGCCGACAAGGGCAGCGGAGCTGCCTGCGCGACGAGCTCGACCTGTGCTGAGGCGAGGCGCTCGGCGTACCATGACGCCGATTCCGCGGCGGAGTCGTCGTTGATGATCAGCGCCTCCGCGGTGATGCGCCCGATGAGCTCGCCCAGGTCGTCGCGGTCCAAGGGCTGCTCGGGGGTCGCGACGGCGACGAGTGCCAGTCGGTCGACCTCCTCGCCCAGGAGAGCGGCTGCCCGCACGGCGACGTCCATCGCCGGGCCGTACACGACGACGCCGGCGGACTGGGCGGCAGTCGGTTCCATCGCCGCGAGCGTCTGCCGGGTGAGGGCGACGAGCCAGTCGGCGGTCTGCTCTGCGGGGGTCTCGCCGCCGTACCCGCCCGGATCGAGCATCGTCGCCTCGCCGAGGGCGACCGCGAGGACCGTGACCTTCCGCGCCGCGGTCTCGGCGGGAAGCGGATCCATCGCGACGCCGACGCCCGTACCGATCAGCACCACGAGACGCTCCGAACCGGGGTAGCCGAAGATCCGGTGGGTGAGTCGGGATTCAGCGGCCACGGGTACTCCAGATCGCCCAGGCGATGAGGACCGGCTGCAGCAACAGCCGGACGAAGCGGGCGCGGTCGGTGCGCAGGCCCGGTGCGGAGCGCCCGGTCTGCCATTGGTGGACATTGCCCGGGAACACGGCGACGAAGAACGCCGCGACCAGCACGCCGATCGTGCGGCGCTCCCGCGGCAGGGCGACGAGCGCGCCCGCGAGCACGAGTTCGACGGCTCCGGAGGCGACGACGATCGCGTCCTTGTCCATCGAGGTCGCACGCACCGCCCAGTCGGGCACGACGATCCGATACCCGCGACGCCCCCAGGTCAGGTGCGAGGCCCCCGCGGCGGCGAGGAGACCCGCGAGCGCGAACCGTGCGGCGCGCGCGAGGCGGGAGGTCGCGGTCATCCCTCGACGCTACCCGACGGATCACCGCGGTCGGCGCGCGCGCCCCTCCGCCGCGGGAGGTGCGAGAATCGCCGGATGGCCACCTCCCCCGACCCGCGCGCGGCCCGCTTCGCCCGTCAGCGGATCCTGCCCGGGTTCGGCGAGGCCGCACAGGCGCGGCTCGCAGCGGCCCGGGTCGTGGTGATCGGCGCCGGAGGTCTCGGCAGCGCCGTTCTCCCGGTGATCGCCGCCGCCGGCGTCGGGACGATCACCGTGATCGACGACGATCTGGTCGACGAGACGAACCTGCACCGCCAGCTGCTGCACACCCCCGCCGACCTCGGCCGCCCGAAGGCCGACTCCGCCGCGGACACCCTCCGCGCGCTGTCCCCCGACACGACGGTTCTCCCCCGTCGCGACCTGTTCACCGCCGCCATGGCCGCGGCGCTGCTCGAAGACGCGGACCTTCTGATCGACGGATCGGACACGGTCCAGACCCGCTTCGCCGCGAACGACGCCGCGATCGCCGCCGGCATTCCGCTCGTGTGGGGTTCCGCGCTGCGCTGGTCGGGCCAGGTCGGTGTCGCGTGGGGCGGCACGGATTACCGCGACCTCTTCCCGGACGGCCCCGATGCGGAGGCCGACACGTGCGAGACCGCCGGCATCCTGCCCTCCGTCTGCACCGTGACCGGGGGACTCATGGCGACGGAGGCGCTCAAGCTCCTCACGGGCCTCGGCGACCCGCTGATCGGCCGGGTCCTCCTCTTCGACGGCCTGACGGGCACGACGCAGGAACTGGCGTACCAGCGTGATCCGGCGCGGGATGCCGATCCCCCCGCGCCGGCGACGGGTGCGGCATCCGATTCGGCGGTCACTGCGCGTGAGCTCACCGCTTTGCTCGCGAGCGACGCTCCCGTGCTGCTGGATGTCCGGGAGCCGCACGAATTCGCCCTCGCCGCCCTGCCGGGAGCCGTGCTGATCCCCCTCGGCGAGTTGGAGGACCGGCTCGGTGAGCTCGACCGCGAGGAGGCGATCGTCGTCTACTGCCACCTCGGGGTCCGCTCCGCACGCGCGCTCGACCGCCTGCGGGCGGCCGGCTTCACCCGCGCCCGGCATCTCGCCGGGGGCATCGACGCGTGGTCGCGCACGGTGGACCCCACCCTCCCCCGGTACTGAATCGTCCGAGAGGAACGTCATGAATCGCATTCCCGTCGAGGAATACGCCCGCATCATCCGCGACCTGCTCGCCTCGCTCGGCGAACGTCCCGCCGAGCTCTCCCCGATCGCGATGGCCGCCGGCCGGGTGACGGCGGAGGAGGTGCGCAGCCCGATCGATCTGCCGACCTTCCGCAACTCGCAGATGGACGGGTTCGCCGTGCGGGCCGCCGATGTGTCGGACGCGCCCGTCACACTGCCGCTGGTCGGCGAGATCGCCGCCGGCGCGATCGACCCGGAGCCTCTGCGGCCGGGGACCGCCGTCGCGATCATGACCGGCGCTCCGGTCCCGTCGGGTGCGGACGCGGTCGTCCCTGTGGAGGACACGCGGCGCGTCGGCGGCGGCATCGAGATCCAGCGCGGTCGCGCCGTCGGCGAGTTCGTCCGGGAGGCCGGGTCCGACCTGCCCCGCGGCGCGGCGCTGCTTCCAGCCGGGCGACGCCTCGCCCCGCGCCACCTGGCCGCGCTCGCGGCGGCGAACCTCAGCGAAGTGGCCGTGCGCTCGCGCGTGCGCGTCGCAGTGATCAGCACCGGCGACGAGCTCGTCGCCCCCGGGAACCCCCTCGGCAGCGGCCGGTTGCCCGACGCGAACGGGATCGCCCTCGCGAGCGCTGCGGCCGACCTGGGCGCGGAGGTGGTCGCGCTCGAACTCGTCGGCGACGAGCCCGGCCGCCTTGCGCGCGTGCTCGATCAGGCGGTCGCGCGCGGCGCCGAGTTCGTCGTCACGAGCGGCGGCATCTCGATGGGCACCCACGAGCCGGTCCGGCAGCTGCTGGAGCCCCTCGGCGCGACCGTCGGGACGGTGGACATGCAGCCCGGCGGGCCGCAGGCGCACGGGCGCTATCGGGACGTGCCGGTCGTGTGCTTCCCCGGCAACCCCGTGAGCAGCCAGCTGAGCTTCGCCCTCTTCCTCGCGCCGCTCCTGCGGGAGATCGCGGGGATGCCGCCCGCAGTCCGCGCTGCGCGGCCGCTCGCCGCCGCGCTCACGTCCACTCCGGGTCGTCGGCAGTTCCTCCGCGGACGGCTCACCGCGGACGGCGCCGTGCAGACCGTCGCCGGGCCGGGCTCCCATCTGGTCGCGGCGCTCGCCGCCGCGGACGTGCTGATCGACGTGCCGGCCGACGTCGCCGCGCTCCCGACCGGCGCGAGCGTGGCTACCGTGGAGCTATGAGTTCCCTCACCCACCTCGACGAGGACGGCCGCGCCCGCATGATCGACGTCGGCGCGAAAGCGGTCACGCGCAGAGTCGCCCGCGCGGCAGGCCGGCTGCGCACGACCGCAGAGGTCATCGCGCTCATCCGCGCCGACGACCTGCCGAAGGCGGACGTGCTGGCCACGGCCCGGATCGCGGGGATCGCGGGTGCGAAGCGCACCAGCGAGCTGATCCCGCTCGCCCACCTCCTGCCGCTGGACTCCGTGAACATCGACTTCACCTTCGAGGACGCGTCCGTCCTGATCGAGGCGACCGTGTCGGTCACCGCGCGCACCGGGGTGGAGATGGAGGCCCTCACCGCGGTCGCGATCGCGGGCCTCACCCTCCACGACATGGTCAAGGCGGTGGACCCGCGGGCCGTGCTCGGCGAGATCCGACTCGTGAGCAAGTCGGGCGGCAAGAACGGGCAGTGGACGCGCGACGCCGATTCGTCGACGGATGCCGAGGAGCGGCATCCGATCGGCACCGGCCGCACGGCCGCGGTGCTCGTCTCCTCCACCGGCGCTGCGGCCGGAGCACGCACCGACACGACCGGACCGCTCATCACAGGCTGGCTGCGCGAGCGCGGGTTCGACGCGGGCGAGCCCGTCGTCGTGGCGGACGCCGATGTCGCACGCGGACTCCGCGGACTCGTGGATGCCGCGCCCGACCTCGTGCTCGTGACGGGCGGCACGGGCCTGCACCCCCAGGATCGCACCCCCGAGGCGACGCGCGCCCTGCTCGATCTCGAGCTGCCCGGCATCGCGGAGGCGATCCGCGCCGCGGGGCGCGACAAGGTCCCGACCGCAGCGCTCAGCCGGGCGACGGCGGGGCTGTCCGGGCGCACGCTCATCGTCGATCTGCCGGGGTCCTCGGGCGGTGTCCGTGACGGGCTGTCCGTGCTCGAGCCGCTCCTGGCGCACGTGTTCGACCAGATCGCCGGGGGCGGACATGAGTGAGCGTTTCCTCGCCGCGATCACGGCGAACCCGATCGACCGCGCGGCCGCCGAGGCGTTCGTCTCGACACCCCAGGACGGAGCGCTCGTGGTCTTCGAAGGGGTCGTGCGCGATCACGACAACGGCGCCGCGGTGAACGCGCTCGACTACGAGGCGCACCCGCAGGCGGAGGAGTTCCTCGCGGAGGTGTGCCGGGAGATCGCGCAGGAGTCAGGGCTGCGCGTCGCCGCGATCCACCGGGTCGGGGCCCTCACGATCGGCGACGTCGCGCTGGTCGCTGCCGTCGCCTCCCCGCACCGCGCGGACGCGTTCGCCGTGTGCGCCCGGCTCGTGGATCTGATCAAAGAGCGCACGCCGATCTGGAAGCGCCAGCACCTCGCCGAGGGCACGACCGAGTGGGTGGGTCTGTAGCAACCCCCTGACGCTGAAACGCCATCTGCACGTCGAGACTGTGGGCTCCACCCGTGGTTTCGACGCGCAGATGTCGTTTCAGCGAAACGGAGATCAGCCGCCGGAGAAGCGCGGCAGGACGTCAGCCGTGCCGCCGAGCGCGCGGTCGGGGTCGCGGCCGACCACCCCGTCCACGAGGATCGACCCGGTGCGCAGCACGCGCTCCATCGGCTCGCCGTAGCGCTCCTGCAACGCCGCGCGCAGGGCACCCACCGTGGCACCGTCGACCTGGAGGCTCTCTTCGCGTCGGCCGGCGGCATCCGCGGCGGCCGCGAAGTACCGCACGTGCACGTCAGCCACCGATCGCGCCCATCGACCGCTCGGGTGGGACGAAGCCGGGGTCGGCGATGCCGTGCCCGGCCTGCTTGCCCCACATCGCCGCGCGCCAGCGGTCCGCGATCTCGGCGTCACCGGCTCCGCTGCGCAGCAGCGCCCGCAGATCGGTCTCGTCGTCGCCGAACAGGCACGAGCGCACCGTGCCCTCCGCCGTGATGCGCGTGCGATCGCAGGCCCCGCAGAAGGAGCGCGTGACCGACGCGATGATGCCGACGGTCGCCGGCCCACCGTCGACCGTCCACTCCTCCGCCGGTGCGGAGGGGTCCTCACGTCCGGCCTCGACGAGCGTGAACCGCCGCGAGAGGACCTCGACCAGCTCCGCGGCGGGAACCATGTTCGCCCGGCGCCACGCGGCGTCGGCATCCAGCGGCATCTGCTCGATGAAGCGCAGCCGCAGGCCGCGCTCGATCGCCCAGCCGAGCAGGTCGGGGGCGTCCTCGAGAGTCTCGCGCATGAGCACCGCGTTGAGCTTGATCGGTCCCATGCCCGCGCGGACGGCGCCGTCGATGCCGGCGAAGACCGCGGGCAGTCGGTCGCGGCGGGTGAGTCTGGCGAAGTGCTCGCGATCGATCGTGTCGATCGAGATGTTCACGCGGCCGAGCCCGGCCGCCACGAGCGCCGGAGCGACCTTGTCGAGGCCGATGCCGTTCGTGGTCATCGACATCGGCATGCCGGGCGCGGCCGCCGAGGACAGCGCCACGATCTGCACGAGATCCGCACGCGTGAGCGGCTCGCCGCCCGTGAAGCGCACCTCTCGGATGCCGAGCTCCCGCCCCGCGAGGCCGACGAGTCGCGCGATCTCGGCCGCGGTCAGCAGATCGGCCTTCGGGATGCTCGGCAGCCCTTCGGCCGGCATGCAGTAGGTGCACCTCAGGGAGCACTTCTCGGTGACCGAGATGCGGAGGTCGTGCGCGACGCGTCCGAACGTGTCGACGAGCGCCGACGTAGCGGGTCGACCCGTGGTGTCGGGAGCGCCCGCGGGGTCGTGGTGGATCCGCGGCATCCCCAGAAGCGTCGACATGAGTTCAGCCTATGCGTCCCCGCCCGGGCCTCGGCCTGGCTAGGGTGATCGACAGCGGAACGTCTCCGGCGGGAAGGGGCATCATGTCGTTCATCACTCGAGGCTTCACCGGCAGGCGCGGCGAGCGCGACCCGCGGCTTCCTCCCGGTCAGACCCTCGTCTCCGACTGGCCCGTCCTCTCCGCAGGCCCCACCCCGGAGATCGACACGGCGGAGTGGGAGTTCTCGGTGCGCACCGAGAACGGTACGCAGCGCTGGAACTGGGAAGAGCTGCGGGCACTGGGCCTGGAGGACATCACGACCGATATCCACTGCGTGACGCACTGGACCAAGCTCGAGATGCCGTGGCGGGGCGTGCCGCTGGACCGCATCTGGGAGCACGTCGAGACCGACCACGAGTACGTGATGGCGCATTCGTACGGCGGATACACGACGAACGTGCCGCTGGAGGATCTGCTGGACGGCAAGAGCTGGATCGCGTTCGAAGCGGACGGTGAGCCCCTCGATCCCGAGCACGGTGGGCCGGCACGCCTGCTGGTACCGCATTTGTACTTCTGGAAGAGCGCGAAGTGGGTGCGAGGTCTGGTGACCATGCCCACCGACGATCCCGGATTCTGGGAGCAGAACGGCTACCACCTGCACGGCGATCCGTGGCAGGAGGAGCGGTACTGGTGAGTGCCCCCGCGTCGATTCCGGCGACGGCGCCACGCGCCGCCTGGCACGTCGCGACGGTGGCGTCGACGCGTCCCGAGACCGCGACCGCACGGCGCATCGAGCTCGATGTCCCCACCTGGCCCGGCAACGACGCGGGCGCGCACCTCGACGTGCGCCTGACCGCGCCGGACGGCTATCAGGCGACCAGGTCGTATTCGATCGCCTCGGCCGGCTCGGAGACCCGTGTGGTGCTGGCGGTCGACGAAGTGCCCACCGGGGAGGTCTCGCCGTTCCTCGTGCACGATCTGCAGGTGGGCGACCAGGTCGAGCTGCACGGCCCGCTGGGTGCGTTCTTCGTCTGGAGGCCTCCGGTCGGCGCCGAGCCGCAGCGACCGGTTCAGCTCATCGCAGGCGGCTCCGGAGTCGTGCCTCTCTATGCGATGGCGTCGGCGCACGACGCAGCGGGGGACGCCACCGAATTCCGGATGCTGTACTCGGTGCGCACGCCCGACGACGTGTTCTTCCGTCCCGAGCTGACGGCGCTCCGGGCGGCCGGGCTCGCGCTGGATTTCGTCTACACCCGCCGTGTGCCGTCCGGCTGGCCCGCACCGGCCGGTCGGGTCACGAAGGACCTGCTCGAGGCGGTCACCGTGCCGGCGGCATCCGCCCCACGGATCTTCGTCTGCGGACCGACGCCGTTCGTCGAGACTGTGGCCGATTGGCTGCTCGAGCTCGGGCACCGGCCCGGGGATGTGCGCACCGAGCGATTCGGAGGATCGTGATGACCAGACTGGACGGCAATGTGCTGGCGGGCCGGCTCGTGGACGCGCTCGGGTGGGACGCCACCGCCGCGGACGCACGCTGCGCCGGCTGCGGTTCGCACGGAGCCCTCGCGGGCGCCGTGGTCTACGTGTCGGCGATGGGTTCCGTCGTGCGCTGCCCGCACTGCGACGCGATCCTCGCGACGTTCGTCGAGAGCGACACGGGGCGGATGTGGTTCGGGATGCCGGGCATCAGCGCGTTGGAGGTGACCAGACCATGACCGCACTGCCGGTGTTCACGGTGGCCGATCTGGAGGCGGTGCCCCGCTTCGAGCCGGAGCGCTTCGACAACGACGACGCCGTCGCGCTGGGGCTGCTCGGGGTGGAGGTGATCCGCCACCACCGGGCGAACCTCGCGGTGCGGATCGTGCTGCGCGGAGATGTCGTGTTCGTCGCGAAACTCGGCACGACCGGCCCGGGCAATGATCCGTGGCTGGCGGGCAAGGCCGCCGTGGCCGAGCGCTTCGGCGAGCCGTCGCTGCTCGTGCGGCGCCGGCACGAGGAGGCAGGGACGCCGTTCGCGGACCGGACCGACATCGACCACGACGTGTTCCGCGCACACGGCGGATCGGTGCCGATCTTCGTCGACGGTGAGGTGGTCGGCACGATCACGATGTCCGGCGAGCCGGACGTCGTCGATCACGCGCTCGTCGCGGAGACGATCCGCCGGTATCGCTCCGTATGAGGCCGTGTCGGCGCCCCGCCGTAGCCTCTGACCTGGCGCGACGGCGCTCCCGACGGAAGGCGGCAGCATGGACTGGCGGATCGAGCTCATCTTGGTCCCGGTGACCGATGTCGATAGGGCGAAGGAGTTCTACGAACGGATCGGCTTCCACGCCGACCACGACCAGGTGCCCTTCGAGGGGCTGCGATTCGTGCAGATGACGCCGCCGGGGTCGGCCTGTTCGATCGCGTTCGGCGACGGGCTCGGGATCCGGCTCGAACCGGGGCAGCAGAACACGATTCAGGTCGTCGTGCCGGACGCCGATGAGGCGCTCGCGCATCTGCGCTCCGTGGGTGTGGACGCTTCCGACGTCGATCCGCAGTCCTGGGGGCGGTTCGTGACGTTCGCCGACCCCGACGGCAACACGTGGACACTCCAGGAGCTGCCGGCGCGCACGTGAGCGCTACTCGCGGCCGCCGGGCGGACCGAGGATCAGCAGCACCGTGAAGAGCACGACGACGGCCGCGGCGATCAGCACCGCCAAAACCCACGGGCGGCGCAGCAGTGCACGCATGAGCCGGTCGTGCCAGCGCGTGTCGCGCGGGTCATCGGTCTCCTCGAGTCGCCAGTCACCCTGCAGCCGGCCGGTGCGGTGCAACCAGAGTTCGGTGGGGATCGTGGCGTACGGGATCACCGCGCTCGCGATCGCGACGATCGTCGGCCACGCGCCCCAGCGCTGATTCTTCGCGACCAGGACGGCCGTCGCTCCGTAGGACAGGAAGACGAACCCGTGGATGCCGCCGCCGATCGTCACCGCGAGGGCGACATCGCCCACGGCGCGCAGGATCAGCCCCGCGATCAGCAGAGTCCACGAGATCGCCTCGGCGATCGCGAGGACGCGGAAGAGGTTCAGCGGGGTCCGGAACACGGTGCTCCTCGTTCGGGTGGCGAGGCTTCCAGCCTAGGCTGAGCCGGTGCGTGAGTTTTTCGCGGGCATGGCCCTGCTCGGTCGCGGGTTCGCCTTCTGGCGCCGCCGGCCCGGGATGATGGCACTCGGCCTCGTGCCGGCCGCGATCGTCGGCATCCTTCTCCTCGCGGGCGTCGTCGCGCTCGCCGCGACGCTCCCGGGGATCACGGTCGCGATCACTCCGTTCGCCGATGGCTGGCCGGGACTGTGGGCGACCGTCGTGCGCGCCGCGATCGGCACGGCGATGATCGGCGCCGCGCTCGTACTCGTGGCGATCTCGTTCACCGCCCTGACCCTCGTCGTGGGCGACCCGTTCTACGAGCGCATCTGGCGAGCGGTCGAGCGCGACCTGGGGCCCGACGACATCGACCGCGGCACCGGATTCTGGCGTTCGGTCGCGGACGCGCTGTGGCTGTTCGTCCGCGGCATGGCGGTCGCGCTGCTCGCCGCCCTCATCGGACTGATCCCCGCGGTGGGTGGCGTGCTCGCCACCGTCACCGGCGTCGCCCTCACCGGGTGGCTGATCGCCGACGAGCTGTCCTCGCGCGCCCTCGAAGCCCGCGGCCTCGACCGCGCTGCCCGGAGCGCCCTGCTCCGCGGCCGACGCGCCCGGGTGCTGGGCTTCGGCGTCGCGACGCAGCTGTGCTTCCTGATCCCGCTCGGCGCCGTGGCGACGATGCCCGCCGCCGTGGCCGGAGCGACCGTGCTCGCCCGCTCGCTGCGCGAGCCCGCCCCCGCACCCAGACCCTGAGGCCAGGCGCCCCGACTCCTGGCACGTGGCAGGGCTCGCGGCACGTGGCAGGAGACGTGCCGCGACATCGTGCACGTGCCGGGAGCGGCGCGCCCTCCGCCGAAGGGGCCGGACCGGCCGCGCGCCGCGCTCGGTGGACGGCATCCGTCGCTCGACCGTTGCTCGCGCGGCCGATATCGCCCACCGAGTGAACGGGTCTGACGCTCGGTGGACACGATCCGTCGCCCAGTCCTGCCGGTGCCGACGGATGCCGCCCACCGAGCCCTGCGACGACACGCTCATGCGGGTTCGGGGCGCGAAAACGACCTGTGGGGCGCGAGAATCGCGCCCCACAGGTCGTTCTGCGCCCCGAACCCGGGCAGCCGGGGTCAGGCCGCCGTCGCGAGGACACCCGCCGAGCGCACGGCGAGCGCATCGTCGACCGCATCGACCGTCACGGCCCCGCCGTCGGTCAGCGAACCGCTCACGAACAGGTCGGCGATCCGGTCGTCGAGCTCGCGCTGGATCAGCCGGCGCAGCGGCCGCGCGCCGTACTCGGGCTCGTACCCGTGCTCGGCCAGCCAGTCCACGGCGGCATCCGTCACCTCGATCGAGACCTCGCGGGCGTTCAGGCGCCGCGTCGTCGCGCCCAGCATGAGCCGGACGATCTCGCGCAGCTGCGTCTTCTCGAGCTTGCGGAAGAGCACGATCTCGTCGATCCGGTTCAGGAACTCGGGCCGCATCGCTTCGCGGAGCCGACCCATCACGCGGACGCGCAGGTCGTCCTCACTGCCGAACCCGGTCGCTCCCCCGCCGTCGGCGATGAAGCCGATCGCGCCGGAGCGCGACGCGAGGAACTCGCTGCCGATGTTGGAGGTCATCACGATCACGGTGTTGCGGAAGTCCACCGTCCGGCCCTGGCCATCGGTCAGGCGCCCGTCGTCGAGCACCTGCAGCAGCAGGTTGAACACGTCGGGGTGCGCCTTCTCGATCTCGTCGAACAGGACGATCGAGTAGGGGTTTCGCCGCACGCGCTCGGTCAGCTGCCCGGCCTCGTCGTAGCCGACGTATCCGGGAGGGGCACCGACCAGACGAGAGACGGTGTGCCGCTCGCCGTACTCGCTCATGTCGAACCGGATCACGGCGGTCTCATCGTCGAACAGGTCCGCCGCGAGGGCCTTCGCGAGCTCGGTCTTGCCGACACCCGTCGGGCCGAGGAACAGGAACGAGCCGACGGGACGGCGCGCGTCTCCCATGCCGGTGCGATTGCGCCGCACGGCCTTGGCGACGGCGGTCACGGCCGCGTCCTGCCCGATCACGCGCGCGTGGAGGTCGTCCTCGAGCGTCGCCAGGCGCTCGCGCTCCGTCTCGGTCAGCCGCGCCGCCGGGATGCCGGTCGCCCGGCTGATGACCGCCGCGATCTCGGGCTCCCCGACGACGGCGTCCGCGGACGGGCGGGCGGTGGCCTCCTGCAGACGCGCCTGGACCTCGGTGATCTGGTCGCGGATCCGCGAGGCTTCCTCGTACTTCTCCGCGCTCACCGCCGCGTTCTTGTCGGCCTCGAGCTCGGCCAGCCGCGCCACGAGCGCCTGGGTGTCGACCTGCACACCGAGCCGCAGGCGCAGTCGCGCGCCGGCCTGGTCGATCAGGTCGATCGCCTTGTCGGGCAGCACACGCTCGGTGAGGTAGCGGTCGCTGAGCTCGACCGCGGCGCGCAGCGCGTCGTCGGTGAAGCGCACGCCGTGGTGCTCCTCATAGGCGGGTCGCAGGCCGCGCAGGATCAGCACGGCGTCCTCGAGGCTCGGCTCGCCGACGCGCACCGGCTGGAAGCGGCGCTCCAGCGCGGGATCCTTCTCGATCACGCGGTACTCCTTGAGCGTCGTAGCGCCCACGAGGTGCAGGTCGCCTCGGGCGAGGCGGGGCTTGAGGATGTTCCCCGCATCCATCGCCCCCTCGCCGCCACCTCCGGCGCCGGCGACGGTGTGCACCTCGTCGATGAAGAGGATGATCTCGCCGGATCGCGTGGCGACCTCGTCCATCGTCTTGGTGAGGCGCTCTTCGAAGTCGCCGCGGTAGCGCGTGCCCGCGAGCATCGCCGGCAGATCCAGTGCGATCACGCGCTTGTCCCGTAGCTGCTCAGGCACGGCGCCGGCGACGATCGCCTGCGCGAGCCCCTCGACGATCGCGGTCTTGCCGACACCGGCCTCGCCGACGAGGACAGGGTTGTTCTTCGTGCGGCGGCTGAGGATCTCGATCGTCTGCTCGATCTCGTCCTCGCGTCCGATCACCGGGTCCATCCCACCCTCACGAGCGCGGGATGTGAGGTCGGTGCCGAAGCGATCCAGCATGGGCGTGTCGGATGCCGGATCCTCCGCCTCCGGTGCGGATGAGGGGGCGGCACCCGGGGTGACGGTCTCGCGGGCACCCTGCAGCAGTGCGTCCGCGGTGACGCCGGCGTGCGCGAGGATCTGCCCGGCGGGGGTGTCCTGCCCGAGGACGAGCGCGAAGAAGAGGTGCTCGGGGTCGAGGTAGGTCGATCCGGAGGACCGCGCAACCTGGAAGGCGTGGAACAGCGCCCGCTGCACCGATGGGGTCACGACGGCCCCGTCGACGTCGGCGGGGTCGGAGGCCTGCGGCAGCCGCTGTTCGACCGCACGGACGATCGCCGCGGGGTCAGCGCCGATGCGCTGGACGGCGTCCTTCGCGGGGGACTCGTCGACGAGGATGCGCAGCACGTGGAGGGCGTCGAGTTCGCGCTGCCCGCGGGCGAGGGCGAAGGCTCCCGCCTGCTGCAGGAGCTCCTGCGTCCGGGCGCTGAGGAACCGCGTCAGGTCGATCGACCGGGACGCGCGGGCGCGCTCACCGTCGAGGTAGCGCGACAGGAACTCGTCGAACGCGCTCGCGCCGTTCTCGGCATCCTGCGGGGTGAAGTCTTCGGGCATTTCTCTCCCTGGTGAAACATGAGTCGTTACGTATCAACTCTAGGTAGTTGAGTGAACTCGTATCAAGTTGAACGCCTCGGCGCACGGCGTATTCCCGGCTGCGGCGGGAACGGTAGCCTCGTCGCATCCCGACCGACGGAGAGCACCGCATGACCGACACCTCGGACGCCCTCGTCCAGCCCGCACCGCCCGAGATCGACGAGGAAACCGCCGCGGTCCTCGCGCGCGATCTGTGGGGCGTGCGCGGCGCGGCGCGGGCGCTCGGCAGTCATCAGGACCGCAACTTCCTGATCACCCCGGCGGACGCCGCGCCGCGGGTGCTGCTGAAGATCGCGAACCCGAGTGTCACGGCGGCCGAGCTCGAAGCCCAGTCCGCCGCGGCGGACGCAATCGTGCGAGCAGGCGTGCGCGCGCCGCGCGCGGTGCGGTTCGCCGACGGATCCACGGTCCGCCCCGTCGTGGTGGAGGGTGTCACGATGCAGGCTCGCCTCCTGGAGTTCCTCGAGGGTGAGACGCTGTCCGGCTACCTCTCCCCCGCCGCCGTGCGCGAGATCGGGACACTGGCGGCCGCGGTCGACGTCGCGCTGGGAGACCTGGTGGCCCCCGCCGCTGAGCGGACGCACCAGTGGGATCTGCGCGAAGCGCCGGGCGTCCTCGCCGAGCTTCGCGAATACGTCACGGACGCCGACCTGCGCGAGAGCCTGTCCCGAGCCGCCGACGCGGCATGGAAGGTGGTGGCCGGGCTCGCCGACCGCCTCCCCTCGCAGTTCATCCACGGCGACCTGACCGACGACAACGTCGTCGCCGGCGATCCGGTCACGCGCGTCCCCGACGGCGTGATCGACCTCGGCGACCTGAACCGCACGTGGACGGTCGGCGAGCTCGCGATCACTGTGTCCTCGCTCCTCCACCACGACGGCATGGATCTCGCCCGGGCCACTCGCGCGATCGCCGCCTATCACGCCGTCCGCCCGCTCAGCCCCGCTGAAGCGGACGCCCTCTGGCCGCTCGTCGTCGTCCGCGGCGCCGTCCTGGTGGCCAGCGCCCACCACGTGATCGCGACGGATCCGACGAACGAGTACGCGGCCGAGAACCTGCTGCACGAGCGTGAGATCCTGCGCCAGGCGACCTCCGTGCCGCCCGAGGTGGCGACAGCACTCGTGCGTGCCGCGACCGGACATGAGACGGTGACTCTCGACCTTCCCGCGTCGTCCCCGCTGCTCTCGGGCTCCCCGTCCGTCTCGATCGTCGACCTGTCACCGACCAGTCCCCTGCTCGACGAGGGCCGCTGGCTGAGCGATTCGGCCGAGGACGAGCTCTTCGCCGCCGGCCCGAGCGCCGCACGGTTCGGCGAGGCGCGCCTGACCCGCTCGCGTCCGGGCGCTCCGTCCGAGCCCGCGACCGTTGCGCTCGGTGTCGAGCTGCAGCTCCCGGACGCGACGCAGCTCACCGCCCCGTGGCCGGGAACCGTCCATCCGACCGATCACGGCCTCGAGCTGCGCACCGACACCCACGCAGTGACGATCGACGGATGCCGCGCGATCACTCCCGCGGACACCGAGGTCGCGGCAGGTCAGGCGATCGGCGAGACCGCGGGCCGGATCTGGATCCAGGTGACCCGCGCCGGGGTCTCCGCGCCGCGCTTCGCCCCGGCATCCCTCGTCCCCGCCTGGCGCACGGTCGTCGCGGACCCGTCCGCGCTCATTCCCGGTCTGACTCCGGCCCCCGTGAGCGCCGACGATCTCCTCGCCCGACGCGAGGCATCATTCGCCGACGTGCAGGAACACTACTTCGCCGATCCGCCGGTCATGGTGCGCGGATGGCGCGAGCACCTCATCGACACCGACGGCCGGGTCTACCTCGACACGCTCAACAACGTCACCTCGGTCGGGCACGCCCATCCGCGACTCGTGGAGGCGGTCGCGGCGCAGTGGCGCCTGCTCAACACGAACTCCCGGTTCCACTACCCGGCGGTCGTGGAGTTCTCCGAGCGCCTCGCCGCCCTCGCGCCCGATCCGCTGGACACCGTCTTCCTCGTCAACAGCGGATCGGAGGCGGTCGATCTCGCGTTGCGACTCGGGCAGGCGTGGTCGGGGCGCCGTGACGTGCTGGCCGTGCGCGAGGCGTACCACGGCTGGACCTATCTGACGGATGCCGTCTCGACCTCGATCGCGGACAACCCGGCTGCCCTGCAGACGCGCCCCGACTGGGTGCACACGGTTCCCGCTCCGACCGGCGACGGCGCGTACACCGCCGATGCCGTGGCGCGTGTGGAGGAGCTCGCTGCCGAAGGCACCCCTGTCGGCGCCTTCGTCGCTGAGACGGTGTTCGGCAACGCCGGCGGCGTGATGCTGCCCGACGGCTACCTGGACGCCGTCTACCGCGCGGTGCGCGCGCACGGTGGGCTCGCGATCGCCGACGAGGTGCAGGTCGGATACGGGCGGCTCGGCGAATGGTTCTGGGGCTTCGAGCAGCAGGGTGTCGTCCCCGACGTGATCGCTGTCGCGAAGGCGATGGGCAGCGGGCATCCTCTCGGCGCGGTGATCACCACGCGCGAGATCGCCGAGCGCTACCGCACGGGCGGCTACTTCTTCTCTTCCGCCGGCGGCAGTCCGGTCTCGAGCATCGTCGGACTCACGGTGCTCGACATCATCCGGGACGAGGAGCTGCAGCGGAACGCGCGCGAGGTCGGCGGCTACCTGAAGGAGCGCCTGCAGGAGCTCGGGCGGCGGCATCCGATTCTGGCGGCCGTGCACGGTTCCGGCTTCTATCTCGGCCCGGAGTTCCGGCGGGCATCCGGCGAGCCCGCGACCGCGGAGACCGCCGCGATCTGCGCACGGCTGCGCGAGCTCGGCGTGATCGCCCAGCCGACGGGTGATCATCAGAACATCCTGAAGATCAAGCCGCCGATGGTGTTCACCCGCGACAGCGCCGACGAGCTCGTGGCCGCGCTGGATCGGGTGCTGACGACCGGTTGGTGACGGCAGCCGGCCGCCGATAGCATCGCCCACACGACCACCAGGGAGATCCCGTGACCGATCTGTCGTCCTTCATCGACACCTCCGTCCCACCGAGCGGCACCGGCTGCCTCGAGTGCGAGCAGACCGGCAGCTGGTGGGTGCACCTGCGGCGATGCGCGCGGTGCGGGCACATCGGATGCTGCGACGATTCGCTCGGCACCCACGCCACGAAGCACTACCGCGCGACCGGCCACCGGATCATGCGCAGTTTCGAGCCGGGCGAGGACTGGTTCTGGGACTACGAGACGGACGACTGGGCCTCGGGTCCGCGGCTGGCCCCGCCGGAGAGCCACCCGGTGAGCCAGACGGTTCCCGGTCCGGCGGAGCGGGTGCCGGCGGACTGGCAGCAGATCCTGGCGGCCCACCGCGGCGAATGATCCGGCGGCTCAGCCGTTCGAATCGGTCGTGGGCGTCGGCTGAGGCACCTGAGCGGCCGGGCCGGACGGCGTCCACGCGCCGGCGGCGCACTCGTAGAACGTGACGGTCGCGGTGTCGATGTAGACGTCGCCGTCGCTCTGACACGTCTCGTCCGTCGGAGCGCCGACGCCCAGCAGCACCTGCGTGCCCGGAGCCCCCGGCGCACCCGTCTCGCCGGTCGCGCCGGTCTCGCCCGTCGCGCCGGTCTCGCCGGTGAGATTCTCCGCGGCGGACGTGCGGATGTTGCCGACCTTCACCCAGTCGCCGTCGCGGAAGAGATACACATCCGCGGTGGAGAGGTCGATGTACACCTCCCCCTCGTACCCCTTCCCGGATGCCGGCACCCCGGCACCCGCGCGGACCGCCGACCCGGCGGGCAGGATCTCCTTCAGTGCCTCCTCGTAGGCCCCGGTGTCGGGCGGCGTCGGTGACGCAGTCGGCTCGGCGGTCGCGACGGGCGCGGATTCGGCATCCCCACCCGAGCGCGCCAGCGTGGCGCCCAGGAACGACGCGACGAAGGAGAGCACGACGATCGCGACCCCGATCACGATGAGCGATGTGCGGGTCACGCCGGCGGGTGCTGTCGCGGTCGGCGCCGTCGGGGTTCGCGACGGCGACGCGGGCGCCACGTACGGCGGCTTCGTGATCGGCGGGGTGCCGGGGCCGTTCTTGTCGTCGGTCATCGCCGTCGTCGTCCTTCCGTGGTGATCGCACGTCGGTGCCCGCGAGAGTACGGCATCCGGCGACGACGCGGCCATTCTATGGACGGCGACACGACGGCGCCCTCACACGGATCGGGTGATCCGTGCGAGGGCGCCGTCGTACAGGCTTTTAGAAGTCCCAGTCCTCATCTTCGGTGGCCTCGGCCTTGCCGATGACGTACGACGAACCGGAGCCGCTGAAGAAGTCATGGTTCTCGTCGGCGTTCGGCGAGAGCGCCGAGAGGATCGCCGGGTTCACATTCGTCACGGTCGCCGGGAACATCGCTTCGTAGCCGAGGTTCATCAGGGCCTTGTTCGCGTTGTAGTGCAGGAACTTCTTGACGTCCTCGGTCAGGCCGACGCCGTCGTAGAGGTCCTGCGTGTACTGGATCTCGTTGTCGTAGAGCTCGTACAGGAGCGAGAACGTGTAGTCCTTGAGGTCGTCGCGCTCGGCCTGACCGACCCGCTCGAGACCCTTCTGGAACTTGTATCCGATGTAGTAGCCGTGCACGGCCTCGTCGCGGATGATCAGGCGGATGAGATCGGCGGTGTTGGTGAGCTTCGCCCGCGACGACCAGTGCATCGGCAGGTAGAAGCCCGAGTAGAACAGGAAGCTCTCCAGCAGGGTGGAGGCCACCTTGCGCTTGAGCGGGCTGTCGCCGCGGTAGTAGTCCATGACGATCTGCGCCTTCTTCTGCAGATTCGGGTTCTCCACCGACCAGCGGAATGCCTCGTCGATCTCCTTCGTCGAGCACAGCGTCGAGAAGATCGACGAATAGCTCTTCGCGTGCACGGACTCCATGAACGCGATGTTCGTGTAGACCGACTCCTCGTGCGGGGTGATCGCGTCCGGGATGAGCGAGACCGCGCCCACTGTGCCCTGGATCGTGTCGAGCAGGGTGAGGCCGGTGAACACGCGCATCGTGAGCAGCTGCTCGTCGGGGGTCAGCGTGTTCCACGACTGGATGTCATTGGACAGCGGCACCTTCTCGGGCAGCCAGAAGTTGTTCACGAGGCGGTTCCACACCTCGAGGTCCTTCTCGTCCTCGATGCGGTTCCAGTTGATGGCCTGCACCTGGTTCAGGAGCTGGAGCTTCTCGCTCATCTCTTCGTCTTTCTCGCAGTATTCGGGTCAGCGGGTCACAGCGTGCAGGAGACGCACTCGCTCATGTCGGTGCCCTCCAGCGCCATCTGACGGAGGCGGATGTAGTAGATCGTCTTGATGCCCTTGCGCCACGCGTAGATCTGGGCCTTGTTGATGTCGCGCGTGGTGGCGGTGTCCTTGAAGAACAGCGTGAGCGACAGTCCCTGGTCGACGTGCTGCGTCGCCGCGGCGTACGTGTCGATGACCTTCTCGTAGCCGATCTCGTACGCATCCTGGTAGTACTCCAGGTTGTCGTTCGTCATGAACGCCGCCGGGTAGTAGACGCGACCGAGCTTGCCTTCCTTGCGGATCTCGATCTTCGCCGCGATCGGGTGGATCGAACTCGTGGAGTTGTTGATGTACGAGATCGAGCCGGTCGGCGGGACGGCCTGCAGGTTCTGGTTGTAGATGCCGTGCGCCTGGATCGACGCCTTCAGCGCTCGCCAGTCGTCCTGCGTGGGGATGTGGTGACCGGCGAACATGTCCTTGACCTTGTCGGTCGCGGGCACCCACTCCTGCTCGATGTACTTGTCGAAGAACTCCCCCGACGCGTACGTCGAGTCGGCGAACCCGTCGAAGGCCTCGCCGCGCTCGATCGCGATCTTGTTCGACGCCGTGAGCGCGTGGAAGAGCACCGAGTAGAAGTAGATGTTCGTGAAATCGACACCCTCTTCCGAGCCGTAGTAGACGTGCTCGCGCGCGAGATAGCCGTGCAGGTTCATCTGGCCGAGACCGATCGCGTGCGATCGGTCGTTGCCGCTCTCGATCGAGCGCACCGAGGCGATGTGGCTCTGGTCGCTCACGGCGGTGAGGGCACGGATGCTGGTGTCCACCGTCCGGGCGAGATCACCGCCGTCCATCGCCAGGGCGATGTTGAGCGAACCCAGGTTGCAAGAGATGTCCTTGCCGACCTCCTGGTACGAGAGGTCCTCGTTGTACGTGGTCGGAGTGTTGACCTGCAGGATCTCCGAGCACAGGTTGGACATGTTGATCCGGCCCTTGATCGGGTTGGCCTTGTTCACCGTGTCCTCGAACATGATGTACGGGTAGCCCGACTCGAACTGGATCTCGGCGAGGGTCTGGAAGAACTCGCGTGCGTTGATCTTGGTCTTCTTGATGCGCGCGTCGTCGACCATCTCGCGGTACTTCTCGGTGACCGAGATGTCGCCGAACGGCACGCCGTAGACGCGCTCGACGTCGTACGGCGAGAAGAGGTACATGTCCTCGCCGTTCTTGGCGAGCTCGAACGTGATGTCGGGCACGACGACGCCCAGCGACAGGGTCTTGATGCGGATCTTCTCGTCGGCGTTCTCGCGCTTGGTGTCCAGGAACCGCAGGATGTCGGGGTGGTGGGCGCTGAGGTACACCGCGCCGGCGCCCTGGCGGGCACCCAGCTGATTGGCGTAGCTGAAGCTGTCTTCGAGGAGCTTCATCACGGGGATGATGCCGGAGGACTGGTTCTCGATCTGCTTGATCGGCGCACCCGACTCGCGGATGTTCGACAGGAGCAGCGCGACGCCGCCGCCGCGCTTGGACAGCTGCAGCGAGGAGTTGATGCCCCGCGAGATCGACTCCATGTTGTCTTCGATGCGCAGCAGGAAGCACGAGACGAGTTCGCCGCGCTGCGCCTTGCCCGCGTTGAGGAATGTCGGTGTGGCCGGCTGGAAGCGCCCGGAGAGGATCTCGTCGACGAGGTTCGTCGCGAGCTTCTCATCGCCGTCGGCGAGCGCGAGGGCGGTCATCACGACACGGTCCTCGAAGCGCTCGAGGTAGCGCTTGCCGTCGAAGGTCTTCAGCGTGTAGCTCGTGTAGTACTTGAACGCACCGAGGAACGTTTCGAAGCGGAACTTCTTGCCGTAGGCGAAGTCGTTCAGCTGCTGGATGAACTCGAACGGGTACTTCGCGAGCACGGTCGGCTCGTAGTACTCCTTCTCGACCAGGTAGTCCAGCCGCTCCTTGAGCGAGTGGAAGAACACCGTGTTCTGGTTCACGTGCTGGAGGAAGTACTCGCGTGCGGCGCGCTTGTCGGCGTCGAACTGGATGTTCCCGTTCTCGTCGTACAGATTCAGCATCGCGTTGAGCGCGTGATAATCCATGCCGTCGAAGCGAGCCTCCGTCTTGAAGGTTCCCTCGGTCACTGCAGATGCCACCATCGATCCAATCCGTCGCTCACGCGATCCACGTCTTCGGGTGTGCCGAACAATTCGAGCCGGTACAAGTGGGGCACATCGCACTTGCGGCTGATGATGTCGCCGGCGAGACAGAAGGACTCGCCGAAATTCGTGTTCCCCGCGGAGATGACTCCGCGGAGGTGTCGCCTGTTGCGCTCGTCGTTGAGGAAACGGACGACCTGCTTGGGCACCGCCCCTTTCTCCTCGCCGCGACCCTGGCCACCCCCGTACGTGGGGGTGACCAGAACGAACGGCTCGTCGATCACGAGCGGCGGTTCGTTCGGGTGCAGCGGGATCCGGGATGCCGGCAGGCCGAGCTTCTGGATAAAGCGGGCGGTGTTGCCGGAGGTGCTGGAGAAGAAGACGAGCAGCGGCGCGCTCGTCGCGACCGCGCTCATCGGATCAGGCCAGGCGCGAGGCGAGCTCGTCGATCTTGTCGGGCCGGAAGCCCGACCAGTGGTCCTCATCGGTGATGACGACCGGCGCCTGCAGGTAGCCGAGGGCCTTGACCTGCTCGAGCGCCGCGGGGTCCTGCGAGAGGTCGAGGACGTCGTATTCGATGCCCTTCGAGTCGAGCGCACGGTAGGTCGCCGTGCACTGCACGCAGGAGGGCTTGGTGTAGACGGTGATCGACATGTGTGATCCGTTCTCCCTCAAAATTCAGTGTCTGATCCGGCAGGCCGCCACCGGGAGTCCAATACTACATATGGGTACGGACATTGGATAGCACCACAAGGGGTAGTAGTTACATCCGTGTAGTTTTGCACCGCTCTCCACATGTACAACACAGGTTCTCCACCGTTTCATCCACAGGCGACGACGTTCGCGCGAACCTGGAAAAAGCCTGAATCACGCCGCTTTCGCGACCCTGCGGAGCCTCTGTCCACAGTCCGCACGGTACGCCGGGCCCCCGACATCGGATCCGCCTGTGGAATGCGCGCTTGGGCGTGTCGCGGCGTGTCGCACGGCATCCCTCACCGCGAGTAGCGTGGAGCGGTGGCGGGCTACCGGGATCTTCTGCGCACACCGGGGGTGGCGCGCATCATGGCGGCGCAGCTGACGGCGCGCTTCCCCAACGGCATGACGAGCCTGGCGGTGCTGCTGCACATCGAGCACGTCACCGGCTCGTACGGCGCGGCCGGTCTCGTCCTGGGCGCCACCTCGGTCGGCCAGGCGATCGCCGGTCCGGTCACGAGCCGCTGGATGGGCGTGTGGGGAATGCGCCGTGTCCTGACGACGACCCTCGTGATCTGCGCGATCGCGATCACCGCGATCGCGCTCCTCGAGACCATCGTCCCCGTGTACATGGTGCTCGGCCTCATCGCGGGCCTGTCCACGCCGCCCGTGCAGTCGGCGGTCCGCACGATCTACCCGAAGATGGTCAACTCGCGCCAGCTGACCCCACTGTTCTCGTTCGACGCCTCGCTCCAGGAGGTCATCTGGATCGTCGCCCCCGTCGTGATCACCGTCGTCGCCACCCAGGTCGGCACGGTGCAGGCGCTCCTGCTCATCGTCGTGATCCTCGCCAGCGGCGGCGCGTGGTTCATCCTCTCCCCCGAAGTCGGACGCGTGCGCATCCCCCGCAGCCGTCGGAGCCTCGGCAAAGTCCTCGCCAAGCCCCAGGTGCTGCTGGCCACGATCGTCGGCTTCCTGCTGATCGGCGCCTGCTCCGCGGTCGAGGCCGGCGTCGTCGCGACCTTCGACCACGGCGGTCTCGAGGCGGGTCTCGTGCTGGCGGTCTTCTCCGTCGGGAGCCTGGCGGGCGGGCTTTCGTTCGGCCACATCCCGATCGGCCGGTGGGCGATGGCCCGGCGCCTCGGGATCGTCGCGGTGGGCCTGTGCCTGACGATGCTCTCGCTCAACATCTTCTGGATCGGCGGCACCCTGTTCCTGGCGGGCATCGGCATCGCCCCGGCGCTCGCGGTCCTGTTCGCGATGACGAGCGCGAGCGTCAAGTTCAGCGAGACCGCCGAGGCCTACGGCTGGATCGGCACCGGCCAGCTGATCGGCGCCGCCGCCGGCTCGGCGATCGCGGGCTTCCTGATCGACGGCGTCGGTCCGCAGGGCGCGTACGCGGCGGCCGCGGGGTTCGCGGTCGTCGGCACGATCGTCTCGGTCGCGTGCGTGCGGGCCTTCCCCGATCTGCGCCACCGCGACCCCAGTCCGATCCCCGACACCGAGCCGGTCGGCACGATCACGTGACGGACCGCGCTCAGGCGATGCGGCGCAGAAGCTCCAGCACGGCGAGCGCATAGGCATCCGCCGGTTCGGGGTGCTCGAACACGAAGACCTCGCCAGCGACCACGATCTCCACCTCGTGCGTGTCACTGAGGCGCCGGAGCGCGCGGAAGGAGCCGCGCAGCAGCTCGCGCAGCTGGCTCTCGTGCGGGAGCCACAGCGCGTCCTCCAGGGCGACGGAGTCCAGCGCCCACTCCGTGGTGCCGTTGAACGCCAGGATCTGCCCGGTCGGATACTCCCGCGGCTCGATTGTCATCTCACTCACGGTGAAGACGTCCGCGTCGAACTCCGGCTCGTTGAGCTGGAACCGGTCGCCGGAGCGGGGGTGCCACACGAGCCCCGCCTGACGCAGGGCGAGCGCGGATTCCGTGGAGATCATGTCCTCCATCTTCGCCGGTGCCGAGACCGATGAGGCCCGATCGTAGGCTGGTGGCATGCCCGCTCCCCTCACCCTGCCCCGCATCCGCTGGGGCGATCCCGCCGCCGACCGGCGCGCGCTGCTTGTGCACGGCCTCGGATCCAACGGGCCGCTCATGTGGCGCTTCGGTGTCGCGCTGGCCGATGACGGGTGGTTCGCCGAGGCCGTCGACCTGCGCGGGCACGGCACCGCGCCGCGGGCGCTGGACTACTCGATCGACGCGTACGCGGCCGACCTCCGCATCACGCGTCCCACCCACGGTCTCGGCTGGGATCTGGTGATCGCCCACTCGCTCGGCGGCGCCGCGGCCACCGTGGTGGCGGCATCCGATCAGGGGTGGACCGAGCGGCTCGTGCTCGTGGATCCCGCGATCCACCTCGCGGCCCGCGACCGCGACATCGTGCGGGCGAGTCAGGAGCGGTCCTTCGCAGACCCGACCGAAACGGCCGTGCGCGCCGAGCACCCGCATTGGCACCCGCACGATGTCGAGCTGAAAGCGCTGTCGGCGCAGCAGGCGAGCCGCTGGGCGGTCGAGCAGACCAGCGAGCAGAACGCGGCGTGGGACGTGCGGGATGCCGCATCACGCCTGTCCGTGCCGACGCATGTCATCGGGTCCGACCCGAAGGTGTACTCGATCTTCACCGGGCCGCTCGCCGAGGAGGTGCTGCGCAATCCGCACGTGACGATGTCGGTGGTCGCCGGCGCCGGCCACTCGCCGCACCGCGACAAGCCCGAGGCCACGATCGCCGCGCTGCGGCAGGCCGTCGAGGCCTGACGCGCGTCGCGTCCCGTAGGCATCGGCGTGCGTCACCGCACGACGATCTCCTCGCCCTGACCGACGTCGACGATCACGCCGACGAAGCTCGGCACCGCGGCGTCGAGCAGGTCCCGGAAGTCATCGGTCGACGGCGTCCGGCCGTCCGCGGTCAGCACGTCGATCGTCGCGGTCGTGCCGGTCCACTCCACCTCGCCCACGCGTGATCCGTCTTCGTGCTCGAGCCAGGCGACCGCGGTCTGCTGAATCGCGACCGACCATCGCGCCAGCGCGACCGTCACGATCGAGTTCGCCGCGAGCGGCAGCGCGACGATCAGCGCGAGGATCGTCACGACGATGTAGGCCCGGCGCCGGTTGGCCACCGGTGAAGAGCTCGGGTCCTTCGCGTACCCGCCCATCGTGAAGACGATGCTCCCCGCGATCACGAGCGCGATGACATTGGAGAGGAACAGCACCAGGGCGCCCAGCGCGTCGCCCCACTGCCCCTGCCCCGCCGTGACGCCGACCACGCCCAGCGGCGGAACGAGCGAGATCGAGATCGCGACGCCGGGGAGGATGGCGCTGAGGTCTCGGCGGCACATCGCGAAACCTCCGGCGAATCCGGTCGCGAGCGCTGCCACGAGGTCCATCAGACTGGGCGACGTGCGCCCGAGGACCTGGGCGTTGGTCTCCAGGCTCTGCGGTGTCGCGACGAACAGGCTGAACGCGAGTCCCAGCACGACGACGATCGCGAGTCCGAGCAGAACCCACAGGATCGAGCGCAGCACGAGACTCAGATGCCCCGTGACGATCCCGAGCGCGATGCCGAGGATCGGGGTGCCGAGCGGCGCGATGATCATGGCTCCGATCACCGTCGCTGTCGAGTCGGCGAGGACGCCCGCGATCGCGATCGTGGCGGCCAGCACGAGCATGATCAGGAAGCCCGTCCGCTTTCCCATTCTGTCGCCGTAGCTCAGATCGAGAGCCTCGTTCAACGCCTCGATCGGCTGGCGCTGCGAGGGCGGGATGAGCGTCTGGGTGAGGCGAGGCATGGCGTGCTCCTTCGGCGTCCTGCGGCGAGAGTACCGCCGCCGAGGCCCGCGACCCGGTCGCGGCGGGAGAATGGTGTGGTGAGCGACTTCGACCCGGCCGGCATCCTTCCCGACGACCTGCTGGACCGCATCCGGGAACGGGCGGCCGCGCACGATCGCGAGAACACGTTCCCGCACGACGACCTCACCGACCTCCGCGCGGCGGGATATCTGTCTGTCCTCGTGCCGAGCGCGCTCGGCGGGGCGGGCCTGAGCCTGGCCGAAGTATCGCTCCTGCAGCAGCGCCTCGCCGGAGCGGCCCCCGCGACCGCGCTCGCGATCAACATGCACCTGGTGTGGACGGGCGTCGCGAAGGTGCTCGCCGACCGCGGCATCGACGACCTGCGGTTCGTCCAGACCGGCGCGGTCGCGGGTGAGGTCTTCGCCTTCGGCATCAGCGAAGCCGGCAACGATCTCGTGCTCTTCGGCAGCGACACGGATGCCGTGCCCCAGCCGGACGGCGGATACGGCTTCACCGGGACGAAGATCTTCACCTCGCTCTCCCCGGTGTGGACGCAGCTCGGCCTGCACGGACTGGACACCACGTCACCGGACGGACCGCGCATGGTCTACGCGTTCGTCCCGCGCGCCGAGGAGGCCGCCGGCCGTCTGAGCGTCAAGGACGACTGGGACACCTTGGGCATGCGGGGCACGCAGTCACGGACGACCCGACTGGACGGCGCCCTCGCACCGGCCGACCGCATCGTGCGGCGCCTCGCGCCCGGCCCGAACCCCGATCCGCTCGTGTTCGGCATCTTCAGCGTCTTCGAGATCCTGCTGGCCTCGGTGTACACCGGGATCGCTCGTCGGGCTCTCGAGCTGGCCGTGCAGACGGCGACCGCTCGCACGTCGAAGAAGACCGGGCTCCCCTACAGCCAGGATCCCGACATCCGCTGGCGCATCGCCGAGATGGCGCTCGTGTACGACGCCCTGCCGCCCGAGCTCGCGTCGATCAGCCGCGACGTCGACGAGAGCGCCGATCACGGTGCGCAGTGGTTCGCGCTGCTCTCCGGTGTCAAGCATCGTGCCGTGACGATGGCCAAGCGCGTCGTGGACGAGGCGATGCTCGTCGCCGGCGGCGCGTCCTACTTCTCCTCCGCCGAACTCAGCAGGCTGTACCGAGACGTCCTGGCTGGGCAGTTCCACCCGTCCGACCCGGAATCCGCGCACGCCACCGTCGCGGCCGCGTGGCTCGGCCCGCTGCAGCCCTGACGCGCTGCGGTCTTCCTGAGAGCGGCACGACCGTACGCCACGAACGGCGTGCGATGCTGGCGGGATGACCCGCACTCCCACCGCGCTGCTGAGTCCGGCAGATCAGGAGCGTCGCCGCGGGCTGCGGCTCATGAAGGGCGTCGCCCTCGGCGCACTGCTGTTCATGGCGGTTCTGTTCGTGATCGCGTTCGCCTTCCAGGAGCAGTACCCGCCGCTCGCCTACGTCCGCGCGTTCGCGGAGGGCGGCATGGTGGGAGCGCTCGCCGACTGGTTCGCGGTGACCGCGCTGTTCCGGCATCCGCTCGGCATCCCGATCCCGCACACCGCGATCATCCCGAATCGCAAGGACGAGATCGGCCGCAACCTGGGTGAGTTCGTCGAGACCGAGTTCCTGCGTGGCGACGTCGTGCGCACGAAGCTCGAGGAGACGGCGATCGCGGCGAAGCTCGGCGAATGGCTGAGCGTCCCCGTGCATGCCGAGCGGGTCGGAGCGGAGGGATCGCTCATGGCGGCGGGGATCCTGCGCGCCCTGAGCGACGACGACGTCAGCGACATCATCGAGGACCTCGCCCGCAAGCACCTGATCAATCCCGAGTGGGGACCGCCGCTCGGCGGCTGGCTCGGGCGGATCGTCGAGTCCGGCGCCCACCACGGCGCGGTCGATCTCGCGATCGACAGCATCGCCACCTGGCTGACCTCCAATCAGGCGTCGTTCTCCGGACTCGTCTCACGCCGCCTGCCGGCGTGGGTCCCCTCGGTCGCCTCGCGCCTGGTCGATGACACGGTCTACAACGAGGCCGTCAAGTTCGTCGCGGCCGTGAAGGCCGACCCCCGGCATCCGGCCCGCATCGCGATCGACGGCTACCTCGCGCGTCTGTCGGACAACCTGCAGCACGACCCCGTGACGATGGCACGTCTGGAGGAGACCAAAGCGACGCTGTTCGACAGCCCGCGCGTGCGCGAACTCGCCGCCGAGGCGTGGAACACCGCGAAGGCCGGGCTGCTGGACTCCCTCGCCGACCCCGGGAGCGGGCTGCGGCGGCGCATCGACCAGGCCCTCGCCGAGATCGGCACGAGACTCACGACGGATGCCGCCCTCCAGCGCCGCGTCGACGGCTGGGTCACCGATGCCGCGGTCTTCCTCGTGGACCGCTACCGGCACGACATCGCCTCGATCATCACCGACACGGTCGAGCGGTGGGACGCCGCCGAGACGACCGAGAAGATCGAGCTCATGGTCGGTCGCGACCTGCAGTACATCCGCCTGAACGGCACCGTGGTGGGCGCTCTCGCGGGCCTGGTGATC